>NZ_JADKYQ010000025.1:0-59463 GCF_015354395.1 Micromonospora sp. ANENR4
CTTGGTGCCCACCAGGTGCCCGTTATAGCCCTTATGTCAGGGCGGAAAGTGCAAGATCGACGGGGACCGGGACGGGGACGGGGCGGGGGACGTCAGTCCCCCGCCCCGGTCGGTCACTGCTTGAGCATGTTGTCGAGCAGCAGGGCGCAGCGGATCAGGCCGAGGTGGCTGTACGCCTGCGGGTGGTTGCCCAGCCCGCGCTCGGCCAGCGGGTCGTACTGCTCCGGCAGCAAGCCGGTCGGACCGGCCGTGTCGAGCATCTGGGTGAACAGCTCCTCGGCGTCGCTGCGGCGGCCGGTGCGCAGGTACGCCTCGATCAGCCACGACGTGCAGATGTGGAAGCCGCCCTCCCGGCCGGGCAGGCCGTCGTCCCAGTGGTACCGGTAGACGACCGGACCGCTGCGCAGCTCCGCCTCGATCTTGAGCACGGTGGAGAGGAAGCGCGGGTCGTCGCCGGCGAGCAGCCCGGAGATGCCGATCCACAGCGACGAGGCGTCCATCTCCTCGTACCCGTAGGCGACGCTGTACGCCTCGGCCTCCGGGTGCCAGCCGTGCTCCAGCACGTTCGCGGCGATCCGGTCGCGCAGCTCGACCCACTCGGGTCGGTCCTCGCCGCCGTGGCGGCGGACCACGTGCAGCGCGCGGTCCACAGTCATCCAGAGCATGACCTTGGAGAAGACGTGGTGCCTCGGGGGGAGGCGGGCCTCCCAGATGCCGTGGTCAGGCTCGTGCCAGCGGCGGCGTACCGCCTCGACCATGTTCTCCAGCACCCGCCACTCGTCGTCGCGGATCGAGCCCCGGGCGTCGGCCACCGCCGCGATCAGGTCCGCGACCGGGCCGAAGACGTCGAGCTGGAGCTGGTGGTTGGCGAGGTTGCCGACGCGTACCGGCCGGGAGCCGGCGTAGCCGGGCAGCGTGTCGATGACCGCCTCGGCGCCCAGCTCGAAGCCGTCCACCGTGTAGAGCGGGTGCAGCCGCTCCGGGTGCCCTCCGGTGCGCTCGACCACGCCGTCGATCCAGCGCAGCAGCCCTTCGGCCTCCTCGGTCGAGCCGAGGTCGACAAGCGCGCGGGCGGTCATCGCCGCGTCCCGCAGCCAGCAGTAGCGGTAGTCCCAGTTGCGGACACCGCCCAGCTCCTCGGGCAGCGACGTGGTGGCCGCGGCGAGGATCGAGCCGGTCGGCTCGTGGCAGAGGCCGCGCAGCGTCAGCGCGCTGCGGGCGACCAGGTCCCGGGCGGTGGCGGGCAGCCGCAGTGAGGCCACCCAGTCCTTCCAGGGCTGCTCGGCGGCGGTCTGCCGCTCGTGCAGCGGCAGCCGGTGCGGCTCCAGGCTCTGCGTGCCGAAGCGCAGCTCCAGCACCACCTGGCCGCCGGCCGCCGACAGGTCGACCACCGCCTTCGCGGTCTCGTACCCGGCGTCGTTCGTGACCTCCCACTCGACGCCGGGGGAGTGCAGCGCGACCGGCTCGTTGGAGCCGAGCACCAGCAGCCCGTCGTCGAGCGGCTGGAGCTGCACCGCCACCTGACCGAACTCGGGGCGCGGCGCGAACTCGACCCGGGCCCGCCCGGTGCCGCTGAGCACCCGGACCAGTGTCGAGTCGCCGCTGACCACTGCGGGGTCGTCCGGCGTGGTCTCCCGTACCGGGAGGTCGAGCCAGTCGGTCACGGTCAGGCCGGACCAGCGGGTCTCGACGGTCATCGTGTTGCTGCGGTAGCGCTGGCCCAGCGGGATGCCGCCGCGCTCCGGGCCGACCGTGAAGTGCCCGGCCGGGCTGCCGCCGACCAGGTCGGCGAAGATCGCCGCCGAGTCCGGCTTCGGGTGGCACAACCAGGTGATCTTGGCTTCCGGCGTGACGAGCGCGACGGTACGGCCGTTCGCGAGCATCGAGTGCCGCTCGATCGGCACCGCCCGCTCGCCGAACAGCCAGTGCCGCCGCGTCTCCAGCAGCAGACCCAGCGCGCGGGCCGCCTCGATCGGCTCGGCCACCCGGTAGTCGGCGCGGGTCTCCCCGGGACCGATCTTGATGCCGACGTCCGGCCCGGTCAGGTTGCCGAAGGCGTTCTCGTCGGTGACGTCGTCGCCGATGAACAGCACCGCGCTCGCGGCGAGCTGGGTACGGAGCTGGTCGACGGCGGTGCCCTTGTTGGTCACCACCACCGACAGCTCGATGACCTCCTTGCCCTGGGTGACTGTCACGCCCTCCCAGGTCGCGGGGCCGTTGCGGACCGCCTCGACGGCCCGGGCGGCGACGTGCGGGTCGACACCGCGGGTGTGTACGGCGACGCTGGCCGGCTTGCGTTCCAGGCGGATGCCCGGGTGTTCGGCGGCGATCTCGCGCAGTGCCTCGCGGAGCCGGTGCCGGACCGCGATCAGCTCGGGGGTGAGCCGCTCGACGAAGCCGATGTCGAACTCCGAGCCGTGGCTGCCGACCAGGTGCACCTCGCTCGGCAGCCGGGACAGTGTGGCCAGGTCGCGCAGCGCCCGGCCGGAGACGACAGCGACGCTCGTCTGCGGCAGTGCGGCGAGCGCGCGTACGGCCGCCACCGACTCGGGCAGCGGCACGGCCTTGCTGGGGTCCTCGACGATCGGCGCCAGTGTGCCGTCGTAGTCGCAGGCGACCAGGAGTTGCGGAACCCGGGCGATACGGCCGATGGCGGCACGCAGTTCGGGATCCAGCACGCCGCCGTGGGCGGCGGCGGGGGCGGGCGAGGTCACGCAGCCTCCGTATCTCCGACGCCGAGCTCGCTGAGGAACGACTTGGCCCAGTGGCCCACGTCGTGGCTGCGCAGATGGCGCTGCATGACGCGCATCCGGCGGCGGGCTTCGGGCTTTTCGACATGCACGGCCCGCAGCAACGCGTCCTTCACCGCGTCCGGGTCGTGCGGATTACACAGGAACGCCTGGCGCAGCTCTGTCGCGGCGCCGGCGAACTCACTGAGCACGAGCGCGCCGCCCTGGTCGGCGCGCGATGCGACGTACTCCTTGGCCACCAGATTCATTCCGTCTCGCAGCGGGGTCACCATCATCACGTCGGCCGCGACGTACATCGCGGCCAGTTCGGAGCGACTGTACGACTGATGCAGATAATGCACTGCAGGCACGCCGACCCGGCCGAATTCACCATTGATCCGGCCAACCTCGCGTTCCACCTTCACCCGAAGTGCCTGGTAGTGCTCCACGCGCTCGCGGCTGGGCGTGGCGACCTGCACCATAACCGCGTCCGGAACTGTCAACTTTCCGTCAGCGAGAAGTTCGCGGAAGGCCTTCAGCCGGAGTTCGATGCCCTTGGTGTAGTCGAGCCGGTCGACGCCCAGGATGATCGTCTTCGGGTTGCCCAGCTCCTCGCGGATCTGCTTGGCCCGGGCCTGGATCGCGGGGTCCTCGGCCAGCCGCTCCATCTCCTTGGTGTCGATCGAGATGGGGAACGCGCCCGCCTTCACCTGCCGGCCGTCGACCTGGATCATCTGGCCCTCGTAGCGCAGGCCGAGCAGGTGCCGGGCCAGCCGGACGAAGTTCTGCGCTGCCAGCCGCTGCTGGAAGCCGACCAGGTCCGCGCCGAGCAGTCCACGCAGGATCTCGGTGCGGAACGGCATCTGCATGAACAGCTCGATCGGCGGGAACGGGATGTGCAGGAAGAAGCCGATCCGCAGGTCCGGCCGCAGCTCGCGGAGCATCGCCGGCACGAGCTGGAGTTGGTAGTCCTGGACCCAGACCGTGGCGCCCTCGGCCGCCACGTCCGCGGCGGCCTCCGCGAACCGGGCGTTCACCAGCCGGTACGCCTCGCGCCAGCGGCGCTTGTAGGCAGGCGTCTCCACCGCGTCGTGGTAGAGCGGCCAGATCGTCGCGTTCGACTGGCCCTCGTAGTAGCGCTCCAGTTCCTCGGCGCTCAGCGGCACCGGGTGCAGCCGGATGCCCTCCAGGTCGAACGGCTCGGGCGCGGCGCCGGTGCCGCCGGCCCACCCCACCCAGGTTCCCTGGTGCTCGGCGAGCACCGGGTGCAGCGCGGTCACCAGCCCGCCCGGGCTGCGCCGCCACTGCCGTCCCTCGGGTGTGCTCACCTCGTCGACCGGCAGACGGTTGGCCACTACGACAAAGGAGCTACGGACGGTCACGATCGGCCACCTCCGGGTACTGACGGGTCCACCGCGATGAGCGTACTGAGCGTAGCTGCGGCGTCTGATCCCCCGTGCCGGAGTTACCTACCCGTCCCAGAACCGCCGAACCCACCGCGTGATCTTGTCGACACCGGTGGCTCAGAGGTCGATGATCGGCCACTCCTTGGGGAGCACCTCACCGAGCAGTTCCCGCCGGTCACTCATGATCGGCGTGGTGGCCCGTGCGGCCTCCAGCGCCACCTGGGCGAGGTCCATGCTCAGGAGCGTGCGCGACTAGCCGCCGAGGAACATGCACATGTCGTGCGCCACGGGGCTGACGACCACGTGGTCGAGATCGCCGAGGATGTCCAGCAGGCGCCAGCCGTCGACGGCCACCTGCCGGTACGCCTCGGCGAGGCATAGTGCCGGCACGATCACCGTCTGCCCCCGGTCCGCGACCGACGCGATCTGCTCCCCGACCGCCTCGGTGCCCTCCGAGTAGGCCAGCAGGCAGGCGGTGTCGAGCACCAGCCCGGGGTCAGTCACGGGTCAGCCGTCCACGTGACGACTCGCTTAGCAGTGCGGCGGCCCGGGCGCGCAGTTCCGGGGTGATCTTGGCCTGGGCCTCGTCGAGCGCGTGGCCCGCGTCGGCGAGCCCGCCGTCGGACAGCCGGAAGCCGACCTGCCGGAGCGTGCGCCGGGTGCGCTCTCCCGTCATCCGCTGCCGCACGCTCTCGGTGATGAACGCGGAGACGTTCGGCTCCTGGGCCAGTCGTTCGGCCACGTCGTCGGGGACGCTGATGGCGATCTTCTTGGTCATACCGTCGACGTTAACGAGTAGTACCTGCGCCGGCAACGCGGCAGGCCGCCGTACCCCTGGGGTGGGGTGATGTGGGCGTGGCGGTCCGTACCTGTCAGGATTGACGGCGGCGTGCGTGCGGCCGGCTCCCGGCCGGCGGCGGCGGGCGGAGATCGACGCCCGCGCCCCGCACCCGACAAGCCCGCGATCGCAACCGACGGAGGTAGCCCGCACCGTGGCCCAGTTCATCTACGTCCTGGACAAGGCGCGCAAGGCGCACGGCGACAAGGTCGTGCTCGACAACGTGACGCTGAACTTCCTGCCGGGTGTCAAGATCGGGGTGGTCGGTCCGAACGGCGCCGGTAAGTCCAGCCTCCTCAAGATCATGGCAGGGCTGGACCGGCCGAGCAACGGCGAGGCCCGGCTCATGCCCGGCTACTCCGTCGGCATGCTCGCGCAGGAGCCGCCGCTCAACGAGGAGAAGACGGTCCTCGGCAACGTCGAGGAGGCGGTCGCCGAGACCAAGGCCAAGCTGGAGCGGTTCAACGCCATCGCCGAGCAGATGGCCACCGACTACTCCGACGAGCTGATGGAGGAGATGGGCAAGCTCCAGGAGGAGCTGGACGCCTCCGACGCGTGGGACATCGACTCCAAGCTCGAACTCGCGATGGACGCGCTGCGCTGCCCGCCGCCGGACGCCGACGTCACCAAGCTCTCCGGTGGTGAGCGCCGCCGGGTGGCGCTGTGCAAGCTGCTGCTGGAGGCGCCGGACCTGCTGCTGCTCGACGAGCCCACCAACCACCTGGACGCGGAGAGCGTGCAGTGGCTGGAGCAGCACCTGGCCAAGTACGCCGGCACCGTCCTGGCGATCACCCACGACCGGTACTTCCTGGACAACGTGGCCAACTGGATCCTGGAGCTGGACCGCGGCCGGGCCTACCCGTACGAGGGCAACTACTCCACCTACCTGGAGAAGAAGGCCGCCCGGCTCTCCGTCGAGGGACGCCGCGACGCCAAGATGAAGAAGCGCCTCTCCGAGGAACTGGAGTGGGTCCGCTCGAACGCCAAGGCGCGGCAGACCAAGTCCAAGGCCCGCCTGGACCGCTACGACGAGATGGCCGCCGAGGCGGAGAAGACCCGGAAGCTGGACTTCGAGGAGATCCAGATCCCGCCGGGCCCGCGCCTGGGCAACACGGTCATCGAGGCGCAGAACCTCACAAAGGCGTTCGGTGACCGGGTGCTGATCGACGACCTGTCGTTCTCGCTGCCCCGCAACGGCATCGTCGGCATCATCGGCCCGAACGGCGTCGGCAAGACCACGCTGTTCAAGACCATCGTCGGTCTGGAGCAGCCGACCAGCGGCTCGGTCCGGGTCGGCGAGACCGTCTCGCTGTCGTACGTCGACCAGAACCGGCAGGGCCTGGACGGCGACAAGACCGTCTGGGAGGTCGTCTCCGACGGGCTGGACCACCTCATGGTCGGCAAGGTCGAGATGCCGTCCCGGGCGTACATCGCCGCGTTCGGCTTCAAGGGGCCGGACCAGCAGAAGCCGACGAAGGTGCTCTCCGGCGGCGAGCGCAACCGGCTCAACCTGGCGCTGACGCTCAAGATCGGCGGCAACGTGATCCTGCTCGACGAGCCGACGAACGACCTGGACGTGGAGACGCTGTCCAGCCTGGAGAACGCGCTGCTGGAGTTCCCCGGCTGCGCCGTCGTCATCTCCCACGACCGGATGTTCCTGGACCGGGTCGCCACGCACATCCTGGCCTGGGAGGGCGACGACCAGAACCCGGCCAAGTGGTTCTGGTTCGAGGGCAACTTCGAGGCGTACGAGAAGAACAAGGTCGACCGGCTCGGCGCCGAGGCGGCCCGTCCGCACCGGGTGACCTACCGCAAGCTCACCCGTGACTGACCGCTTCGTCTACCACTGCGCGCTGCGCTGGTCCGACCTGGACGCGTACGGCCACGTCAACAACGCCCGCTTCCTCACGCTCTACGAGGAGGCCCGGGTGGCGATGATGTTCGCCGGCGGCCGGGCGTGGGGAGTGGGCTCGTTCGCCGACGGGGTGGTCATCCGCCGGCACGAGGTCGACTACCTGCGCCCGGTCGACTACGCGCTCGGCCGGGCCAGCGCGGAGGCCGCCCCGACGGTACGGATCGAGCTGTGGGTGGACCAGATCAGGGCCGCCTCCTTCTCGGTCGCCTACGAGCTGTACGACGGCGACACGCTGGCCGGTACCGCCCGGTCGCTGCTGGTGCCGTTCGACCTGACGGCGCAGCGCCCGCGCCGGATCTCGCCGGAGGAGCGGGCGTTCCTGCTCCGCTACGCGCCGGGGCTGAGCGGATGACCGGGCACGGGTTGACCGGGACGGCCGACGCCGGGGCCTTCCTGGCCCGGCTGGTCCGGTTCGACCCGGCCACTGTGGTCCGGCTGCGGCCGGTACCGGGTGCGGGCCGTACCGCCCTCTGGGGGCGGCTGCCGTGGGGCGTGCTCGTGGTCCGTACCGTGCCCGGCACCGCCCCCGGCGACGTCACGGTGGCGGCGGGGGAACTGCTGGCCGAACTCTCCGCCGAGGGCGAGGCGCTTCCGGTACGCCGGGACGACGGCTGGCGGTGGCAGCTCCCACCGGCAACGAGCCGGGCGGTGGAGGCGCTGCCCGGCGCCGAGCTGCGCCGGATCGCGGAGGCGGCGGCCGGGACGCTGCGCGAGGCGGCCACGCAGGGCGTGGCGGGCCGCGCGGTCGGGCAGCGGGTGCTGCGGGACGCGCTGCTGGACCACGTCGCCGTGGTGGTGACCCCGGACGAGGCGCCGCGGACGCCGGTGGAGGTGTCGCAGCGACTGGTGCAGGCGCTGGTCCGGATGGGTTTCCTCGGCACCGGCGCGGACGACGTTCAGGTGCGGACGGCCGGTCGATGGGTCGGACTCGTCGGACCGTTCGGGGCGGCCTGGTCGCGGACCGTCGCCGATCTTGCACTCAGGCCGGCGCCGGGTCGTCCGAACGGATGACCCCGTGTCGTCCTTCCGGTTTGGGGCGGTCGTTGGGGGGATGCCTCAGGCCGCCTGTCCGGGTACCGTCCATCCTCGGATCCAACGCACCGTAGGCGTCCGGATCCGCTGGGGAGTGAGGTGCGCGAGCGATGCCGTGGTGGTCATGGCGCCCTGGTCCCGCCGCTGGCGGGGAGCCGGAGACTCGAAGCGGGACCACAGTGGATGACACCATCCGGGTCGGACCACCGACCCCTCGCCAGCCGGGGGACGACGTGGCGCCGCCCGAGCGGCCGGCCCTCACGGACATGCCGGCCACCGTCGCGCCGGTCACGCTGAGCCGGGTCTGCGACGCGCTCGACCTGCTCGACGTGCGCTATCTGGCCGACGGCGACGGCAACCTGCTGGCCATGTGGGAGCGGCACGCCGTGCTCGTCGCGCTGGAGGGCCCCGAGGACGAGATCCTCGTGATGCGGGCCCGCCCGCACGCGACGGTCCCGCCGGACTGGGCCGACCGGGCCTACCGCGTCGTGAACGAGTGGAACCACACCCGGCGCTTCTGCAAGGCGTACATCGGTGACCCGACCGAGCGCGGTCAGCTCCCGATCTACGCCGAGTTGCAGGTCCCGCTCGGCGCCGGCGCCCACGACGCGCTGCTGGTCGAGATGCTCGACTGCGGCGCCGCCGTCGCGGTGACGTTCGTCGACTGGCTGCACGACGAGGGCGCCCTGCTCTGAGCCGGGCTCAGCCGGCCGGGTCCTCCATCACGTTCACCATGAAGTAGGCGGCCCGCTCCAGGTAGTCCCAGAGCGCAGCGGCGAGCTGCGGCGGCAGGCCCAGCGTGTCCACCGCCCGGCGCATGTGGTGCAGCCAGGCGTCCCGCTCGGCCGCGCCGATCCGGAACGGTGCGTGCCGCATCCGCAGCCGCGGGTGGCCGCGCTGCTCCGAGTAGGTGTGCGGGCCACCCCAGTACTGGATGAGGAACAGGGTCAGCCGGTCCGCCGCCGGGCCCAGGTCCTCCTCCGGGTACATCGGCCGCAGCAGCGGGTCGTCGGCCACACCGGCGTAGAACTCGTCCACCAGCTTGCGGAAGGCCGGTTCGCCGCCGATCGCCTCGAAGAGGGTCATCGACTCGCCTGGGGAAGTCACGCTTCCATCCTGCCAGGTGCCGCCCGGCACCCGCGCCCGCCCGCCGGGCGGCGCGGATCACGTCACCGCGTGCCGGCGTCGGCCGTGCTCCCGGTTCCGGTCACCGGACGCGGGGCCGGGCGCGTGGGCGTGCGCCGGTCCGCCGCCGGCCGCCGACTCCGCGCGGGCGGCCGCGACGGCCTCGTGGATCACCTGTGGCCGGGGCCAGGCGAGCGCCGCCACCGACATGATCAGTACCCCCGCGGCGCTCCACACGCCGACCACCGACGGGACCGAGAAGCGCTCGGCGAGCGCGCCCGTGGCCAGCACCGCGGCGCCCTGGATGATCTGTGTGCCGCTGGCCATGACGCCGAACGCCCGGGCCCGGAAGCCGTCCGGGAGCGCCTGCACGAACAGGCCGTTGGCGACCGGGACGAGCCCGGCGACGGCGAAGCCGCACCCGGCGGCCAGCAGCGCCACCACCGCCGGCGGCGGGTTGAACAGCGCGGGTACGAGCGTCGCCGGCGCGATGATCATCAACGGTCGCATCAGCGTCAGCCGCCGCTCCGGGCCGACGAGCCGGCTGATGGTCAGCCCGCCGAGGATGTATCCGACCGGGACGGCGGCCATGATCAGACCTTGGGCGGTGCCGGCGTCCATCCGGCCGTCGGTCCGGTCGGCGGCCCAGCCCGCGGCCAGCCCTTCGGGGACGATCGAGAAGAGCATCGCGCTGAACACCAGCACCGCGATGGCGCGCAGCACCGGCCGCTCGAAGACGATCCGGAAGCCCTGGACGGTCTCCCGCAGCAGGTGGCTACGGTGCACCTCGGCCATCGCCGGTGGCCGCTCGCGTACGCCGAAGCGGACGATCGCGGCCGACACGGCGAAGGTCACGGCGTTGACGAGCAGGGCGGTGTTCGGGTTGAGGGCCGCCACCGTGGCGCCGATCAGGTAGCCGACGACCTGGGCGGCCTGGCCGGCGCTGGTGAACGCGGCCAGGCCCACGACCAGCCGGTCCCCGGTCAGGATGTGCGGCATCAACGCGGACCGCGCCGCCTGGCTCGGCGGGTTCGCGAGCGTGGCCAGGAAGATCAGCGCGAAGATCGACCAGGTCGGCATCCAGGGCATCGCGACCAGCGCCATCAGCGCCATCCGCAGCAGGTCGCAGATGACCATGACCCGGCGGTAGTGGTGCCGCTCGGCGAGCGCGGAGAGCAGCGGGCCGCCGACCAGCCAGGGGAGGTAGCTGGCGGCGAATGCGGCGGCGGAGAGCGCGACCGAATCGGTCTCGCGCAGCACGAGCACGGTGACCGCGGCGCGGGCCAGGTAGTCGCCCACCCAGGAGAGGGTGTTGGCGGCGAAGATGGCGCGGAACTCCGACTGACCGAAGACGTCCCGGAAGGTGGCCGGGGCATCCCGGGCGGGTCGCGCGTCGGACACCGTCGCCTCCATCGTTCCTGGTCGACCACTTGTGATGGCCCGACCGGGAACCGTCGTCAGATCGATCGATCAGCGAGGACACGAGCACGCCCCCCGGTGGAGCGTGTGCACCGGATTCTGCCCGATCGTCTGACAACTGGCTAGGGCGAACGGATTGATCGTCGCATCTCCGACTGAACGAACGGACGATACCCGAGGGGCCGCGCGGTGCGGAACCCCGGAAATCGTCCGGCTCGTCCGGTGGCTCAGGTGGGTCCGCCGGTACCGGTACCCTCGGCGGCGGGCGGCGCCGGCGGCTGGACCGGGAGGCCGGGGAACAGCCGGGCAGCCGCGATCTGCGCGACGATCCCCGAGTTCTCAAGCGCCTCCGCGAGGCGGCGGCGCAGCTCACGCCCGACCGCGAACTGCCCGTCCGCGGTGGTCTTGACGACGGTACGGATCACCGCGCCGTCGACGGTCATCTGCTCGACGCCCAGGACCTCCGGCTGCTCCACGATGCTCGGCGCCAGCTCCGGGTCCAGCGCCACCGACGCCGCCGCGGTACGCAGCACGGCGGTGGCCTCCTCGGTGCCGGCGAACCCGATCGGCAGGTCGACCACGACGAGCGCCCAGCCCTGGCTCTTGTTCCCGACGCGGACGATCTCGCCGTTACGGATGTACCAGAGCACGCCCCGGCCGTCCCGGACCGTGGTGACCCGCAGCCCGACCGCCTCGACCACGCCTGTCGCCTCGCCCAGGTCGACCGTGTCGCCGACGCCGTACTGGTCCTCGATCAGCATGAACAGGCCGGCGATCAGGTCCTTGACCAGGCTCTGCGCGCCGAAGCCGAGCGCCACGCCGGCGATGCCCGCGCTCGCCAGCAGCGGGGCCAGGTCGAAGCTGAACTCCTTGAGCACCATCAGCAGCGCGATGCCGAAGACGAACGCGGTGACCATGCTGCGCAGCACCGACCCGATCGCCTCGGCCCGCTGCCGCCGCCGCTCCGGCACGAACTGGTCCGGGTCGAGTGCGGCGCTGGGGATCCGCTCGCGCAGCGGGCGCAGCATGGTCGGCACCGCGCCGTCGGTGGTGGTCCGCACCAGCCGGTTGATGGTCCGGTGCAGCGCCCACCGGGCGGCCACCGCGAGCAGCAGGATCAGCGCCACCCGCAGCGGCTTGAACAGGATCCAGTAGCTGCTCTCGGCGAACCAGGCGGAGTTCGTCACTCGGTACACCCACTCGCAGGAGCTGCTGCCCTGGCAGTCCGGCTTCCGGTCGGAGACGGCGGCCAGCACGGCGGAGATCAGGTCGGAGACGTTCACTCTGCTTTCGTACCGCACGCCCGGCGGGCGACGGACACCGCCACCTCGGCGAAGGGCCGCCGGGCGGGGGGTAGCCCGGATTAGTACGTGCAATCCGGGGCGCGATCAGGGACTATTGGCGCAACGGACGTCGGTGATCCGGCCGGCGTCGGAGCCGTTCCGCGCTGTCCGCGGGGCGGTTCCGGCGCAGACGAGGCGGGAGCGACTGGACCGGGAGGGTGAGCGCGATGCCTGACATACGACCCACGGCGGGCTCCGGTGCACTCGTTCTCAACGCCACCTACGAGCCCCTGTGCGTCGTGTCGGTGCGTCGTGCCGCGATCCTCGTCCTCAGCGCCAAGGCGGTCTGCGTCAAAGACGGCGAGGGCATCCTGCACAGCGCGCGCAACGCGTTACCGGTGCCCTCGGTCGTACGCCTGACCCGCTACGTCCGGGTGCCGTACCGCACCCACGTCGGGTTGTCCCGGCGGGCGGTGTTCGCCCGCGACGGGTGGCGGTGCGCGTACTGCCGGGGGCCGGCCGAGACCATCGACCACGTCTTCCCGCGCAGCCGGGGCGGCCGGCACGCCTGGGAGAACGTGGTCGCCGCGTGCGCGCGGTGCAACCACACCAAAGGCGACAAGACCCCGGCCGAGCTGGGCTGGCGGCTGCACCACCTGCCGGCCGCGCCCAAAGGAGCCGCCTGGCGGGTGCTCGGGCACCGCGCCCCCGACCCGCGCTGGGCGGACTGGCTCGACCTGCGCGAGCCCGAGCCCGAGGCGGCCTGACCCGCCCGCTCAGCGCGCCTTGACCAGCGCGGCGTAGACGACCAGGTTGTCCGCGTACCCGGTCTCGCCGCCCACCCAGCGCCCGCCGCAGGTGATCAGCCGCAGGTTGGGCCGGCTGAAGTCGCCGTAGACGTCCTCCACCGGCAGTTTCTCCTTGCCGTACCGCTCGATCGACGTCACCTCGAACACCGCCACCGAGCGGTCCTCGCGGGTCACCTCGATCCGGTCGCCGTCGTCCAGCTCCCTCAGCCCGTGGAAGACGGCCGGACCGGTGGTGGTGTCGACGTGCCCGACGAGCACCGCCGGGCCGTACTGGCCGGGCGTGGGGCCCTGGTCGTACCAGCCGACCTCGCCGGCCCGCTCCACGTCCGGCACGGCGATGCTGCCGTCCGGCGCGATGCCGACCCGGTGCACCGGCGCGCGCAGGTCGAGCTTGCCGATGCTCAGGCCGGTCGGTGGACTGGCCGGCAGCACCGGGAACTTCTTCGGCGGCGGGCGCAGGCCGGCGACGATCCGGTCCGGCAGCACGCTGACGCCGGTCACCCGTTCCACACCGAGCATGGCCACGATCAGCGCCATCACGCTCGCCACCACGAGCACCGGGACACCCGGGTTGCGGCTCGGGGCGTACCGGCGGGTGGTGGTCCTGGCGGCGCGGGCCGGTACCGGCCGGGACTGCGGGTCGGCGGTGGCGACGCTGGCCGAGAACGCGTGCCCGGCGACGTGGGCGAACCGGCGCGCGGCGCGGGACGTCAGCCGCAGCGCGGCCCGGAGCCGGCCGGCGCGCTGTCGCGACCGGCGGCCGGGACGGGCGGCGTCGCGGCGTCTGCGGTCCGCCGCCGGGCCGGTACGGTCCCGGCGGCGCGATGAGCGGGCCATTGCGGCACCTCTCGTCAGGCACGGCCGCCGGTCTTACGGCGGGCACTCACACCGGCCACCACTGCCACCGCGACCAGACCGCCGACGAGCAGCAGCGAACCGGTGCCCCGGCTACCCGCGGTGCCACCGCCGCCGGTCGCCGGTCCCTTGCTCGGCTGCGCCATGTTGAGCACGGTGAGCATGGTCGAGGCGGTGTTGCCGTTGGAGCAGTCCAGGTTCACCGGGTAGTCGCCGGGCGCCTTGTTGCCGGGCACGGTGACCGAGCCGGTGAGGAAGCCGTTGTCCGGCCGCAGCGTCACCCGCCCGAAGGCGTCCGAGGTGACCTGCGCCTGACGGTTGTTGCTGTTGTCGCAGCCGGCCCGCAGGTTGACCCGGGAACCGGCCTGGACGCTGTTCGGCGTCACCTCGATGAACACGCTCTCGCCGGCCCGGGCCGGCGGCGCGGTGGTCAGGACGAACGCCGCCACCAGGCCGAACAGGCCCAACAGGGACGACAACGCACGATGTGACAGGAGCCCTCGCATGGTTCCCCCCTCCCGGCGCGACGGTGCGCCGGACCACTGACGGGCAGCGGCGCCTGCTTTCCCGGAGGGCGGGGGAAGCTAACGGGGCGCCTTGACCACGGGGTGCCAGGCCAGCGGGGTGGAGAGCACCATCGTGCTGGATGGCTGCCCGTACGGCGCGAGGCGGTCGATGACCTCCTCGAACTCGCCCATGTTGGTGGCGGCGACCTTGAGCATGCTGCACGCGTCACCGGTGATCCGGTGGATCTCCATGATCTCCGGCCAGCCCGCGACGTCGGGGTCGTTGAGGATGCAGCGCGCGCCGTAGCAGGACATCCGGATCAGGGCGAGCACCGTCCGCCCGGCCCGGGTGAGGTCGACGTGGGCGTGGTAGCCGGTGATCACACCGGCTTCCTCCAGCCGCCGGACCCGCTCGGCCACAGCGGGCGGCGACAGGTGGACCCGGCGGGACAACTCGCTGTACGACAGCCGGGCGTCGGCTTGGAGCTCGCGCAGCAGCGCCCAGTCCATGTCGTCCACGCGCGGACCTTCCTTCCGTAAAGACGGCGACGCGAGATGGTTTCGGTTCGCGAAGTGAGACCACCATACCGCCGTTGAACAGGCATTCCATTCGGCCGCCCACCAGCGGGATCATGACGTCTACCCCGCGCACGGACGGAGAATGACTGTGGAACAGACGACGGCGGTGCGCCCGGTAACCCCCCAGGAACGGGCGGCTCGGGCGGCGCGCAACGGCGGCGAGCCGACACTGGAGTTCGCCGACCGCGTGCCGTACGACGCGTACGTGCGGGCCAGCACGCTGCACCGGCTCCAGGAGCCACTCAGCGACGACCCGGGCGAGATGTCCTTCCTGATGGTCAGCCAGATCATGGAGCTGTACTTCGGCCTTACCTGCCACGAGTTGCGGCACGCCAAGCGCGAGCTGCGCGAGGACCGGATCTGGGAGGCCCTGCCCCCGCTGCGCCGCGCCGCCCTGCACCTGGAGGGCCTCAACGCCGCCTGGCACGGCCTGCGCTGGATGAGCCCGGCCGACTTCAACCGCTTCCGCGACCGGCTCGGCGAGGGCTCCGGCTTCCAGTCCGCCATGTACCGGCAGCTGGAGTTCCTGCTCGGCCTGCGCGACCGGGCGCTGATCCGCCCGTTCCGCCGGCAGACCGAGGTGTACGACGAGCTGACCGCCGCGCTCGCCACGCCGAGCCTCTGGGACGAGGTGGTGGCGCTGCTGGCCCGCAAGGGCTTCGACGTGCCGGCCGAGCTGCTGTCGCGGGACGTGAACGTCGAGCACGAGGGACACCCGGCGATCGAGGCGGCCTGGGTCCGGATCTACGGCGACAACGGGCCGGACAACCACCTCCGCCTGCTCGGCGACGCGCTGACCGAGATCGCCGAGGAGTTCGGCGACTGGCGCTGGAACCACGTCAAGGCCGTCCAGCGCACGATGGGCGCCAAGGTCGGCAGCGGCGGGTCCGCCGGACTGGCATGGTTGCAGCGCAGCATGGCCCGGGTGGTCTTCCCGGAGCTGTGGTCGGCCCGCACCGCGATGTGACGAGAGAGAACAGCATGCACACCCCCGAGAACGAAGCCCTCCGCCGCGACGCCGCAGACCCCGGCCACCGGCACCTGTTCCACATCCCACCCGCCGACGGCGGGCGCTACCCGGACACGGCGTACCTGGCGGGCAACTCGCTCGGTCTCCAGCCCCGGGCCACCCGGGACGAACTCCTCGCCGACCTGGACGCCTGGCAGCGCCTGGGCGTCGAGGGGCACCTGGAGTCGGAGCGGCCCTGGCTGCCGTACCACGAGCTGCTGACCGCACCGGCCGCCCGCCTGGTCGGCGCGCTGCCCGCGGAGACCGTGGTGATGAACTCCCTCACGGTGAACCTGCACCTGCTGATGGTCAGCTTCTACCGGCCGGCCGGCGAGCGCACCCGCATCGTCATCGAGGACAGCGCGTTCCCCTCGGACAG
Source organism: Micromonospora sp. ANENR4 (assembly GCF_015354395.1). Taxonomy (NCBI): domain Bacteria; kingdom Bacillati; phylum Actinomycetota; class Actinomycetes; order Micromonosporales; family Micromonosporaceae; genus Micromonospora; species Micromonospora sp. ANENR4. The sequence continues at coordinate 15,885 of NZ_JADKYQ010000025.1, forward strand.
CTACGCGGTGCGCAGCCAGGCCCGCTTCCACGGCCTGGACCCGGACACCACTGTGGTACGCCTCAAGCCGCGTCCCGGCTCGGATACGCTCGGCACCGAGGACGTGCTGGACTTCCTGGCCCGCGAGGGCCACACGGTGGCGCTGCTGATGCTCGGCGGCGTGAACTACCTGACCGGCGAGCTGATGGACATCCCCGCCATCACCGCCGCCGGCCGCGCCGCGGGCGCCGTCGTCGGCTGGGACCTGGCGCACGCCGCGGGCAACGTGCCGCTGGCGCTGCACGACTGGGACGTGGACTTCGCCGCCTGGTGCTCGTACAAGTACCTCAACTCCGGCCCGGGCGCGCTGGGCGGTGTCTTCGTCCACGAGCGGCACCTCGGCGACCCGTCGATCCCGCGGTTCGAGGGCTGGTGGAGCACCGAGGCGGCCACCCGGTTCGAGATGACCCCGGTGTCCCGGCCGCCGGCCACCGTGGAGGCGTGGCAGATCTCCAACCCGCCGATCTTCGCGATGGGCCCGGTGCGTACCTCGCTGGAGCTGTTCGACTCCGTCGGCATGCCGGCGCTGCGCGAGCGCAGCCTGCGGCTCACCGCCTTCCTGGAGCAGCTGCTCGACGAGGTGACGCCCGGTCGTCCGCTGAGCGTGGTCACCCCGCGCGACCCGGCCCGGCGCGGCTGCCAGCTCTCCGTCCGGATCGGCGTGGGAAGCGCGAACGAGTTGACCAAGCGGCTGCGGCACGAGCACGGCGTGGTCGCCGACGCCCGGGAGCCGGACATCGTCCGGTTCGCGCCGGTGCCGCTCTACTCCACGTACCACGACTGCTGGCGGGTCGCCGAGGCGCTGGCCGCGACGTTCGACAAGGAGGGCTCGTGAGCGTGACGAGTGAGCGCGACGAGATCGCGGTGGTCGGCGCCGGGCTGGCCGGCTGTCTGCTGGCCTGCTACCTGGCCCGCCGCGGCTACCCGGTGGCCCTCTACGAGCGGCGGCCCGACCCGCGTACCGGCACCGTCGAGCGGGGCCGGTCGATCAACCTGGCGCTGTCCGAGCGGGGCCTGGACGCGCTGCGCCGCATCGGCCTAGAGGACGAGGTGATGACGGACGCGCTGCCGATGCGCGGCCGCATGATCCACCCGGTCGAGGGCGAGCCGGAGTTCCAGTCGTACAGCGGCTCCGGGGACCGCGCGATCAACTCGATCAGCCGGGGCGCGCTGAACAACGCGCTGCTCGACGCCGCCGCCGCGCTGCCGAACGTGCGCGTCGCGTTCGACCACCGGCTGGTCGGGCTCGACCCGCTCGGCGGCGAGATGACGTTCGAGACCCCGCAGGGCAAGGTCACCGCCACCGCCTCGGTCATCCTCGGCGCCGACGGCGCCGGCTCCGCGGTGCGCGGGCAACTGCTCGCGTACGGGGGCCTGACCGAGAGCCTGGACTTCCTCGACTACGGCTACAAGGAGCTGACCATCCCGCCGCTGGGCGGGGAGTTCGCGCTCGACCCGGGCGCGCTGCACATCTGGCCGCGCGGCACCTCGATGATGATCGCGCTGCCGAACCCGGACCGCTCCTTCACCTGCACGCTGTTCTGGCCCACCCACGGCACCCGCAGCTTCGCGTCGCTGAGCAGCCCGGCGGCGATCGAGCGGTTCTTCGCCACCCACTACCCGGACCTGGTCCCGCTCGCGCCGAACCTGGTCGACGACTACCAGCACAACCCGGTCGGTGTGCTCGGCACTGTGCGCTGCACGCCGTGGCAGGTAGCAGGCAAGGTCGGCCTGATCGGCGACGCCGCGCACGCCATCGTGCCGTTCTACGGCCAGGGCGCGAACTGCGCGTTCGAGGACGTGGTCGAGCTGGACCGCTGCCTGGACGAGTGCGACGACGAGTGGGCCGCCGCGCTGCCGCTGTTCCAGCACCGCCGTCAGGACAACGCCGAGGCGATCGCCCGGATGGCGCTGGCGAACTTCGTGGAGATGCGGGACAAGGTCGCCTCGCCGGTGTTCCGCACCCGCAAGCAGGTCGAGCACGCGCTGGAGCGCGCGCTGCCCGGCCGCTACGTCTCCCAGTACGAGCTCGTCTCCTTCTCCACCACCCCGTACGCGCAGGTGCGCCGCCGGGTGCGTGCGCAGTACGCGGTGGTCGGCGCGGTCGCGGCCGGCGCGGTCGCGCTGCTGGCCGGTGGTGTCCGCGCGGCGCTGGGGAGGCGGCGATGACGCTCTGGGATCCCCGGCTGATGACCGGCCACGCGCCGCACGGCCCCGGCCTGCTGCGCAACTTCGTCGGCGGCGAGTTCGTCGACGCCGGTTCCCGGTTCACCAAGCGCAGCCCGGTCACCGGCGAGCCGGTGTTCGAGGTGGTCGAGGCGTCGCAGTCGACAGTGGACGACGCGGTCGCCGCGGCCCGGGCGGCGCTGCGCGGCCCGTGGGGCCGGATGGGGGAGCGGGAACGCGCCGAGGTGCTGCGCCGGGTCGCCGACGAGCTGGAACGGCGCTTCGACGACCTGGTCGCCGCCGAGGTCGCGGACACCGGCAAGGCCATCTCGCAGGCCCGGACGCTCGACATCCCGCGCGGCGCGGCGAACTTCCGGGCATTCGCCGAGATCGTGGCGACCGCGCCCACCGAGTCGTTCACCACTGTCACCCCGGCCGGGGGCCGGGCGCTGAACTACGCGGTCCGCAAGCCGGTCGGCGTGGTCGCGGTGATCGTGCCGTGGAACCTGCCGCTGCTGCTGCTCACCTGGAAGGTCGCCCCGGCCCTGGCCTGCGGCAACGCCGTCGTGGTCAAGCCCAGCGAGGAGACCCCCGCCTCCGCCACGCTGCTGGCCGAGGTGATGGCCGCGGCGGGCGTGCCGGACGGCGTGTTCAACCTGGTGCACGGCTTCGGCCCCGGCTCGGCCGGCGAGCACCTGACCCGGCACCCCGGCGTGGACGCGATCACGTTCACCGGCGAGTCGGCGACCGGCAGCGCGATCATGCGCGCCGCCGCCGACGGGGTGAAGGCGGTCAGCTTCGAGCTGGGCGGCAAGAACGCCGGCCTGGTGTTCGCCGACGCCGACCTGGACGCGGCGGTCGCCGGTTCGGTGCGGTCCAGCTTCACAAACGGCGGCCAGGTGTGCCTGTGCACCGAGCGCATCTACGTGCAGCGGCCGGTGTTCGAGGAGTTCACCGCGCGGCTGGCCAAGCGTGCCGACGAGCTGGCGTACGGCTGGCCGGACGACGAGGCGACGGCGAACATGCCGCTCATCTCGCACGGCCACCGGGACAAGGTGCTCGGCCACTACGCGCTGGCCCGTACCGAGGGCGCCGAGGTGCGCGCCGGTGGCGGCACGCCGCGCTTCGGCGACGCCCGCGACGGCGGGGCGTACGTGCAGCCGACGGTGCTCACCGGCCTCGGCGCGGACGCCCGCACCAACCAGGAGGAGATCTTCGGACCGGTGGTGCACGTCGCGCCGTTCGACGACGAGGACGAGGCGTTCGCGCTCGCGAACGGCACCGCCTACGGCCTCGCGGCGACGGTGTGGACGCGGGACGTGGGCCGGGCGCACCGGGCCGGCGCCCGGCTCGACGCCGGCATCGTCTGGGTGAACACCTGGTTCCTGCGCGACCTGCGTACCCCGTTCGGCGGGGTGAAGGCGTCGGGTGTCGGCCGCGAGGGCGGCGTGCACTCGCTCGACTTCTACTCCGAGCTGACAAACGTCTGCGTGGATCTCACATGAGCGCGCGTGGTGGGCAGAATGGCCGGAATCCCCAGCGACGTAAGCGAGGAGCCGCCATGACCGTGGACATCGAGGCCGCCAACCGGGAACTGGCAGTGGCCCGGCAGGACGGGAAGCCCTGCCCGCCGCTGCGCGGCCGGCTGCTGCCCGAGGGCGACATCGAGGCCGCGTACCAGGTGCAGCAGGTCTACACCCGGCAGCGGCTGGGCAAGGGACACCGCCGCGTCGGCGCGAAGATCGGCCTGACGTCGCGGACCGTCCAGGAGAGCTTCGGCGTCTTCCAGCCCGACTTCGGGGTGCTCTTCGACGACATGGCCGTCGGTGACGGCGTCGAGGTGCCGATCGACCGGCTGCTCCAGCCGCGGGTGGAGGCGGAGATCGCCTTCGTGCTCGGCGCGGACCTGCCGGACGAGCGGGTCACCACTGTCGACCTGATCCGGGCGGTGGACCACGTGCTGCCGGCCATCGAGATCGTCGACTCGCGGATCGCGGACTGGGACATCTCCATCGTGGACACGGTGGCGGACAACGCCTCCAGCGGGCTGTTCGTGCTCGGCACCGCGCCCCGGCGGCTCGCCGACGTGGACCTGCGGCTGTGCGGCATGGTACTGGAGCACGCCGGTGAGCCGGTCTCGGTCGGCGCGGGCGCGGCCTGCCTCGGCAATCCGCTGCACGCGCTGCAGTGGCTGGCCGGCACGATGGCCCGCGCCGGTGACCCGCTGCGGGCCGGCGACGTGGTGCTCTCCGGCGCGCTCGGCCCGATGGTGCCGGTCACGCCCGGCGCCGCGTACGAGGCGCGCATCTCCGGGCTCGGCTCGGTGCGTACCTGTTTCTCCTCGGAGGGAACGTCATGACTGTCGGAGTGGCGGTGCTCGGGTCGGGCAACATCGGCACCGACCTGATGATCAAGGTGCTGCGGCTCAGTGAGAGCCTGCGCATGGTGGCGATGGCCGGTATCGACCCGGACTCGGACGGTCTGGCCCGGGCCCGCCGGCTCGGCGTGACCACCACCGCCGAGGGCGTCGACGGCCTGGTCGCGCTGCCCGAGTTCGCGGACGTCCAGCTCGTCTTCGACGCCACCTCGGCCGGCGCGCACAAGCGTCACGACGAGGTGCTGCGGGCACACGGCCGTACCGTCGTCGACCTGACGCCTGCGGCTATCGGCCCGTACGTGGTGCCGCCGGTGAACCTCGACGAGCACCTGGGTGAGCCGAACGTCAACATGGTGACCTGCGGCGGACAGGCGACGGTGCCGATCGTGCACGCGGTCGGCCGGGTCACCCCCGTCGCGTACGGCGAGATCGTCGCCTCGATCGCCTCGAAGTCGGCCGGTCCGGGCACCCGGGCCAACATCGACGAGTTCACCGAGACGACCGCCCGCGCCATCGAGGTGGTCGGCGGCGCCGAGCGCGGCAAGGCCATCATCGTGCTGAACCCGGCCGACCCGCCGCTGCTGATGCGGGACACGGTCTACTGCCTGTGCCCGGACGCCGACGCCGACCGGGTGAAGATCGCCGCCTCGGTGGCCGACATGGTGAAGACCGTGCAGGAGTACGTGCCCGGCTACCGGCTCAAGCAGGACGTGCAGTTCGACGCCGTGGACACGTACGCGCCGGTGCTCGGCCGGCACTTCACCGGCCTCCAGGTGTCGGTGTTCCTGGAGGTCTCCGGCGCCGGGCACTACCTGCCCGCGTACGCCGGGAACCTGGACATCATGACGTCGGCCGCGCTGCGTACCGCGGAGCGGCTGGTGGCGCTGCGTTCCCCGGAGGGGGCATCCCGATGACCGACCTCTACATCCAGGACGTGACGCTGCGCGACGGCATGCACGCCATCGGGCACCGCTACACGGTCGACCAGGTGCGTACCATCGCCGCCGCGCTCGACGCCGCAGGTGTGGCGGCGGTCGAGGTGGCGCACGGCGACGGCCTGGCCGGTTCCAGCGTCAACTACGGGCACGGCGCTGCCGCCGACGCGGACTGGATCGCCGCCGCCGCCGAGGTGCTGACCACCGCGCGGCTCACCACGCTGCTGCTGCCGGGCATCGGCACCATCGCCGACCTGAAGGCGGCCAAGGCGCTCGGCGTGACAAGCGTCCGGATCGCCACGCACTGCACCGAGGCGGACATCTCCGCCCAGCACATCGCGTGGGCCCGGGAGAACGACATGGACGTCTCCGGGTTCCTGATGATGTCGCACCTCAACGACCCGGCCGGGCTGGCCGCGCAGGCCAAGCTCATGGAGTCGTACGGCGCGCACTGCGTCTACGTCACCGACTCCGGCGGGCGGCTGCTGATGTCGGACGTGGCGCAGCGCGTCGACGCGTACCGGCAGGTGCTGGAACCGGAGACGCAGATCGGCATCCACGCGCACCACAACCTGTCGCTGGGTGTGGCGAACAGCGTGCTCGCGGTCGAGCACGGCCGGATCCTCGGCGACGGCCCGGTCGGCTCGCCGTCCGGGCGGACCGTCCGGGTGGACGCGTCGCTGGCCGGCATGGGCGCGGGCGCGGGGAACGCGCCGCTGGAGGTCTTCGTCGCGGTCGCCGAGCTGCACGGCTGGAAGCACGGCTGCGACGTGTTCGCGCTGATGGACGCCGCCGACGACCTGGTCCGCCCGTTGCAGGACCGGCCGGTCCAGGTCGACCGGGAGACGCTCTCCCTCGGGTACGCGGGCGTCTACTCCAGCTTCCTGCGGCACGCCGAGCGGGCCTCGGCCAAGTACGGCGTGGACGTCCGCTCGATCCTGGTCGAGCTGGGCCGCCGCCGGATGGTCGGCGGCCAGGAGGACATGATCGTGGACGTGGCACTGGACCTGGCGAGCAAGGAGACCTCATGATCGGGCCGGACATCGCCGGCATCGCGGAGAAGCTGGGTGCGGCGGCCGACGACGCCACCGCGATCCCGCAGCTCGCCGCCGAGACCGGCCTCGACGTCGACGCCGCGTACGCGGTGCAGACCGCGCTGGTGCAGCGCCGCCTCGACCGGGGTGAGCGGCTGGTCGGCCTCAAGATGGGGCTCACCAGCAAGGCCAAGATGGCGCAGGTCGGCGTGGACGAGGTGATCTGGGGCCGGCTGACCGACGTGATGCGGGTGCCCGACGGCGGCGGCGTCGACGTCGGCGACTTCATCCACCCCCGGGTCGAGCCGGAGGTGGCGTTCCTGCTGGACCGGCTGCCCGACCCGGGCGAACCGGTCGGCTCGTTCACCCGTGCCGTGCGCGCGGTCGCCCCGGCGATCGAGCTGATCGACTCGCGGTACGCGAACTTCACCTTCTCGCTGCCGGACGTGATCGCCGACAACACCTCGGCCGCCGCGTTCGTGGTCGGGCCGTGGTCGCCGGTGCCGGACGGGCTGGACAACCTCGGCGTGCTGCTGGAGATCGACGGGCGGGTGGCGCAGGTCGGCTCGACCGCCGCCATCCTCGGCGACCCGCGCCGCGCGCTGGACGAGGGGCTGCGGCTGGCCGGCCGGCACGGCGTACGGCTGCGCAAGGGTTGGGTGTTCCTGGCCGGCGCGGCCACCGCCGCGGTGCCGCTGCGCCCCGGGGCGCACGTCCGCGCCACTGTGGAGAAGCTGGGTTCCGCCTCCCTGAAGGCCCTCCCATGACCGCCCGCGTGGTGGCCGGCAAGGCCGTGCCGCGGGGCGCGTTCCCGCACGTCAAGGTGGCCGGCGGGTTCGTCTACGTCTCCGGTACGTCGTCGCGCCGGCCGGACAACACGTTCGCCGGGGTGTCGGTGGACGAGTTCGGCACCACCGACCTGGACATCCGCGAGCAGACCCGGGCCGTGATCGAGAACATCCGCGACCTGCTCCGCTCGGTCGGCGCCGACCTGAGCGATCTGGTGCAGGTCACCAGCTACCTGGTCAACATGAACGACTTCGGCGGCTACAACGAGGTGTGGGCGGAGTTCTTCGACGCCACCGGGCCGACCCGGACCACAGTCGCCGTGCACCAGCTTCCGCACCCGCATCTGCTGATCGAGATGCAGGCCGTCGCCCTACTTCCGTCGGGAGGTTCCCATGAGTGAGATCGCCGAGCCGTTCAGCTTCTCCGGCTGGATCGGCGAGAACCAGCACCTGCTCAAGCCCCCGGTGGGCAACAAGGAGATGCTGCCCGGCAGCGACGACTTCATCGTCATGGTGGTGGGCGGCCCGAACCAGCGCACGGACTTCCACGTCGACCCGTACGAGGAGTTCTTCTACCAGGTCAAGGGCAACATGCACATCAACCTGATGCTGCCCGAGGGCCCGCGTACGGTGCACGTGCGCGAGGGGCAGATGTGGATGCTGCCGCGCAACACCCCGCACTCGCCGCAGCGTCCCGAGGCCGGCTCGATCGGCATGGTGATCGAGCGGGTCCGCGAGGAGGGCACACTGGAGAAGTTCCAGTGGTACTGCGGCGAGTGCGACCACAAGGTGCACGAGGTCGAGTTGCAGGTCCGCGACATCGCCGCCGACCTGCCCCCGGTCTTCGCCGCGTTCTACGCCGACGAGAAGGCCCGCACCTGCGACAACTGCGGCGCGCTGCACCCGGGCAAGGGCTGACGCGTGCCGGTCGTGGACGTGCACACGCACGTCGTACCGAAGGGGTGGCCGGACCTCGCCGCGGCGTGCGGCGGGTCCGGCTGGCCCTGGCTGCGGGTGGACTCCGAGCGCGCCGCCATGATCATGGTGGGGGAGACGGAGTTCCGTCCGGTCGGCGCGCAGTGCTGGGACGCGCCGACCCGGCTGGCCGACATGGACGCCGACGGCGTGGACGTGCAGGTCGTCTCGCCCACCCCGGTGTTCTTCAGCTACGACCGCCCGGCCGACCAGGCGGCCAAGGTGGCCCGGATCTTCAACGACCTCACGCTGGAGGTCACCGCCGGCGGTGGCGGCCGGCTGGTGCCGTTCTGCCAGGTGCCGTTGCAGGACCCGGACGCGGCCTGCGCCGAGCTGGACCGTTGCCTGTCGGCCGGGCACGCCGGGGTGGAGATCGGCAACCACGTCGGTGACCGGGACCTGGACGACGAGGGCATCGTGCAGTTCCTGACCCACTGCGCCGAGGTCGGCGCGCCGGTGTTCGTGCACCCGTGGGACATGCCCGGCGGCCCCCGGCTGGACCGGTGGATGGCCCGCTGGCTGACCGGGATGCCGGCCGAGACACACCTTTCGGTGCTCGCGCTGATCCTCGGCGGCGTGTTCGACCGGGTGCCGGACACGCTGCGGATCTGCTTCGCGCACGGCGGCGGCAGCTTCCCGTTCTGGCTGGGCCGCGCCGACAACGCCTGGCACCGCCGCGGCGACCTGGTACGCGGCGCGTCGAGCGCACCGCCCAGCTCGTACGTCGACAGGTTCCACGTCGACTCGGTGGTCTTCGAACCGGCGGCGCTGCGGCTGCTCGTGGACACCCTGGGCACCGAGCGGGTGCTGCTCGGCAGCGACTACCCGTACCCGCTGGGGGAGCGGCCGGTCGGTGACGTGGTGCACCGGGCGGACTTCCTCACCGACGCGCAGCGGGACGCGCTGCTCGGCGGCAACGCGCTGCGGTTCCTCGGCCGCCGCTGAAGCCGGCGCGGGTGCGTCCGTCGTCGCCCTAGAGTCGACGGACGCACCCGGCGCTGTTCAGGACCGGCCGGACGTGTCGCCGGGCCTCCCGGCCGCCGTACCGGCAGGATGGACGGCATGGCCGAGCCGCACGACCTGACCGCGCTGGAACAGGCCGCCGCGATCCGCCGGGGCGAGCTGTCCAGCCTGGAACTGGTCGAGCACCACCTGCGCCGGGTCGAGGCACTCGGCGAGACCGTCGGCGCGTTCGTCACCGTCACCGCCGAACAGGCCCGTGCCGCCGCCCGCGCCGCCGACGCGCTCGCGGCCGAGGAACGGTGCCCGCTGCACGGCGTTCCGACCGCGATCAAGGACCTCACGCTCACCGCCGGGGTCCGCACCACATTCGGCTCGGCCGCCTTCGCCGACTTCGTCCCGCCCGTCGACGCCGACGTGGTCCGCCTCATGGCCGACGCCGGCCTGGTCAGCCTCGGCAAGACCACCACCTCCGAACTGGGCTGCTCGCTCTACTCGGAGGGACTGGTGGCGCCGCCGGCCCGCAACCCGTGGGACCTCGCGTACACCGCGGGCGGGTCCAGCGGCGGCGCGGCCGCAGCGGTCGCCGCCGGGCTGGTGCCGGTGGCGCAGGGCTCCGACGGTGGCGGCTCGCTGCGCATCCCGGCCGCGCTCTGCGGGCTGGTCGGCTACAAACCCAGCCGGGGCATGGTCTCCGGCGGGCCGCTCGGCTTCGGCGGCTTCGGGCTGCCGGTGAACGGGCCGATCGGCCGTACCGTCGCCGACGTGGCCGCGCTGCTCGACGTGCTCGCCCGCCCGGTACCCGGCGAGCCGTACCTGCCGCCGGCCGCGCCCGCCGGCGGCTACCTCGGCGTCACCCGCGCCGCCCGCGTCACCGGCCCCGGCCGGCTGCGCGTCGGCCGCTTCACCACGCCGATGCTCGCCGACGAACCGGTCCACCCGGACTGCGTGGCCGCCGTCGACCGGGCCGCCGCGCTGCTCAGCGACGCCGGCCACGAGGTGGTCGACGTCCCCGCGCCGCTCGGCCCCGAGGCGTGGCCGCTGTTCGAGACCGTCTGGTACGCGCTGGCTGTCACCCCCGTCCCGGCCGGGCGGGAGGGCGACCTGCTGCCGCTGACCCGGTACCTGCGCGAGCGCGGCGAGGCGCTCGGCGCGGCCCGGCTGATGGCCGCGCTCGGCGAGCTCCAGGCGCAGGTACGCCGTGGCGTACGCCGTACCGCCGGGTGTGACCTGCTGCTCTGCCCTACGCTCGCGGCCCCGCAGGCGCCGGTGGGCGCGTTCGCCGCCCTCGAACCGGCAGCGGACTTCGACCGGCAGCGGCGCTTCTCGCCGTACTGCGCGGTCTTCAACGTCACGGGCGATCCGTCCGTTTCGTTACCTCTCGGACGGACCACCGACGGGCTTCCGGTCGGGGTGCTCCTCACCGGCCGGTACGGCGACGACGCGACACTGCTCGCCACTGCCGCGCAACTGGAGCACCGGAGTGACGGATGGGATCAGCACCCCGCAATCTGGCGGGCCGCCGACTCCGCTAACGTGAACATCACAAGTGACGTGGGGCGCGACCGGTCCTGACCGGCCGACCCGCACCATTCCTGGTCTCTCTTTCCGCCTGGGGGCGTTGGGATTGTCTGTTACCGAGACGTTGGTGGTCTTCGTCGGCATCCCGGCCGCCGCGGTGCTGCTGATCGCCGCCCTGGCGGCCGTCGGCAGCCGCGGCAACGGTGGCGGCGCCAAGCGCTACCGGCCGGGCCGGCCCTTCGACTTCACTCCGGTCTGGTTCCTGGGCCGTCCGGAGCAGCTGGCCGACTCGGCCGGCACGGCGCTGGCCGCCGGGGCGCAGGCGCCGGCGTTGACCAGCCGCAAGCAGGAACAGGCCGGCCGGGAGGCGCCGGCCGGTGGAACCGGAGGCGCAAGTGACCGTTGGTGAAGCGCGGCCCACGACGGGGACGGGCACCCCGCCCGACGTGCTGGACGGACCGTTCTCGACCCGTCAGCTGCTCCGCATCGACGAGGCGCTTCGCCTCGCCGACCAGGGCACCGGCCTGGTCTTCTCGGTCTACGTCGGCGGCCTCGACGAGCCGATCCGGGAACACGCCGAGCGGCTGCACCGCCAGCTCGCCGACCCGGACCGCTCGGTGCTGATCGCGGTGTCGCCCAACCAGCGGCAGCTGGAGATCGTCACCGGCAAGTACGCGCGCAAGCGCATCCCGGACACGTACGCCAAGCTGGCCGCGCTCTCCATGGTGGCTTCCTTCGGCGGCGGCGACCTGGCCGGCGGCATCATCCAGGGCCTCGACCAGCTCGCCAGCCACGCCGGCAAGGGCTGATCCCCGCCCGTACACACGACGAAGCCCGGCCCGCGTATACGCGGGCCGGGCTTTCTCGTGTCAGCGGGGCGGGCCCCACGACAGCGGCCGGGGCCGGCGCGGGCTGCCACCCGCGCCGGCCCCGGCCGGCGTGCCTCACTCAGGCGCTGCGCGCGTCCCGTTCCCGGGCCTTCAGCGCGCGGACCACGCCGTCGCGACCCTCAGCCACCAGCCGCCGCAGCGACGCCGGCCGCCCGTCCTGGGCCAGCCACGCGTCGGTGGCCGCCACCGTGTCCTCCTCGACCAGGTACGCCGGGTAGGCGAGCTGCACGAACTCCTGCGCCGGCTCGCTGTCGCGCTGCGCCCACACCTGGTCCACCGTGGCGAAGTACCGCTCCCGGTAGGGCGCGGTCAGCTCGACCTGCGCCGGGTGGGTGAAGCCCTGCAGCAGCGCCCGGTTGCGCCAGTTGGGCAGCGCGTCCGGGCCGGTGAGCAGCGCCCACACCGCCGCCTTGTTCTCGGCGGTCGGCACCAGCGCGTGCGCGTACGCGGCCTCCCGCTCGCCGCTGGCGGTACGGTCGGCGGCCAGCTCCGCGTCAACGTCGGCAGCACTCGCCGCACCGTTGGCGACGAGCGACTGGAGCACCGCCCAGCGCAGCTCGGTGTCCACGGTCAGGCCCTCCGGTACCCCGTTGCCGTCCAGCCAGCCGCGCAGCGTCGCCAGGTCCTCGCCGGAGCGGGCCGACGAGGCGTACGCCCGGGCCCAGGCGAGCTGGAAGCCGCTGCCCGGCTCGGCCGCCGCGAGCGCGGTCCGGGCGGTACGGGACAGGTCGGCCCAGCCGGTCGGCGCCCACGCCGGGTCGGCGTAGAAGGTGAGGGCCGTGGTCGCCTGCCGCAGCGTCGCCGTCACCAGGTTGATGTCGGTCTCGGCGGTCAGCCCGGCCAGCACCAGCGCCACGTAGTCGCGGGCCGACAGCTCGGCGTCACGGGTCATGTCCCACGCGGCGGTCCAGCACAGCGCCCGCGCCAGCGACGAGTCGAAGCCGGCGATGTGCTGCACCACAGTGGCCATCGACCGCTCGTCCAGCCGCAGCTTGGCGTACGTCAGGTCCTCGTCGTTGAGCAGCAGCACGTCGGCGGCCCGCTTGCCGTGCAGCTCGGACAGCTCGGTCAGCTCGCCGGTCACGTCCGTCTCGATCAGCTCCCGGCGCACCAGCCGGCCGTCGGTCAGGTCGTACAGGCCGACGCCGATGCGGTGGGTACGCAGCGTCGGGTAGCCCGACGGCGCCTCCTGGCGGACCACCACCCGCTCGTACGTGCCGTCGGCGCCGATGGTCACCTCCGGGCGCAACGTGTTCACCTGCGCGGTCTCCAGCCATTGGGCGGCGAACTTGCGCAGCTCCCGGCCGGAGGCCGCCTCCAGCTCGGACAGCAGGTCGTCGAACGTGGCGTTGCCCCAGGCGTACTTGCCGAAGTAGGCGCGCAGACCGGCCAGGAACGGCTCCTCACCCACGTACGCGACGAGCTGCTTGAGCACGCTCGCGCCCTTGGCGTACGTGATGCCGTCGAAGTTGACCTCGACGGCCTCCAGGTCCGGCATCTCGCAGTAGACCGGGTGGGTGGAGGAGAGCTGGTCCTGCCGGTAACCCCAGTTCTTGCGGATCGACAGGAACGTGGTCCACGCGTCGGTGAAACGGGTGGCGTGCGTGTTGCACCAGTGGCTGGCCCACTCGGCGAACGACTCGTTCAGCCACAGGTCGTTCCACCAGCGCATGGTGACCAGGTCACCGAACCACATGTGCGCCAGCTCGTGCAGGATCGTGTTGGCGCGCTGCTCGTACTCGAAGTCGGTGACCTGCGACCGGAAGATGTAGTGCGACTCGGCGTGCGTGACGCAGCCGAAGTTCTCCATCGCGCCGGCGTTGAAGTCCGGCACCCAGAGCTGGTCGTACTTGGGCAGCGGGTAGCGGACGCCGAACTTCTCCTGGAAGAAGTCGAAGCCCTGCGTGGTGATCAGGTGCAGGTCGTCGGCGTCCATGTGCGGGGCCATGCTGGCCCGGCAGAAGTAGCCCATGTCGATGCCGTCGTGGCTGTGGCGCACCTCGTGGTACGGCCCCGCGCAGAGCGCGGTGATGTAGGTGCTCATCCGCTCCGAGACGGTGAAGTGCACCGTCTTCAGGCCCTCACCGGCCGCCTCCTCGCGCTCCACCGGCATGTTCGACACGACCCGCCAGTGGTCCGGGACGGTGGCGTGCCAGGTGTAGACGCTCTTCAGGTCGGGCTGGTCGAAGCAGGCGTAGACCTTCTGCGCGTCGGCGGTCTCGAACTGGCTGTAGAGGTAGGTCTCGCCGTCCACCGGGTCGACCGTGCGGTGCAGGCCCTGCCCGCTGTTGGAGTAACCGAAGTCGGCGTCGACCACCAGCACGTTCTCGGCGGCCAGGCCGCTGAGCGTGAGTCCCTTCTCGGCGGACCAGCCGGACAGGTCCACCGGCTCGCCGTTGAGCGTGGCCGACCGCACCGATTCCGCGGCTGTCTCGATGAACGTCGTCGCCCCCGGTTCGGCGCAGCGGAACCGGACCTCGGTCACCGAGCGGAACGTGCGACCGGTGGGCTGCACCGCGGTCGACAGGTCAAGGCTGATGTCGTACCCGGTCACCTCGAGCAGGCGGGCCCGCTCGGTAGCCTCGACCTGGGTCAGGTTGCGCACTCCCGGCACTGTTCGTCTCCATCCCACTCGTCTCGCCGCGCCCCGCGGCGCCGGTACTGCCCGGCCGCTCGTGACGGCCCGTCGAGAACCGAGTCTTCCATGCACGGACCGCTCTCGGTGGTCGAGGTCACGCTCTCATTCCGGTACCTGTCGATGCGGTACGGGGTGAGGATCGGAGGTGACCGCGCCGGAGCCCCGGCGCGACGATGTCGTGAAGGGAAGACACAGTGACCGAACGTGTCACCGCGGACATGTGGTTCGACCCGCTGTGCCCGTGGGCGTGGATCACCTCCCGTTGGCTGCTGGAGGTCGAGCAGGTCCGGGACGTGGACATCCGGTTCCACGTGATGAGCCTGTCCGTGCTCAACGAGGGCCGGGAGTTGCCGGCGGAGTACCAGGACCTGATGGTCAAGGGCTGGGGCCCGGTACGGGTGTGCATCGCCGTCGAGCAGGCGCACGGCGCCGAGGCGCTGGCGAAGCTCTACACCGCGATGGGCAACCGGATCCACCTCAAGAAGGAGGAACTGGGCCGCGACATGCTCGCGGGCGCGCTCACCGACGTCGGGCTGGACCCGGCGCTCGCCGACGCGGCCGAATCCACCCAGTACGACGAGGCGCTGCGGGCCAGCCACGAGGCGGGCATGCGGCCGGTCGGCACCGACGTGGGCACCCCGGTGATCCACGCGCCCGGCCCGGACGGCAAGCAGGTCGCCTTCTTCGGCCCGGTGATCACGCCGGCACCGAAGGGCGAGGCGGCCGGCCGGCTCTGGGACGGCGTACTGCTGGTCTCCGCCACCCCCGGGTTCTACGAGCTGAAGCGCACCCGCGAACAGGGCCCGATCTTCGACTGAGGTGAAAGGAAGGGCCCCTTCTTAACACCGGCAGCGCGCCCCGAGCCCCGCACCGCCCGTCACCGGGCCGGTGCGGGGCTCGTTTCACCGGGTGTCCCAGCCGACGGCCCGCGGGGCCGCAACACGGCAGCTCCTGGAGGCGTTCCCATGGCCAAGCACCGCCACATGTCCGACGACGCGCCGCAGCAGGCGACCGAGGACTCCGGTGCGACGTACTGGTCGGTGACCGAGAGCGACTGGCCGGCGGGCCCGGCCGAGGTGGCCGACCTGCTGGCCCCGCCGATCGTGGTCGGCGTGGCCCGGGTGGTGGCCACCTCGCGGATGACACCGCCGGCCGAGACCGTCCGGCCCGCCCGCGCGCCGTCGCGGTCCGGCCCCGCCGCCCACCCGGCCGCCGCGGGTGCGACGACGGTACGCCTCAACGCCGGCTCCCGCCCGGCCCCGCCGGTGCGCCGCCCCGCCCCGGGCCGGCACCGCAACCCCACCGCCTGAGCTGCCTTCCTTTCACCTGGTGGTAAGGGGGTGAGTCCGGCGGCGGGGGTGATCGGGGCCCGGGTAGCGTCAGCGGACATGACGGTCGTGCACCCGATCACCCGGGCCTGGATCACCACTGGCGGCACCGGCGCGCAGAACTACGACGAGTTCGCCGACGACGCGGAGATCACCTCCATCGTCGAAGCGAATCCGCACAGCGCCCTGGGCATCGAGATGCCCCACCGGGCGCCCGGCAGTCTCGGGAAGTCCTTCCTCGACGCGCTGCCGGACGCGGTGGCGCGCCTGGCCGAGGCGAAGGCGGACGGCAGCTACACGCCGGCCGAGCAGGTGGTGGTGCTCTACCGCATCAGCGCGCCGGGCGAGGAGAGCGCGTACGGGCTGTGGGTCATGGTCGACACCGACCAGATCTCCACCCGCGCCGACGAGCCGGGACTGGTGATCCGCAACGAGGACGTGTTCATCGCCAAGGTGCGCGAGCGCGTCGCGCTGGCCGAGGCGCTCGGTCACCTGCTCTCGCCCGTACTCCTGCTCCAGACCGGTAGGGGCGACGAGCTGCACGCCGCGCTCGCGGCGGCGACCGACGCGGCCGGTGCGCCCGCCGCGACGGACGTCGACCAGTCCGGCCGGACGCACGCGATCTGGCTGCTCGGTCCGGGCCCGGTGCAGGACGAGCTGACCGCGCTGGCCGGTGGCGGGGAGCTGGTGGTCGCGGACGGCAACCACCGCAGCCTGGCCGCGCAGACCGGCGGTTTCCCGCGCTTCCTCGCGGTGGTCACCACGCCCGCGTCGGTCGCCATCCAGCCCTACAACCGGCTGGTCAGCGAGCTGACCACCACGCCGGACGAGCTGCTCGACCGGCTGCGCGCGGCGGGCGCGGAGATCACCCCGGTGAACGGGCCGGCCGACGTGCCGGCGACCGGAGGCGTCGTGCACCTCTATCTCGGCGGCCGGGGGTACGCGGTGACGCTGCCGCACGTCGGCGCCGGTCGGCTGGAGAACCTCGACCACGCGCTCGTCGAGCGCCTGCTGCTGCGCGACGCGCTGGGCCTCGACCCGGGCGACAAGCGGATCACGTACGTGGGCGGCGACTACCCGGCGAACTGGCTCGTCGGTGAGGTCGACGCCGGCCGGGCCGAGCTGGCGGTGCTCGTCGCGCCGGTGACCGTCGACGACTTCGTCGCGGTGAACCTGGCCCGGGAGAAGATGCCGCGCAAGAGCACCTGGTTCACCCCGAAGGCGCGGGCCGGCCTGGTCGTGGCCGAGCTGCCGCACTGACCGTGTGACGAATCCGCCTCCGGGTCGCCGCCGGTTCGCCGGCCCGGAGGCGGGCCTGTCAGACTGCGCGGTATGCGCGTCTACCTGGGATCCGACCACGCCGGTTTCGAGTTGAAGGTGCACCTCGCCAACCACCTGGCCAAGCAGGGCTACGAGGTGGTGGACGTGGGACCGCACGTGTTCGACCCGGACGACGACTACCCGGCGTTCTGCCTGCACACCGGTGACCGGGTGGTCGGTGACCCGGGCAGCCTCGGCGTGGTGATCGGCGGTTCCGGCAACGGCGAGCAGATCGCCTCGAACAAGGTCGCGGGCGTCCGGGCGGCGCTCGCCTGGAACGTGGACACCGCCCAGCTGGCCCGTGAGCACAACGACGCGAACGTCGTGGCGATCGGCGCCCGGCAGCACACGCTGGACGAGGCGACAGCGCTGGTCGAGGCGTTCCTGACCACGCCGTTCTCCGGCAACCCCCGGCACAGCCGGCGCATCGAGCAGGTGGCCGCCTACGAGCAGAGCCGCCGCCTGCCCGAGCTGCCCGCCTGAGCGGACACCTCCGGGCTCAGCGCCCGTTGCGGGGCAGGTCCTCGCGCGGCACCCAGTTGCGACGGATGAGCACCACCCGCTGTTCGGCCTCGGCGAGGTCGTCCTCGGTGGGGCGGGCGGCGTCGCGTGCCCGCAGCGCGGCCGTCACGCTCACCTGCGACGAGCCGGAGCCGACCAGCCCACGCAGCCCGCGCTCGCCCTCCTCGGCGGGCGGCGCGGCGCGGCGTCCGCGGGGCTCCGGCTCGCCCGGCCGGCCGCCGCGCGGGGACCGGGGCACCACGTCGTCGTGTACGGGGGCGGTGCTGGCGGTGGTGCCGCCGGTGCCCGTGCCGTCGGCACCGGTTCCGGCGGTCTCCGTCGGCGGGGCGGCCTCGCCGTGATGCCGCAGCCGTCGTCGCCGTCGCTCCGCCTCACCCATCCCCCGACCGTACCGTCCCCGAGCCCACCCGCGCGCCGCTAGCACCCCGCGCGGCCCGCTGACCCAGCCGTCCCATACCCGCTCCCGGCACACCCGATCCCGCCAGCCTCCGTCGATCTTGGAGTTGTGGCGCCCGGAGTGCCCGGTCAGCGAGGTATGTGAGGTGCCACAACTCCAAGGTCGACGAGGCGCGCGCCGACGAGTCCCGCGACGGGCGTGCGCGCCCCATGCCCCCGGCCCCCGCCCCCGCCCCCGCGCGATCATGAAGTTAGCCGGAACAAATCGGACGATCCGCGCCGCTAACTTCATGATCGCGCGGGCCAGCCGGGCCAGCCGGGCCAGCCGGGCCAGCCGGGCCAGCCGGGCCAGCCGGGCGGGGGTGGGCGGGGGTGGGCGGGGAGGGGTGCGGGGCGGGCGGGCGGTCAGAAGACCTCCATGGGGGAGGGGGCGCGGTGCCAGGTGAAGGCGGGCGTCAGCGCGGTCAGCGTGTCGGGGATCAGCTCCTTCACGCGGCCGGCGGCGGCCAGCGCGTACGGGTTCGCGCCGCCGAGGTACAGCTCACCGAGGGCGCGTACGTCACACGCCAGCCCGGCCGGTGCGGTGGTGGGCGTGCACTCCGCCCCGTCGGGGCCGCCGACCAGCCGCCAGCGGCCGGTGTTCTCCTTCAGCAGCTCGTCGGCGACCTCGATCACCACGTCCACGTCGGTGGCGTAGCGCCGGGCGGCCAGCGCGGCCGGCACGTCCACCACCCGCACCCAGAGCGCGTCGGCGAGATGCGGGGAGAGCTGGCGGGGCTCGTCCACCAGCCGCAGCAGCGGCTCGTCCAGGGCCGCGATGCCGAACGACAGCCGGCGGGTCAGGTCGACCGAGAGCAGCAGCCGCCACAGCGCCGTGTACGCCTCCGGCGTCGCCGCCACCACCTCGCCGACCTGCACCTCGGCCTGCGGCCCGACGGCCGTCGAGCTGTCCTTCGTCCGGTACAGCGCGTACCCGTCGAGGCCGTCGGCGCCCTCGTGCAGCAGCACCCGGCGCTCGGTCGCGCCACCCCGGTGCGCCTTGAGGTCCGCCAGCACGTACGACCACCAGCGCTCGTCCCGCCGGGACCAGCCGGGACGCTCGGCGCGGACCCGCTCGTACAGCCGGGCCAGCTCGTCCCGGTGCGCGTCCGGACGGTCCAGACGCAGCCTGCCCTCGGCGGGCGCCGGGGCGGGCAGCCGCAGGCCGGTGGTGTCCACGGACAGGACGTAGCGCGGGGCCGCCGACCCGTAGCCGAACCGGGGGTAGATGCGGCCCTCGCTGGCCCAGAGCACCGCGATCGGTTCCCGGCCGGCGTCGCGGACGTCCCGCAGCTGGCGCCGCATCAGCGTGGTGAGCAGGCCGCGCCGCCGGTGCGTCGGCGCGACCGCGACCATCGTCACGTGCGCGGCCGGCACGTTCGCGCCGGGTACCGCGAGCTCGCGGCTGAACGCGGCGGCGTTTGCCACGACCGTCCCGCCGTCGCGGACCAGTAACGACCGGTCCGGCTCGAAGATCGGGCGTTCGAGCGCCTGCACGTCGGGGTCGAGATCGCCGTGGAAGGCCAGCGCCAGCAGCGCCGCGATGTCGTCGAAGTCCTCGGCCCGGGATACCAGCACGTCAGCCACGGCACGTGTGTATCGCACCGCGATGGGGGTCGGCACCCTATTTGCGGGCTGGCTACCCTCGGAACCGAGGCCGGAATCGGTCGAGGGGGAGGACGGAAGATGGCGGACCAGACACAGCCGTGGGCCGAGCGCACCGTGGAGGTGCCGCCCCAGCCTGGCGTGGTGCCCCCGCAGCGGGACGCGTTCCAGCGCGGGGTGGCGGCGGTCGGCCGGCCGCGCGACTCGCGTACGCCCCGCACCGAGCAGTTCCCCACTGTCGAGCACGGCGACTGGGCGGCCGAGCCGGCGCCGCGCCGGCCGATGAGCTGGCATCTCGCCCAGGCGCGCAAGGGCGGGGAGCTGAGCGCCGCCGGCGCGCTGTTCGCGTTCGTGTGCTGGGGAATCTGGGCGATCTCCGGCCGGGGCAACCTGGTCGCTCCGCTGCTCACGTTCGTGCTCAGCCTGCTCACCGCGGTCGGCCTGTTCGCGCTGGCCCGGCTGCTCGGCCGGCTGATCCTGGAACGGCAGCTCGGCCGGGTGCGCCGCAGCGCCAAGGGTGCTCACCTGGTCACCGCGTTGTTCCTGGCCGGCGTCGGGGTGGCGTATCTCCAGCAGACCGAGTGGGTGGTCTCCGCCTGGAACTGGGTGACCGGCAACTGAGCCGGCGGGTCGTCCGTCCGGTACGCGCCGGACGGACGACCCGGGGTGCCGGCGTCAGAAGGTGGTCGGCGCGCCGGCCGTCTTGCAGGCGGCGTTGATGTCCTTGCTGGCCTTCTCCATGGCGGGGTTGTCGGCGGCGGTGCCCGGGTCGGCGGCCGAGCCCGCCTTGCCGGCCTCCGCGCCGAACTCCTTCAGGGCGGTGGCCGCCTTGCCGTCGCCGGCGGTCCCGGCGAGCTCTGTCACCCGGTCACCGAGTTCGGTCAGGATCGCGCCGGTCTGCTTCGTCAGGTCGCCGCCCGACTGCACGGCGGTCATGAGCTTCGCCCGCATGTCCTTGTTGATCTTCTCGGCGGCGGTGCAGAGTTCCTTGTCGCTCATCGCGGCCGCCGACGGCGAGGGGGCAGCCGAGGAGGGGGCGACGGAGGCCGAGGTGGCCGCCGGCCCGGCCGTGGTCGAGGGCTTCTCGTCGCCGCACGCGGTGAGCCCCAGCACGGCACAGGTCAGGAGGATCGGCAAGATCCGATTGGTTTTCACGCCTGCGCACGCTAGCCGACGGTCGTCATCGATCAAACTCGGTTTGCCCGGGTCGGCCCCGGGATGCGCGGGCGGGCGGCATTCGCGCCGCCCGCCCGCGTGCCCGGCCGCGGTACGCCGCGACACCGGTCGTCTCTCCACCAGGACCGTGTTGCCTTACCCCGCCCCGCGGGCTTCATCCGTCGCCCGTTGGGCTGAGCGGTCACCGCCCACCGCCGTGACCGGCCGTTCAGCGAGCCGGGACGTGCTTCCGGCGCACCGGACCCGTCCGGCCGTCGTGCCGGCGTGGCGCCGGGGCGCAGCATGGCGGTATGGGCGCGTATCGATCAGCGTACGAGCGGAGCATCGCCGACCCGGCCGGCTTCTGGCGGGACGCGGCGGCCGACATCGACTGGGTCATCCCGCCGGAACGCATCCTCGACGAGGAGACGGCGCCGCTTTACCGCTGGTTCCCCGACGGGGTGCTGAACACCTGCCACAACGCGCTGGACCGGCACGTCGCCGCCGGGCGTGGCGAGCAGCCCGCGTTGATCCACGACAGCCCGGTGACCGGCACGGTCCGGACGCTCACCTACGCCGAGCTGCTCGACGAGACGGCCCGGTTCGCCGGTGCGCTGCGCCGGCTCGGCGTCGGCCGGGGCGACCGGGTACTGCTCTACCTGGCGATGGTCCCGGAGGCGGTGATCGCCATGCTGGCCTGCGCCCGGATCGGCGCGGTGCACTCGGTGGTCTTCGGCGGGTTCGCCGCGCACGAGCTGGCCGTCCGGATCGACGACGCGCGGCCGAAGGTGGTGGTGGCCACCTCCTGCGGCATCGAGGCCGACCGGGTGGTGCCGTACCACCCGATCCTGGCCGCCGCGCTGGACGAGGCCGCGCACGTGCCGGAGCGCTGCGTGGTGGTGCAGCGCCCGCAGGAACCGGCCCCGCTGGTGCCGGGCCGCGACCTGACCTGGGCCGAGGTGATGGCGGACGCGGAACCGGCGCCGTGCGAGCCGGTGGCCGCCACGGACCCGCTCTACGTCCTCTACACCTCCGGCACCACCGGCCGGCCCAAGGGCGTGGTGCGGGACAACGGCGGGCACGCGGTGGCGTTGCGCTGGTCGATGCGCAACGTCTACGGCATCGAGCCGGGCGAGGTCTTCTGGGCCGCCTCCGACGTGGGCTGGGTGGTCGGCCACTCCTACATCGTGTACGCGCCGCTGCTCACCGGCGCGACGACGGTGCTCTACGAGGGCAAGCCGGTCGGCACCCCCGACCCCGGCGCGTTCTGGCGGGTCGCCGCCGAGCACCGGGTGGCGGCCCTGTTCACCGCGCCCACCGCGATCCGGGCGATCCGCCGGCAGGACCCGGACGGCAGCCACATCGAGCAGTACGACCTGAGTGCGCTGCGTACCCTCTTCCTCGCCGGTGAGCGCCTGGACCCGGACACCTGGGCCTGGGCGGGGGAGCGGCTCGGCGTACCGGTGGTCGACAACTGGTGGCAGACGGAGACCGGCTGGCCGGTGGCGGCCAACCCGCGCGGCCTGGAGCCGCTGCCGATCAAGCCGGGGTCGCCGTCGGTGCCGGTGCCCGGCTACGACGTGCGCGTGGTCGACGGCGCGGGCCGGGACGTGCCGCCCGGCACGGACGGCTCGATCGTGATCCGGCTGCCGCTGCCGCCCGGCTGCCTGCCCACGCTCTGGGGCGACGACGAGCGGTTCGTCCGCTCCTACCTGTCCACGTTCCCGGGTCACTACCTGACCGGCGACGGCGGCAGGTTCGACGAGGACGGCTACCTGTACGTGATGGGCCGCACCGACGACGTCATAAACGTGGCCGGGCACCGCCTGTCCACCGGCGCGATGGAGGAGGTCCTGGCGACGCACCCGGCGGTGGCCGAGTGCGCCGTGATCGGCGTGGCCGACGCGCTCAAGGGGCAGGTGCCCAGCGGGTACGTGGTGCTCAAGGCCGGCGCCGACGTGGACCCGGACGCGCTCGCCGCCGAGCTGGTCGCGCTGGTCCGGCAGCGGATCGGCCCGGTGGCGGCGTTCCGCCGGGTGACTGTGGTGCCGGCGCTGCCCAAGACGCGCTCCGGGAAGATCCTGCGGCGCACCATGCGGGGCCTGGTGGAGGGGCGCGACGAGCCGGTCCCGGCGACCATCGACGACCCGGGCGCGCTCACCGTCTTCCGCGACCTCGGTACCACCGACTGAGCCGGCCGGGCGGACCCGCCCCGGACGCACTGACGCGGTCCCCGGCCGGTGGAGTCCGGCCGGGGACCGCCTGCGGTCAGCGCCGGACCGGGTTGTCGGCGGCGTAGTCGCGGGCGACGCGGACCAGTTCCACCAGGCCGCCGGCGTACTCCTGCGCCTCGGCGTGCGCCTCGTCGAACGGCGGCTGGAAGCCGACGCCCTCCCACTGGCCGGTGGCCTCGTTCCACCTGTCGTTCCCGACCTCGAAGTCCCAGGCGAAGATGCCCAGCTCGTAGTAGAGCTGGTCGGCCGAGTTGCCGGCCGCCGAGTACAGCACGTCGGCGACCGGGCCGGTCTGCGACGGCCAGGTGACGGTGCCGCGCTCGGCCGCGATCGCGCCGACGATGCGCCGCGCGCTGCCCAGGAACAGCGTCGACTCGTCGATCGACGGGCGCGGCAGCGTCACCCGCCCGTCGGCCTTGTACGCCCCGGGCGGCCACATGAAGTAGCCGCCGTACGAGTGCACGTTCATCGCGAACTTGATGTTCGGGTGGGCCTTGGCCAGGTCGATCACGTTGCGGCTCTCCGGCTCGGACAGCTCCGCCGTGCCCGCGTAGTTGCCGGACAGGCAGTTCGCGCTCGCGCCCACGTACCCGTCGAACAGGGAGCCGACGGTGTAGTTGCGGTTGACGTCGACGCCCCACATGGTGCGGTACTTCGGGTCGCGGGAGGCGCCGGTGCAGTGGTTGACCAGGTTCTTGCGCTGGAAGTTGTAGTCGTTGAAGGAGTAGTTCGCGCCGTCCGGGTTCACCGTCGGGATGACGAACACGTCCACCTGCTCCAGCAGCCTGCGGGTCGCCGCGTCGGTACGCGCGTTCGCCAGCAGCCGCTCGGCGAACTCCAGCGTGACGAGCGGGGTGGCCCACTCGCGGGCGTGCTCCTGCGAGTACGCCAGCACACCGATGCGGGAGCCGTCGCGGTGCTTGCCGATCCGCAGCGCCTGCACCGTCCACGGCCGGGCCGGTACCTCGGTGCCCTGCAACCCGTCGTCGAGGCGTACCGGCCCGGCCACCGGCATCGGCAGCCCGGCCGAGCCGTCCTCCACGGTGGCCCGGAAGCGGGCACCCCGCGGGGCGTTGATCAGGGCGGCGACGTCGTCGGTGGTGCTCGTGACCTTGCCCGCGCGGTCGGTGGCCAGCGAGACGGTGAGCACCCGGTCCCGGTAGCGCATGCTCAGCGGCCGGTTCGGCCGGCCCGGGTCGACGGTGCGTACCTGCACGCCGTTCATGCCCTGGTCACCGAAGCGGACCGACTCCACCACCACGGCGGCGGCCGCCGGGTCGCCCAGGTAGGCGGCGGCGTTCCGCCGGTAGCCCTGGGTCTTGTTCGGCAGGTCGATCACGTCGACCAGGTCGCGGTACTGGCGGCCGAGCCGGGCGATGCGCGCCTTGATGTCCACCGGCGTCAGGTACGCGTCGATGAAGTCCTTCTGGTAGCCGGCCGGCTGCGGCGGCGGGGTCGCGTTCGGCCACAGCGACGGCGTCACCGGCCGGCTCGTGCCGCCCAGCGTGGAGGTGGCGGTGAGCTGCACCGGCCGGCTCGGCACCGGCTGCGGCAGAGCGTAGTGGTACTGGTACTCGCCCGAGTCCTCGAAGCGGTACAGCGGGAAAGAGCCGGTGGCGCCGTCGGCGGTCCGCCAGGTGACGGTGATCTCCACGTCCGGGTCGTCGGTGGCGGTGGTGGCGACCTGGGCCTGGAGGAACGTCCGGCCGCTGGTGGTCCACCAGTACGCCTGGAGGAACTGGAGCGTGTCGACAGCGGTGGCAGCGCCGCTCGCGCGCAGCCCGGCGCGGGTGCGCTCCTGTGCGGCGCGGCGGCTCTCGGCCAGGTGCCGGTCCCCGTCGCCGGCGCGCTGCACCACCTGCACTGCGGTGGCCCCCTGCCGGGTGAGGTCGGTGAGCTGCCGTCCGGTGAGGACCAGGTCGGCGATCCACTCGCCGTCGCGGGATCGGGGGCGGTTGGCCAGGTCGGCACCGCCGGCGACCAGGCGGTCGAGCTGCGCCCGGTCGGCCAGTCGGACGCGGACCAGCGCGGTCTCGGCGGGGGCGAGCGTGATCGTGGGGGCGGATGGTGCGGCGGCGCCCGGCCCGGGATGGGCCAGCGCCGCGGCGATCAGGATGCTGGTGGTGGCGAGTGCGGTCCACCGTCGTCGGACGAACACGGGGCCTCCTGACGAACGTCGATCTCTCTGCCGTTCACACCAGCCGAGACATCGATCACTGTCAAGCTCAGTTCCGGTCAGCCGGCGAACCGGTACAACCGGAACTCCTTCTCCGCGCCGCACACCAGCATCTCCGTGTTCCACGAGCAGGACTCGCTGCGGATCTGCTTGAGCTGCCCCATCTCGACCGGCTTGCCGTCCACCGCCGTCCCGGCGAGGACGCGGTCGTCCTCGTACGCGCTGGGCGCCTCGGAGAAGATCAGCAGGTTGCCGGCGTCGAGCCGGACCGCGACGCCGTCCCGGTCGCGCAGCACCGGCGTGCCGTCCGGCGCGAACAGCGTCACCGCGTCCGGCGAGTCCTGCCCGGCCAGCACGTGCTCACCGACCGGCACCAGCGACTCGGCGCGTGGCGCCGGCCACTGCCGGGTGCCCTCGCCCTCGGTCGCCGCCACCACCCGGGTGTCGTCGGCGCCACTGCCCGGCGTCTCCAGCAGACACACGCGACGTTCTCCGCAGGTGACGAGATCCTTCACCCGGCCGCCCTGCTCCGGCGCCTCGTACAGCATGCTGGGCGTGCCGAGACCGCCCAGGTCGTAGGCGAGCAGCCGCAGGCCGCGCTCGTTCTCCGCCACGTACAGCCGGTCGTCGCGGGCGGCCACCGGATCGTCGAGCCCGGCGACGTTGCCCCGGTCCTTGAGGACCTTGCCGCTGCGCATGTCCAGCACCCGGACCGACCGGTCCGCGCCGACCTGGACGAGCCGGTCCGCCTGCCCCGCCCACGGGGCGAGCGGCGAGCCCTCGGCGTTGCCGGGCCCGTCCAGTGCCGCGCCGGTGCCGACCGGGACCACCTTCGTGCGCGCGTCGCCGTACTCGGTGCGCGGGTTGGGCCGTTCCCACCGCTGCCCGCCGTCGCTCAGCCGCAGCCCGACCAGGCGTTCGCCGGTGCGGTCCAGCCGGACGATCGTGTCCGGCCCGAGGTACAGGGTGTCGTCGCGGCCGACGTCGGTCCGCCAGCGCTGGTCCCCGGAGTCCTCGTCGAGCACCGCGAGCACGCGGGGGGTGTCGCTTCCGGTGGCGTCGCCGAGGACGAGCAGCCCGTCGGGCAGCGCCCGGATCCCCGCCCACCGCTGCGTCGTCGCGTCGGTCCGCTTCTCCCAGACCGTCCTGCCGGTGGCCGCCTCGACGGCTGTCACGTGGAGGTGCCCGTCGGGCAGCGAACGGGCCAGGTAGGCACGTTCCCCGAGCGTCGCGGTGAACATCTGGTCCGGCCGCGTGTCACCGGCGGCCACCGTCTTCACCAGCTCCGCGGTGTGGAAGTCCAGCGCCGGATGCCGGTCCCGGAACACCCAGAGCAGCACCGACGCCGCCACGGCGACGACCACGAGACCCGCGCCGAGCGCGATCCACCGGCCGCGCCGGGGCCGGCCGCCGCCGGGCCGGACACCGCCCGGAGCGGGGGAGAAAGGCGTCCCGGGTACGCCGGGCTGCCAGCCGCCGGGCGGGGGAGCGGACGGTCCGGGTACGCCGTAGCCGGCGGGGTGAGGCGGAACCGGCCCGTGGGTGGCCGGCATGTGGTCGTACCTCGTGGGCTGTGGCGGAACCGGGCCGGGCGTGCCGTCGTACCTCGTGGCGGCGGTCTGCGGGGCGGGGCCGTCGGCGACCAGCGTGCCGTGCGGTCCGGCGGACGCCGCGTCCGGACCGCCGAGCGGCGCGGTCGGGTTCGTCCTGGTCCCACCGGCCGGGACCGTGGCGGCGGTCTCGCCCGCGGCCGGCGCGGGCCGTGTCGATTCGGGTTGCGTCGGCGTGGGTGGTGCCGGCGCGGCCTGGACCGGCACGGCCGGACGGCCGGAGCGCCGGGGCAGCGGCAGGTCGGTGAGCGCGCCCTCGGCGACCGGCATCTCCGGCTGCTCCAGCACCGTCGGCGCGATGCCCAGCTCGGCGTGCAGCAGCCGGGCCACCAGCGGCACCCGGGTCGACCCGCCGACCAGGAACAGACCGGAGAGCTGCTCCGGGCGCAGCCCGGCGGCGGCGGTCACCTCGCGGGTCTCCGTCACCGCCCGGGCCAGCAGCGGCGCGGCCAGGCGTTCGAAGTCCTCCCGGGACAGCGGCACCGCCGCCTCCACCCCCGGTACGGCCACCGGCGCGACCATCGCCCGGGACAGCATCTCCTTCGCGCCGCGCACGTTGTCCCACAACTGCTGGCGGTCCCGCCGCTCGGCGGTGGTCGTCGGGTCGGTCAGCCGGGCCCACTCGCGCGGGTGGGCCGGGCCGACCAGCTCGCCGAGCCGTCCGAGCAGGGCCGCGTCCAGGTCGAGGCCGCCGAGGTCGGGGATCCCGCCGGTGGCGACCAGCTGGAAACCGGAGTCGCCCCACGGGTCGGCGCCCTCGTTGCGCAGCACCGCCACGTCGAGCGTGCCGCCGCCGAAGTCGAACACCGCCACCGCACCGCCCACCGGCACCGGCCGGCGCAGCACCTGCGTGAAGTAGCGGGCCGCGGCCACCGGCTCCCGCAGCAGGCGGGTGCCGGGCGCGATCGGCCCGGCCAGCGTGTGCTCGGCCGCGGCCGGCCAGCCGGCGAGTTCCAGCGCGTCGTGCAGCACCTGACGGCGGGCCGGCGTCCAGGCCGCCGGGTGGGTGACCACCGCCGGGGGCAGCAGCCCGACCGCCGCCACCGCCGCGTCCGCGACCGCGCGCAGCGTCGCGGCCAGCAGCTCCGCCGGCCGGTACGCGCGCCCGCCCAGCTCCACCGTCTCCTCGTCGACCCGGCGCTTCGGGTTCGGCTCGTAGCCGGCCGGGTCGGCCTGGGCGAGGCGCTGCGCGTCCCGCCCGACGTGCAGGTGACCGTCCGCGTCGGCGTAGACGCCGGACGGCAGGATCGGATGGCCGTCGACGAGCACCGGCCGGGTCCGCCCGTCCGGCCAGCGCAGCACCGCCACCGTGTTCGAGGTGCCGAGGTCCACGCCGAGGGCGAAACCGTCCTGCTGGCCTGCCATCCGCGGCTACCTCCACCACCCGACGAGGATGTCCGGCCCGCATCGTACGCAGGCCGCGCCGCCTCGCCGTTCCCCCGGCCCGGGGAATGGACTGGCCCGTCCGGCCCTGCGCCGCATACCGTCGCCGTCATGAGGGTGATCTCCGTCAACGTGGGCCGACCGCAACCGAACCCGTGGAAGGGCATCGGGGCCACCGGCATCGACAAGCGGCCCGTGGACGGCCGGGTCGCCGTCACCGCGCCCGGCCCCAAGGGCAACGGCGACGTCGGGCTCGCCGGCGACCGGGTCTACGACGTGGCCCACCACGGCGGCACCGACCAGGCGGTCTACGCGTACGCGCGGGAGGACCTGGACCACTGGGAGGCCGAGCTGGGCCGCCCGCTCGCCGACGGCAGCTTCGGCGAGAACCTGACCACCAGCGGGCTGGACGTCAACGGCGCGCTGATCGGCGAGCGGTGGCGGATCGGTCCGGACCTGGTGCTGGAGGTCTCCTGCCCGCGCATCCCCTGCGGCACGTTCCAGGGGTGGCTGGGCGAACGCGGCTGGATCAAGCGGTTCACCGAGGAGGTACGACCCGGGGCGTACCTGCGGGTGGTCACACCGGGCAGCGTCGGCGCCGGAGACCCGGTCGAGGTCGTGCACCGGCCCGACCACGACGTGACGGTGGCGCTGGTGTTCCGGGCCATCACGCTGGAGACGGACCTGCTGCCCCGGCTGCTGGTCGCCGACGCGCTCCCGGAGGAGGACATGGCGCGGATCCGCCGCCGCTTGACCTGAACCACACTTCAGGTCGGACGCTTCCCGGTGTGCTGAACTCCGTACTCGACGAGGCGTACGAGCGCGTACGCGACACCGGTCCCGAGCGCAACGGGTGGCTGTCCAACCACGTACCGATGGCGGCGGAGGCCCTGACGCGCCACGGCCACGGGCGAGCGGTGCACCGCTGGATCGACGCGTACGCCGGCCGGCTGGAGGAACGCCCGCGCGGCATCCGGCGTATCGCCGTCGACGAGTGGCGTGACCCGCTGGGCGACCCGGTGCGTACCGGCGACTGGCTCGACCTCTTCGACCGCGAGCTGGCCGGCGAGCCGTGGCGCGACGTGCTGACCCGCTGGTGGCCGCGCCTGCTGCCGGGCATCGCCGCCGGGGCCACGCACGGTGTCATCCGGGTCGGGCACGCCGTGCGCGCGCTGCTCGACGCCGAGACCGCACCGCGGGTGACCGAACTCGGCCAGGGGCTCGCCTACTGGGCCGCCCGCTGGCAGCCGCTCGCCCCGCCCGGCACCGGGGCGTACCCAGCAACCGACGCCCGGTCCGCGCTCGACGCCGTGCCCCGCGTACCCGATCAGCGGTTCGGCATCCGGTCCCGCCTGGCGCAGCTCGCCGACCTGGACCGGTGGCCGGCCGCCGCGGCCGCAGTGCCCGGCGACGCCGCCGCCGAGGTGCCGGCCCGCCTCGCCGCCGTCGTCGACGCCGCTGTGGCGCGGCACGGCACGCACGGGTACGCCGCCCCGGTCATGCTCGTGCACGCGGCGACCGCGCCGAATGCCGTCCTGCGTACGCTGCCGGCCCTGCCGCCTGTGCTCTGGCAGCCGAGCCTGGCCGCCGCCTGGGCGGCGACCGCCGCCGTCACCGCCGCCTACGCCCCGGCCGGGGCCCGTGCCCTTCCGACGGCCGCCGGGCCGGAACTCGACGACGTCATGGCGCGGGCGCTGGACACCGGGGACGCGCACGCGATCAAATTCATCGACACCCTGAGCGACGCGTACGCCCGCAGCGGCGACCCGGCCCTGCGCGCCGTGGCCGCCCGATCCGTCGAGCAGATCGCCGCCGACTGACGGCCTCGGCTCGGTACCGCCGACACGTGGAGGGCTGATGACACCCGACGACGAGGCGTTCCTGCGCCGTGCCGTGGAACTCGCCGACCGGGCGGGCGCGTCCGGCGAGCGGCCGTTCGCGTCGCTGCTCGTCGGCGCGGACGGCACCGTCCTGATCGAGGACCACAACACTGTGGTCTCCGACCGGGACGTCACCGCCCACCCGGAGCTGAAGCTGGCCCGCTGGGCCGCCCGTCAGCTCGCCCCCGAGGCGGCTGTCGCCACCACCATGTACACCAGTTGCCAACCCTGCCCGATGTGCACGGTCGCGATCAACGCATCAGGTCTCGGCCGGGTCGTGTACGCGCTGTCCACCGAGCAGTTCGAGCAGGTCAAGCCCGCGACGCCCGCGCCGCGTCCGGTGCGGTACGACGGGCCGGCGCTGTTCGACGAGGCGCGGCGGCCGATCGAGGACCACTACTAGGCCGTCGGCCTACCGCAGGGGCCCCGGACATCGACTTCTCCTGATAGCTTCTTCCCACGATCAACTTGGTCGGCCGTGCTTTCGCGGCCTGCCAGATCGGCATTTGCTGCCAGGAAGAGGAGTAGAGACTCGTGCATCGCCTAAAACTCGGTGTCATTGTCACCGTCAGCGCGCTTATGGCATCGGTCGGGCTCGCGGCCGCGCCGGCGCATGCCGCATCCCCGACTCCCTTCAGTATCTCGGCCGGTTCAGACTTTGGCCACACAAAGGGTGGAATCACCTGGTACAACCGCTCAGTCGGCGTGCAAGGCGAGGTCTGCAATGGCGGCGGCACCACGACCGCCGCGTGGTTCTACTTCTACACCAACCGCACCGGCTCCGGCACCCCGCACAGTTATGAGAGTCGCACGGCCCCTGATGGCGCCTGCCGCAGTTTCAACTGGACCCAGGAAGGGCCTGTCGGTGGCATCCTGAGCGTTCACGTTTATCTCTGCGCGCCCGAGTGCGGCGTGCCGCAGCTCCTCAAGCGACCCTGAGCAACCCGACCTCGCTATGGGGGGTCGGGCGGTGGTTGGGCACTAGGTCATGCGGCCTGATCAGCTCAGTGCGAACGGCTGGCCGGCACCGCCGGCCAGCCGTTCGCCGAGATGAAGCCGGGCACCTCATGGCACCCCGCAGCGCGGGACGACGGATCCAAGCTGTCTGGCGAGGCGTGACGACCGACCGAGGACAACTATCAGCGAGTGACCCTCGGCGGGAAGTTGCGCCTGGTGCCTGCGGAGCGAGGGCTCCGAGCCGGGCAGTGCGGATGGCGCGCGATGGCTGCGCTGTTGCCGCACGGCGTCAGCGGGTGGGCCGGTGGGGCGTCGGCTGGGTACGTCGCGATGGCGCTGCTCGGCGCGCTGCTGTTCGGCACGGCCGGCCTGGCCCTCGGGCCCTGGCCTTGCGGAACTCTGCCTTTTTCGGCTGGTCAGAGTCGTGTTGTGCGACACAGACCGATGCAGTAAACCCGGGTAGCGCCTCGGCGGCCTCGTCGGGGCTCATTCCGAACCGCAGAG
This sequence comes from Micromonospora sp. ANENR4, assembly GCF_015354395.1. Classification (NCBI taxonomy): domain Bacteria; kingdom Bacillati; phylum Actinomycetota; class Actinomycetes; order Micromonosporales; family Micromonosporaceae; genus Micromonospora; species Micromonospora sp. ANENR4. The sequence goes on from NZ_JADKYQ010000025.1 coordinate 47,317, forward strand.
GTTCCACGCTGACCGACGGCGTGTACGTCCACTGCTCTCGCTCTGCCTCGGTCAGGACACGCCAGGGGCTCGTCATGAGTCAGCCACTCCCATCTCGTTCGTGGCCGCAGGGTTCGTGCTCGGCCTGGCTCGGCACCAGCGGATGCCGATGGGTCTTCGGTGGTTCGTCCATTCTTCGGGGGCTGCGCTTCGTCGACGACGGGAAGCGGCCCGGGACGAGGAAGACAGCCGCCGGATGCGGGCTAGCCTGACCGCCGTGACGACGATCGAGCAGTTGGAACGGGACGTCTGGCCGGACCCCGGCCGGGAGGCCACGTCTCTCGTGAGGCGCTGCTCGGAGCTACGACGCAAGCCGCTGGCCGAGTTCACCGTGGAAGACCTGCGCATCATGCTCGGGCAGGGGATCGGCGTGTCGGCTCTGCTGCCTCTCGCGGTACAGGTCCTGCTCCGCGATCCGTTGGCCGAGGGCGACTACTACCCGGGTGACCTGCTCGCCAACGTGCTGCGGCTTCCCGGCCCGGCGTGGTCGGGCCTGCGAACGGAACGGGAGCGGCTGCGGTCGGTTCTGGCGGAGCTCGTCGCCGGTCGCCCGTCCTCCGACGCCGGTCCGGGCCCTCGTGACCCGGACCAGCGTCTTCGCGGCGCCATCGGGCAGTTTCTCGGCGATGAGAGCGGAGTTCCAGCTGGTGGGTACGCCAGTCCATGGCGGCGAGCAGGACCTCTACCAGGGCCGACCGATTCGCCGCGCCGATCCCTCCAGCGCCCGGTGCATGACGTTCCCGGCGTCCTCGGGCAGTTCCCGCGGACCGAGCATCGGCAGTATCAGGATTAGCCGCTGCGCCCAGCCGCTCGTCCGGCAGTGCCGCCACGGCGAGCAGTTCCGCCCAGGTCATCGCGGACGTGAACCCGTGGCCGCCGACCGAGGCGAGAACCTTCGCCGGCTGCCCCGGCCGGTCCTCCACGAAGTCGAGTCCCGCCTCGTCCTCGAGGTTGCGGTAGACGATCCGAAGCCACACGTCTGCGTCGAGCCGCACCGAGACCGCCGGCCAGCGCTCCGGGTCGTTGAGGACGTCACACATCGCGTCGTAGTCGGCGGCCGGCACTCCGAAGGTGGCCTCCGACTCGACCGTACGCCCAGCAGAGGACAGACATTGCAGCCGATGACATTCAGCCACACGATCTCCGCACCGCCGGAGAAGGTGTGGCGGTGCCTCGCCGACGTCGCGCGGTATCCGGCGCTGCTGACCAAGGTCGACGCGACCGAGCTGCTCCACAGCCAGGCGTTCGGAACGGGCACGAGATGGCGGGAGACCCGCAGGCCGTACGGCTGGCCCGTCACCGTGGAACTCCGCGTGACCGACTGCCGGCCCCCGTTCCGCTACGTCGTCGAGTGCTTCGCGGGCGGGCACAGTGTGACCGAGTACCGGCTGGTTCCCGGTGCCGCGGTTGGTACCACCGACCTCCAGCTCACCTACACCTTGACCGGTGGCTCACCGATCCATCGGATCAGCCGGGTCATCGCCCGTCGACGGTTCCTCGCCTGCGTCAGGGAGAACAACGTCCAGGACCTGCTCGACATCGAGCGAGCATGCGGGGCCAATGCGTGAGGACGCGGGCAGGTGGCAGGAGCCTCGTACGGTCGACGGGGTGTTGTTCGAACCGGTGACTGCGGAGTTCTCGTTCGAGGATGACGGCAACCAGCTGGTCGGCGACGTCGTCCGGCCGCCCTGGCCGGGGCCGTACCCGGCGGTGGTCTTCGTCGAGGGTTCCGGGCCGGGCGGTCGCGACCAGGGGTCGTGGCAGACGAGGCTGGCCGCAGCCGGCTTCGCGAGCCTCGCCTATGACAAGCCCGGTTCCGGCGCGTCGACGGGTGACTGGACCCGTCAGACCATGGCCGACCGCGCCGCCGAGACCGTGGCCGCGGTCCGGGCCGTGCGGAGCCGCGAGGACGTGCTGTCCGGCGCGGTCGCGCTGATCGGCGGCAGCCAGGGCGGCTGGGTGGCTCACCTCGCGGCGGCAGCGGACGACAGGATCGCGGCGGTGGTGACGGTGTCGGGTCCGGGCGTGCGCGTACGGGACCAGGAGGAGTACCGGCTCCGCCACCAACTCGCTGCGGAGGGCTTCGGCGGCGCCGACATCCAGCAGGCCCTTCTCCTGCTACGCGACCAGATCCGGCGGGTCCAGTCGGGCGACGACCCGGCGCGCGTGCACGCCGCGCAGGCGCACTGGCACGGCGCTCCCTGGTATCCGATGCTCGCCGGGACGACACCCGAGTCCATCGCGTTCATCGCGGGCATCGCGGACTACGACCCCGCCCCGGCACTGGCGGCTCTGCGCTGCCCGCTGCTGGCGATCTTCGGCGCGGACGACCTGCTGGTGCCGGTGGAGGCGAGCGTGCGCGCCATCAGCGGCACCCTCGACGACGCACGCCACGCCGACCACACGACCGTGGTCTTCCCCGGCGCCGACCACAGCATCCGCGTCTACACGGGGGAAGGGCCCGCGCAGGTCAGGGAGGGGCGCTACACCCCTGCCGAGCGGGCGCCGGGCTTCGACGAACTCGTCGTCACCTGGCTGCAGCGCCGTCTACCGGCGACCGACCCGGGGTACGCGGCGCGCTGATCGCGGCATGGGCGGGTGCTCACGCGGGGAACCACCTCCACTGCCCCTCGGAGACGACCTCGACGGCGCCGTCGGTCACCTTGACGGCCGTCTGGTCGTCGATCGCGTACGCCGGACCGGCGATCTCGGCCGCCCACTTCTCGGCAGCCGCCATGGTGTTGTCCGGTTCGAGGCCCAGGTGCGGGAAGATCGAGAAGTCGACGAGCCCGAGCGTGCGGTCGTCGGGTGCGGACTGCCACTCGACGAATTCCGTGCCGACCCGGGGGGTGAGCACCATGCTGCCGGCGCTCAGCCCCACCCAGACGGTGTCCCGCAGCGACGGCAGGAGGTCCGCCAGCCCGGACTGCCGCATCCAGTGGCACAGGTACGTCGCGTCGCCGCCGTGCACGAGCAGGACGTCGGTCTCCCGGACCCAGGGGACCCAGTGCTCCTGGCCGATGCTGGGTAGCGCTGACAGTTCGAGTACGCCCAGCGACTTCCAGCCGAGGCCGCTCATGGGCAGCGGCGTCTGACCGGTGATGAAGCGCCAGGCCGAGGCCGGTCCGCCCATCGGGTACGCCGCAGTGGGGATGCAGAGTGCGCTGGATTCGGCGATCGGCTTGCCCAGCAGGTCGACCAGAGCATCGTTGATGCTCGGGTTCTGGACGCCTGCGGATGTGAGGAGAAGTTTCACGCTTGCCTCCTGCGCGTAGCGGTCATGACGCTCTGCCCGGTGTCCGGAGATAGGTGCACAGGAATGCTGACCGGACGCGGTAACGAAACTCATCGCGATCCCGGCTGTACGGCCGGTCGATGCGTGGCCGGGGAGAGCCCTAGGCTGACGCCATGTCGGCGGAGCACGAAGTGATCGACCTGGACGAACGCGATCACCGGCCGGCGGATTCGAGCGGCGCTGTTCCCGGTCGCCGCGTGTCCGGACGAACAATGAACGTACGGCTCGTTGCTGCCTTCGTGATCGGCGCTGTGCTCGGCGGTGTCGGTGTGAGCGAGCTGCGAGTCTCGCGGGACGAGCGGGAGCGGAACGCCTCGGTCGCGCTCGTGGCCTTACCTCAAGACAGGGTCAGCGGAGGTTCGGGTACTGAAGCCCTGGGCGTCATCCAGCTGAACGGACAGCTCGCGGTGATCAACACGGGACCCGCGCCGATCACTGTCGGTGCGGCTGTCGGTCGACGACCCGGCATCCAGGTCCGTGACACCGGCCAGCCGAAGCTGCTACGCCCTGGCGGTACCGGCTGGATCGAGGTCGAGGTGCGCGTCGAGTGCGCTGGTGCCACCGCGTTCGAGAGTGAGCCGTTGTCGATACGGTTCTCGGTCGAGACCGCCGACCGGCAGGTCAGAGAGGTCAGCTACCCCGTCGCCGTAAAAGGAAGCGCCTGGGAGCGGGAGGCGGAGATGCCGTGCGCGCATCTCAGTCACTCGGGGAGACGCGGCGGCTAGCGCAGGGGTCACAGCACCATGCGGGCGGCCCTGCTCCATCAGCACACCATCGGCGTGACCGTGAGATGGCCCAGGTGCCGCGTTCATGCGGTCTGCCTGGGCCTTCGTGGTTGGAGCGGGCGACGGGAATCGAACCCGCACCGTCAGTTTGGAAGACTGAAGCTCTGCCATTGAGCTACGCCCGCGAGCGCCCCACCACAGCAGGGCGCGCCGACAGCGTACCCAATGAACCACGGCCACCGCGCAGCGCGTACCCGGAGGTTCCCGCCGACCTTCAAGATCCACGCCACTTCGGCGAGGTGGCGCCTTCCCGGGCCCTCGGACCCAGCCACTTCCCCGAACTGGCGCCTGGCACCGCCCGCCCGGCCGCGCCCGGCGACCGCCGCGCCGTGCCCCGTCACCCGCGCGGGTGGCCGGACGGCATACACTCTTCGTCGCCACCGGGGTGTGGCGCAGCTTGGTAGCGCACTCGCTTTGGGAGCGAGGGGCCGTGGGTTCAAATCCCGCCACCCCGACTGTCGTTCGCGACCGGATCGTCCCGGGAACCGCCGGTTTTCTCCGCGCGGTGCCCGGGCCCTGCCGATGCCGTCGGCCGGCTCGCCTACACTCGATGCGCGCAATCACGCCCCAGACTCAACACCCAGATCCGTCAAGGAGTACGCCTGTGAAGAGCACCGTCGAGACTCTGAGCCCGACGCGCGTGCGGCTCGCCATCGAGGTGCCGTTCGTCGAGCTCGAGCCGAGCCTCAAGAAGGCGTACCGGGAGATCGGCCAGCAGGTCCAGGTTCCCGGCTTCCGCCGGGGCAAGGTTCCCAGCGCGGTGATCGACCAGCGGGTGGGCCGGGGGACCGTCCTCAACGAGGCGATCCAGGAGGCCATCCCGCAGAACATCCTGGCCGCGGTCCGGGAGCACGACCTGAAGACGCTGGGCCGTCCCGAGGTCGACATCACCGAGTTCAACGACGGTGACACGCTCAACTTCACCGCCGAGGTGGACGTCCGGCCGGAGATCACCCTGCCGGACCCGGCCACCATCGAGGTGACCGTCGACGAGATCCAGATCGCCGACAGCGAGATCGACGAGCAGATCAACAGCCTGCGCGAGCGCTTCGCCACGCTGAAGACCGTCGAGCGGGCCGCCCAGGAGGGCGACTTCGTGCAGATCGACCTCAACGCCACCGTCGACGGCGAGGAGGTCCCGGGCGGTTCGGCGAGCAACATCTCGCACGAGGTGGGCAGCAAGCAGCTCCTGCCGGGTCTGGACGAGGCGCTGGTCGGCCTGGCCGCCGGCGACAGCACCACCTTCACCACGCAGCTCGTCGGCGGCGACTACGCCGGCCGCGACGCCGACGTGGCGGTGACCGTCCGCACGGTCAAGGAGAAGGAGCTCCCCGAGCTCAACGACGACTTCGCGCAGATGGCCAGCGAGTTCGACACCATCGACGAGCTGCGCGGCGACCTGCGGGAGCGGGTCACCCGGGGCAAGCAGGTCGAGCAGATCTACGCCGCCCGTGACAAGGCCCTGGAGCAGATGGTGGCCGCCGCCGAGGTGCCGGCGCCCGAGGGCGTCGTCAAGGAGGAGGTCGAGAGCCGCAAGGCCGCGATGGTCGACCAGCTCGAGCGCATCGGCGCCTCCCTGGAGGAATACCTCGCGGCGGAGGAGAAGACCGAGGAGCAGATCGACACCGAGCTGACCGAGGCGGCGACCGACGGCGTCAAGATCCAGCTTCTGCTGGACACGCTGGCCGACGCCGAGGACGTGCAGGTCTCCGACGACGAGTTCGGTCACGAGATCGTGCACCGGGCGCAGCGTGCCGGCATGGCCCCGCAGCAGTACTACGACCAGCTGGTCCGCTCCGGTGCCGCCGCTGCCGTCTTCGGCGACGTCCGCCGGGGCAAGGCGCTCGCCGCGGTGATGGAGAAGATCAAGATCAAGGACTCGGCGGGCAACGAGGTCTCCCTCGACGCGCTGCGGGCCCAGAACGAGGCCGAGCACGACCACCAGCACTGATCATCGGGGGTGTCGGCCGCCGTCCCGCGCTGCGCGCCGGGAGGCGGCCGAAACCCTTTCCGGGGTACGCCGTGCGGGTGACTGCGCTGAGAGCGAACAGTGCCCCGACCGGGAGTACGCCTCCCGGCTGAGCGGTTAGTGTCGGGTAGGACGGTACGGAGAGCGAAGGGCTGCCATGACCGACATGCACATCCCCAAGAAGTCGCTCCGGGTGAACGAGGCCCGCGGTGGCGACTCCATTGGCAACCTCGACGACTCGGTCTACAACCGGTTGCTCAAGGAACGGATCATCTTCCTCGGCAGCGAGGTGAACGACCAGGTGGCCAACCGCATCTGCGCGCAGCTCCTGCTGCTCGCCGCGGAGGACCCGGACCGCGACATCTTCCTCTGGATCAACTCGCCGGGTGGCTCGGTCTACTCCGGCATGGCGATCTACGACACCATGCAGTACATCGACAACGACGTCTCGACAGTGGCGATGGGCATGGCGGCCTCCATGGGCCAGCTGCTGCTCTGCGCCGGCACCAAGGGCAAGCGCTACGCCCTGCCGCACGCGCGGATCATGATGCACCAGCCCTCGGGCGGTCTCGGCGGCACCGCGTCGGACATCGCGATCCAGGCCGAGCAGATGCTCTACACCAAGCGGATGTTCCAGGAGCGGGTCGCGTTCCACACCGGCCAGTCCCAGGAGCAGATCGAGGCCGACTCGGACCGCGACCGTTGGTTCACCGCCCAGGAGGCCATGGACTACGGCTTCATCGACAAGGTGATCATCGGGGCCGCCCAGGTTCCGGATGGCGCCGGGACCCTGAGCTGAGCGAGGAGCTGACGATGACCGACCTGAGCCTGCCGCCCCAGTTCGCGGCCGTGCACAACCGCTACGTCCTTCCGTCGTTCGTCGAGCGCACGTCGTACGGGATGAAGGAGTCCAACCCGTACAACAAGCTCTTCGAGGACCGGATCATCTTCCTCGGCGTGCAGGTGGACGACGCGTCGGCGAACGACGTGATGGCCCAGCTGCTGACGCTGGAGGGCACCGACCCGGACCGCGACATCATCATGTACATCAACTCGCCCGGTGGCTCCTTCACGGCCATGACGGCGATCTACGACACCATGCAGTACGTCCGGCCGGACATCCAGACCGTCTGCCTCGGGCAGGCGGCCAGCGCGGCGGCGGTTTTGCTTTCGGCCGGCACCCCGGGCAAGCGGATGGCGCTGCCGAACTCGCGGATCATCATCCACCAGCCGGCCACCGAGGGCGGTTACGGCCAGGGCTCGGACATCGAGATCCAGGCGCGGGAGATCCTGCGGATGCGGACGCAGCTGGAGGACATGCTCTCCCGGCACTGCAACCGCCCGATCGAGCAGGTCCGCAAGGACATCGACCGTGACAAGATCATGACGGCCGAGGAGTCCAAGGAGTACGGGCTGGTCGACACGATCCTGACCAGCCGCAAGAAGGGTCTGCTGGCGTCACACGCCGCGGGCTGAGCAACGTGTGGTCGGAGGTCGGTCGGGGTATCGTTCCCGGTCGACCTCTGACACACCCGTTTTGGGGGTCGGAGAAAACCCGGCCACCGGGTAACGTCGGGTCTGTACCGCTCCGCCGGTCGGATCAGGTGGAGCCGACAGCATGGTGGGACGACAGGACGGACGGGCGCTCCGGCGCTCGCAGGTCAGGGCCGGCGTTCCGGCCGACGAGTGCAGGGAGAACGTAGGTGGCACGGATCGGTGACGGCGGCGACCTACTGAAATGCTCGTTCTGCGGCAAGTCGCAGAAGCAGGTCAAGAAGCTCATCGCGGGCCCTGGTGTCTACATCTGCGACGAGTGCATCGACCTCTGCAACGAGATCATCGAAGAGGAGCTGGCCGAGTCCGGCGAGGTGAAGTGGGAAGAGCTTCCCAAGCCGATGGAGATCTGCCAGTTCCTCGACAACTACGTCGTCGGTCAGGAGCAGGCCAAGAAGGCGCTCGCCGTCGCGGTCTACAACCACTACAAGCGGATCCAGGCCGAGGCCGCTGGAGCGCCGGGCTCCGGCACCGACGGCGTCGAGCTGGCCAAGTCGAACATCCTGCTGCTCGGCCCGACGGGCTGCGGCAAGACGCACCTGGCGCAGACGCTCGCCCGGATGCTCAACGTCCCGTTCGCGATCGCGGACGCCACCGCGCTCACCGAGGCGGGCTACGTCGGCGAGGACGTCGAGAACATCCTGCTGAAGCTGATCCAGGCCGCCGACTACGACATCAAGCGCGCCGAGACCGGCATCATCTACATCGACGAGGTCGACAAGATCGCCCGCAAGTCGGAGAACCCGTCGATCACCCGTGACGTCTCCGGGGAGGGTGTGCAGCAGGCGCTGCTGAAGATGCTCGAGGGCACCGTCGCCAACGTGCCGCCGCAGGGCGGGCGCAAGCACCCGCACCAGGAGTTCATCCAGATCGACACCACGAACGTGCTGTTCATCTGCGGTGGCGCGTTCGCCGGGCTCGACCAGATCATCGAGGCCCGCACCGGCTCCGGCGGCACCGGCTTCGGCGCGCGGCTCCGGTCGGTGTCCGAGCGGTCGACCGACGACATCTTCAGCCAGGTCATGCCGGAGGACATGCTGAAGTTCGGGCTCATCCCCGAGTTCATCGGCCGGCTTCCGGTGATCACCAACGTGCGCAGCCTCGACCGCTCGGCCCTGGTGCGGATCCTGACCGAGCCGCGCAACGCGCTGGTCCGGCAGTACCAGCGCCTGTTCGAGCTCGACGGCGTCGAGCTGGAGTTCGAGCAGCCCGCGCTGGAGGCCATCGCCGACCAGGCCATGCTCCGCGGCACCGGCGCCCGCGGCCTGCGGGCGATCATGGAAGAGGTGCTCCTCTCCGTGATGTACGAGGTGCCGAGCAACCCCGACGCCGCCCGGGTGCTGATCACCCGCGAGGTCGTCCTGGAGAACGTCAACCCGACGATCGTGCCCCGCGAGTTCACCGGCCGGCGCCGGCGGGACCGCGAGGAGAAATCGGCCTGATCGCCGTCGCGACCGCGCCCGGGTCAGCTCGGGCGCGGTCCGCGTGAACGGGTCCGCCGGTCCCACTCGCCCGACGGGGTGACCACCACCATCATCAGGCGCACCGGCCCGTCACCGGCAGTGCGGTAGCCGTGCTCCCGGTCGGCGTGGAACTCGACCGTCTCACCGGCGCGTACCTCGTGGTCGACACCGTCGACGGTGACCGTCGCGGTGCCGTCGAGCACGTGCAGGATCTCCCGGGTGCCGTGGGCGTGGTCCGAGGAGCGCAACGCCTCCCCGGGTTCCATCCGCCAGTCCCACAGCTCGACCAGGTCGGGTTCGCCGAGTCCGCTGAGCAGACGCGCCAGGCCGCCGTGCGGGCCGCGCCACAGCACCGGCGCCTCGTCCGCCGCACTGACCCGTACCGTGCTCTGTTCCGCCGGCTCCAGCAGCCGGGCGATGCTGACGCCGAACGCGTCGGCGACCCGGCAGAGCGTGCCGATGCTCGGATTGGTGCGCGCCCCCTCGATCTGCACCAGCATGCCCTTGCTGACCCCGGACCGGCCGGCCAGCTCCTCGAACGACCAGCCCCGCGCCGCTCGCAGCTCACGTACCTGGCGGGCGACGGCTGAGGTCACCGCGCCGACCCGTCCACCGGTCTCGGTCATCACACTGTCCTTCACGGTCACTATTGTGGTACGACTGCGGGGTGCTCCCCATTGTCCTCGCCGCCGTTTCCGCGCTCGCCTTCGGCACCGCCGACTTCGCCGGCGGCAAGGCGTCCCGGCGCGCCGACCCGATCGCCGTGACCGTGGTGTCGCAGATCCTCAGCGTTCCGCTGCTGCTCGTCCTCGTCCTCGTGGTGCCCGGCACGCCGAGCCCACTCGACCTGGGCTGGGGCCTGCTCGCCGGGGTAGCCGGCGCGGGCGGCGTCATGCTGCTCTACCGCGCGCTCGCCACCGGCGTGATGGCAGTCGTCGCGCCGGTCACCGCGATCACCGCGGCGATCGTGCCGATCGTCGCCGGCCTGGTCCTCGCGCACTCGCCGGGTGCCGTAGCGCTCGGCGGCGCCGGGCTCGCCGTGGTCGCCATCGGCCTGGTCAGCCTGGGAGAGCGCGGAGCGGCACGCCGCGTCTCCGGCCGCGTGATCGGCATGGCACTGGCCGCCGGGCTGCTCTTCGGCGTCTTCTTCGCGCTGCTCGGCCAGGCCGACGAGGCGGCCGGCATGTGGCCGGTTCTGGCGGTACGCGTCAGCTCGATCGCGTTCGGCCTCGCGCTCGCCGTCCGCACCGGCGCACGCCTGCGACTGGGGCGGCGCGTCCTCGGCTGGGCCGCGACCGCCGGCCTGCTCGACTCCGCCGCGAACGCGCTGTTCCTCGCCGCGGCGGGCCGGGGGCACCTGAGCGTGGTGGCCGCCATCGCCTCGCTCTACCCGGCGAGCACCGTCCTGCTCGCGCTCGCCGTCGACCGGGAACGGCTCCGGCCGGCACAGGTGGCCGGGCTCGGCTTCGCCGCGGCGGCGCTCGTCCTGTCCAGCGTCTGAGCCCTGTCGCGCGCCCGCTTCCGCCCGTACCCTCGGGTCATGCGCGTCGCCGTCTGCCAGCTCAACGCCCGCGACGACCGGGCGGCGAACCTCGCCGCCGCCGAGGCCCTGCTGGTCAGGGCCGCGGCGGCGGGCGCGGATCTCGCCCTCCTTCCGGAGTACGTCGACTACCTCGGTCACGCCGACCGGATGCCGCCCGCCGAGCCGGTCGACGGGACCGTGGGGCGGTTCTTCGCGGAGACCGCCCGCCGGCTGGGCATGTGGGTGATCGCCGGCTCGTTCCACGAGGCCGGTCCGGACCCGGCGCACACCTGGAACACCTCGCTGGTCTTCGACCGCGAGGGCGCGCTCGCCGCCACCTACCGCAAAATCCACCTGTACGACGTGGAGATCCCCGGCCGCGTCTCCTACCTCGAGTCGGCAACCGTCGCGCCGGGCGAGAAGCCCGTGGTGGTCGACGTCGAGGGCCTGCGGGTCGGTCTGTCCATCTGTTACGACCTGCGGTTCCCGGAGCTGTACCGGCAGCTCGCGACCGACGGCGGCGCCGAACTGCTCGTGGTGCCGGCGGCGTTCATGATGCACACCGGGCGGGACCACTGGGAGGTGCTGCTGCGGGCCCGGGCGATCGAGAACCAGTGTTTCGTGGCGGCGGCCGGACAGACAGGTGACCACGACCCGGGCCGGACCTGCTTCGGGCGCAGCATGGTGGTCGACCCGTGGGGGACCGTGCTGAGCCAGGTCGCCGACGGCCCCGGGCTGGCGGTCACCGAGATCGACCTGGAGCGCCTGCGGACGATCCGCGCCGAGCTGCCCAGCCTGGCCAACCGCCGGCTCTGAGCCGAGGTCAGCCCCCGAAGAGCAGGCCCAGGGCGGCGATCCCGGCGATCGCCGCCGCAGTGACCAGGAGAGCGGTGGTCATCCGGGAGGGGCCGCGCCGGGCCAGGCGCCTGATCGACAGCACCAGTACGGCGAGCACGACGGCCCCGATCACCAACTGCCAGAACGGCAGCAGGAGGCCGAGCAGAGCGTCCTCGGCGACGGCCGGGACCGGGGACGGATCATCCATGCCGACCACTCTGGCACGGCACCGCACCGGACGACCCCTTCGACCGTGGCTCGCCGCGGAAACGGCCGACGTTCACCCAATGACGATCATTGATTTGCCTTCTGAGGCGGGTCCGCGTAACTTTCTCTCTGCACGCGGGAGGCCGGGCAAACCGGCCGAGAACGGGCGCCAGGCTGGTGGCGGTGACGCCGAGCCAGACTGAGATTCGGGCGGTGCTCGGCACTCCGGGACACGGAGTTGCAAACGCGAAGCCGACCGGGTAGAGTTCGAAAGCCGGCAGGGAGCCGGGCGGGTGGTCGCGAGAGCGACGCCGGCCGGTCCGCCGAAACCCACGAGAGCAGCGACCACCGGAAACGGTGAGCGTCAGCGTGGGTCTGGTCGAGCCAAGTTGATCACCTCGAACACGAGGTTGACGACGGAAGCAAGACCGAGTAGGTTGGAGAGGTTGCCCCAAACGGGGGTTCCGCTGGTTAGC
>NZ_JADKYQ010000026.1:0-39357 GCF_015354395.1 Micromonospora sp. ANENR4
GCGGGCACTTTTACTACGTTACCTCACCGTCTCTGCCGTGTCAAACCGTGTGTCCCGGTCTGTCATGCTTCGTACGGGTCGGCGCCGATGAGCACGCGCAGCAGTCACCCGCTGCGATGATCATCGGATTTGGCAGGCCGGCCGCTGCGGTTTCCCGCTAGCTCGCCCGGTGCCCTGCCGGTCGACAACCTTACCCGGTCGGTTCCGCTCCGCCAAATCCGCCCTGCGGCGTTTCGGCGGGCCTCGCCCGGACCGCGTCCTCGCAAGATCTCAGTCTTGGTCGTACCCGGTGCCACCGTTGTTCGATGCTCCCGGGTTTCGTCCCGTTTGCCCCGTTCCGCGCTGGCAGAGAGAAAGTTACGCGTCTGCGGGTTTGAACGTCAAATCGAGGGGTAGCGGTGCGCGTCACACCCGTCCGCAGCGCCCGCGATCAAGGAGTTCGCGTGCCGATCGACGTCCCCACCGGACACAAACTCCTTGATCACCGGGGTGGGGCGGAGGGCGAGGAGGGGGACGGGTGGGAGGGGCGGCGGGCGGCGCGGTAGGCGCGGATGCCGAGGACGCCCACAGTCGTGCCGATGGCCAGGGACGCGGCGATCAGCAGGGCGTGCACCCAGAGGAATCCGGTCGGGCTGCCCTCGCCGACGACGCCCGCCGACCAGGCGCGCTCGTCGTTCCAGATGGCGACCGCGAACCTCGGCCAGATCGCCCACGTCCAGACGCCGACGGCGACCAGGAACAGCGACCAACCACGTGACAGGACCATGGTCGGCCAGTATGCCAGCGCGCCGTCCACCCAGGTCAGGACCGCGGTCGGGCGCGGCAGGCGTTTCCGTTCCCGCCGCTGGGGCACTGATTCCGTCGAGCCGATTCGACGGAGGTGCCACCGATGCAGCCGTTCAACCCGTGGACCTGGCGGGATCCGTCCGCCCTGGCCGGTGGGTACGACCAGACCCGGCCCACAGACGTACCGGAACAGCGCACCGGCGAGGCGGACGACGGCCCGGACGCCCCCGGCCCGGGTACGCCGATCGACCTCACCGGCTACCGGGTGGAGGCGACTGACGGCCGGATCGGCTCCATCGACGAAGCAAGCGAGGACGCGGACGCGCGGTACCTGGTGGTGGACACCGGTCCGTGGATCTTCGGCAAGAAGGTGCTGCTGCCGGCCGGCACTGTCGCCCAGGTCGACCACCTGGACCGCGTCGTGCACGTGGACCGCACCCGGGAGCAGGTGAAGGAGTCGCCGGCGTTCGACGCGGACCACTTCGCGCACCCGGAGTACCGCGAGCGGGTCGGCAGCTACTACGCGGAGAGCTATCGACAGCAGTAAGCGCGGCAGGAGGCAGCGGCGCGGGCCGGTGAGCGGTTACCGTGTCAGTCATGGTCCGGCCGCGCAGCTGCCTCCCGGAGACCCGTAGCGGTCTCCCGGGCCACGCTGTCGACGGCCGGGAGCAGATCCTCGACGTACTCCGTGCCGGCGGACTCCGTTTCCGCGCCGGCGGGCGATGGCGGCGCTCGTTCTGACGAGCCCGCTCCACCGACCCGGGTGACACCCGGGTCGCGTCTCCCCGCCATCGAACGGCACGAAAGGCGTACGACCATGTCCTCTGCACGCATGCTCACCGGCGACCGCCCGACCGGCCGGCTGCACCTCGGCCACTACGTGGGCAGCATCGCCAACCGGGTGCGGCTGCACCAGCGCTACGAGAGCTTCTTCATCATCGCGGACCTGCACATGCTCACCACGCGCAACAGCCGCGCGGACATCGAGCAGGTGGCGCACAACGCCCGCGAGATGGTCACCGACATCCTCGCCGCCGGGGTGGAGCCGGAACGGGCCACGTTCTATCTCCAGTCGGCGATCCCCGAGGTCGGCGACCTGAACACGCTGTTCCAGAACCTGATCACGGTGCCTCGGCTGGAACGGGTGCCGTCGCTGAAGGAGATGACCCGCGACGCCGGCAAGGACGAGATGCCGTACGGCCTGCTCGGCTACCCGGTCCTCCAGGCCGCCGACATCCTCTGCGTGAAGGGCCAGGTAGTGCCGGTCGGGAAGGACAACGCCGCGCACGTCGAGGTGACGCGGGAGATCGCCCGCCGGTTCAACCACCTCTACGGCGAGGTCTTCCCGGTGCCCGACATGCTGATGTCGGAGACGCCGACGCTGGTCGGCACCGACGGCGCCGGGAAGATGAGCAAGAGCAAGGGGAACGCGATCGCGCTCTCCGACGACGCGGCCACGGTGCGCCGCAAGGTGATGGGGATGTACACCGACCCGAACCGGGTCCGCGCCGACGTGCCGGGCACGGTCGAGGGGAACCCGGTCTTCGAGTACCACGACATCTTCAACCAGGACCGGGCGCAGGTGGCGGACTTCAAGGCCCGCTACCGGGCCGGCCGGGTCGGTGACGTCGAGGTCAAGGAGGCGCTGGCGACGGCGCTCAACCGGTTCCTGGACCCGATCCGGGAGCGCCGGGCCCGCTTCGAGGCGCAGCCCGGCCTGGTCGACGAGCTGATCGTCACCGGCACCGAGCGGACCCGCGTCGAGGTGCGCCGCACGCTCGTCGAGGTGCGCCGGGCGATGGGCCTGAGCAGCGCGTACACCCAGGTGCGGCGCCGGGCCGAGCGCTACCGCAAGGCCGTCGCCACCTCGGCCTGACGACGAGCCGGTCCGGGGTACGCGCTTGCGCCGACCCCGGACCGGCCGGTTACGCTGCCGGCATGGCCAGCTCGCACGCGTACCCGATGACGTCCCCCGACGTCCGGCTCGGCGCGCTGCGACGCCGGCGGTCCCGCGACCGCCTGCGCTGAGCCTTCCCCTCCTGCGACCGGCGGATCGAGCCGCCGGTCGTCATCGATCGTCCTCGCTCCGCCGTCGCGTTCCCGTCAGGTGATCCGCGCGGCGGATCCACAGCGAGATCGGCGTACTCATGGATCTTGAAAGGTTGCTTGCCGACCGGCTGGCGCCCGCGTTCGCGGCGGTGGCCGGCATGCCGGTGGACCCGGCCGTGCGGCGCTCGCAGCACGCGGACTTCCAGTCGGACGCGGCGCTGGGGCTGGCCCGGCGGCTCGGCCGTCCGCCGCGGGAGATCGCCGCGGAGGTACGGGAGCACGCGTCGCTGGCCGACGTCTGCGCGGCGGTCGAGGTGTCCGGTCCGGGTTTCCTGAACCTCACGGTGGCCGACCACGCGCTCGGCGGGCTGGTGTCCGCGCTGGCCGCCGACCCGCGGCTCGGGGTGCCGCCGGTGGCCGAGCCGGAGACGGTGGTGGTCGACTACTCGGCGCCGAACGTGGCGAAGGAGATGCACGTCGGGCACCTGCGGTCGACGGTGATCGGGGACGCGGTGGCCCGGACGCTGGAGTGGCTCGGGCACCGGGTGCTGCGCGCCAACCACCTCGGCGACTGGGGCACACCGTTCGGCATGCTGATCGAGCACCTGCTCGACCTGGGCGAGGCCGGGGCGGCGCAGGAGCTGTCGATGGGTGACCTGGACGGGTTCTACAAGGCGGCGCGGGCGAAGTTCGACGACGACCCGGCGTTCCAGGAACGGTCGCGGCGGCGGGTGGTGGCGTTGCAGGGCGGCGACCCGGCGACGCTGCGGCTGTGGCGGCTGCTGGTGACGCAGTCGGAGAGCTACTTCCTGACCGTGTACGACCTGCTCGACGTGACGCTGACCGGCGCCGACTTCCGGGGCGAGAGCAGCTACCACGACCAGCTCGCGCCGACCGTCGACGAGCTGGACCGGCTCGGGCTGCTGCGGCGCAGCGACGGCGCGGACTGCGTGTTCCCGCCCGGTTCGGTGGGCCGCGACGGCGAGCCGTTGCCGCTGATCGTGCGCAAGTCCGACGGCGGGTACGGCTACCCGGCCACCGACCTGGCCGCCCTGCGGCACCGGACCGGCACGCTCGGCGCGACAAGGCTGCTCTACGTGGTAGGCCTACCGCAGCGGCGGCACTTCGAGATGGTGTTCGCGGTCGGCGCGCAGGCCGGCTGGCTGGCCGCGCCGGCACGGGCCGAGCACGTCGGCTTCGGCTCGATCCTCGGCCCGGACGGGCGGATGCTGCGCAGCCGGGCCGGCGGGTCGGTGAAGCTGGTCGGGCTGCTCACCGAGGCTGTGGAGCGGGCCACCGCGCTGGCCCGGGAACGCAATCCGGAGCTGGGCGAGGCGGAGGCCGCCGCGGTGGGGCGCGCGGTGGGCATCGGCGCGGTCAAGTACGCCGACCTGTCCGGCGACCGGCACAAGGACTACGTGCTGGACTGGGAGCGGATGCTGTCGCTGGACGGGAACACCGCGCCGTACCTCCAGTACGCGTACTCCCGGGTCCGGTCGATCTTCCGGCGGGCCGGCGCGGCGGCGCGGCCGGACGCGGAGGTCTCGCTCACCGAGCCGGCCGAGCGGGCGCTCGCCATCGAGCTGGTCGGCTTCGCCGCGGTGGTCGAGGAGGTGGCGGGCACCCTGGAGTTCCACCGGCTGACCGCGTACCTGCACCGGCTGGCGGTCGCGTTCAGCGCGTTCTACGAACGCTGCCCGGTGCTGCGGGCCGAGGGTCCGCTTCGGGACAGCCGGCTCGTGTTGTGCGAGCTGACCGGGCGGGTGCTGCGGCAGGGCCTGGACCTGCTCGGCATCCGTACCCCGGAACGGTTGTGAGGCCGACCGGACACCTCCTGGGCATAGCCCTTTGGGCAGCTTGTGGGCCTGATTCGCGCGTATCTATGGTCGGTGCGTCTCCGCGAGCCCGACATGGGGGTGGGTCATGCCCGAACGTCCGACTACCGGCTCGGCGGCGGTGGCACCGTCGTGAGCACCACCGAAGCACCGACCACGATCGTCTGGGACGGCGCGTCCCGGATCCGCCGCCTCGCCGCCACGATCGCACTCGGCGAGACGGCCGGCGTCCTGGTGCCGGTGGTGGTGATCGCGCTGATGGCCCGGATCAGCGTCGAGGCGATGTACGTGCGCTCCCTCTACGTACCGTTGGCGCTGCTCTTCGCCGCCCTCCAGGTGGGCTTCGACGTGAGCAACCAGGTCTCCGCGTCGGTGAGCCGCGGCGCCGGCCGGGCCAGGGACGTCCTCCCGGTCGCCGCCAGCATGGCCCGCGTCGGCGTGGCCGTCTGGGGCACCGTCAGCCTCGTACTGATCCTGGCGGCGCCCTGGCTGGCGGCGCTGCTGAACGTCCCGGACGCGTCGGTGGGGGAATTCGTCGCCTTCACCCGCTGGGCCTGCCTGGCCAACCTGATCTTCTTCCCGACCGTGCTGCTCTCGTCGAGCCTGCGCGGCTACGGCCGGCCGGGCTCCGCGGCGGCCGTGGTGCTGACCGGCGCGGTCCTGGAGGTGGGCGGCGTCGCGGTCCTGGGCTTCGGCACCGACCTCGGCGTGTACGCGCTTCCGGTCGCGATCGCGATCGGCGGCGTGGCCGCGCTGACCGTCGGCATGGTGCAGGTGTACCGCTGCGGACTCTGGACGGCGAGCGGGCCGCTGACCTGGCGGCCGGAGGCGATCGGGCGACTGACCGGCACCGGACTGCCGGTCACCGCGTCGTTCGTGGTGATGGCCGTGGCGAACGCGGGCCTGCTGTGGGCGCTCAGCCCGTTCGGGCCGGACGTGGTGTCCGGGTACTCGGCGGCCGGCGCGCTGCAGAACCTGCTCATCGTGCCAGCCTCGGCGCTCGGTTCGGCGACCGCGATCGTGCTCAACCAGATGCGGGGCGCGGGGCGGCCCGGCGAAGGGCCGGCGGTGTTCGGGGCCGGACTGCGCCTGACCGCCGCGGTGTACGCGGTGCTCGCGGCCGCGATCTGGTTGGGCCGGGAGCCCCTGGCCGCGCTGCTGGCTGGTGACCCGACCGTCGCGTCGGAGACCGCACGGTTCCTGGGGATCGTCGGCCTGACCTACCTCGGTCTGGGCCTGAACGTGATGACGCTGCTCCTTCTCGAACAGGTCGGCGGGGGCCTGATCGCGCTGCTGCTGAACGTGCCCTACTTCGGGGGCATGGTCGTCGTCGGCAGCGCGCTGGCCCGGACCCAGCAGGATCCGTCGGCCCTCTACTGGACGATCGCGGTGCTCAACGCCTGCGGCATGCTGCTCGTCCCGCTCCTCACGTGGCGGCACGTCCGCCGGACCAGCCGGGCGGACGCCCGGTGAACCGCCCCGAATGGCGGGCGCGGGACGTTCGCCTGAGCGTCACGATCATGCACCATCCGGCTCGCGACGTCGCCCTGGACGTGCTCGTCGATGCGTGCCGCCCGCTGGAGGCACGCATCGTGCACGACCCGGACCCCGACGCCGCGCGCAGCCCGTTGCGGACCGCGAAGGTCGCCTGGGCCTCGATCGCCGAGGGCGCCACGCACCACCTGGTCCTGCAGGACGACGCCCGGGTCTGCGACGACTTCGCCGCGCACGTGCTGGCCGCCATCGCGCGCCGCCCGGCACACGGCATCGCCCTCTACACCGACTGGAGCAGCCCGCAGAACAGCTTCCTGTGCCGGCTGGCCGCGGTCGCCGGATCGCCGTGGGCAGCGCTGTCCCCGATGGAGTGGATACCGGCGCTGGCGTTCCTGCTGCCGGCCGACGTGGCCGCGGACCTGGCCGCCTACCTGGCGCCGATCCCCGACGAGGTCACCGACGACGACCAGATGATCGCCCGATACTGCCGGGAACGCGAGGTGCCGATGCTGGCGACGGTGCCGCACCTGGTCGACAACCGCGGGCTGCCGACCCTGATCGCCGGGCACGGCGGCCGGCACCATGCCACCGTGTGGGCGCCGCCGGTGCCGTCCGACACGCACTGGGAACTCGACCCCCGGATCGACGCGACCCTGGCGTCGCGGTCCCGCTACCGGTCCCACGACGAGTACGTCGTGCAGGTCAAGGACTCGCGCTGCCTGATCCGGCTGCTGCGGCCGCACACCGGTGAGCCCGGCGGCAACGAGTTCTGCTGGTACTGGGCGGACTGGTGCGACCTGCTCGGGGTCGGCGCGGAGGAGGTGACGACCGCGCTGGCCGCGTACCTGGACAGCCGGCCCGGGCCGCGACCGCAGGCGCGGGCCGCCCTGGAGATCTGGGCCGCCGGATACCTGCTCGGGCTGGAGGCCGCCGCGGTCCGCCGTGACCTGCCCGTCCCACTCGGCCCCGCCCACCCCGCCCGGATCCGTTCGGCCGTGTCGACCTGGGTGGACTCCGGCCTGACCGCCCCGGACGGCACGGCCCTCGGCGCCGCCGGCCGGGCCGCGCTCATCGACCTCGGCGTGGCCGCTGTCGCTCTCGGCCTGCACCGCCGGAGCCCTGACACCTTCGTCACGGCCGGCGTGCCGGCCGACGCCAGTGGAGAGGACATCCGACATGACCACGCTTGCCACGACTCCTGACCCGGCCCTGGGCACCGTGGTCGAACGGATGGCGCTACGCGAGGTGGCAGCCCACTTCCTCGTTCCGGCCGATCAGCCGCCGGGGGTGATCCGCCCGCCCGCACCCCCGATGGCGGTCCGGATCATGACCTGCCCGGACTGCGGCGCCGACGCCGACACCTTCGGGGACGCGGGCGTCGCGTTGCCCTTCGCGGAGTGGCGGATCGTCGCCGCGGACGACCCCGACGCCGGCGACCTGCCCACGCTGACGGTGCTCGGCTGCGAGTGGTTCGCGCCGCGCGCGATGCTGCCGGTGGCGATCGCCATCGAGCGGTTCGGCCCGGTGTCGGCGACCGGCTTCCGCAGCCGCGCGGTGGCCGTCACCGAGCTGCGTGGCCTGCCGTTCGACGCCGTCCTGGCGGCCCTCGACGAGCAGGAGAGCTGGGCCGACGCCGTGTGCGCCGGCAGCGGCCTGCCGCCGGGGCCGGCGCGGACCGTACCGGCCGCCAGCCGGCTGGTCAGCTCGGCGGCCACCTGGGCCGCCTTCCGCGCCTCGGTCACCGCCCGGTTCCTCGGCCCGCACGCGTCCGACGCCGGACCGGGCCGATGGAACGAGCGGTACCTGGAGAACCGCCGGGACGCGGCGGTCCGCACGCTGGACGGATACGCATCGTGTCCGGCCTGACCGCCGACGTGCGCTGGCAGCCGGCCCGCTTCACCGGTTCGCGGGCGGTCGTCGAGCACCTGACGTGGGGTCAGGTGCTCGTGGAACGCGACATCCGGCGGATGCCGCCGGGCACCGCCTACAACGTCACGGTGCCCGTGCTGATCCCCGACGGCGTGGACCTGGCGATGGTGTGCGCCGCTGTGGGCGCGCTGACCGGCCGGTTCGAGGCACTGCGTACGCGGTTCCCGCGGCGGGACGGCCGGCTGGTCCAGGAGGTGCTGGACAGCGGCAGCATCCCGGTCGGGGTCTTCTCCGGCGACGGTCCGGCCGAGCGGTTCACGGCGACCGCCCGGGAACTGGACGAGCAACTCCAGGCGACACCGTTCGACCACGATCGGGACCTGCCGATGCGCGTCCTGGTCTGCGTGCACCGGGGCGTGCCCCGGGCTCTGGTGCTCTGCATCGCTCACCTGGCCGCCGATCTGCAGAGCAGCCGCCTGGCGGCACGGGTGCTGGCCGAGATGCTGGCCTGCCGGGCGGCGGGGCGCCCCGATCCGGCGACTCCGGAACTGGTTCATCCCGCCGACCTCGCCGCCTTCGAGCGTTCCCCCCGGGGCCGTACGGTCAGCGCCGCCGCCGTGGCCCACCTGCGCCGGCAACTGAACGCGGTCCCGCTCGACAACTTCGCCGCGCTCCGGCCGGTGGCGCCGGCCGAACCCCGGTTCTGGCGCGGTGTCCTGGACTCGCCGATCTCGGCGCCGGTGCTGGGGATGCTCGCCGACCGGTACCGCACCAGCACCGCCACCGTCGCGCTCGCGGTGACCGCAGCCCTGCTGGGCGTGGTCGCCGAGACCGACAGGTGCGGATTGCTGCTGGTCGTCGGCAACCGCACCACCGCCGCACAGCGGGCCTCGATCGGCACGCTGACGCAGCACATGCCGGCCGTCGTCGACCTGACCGGGCCGGCCTTCTCCGACCTGGTCCGGCACTGTTGGGGCACTGCCGTGCGGGCCTTCCGGCACGGCCGCTTCGATCCGGTGGACGGGTGGGCGGCGCTGGCCGAGGTGAGCCGGGAACGCGGCGCCGAGCCGGAGATCAGATGCTTCTTCAACGACATGCGCGGCGCACCGGAGACGCCGCCCGTCACCGCGCCGATCGACAGTGACGTGGTGCGGCGGGTCCTGGCCGAGCCGCGCTTCCGGTGGACCGAGCGCCGGCCGGCCGGCGCCTCGTTCTTCATGGAGGTCGGCGACGTGCTCGACACCCCGGGGCACCTGCGCTGGACGCTGCTCGCGGACACCACCCTGCTGCCCCCCGACCTCATCCGTGCGGTCCTGGCCGGAGTGGACCGGCTGCTGGTGCGACTGCTCGACACCGATCTGCTCCTCTCCGAGGTGGGCGAGGCCGCCGGCCTGCGCGGCGTGGTGGTCCCGCACTGAACGATCCGATCGACCGGGGCGGGGCAGCGGGGGTCTGCCCCGCCCCGGTCTCTCAGCCCTGGGCGGTGGCCGTCAGCTCCGGCTGCGCGTCGACGGCGTCCGGAGCGGAGGGGACCGGCGGCCGGCCACCCAGGAAGCGAGGCGCCCACCACGCGGCGCTTCCGAGAATCGCCATCGTCGCCGGGACCAGCAGCATCCGGACGATCACCGCGTCGATCAGGACGGCCAGCACCAGACCCAGGCCGACCTCCTTGATCGGCGCGAAGCCCCCGGTCATGAAGCCGGCGAAGGTGACCGCGAGGAGCAGGGCCGCAGCGGTCACGATGCCACCGCTTCGCTGCAGGCCCTCCCGCACCGCCTGGTCCGGGGCCGCGCCGGCGAAACGGCGCTCACGGATCCGGGACAGGACGAAGACCTCGTAGTCGGTGGAGAGCCCGAACGCGATCGCCGCAACGACCACCGGCACGGTCAGGTCGATGCCGTCGAGCCGCTCACCGCCGAGCAGGCCGACCAGGTGCCCCTCCTGGAACACCCAGACCACCACACCGAGTGCGGCGAACAGGCTGAGCAGGTTGGTGAGCACGGCCTTCAGCGGGATCAGCACCGACCGGGTGAACGCCAGCAGCAGGACGAACGTCGCCAGCAGGACGATGCCGCCGGCGATCGGGAGGCGGTCGCGCAGCTCCTGCTGGTAGTCGACCAGACGGGCCGCGTCGCCGGTGACCTGCACCGTGAAGGGTGCGTCCAGGTCACGGATGTCGCGTACCGCCCGGGCGGTGTCCGGGTCGCTCGTCGGGTTCTCCGGGGTGGCCTGCAGCACGGCCAGCCCGCCGCCGCTGCGCCCCGGGTTCACCACCGAGACGCCGGGCACCGCGGCGACCCGCTGCCGGAAATCGGCCAGGTCGGGGTCGTCGGCCGAGGTCCGGGCGACGATCGTGATCGCGCTCGGGCCGGCGAGTGCCGGGAAGTGCTCGCGCAACGCCTCGGTGAGCTGGCGGGTGGCACTGTCGGCCGGCAGCGACTTCGGGTTGCTGGTGTCCAGCCGCAGGTTGGTCGCGGACAGCCCGGCCATGAGCAGGCCGACGAGCACCACCAGCAGGGTGAGCACCGGCATCTTCTGCACCCCACGGGCGACCGCGGCGAACGACCGGCCGCGCTCCTTCCGGGCCCGGACCGGCTTGATCCGGTTACGCAGCAGCTGGAGCAGCGCGGGCAGCAGGGTGATCGCGGCGAGCATGTCGATCAGCACCACGGCGGCGCCGGCCACGCCGATGGACCGCAGGAACGGATCGGCGAAGACCACCAGGCTGGCCAGGCTGACCGCGATGGTCAGGCCGGAGAAGACGATGGTCCGGCCGGCGCGTTCGGAGGCCCGCACGAGCGCCTCCTCCGCGTCCTCGGTCAGCGCCCGCTCCTCCCGGAACCGGCTGACCATGAGCAGCGCGTAGTCGACGCCGAGACCGATGGCGAGCATCGTGGTGACCTGGATCGAATAGATCGACACATCGGTGAAGAAGCTCATCACCAGCAGCGTGGTGAAGGTTCCGCCGACACCGACGAGGGCGATCAGCAGCGGCAGCCCGGCGGCGATCAGCGACATGAAGACCAGCAGCAACAGGAGCAGCAGCAACGGCGCGGAGACGATCTCGGCCCGCCTGGTGTCCGAGGTGGCCTGGTCGTTGAACTCGCGGTCGGTGAGCGGGCCGCCGGAGACCACAGCCGTCGTACCGTCGATCCCGGTCAGCTGCGTCCGTACCTTGTCGGCCAGCAGGTCGCCCTGGTGCGCCAGCTCCACGTTCACCAGGACCGCCGCGCCGTCGGTGGCGACCGGGGCCTGGGTACCGAACGGGTCGGTCACCGCCAGCACGCCGTCGACGGCGCGCAGCTCGGTGAGCGCGGCGGAGACCTTCGTACGGAAGGCCGGGTCGGTGACCGAGCCGCCGGAGATGACCGCGTTGATCACCGGTGGCGCGAGCTCGGCGTCACCGAGCGCCTGCGCGCCCTGCTGCGACTCGCTACCGGCGATGGCGCCGACGCTTGTCGTCATCCGGGCGAAGACGCCGTTTCCGACAGTGAAGCCGGCCGCTGCGATCACCAGCCAGATGACGAGCACGACGGCAGGGCGCCGGCGAGCGAAACGCGTAACGGCACGGATCATCACACAGCTCCTCAGGACGGAAAGACCGATGTGATCTCATCCTGATGAAGCGGGCCCTCCGGCAGATCGCCGCCGAGAGCCAAATCCGGTCTCACCCGAGCGAGGGAGAGCGCTCAGTCGAGATCCTCACCGGGACTGATCAGTCCGGCCTCGTAGGAGAAGACCACCGCCTGCACCCGGTCCCGCAGGCCCAGCTTGGCCAGCACGTTGCTGACATGGGTCTTGACGGTGTGGTCGCTCACCGTCAGCCGGGCGGCGATCTCGGCGTTGGAGAGCCCACGAGCGACCAGGCACAGGATCTCCCGCTCCCGCCCGGTCAGCTCGTCCAGCCGGGCCGGCGGGCGGATCGCGCCCTGGGGCCGTCGCAGCAGGTCGGCGATCACCCGCCGGGTCACCGTCGGGGCGAGCAGCGCCTCGCCCTTGGCGATGACCCGTACCGCTTCGACCAGCTCGGCCCGGCGCATGGTCTTGAGCAGGAAACCGTTCGCGCCGGCCCGCAGCGCGTCGTGCACGTGCTCGTCGACGTCGAACGTGGTGAGGATGAGCACCCGCGCGTCGGTGGTGGCGCAGATCCGGCGGGTGGCCTCGATGCCGTCGATCGGGCCCTCCATCCGGATGTCCATGACCACCACGTCCGGCTTCTTCTCGGCCACCACCCGCAGGGCCTCCAGGCCGTCCGCCGCCTCGCCCACCACGGTCAGGTCCGGCTCCGCGTCGAGGATCATGGCGAAGCCACCTCGGACCAGATCCTGGTCGTCGACGACCACGATGCGCACCATGGGGCGCCACCCCTCGATTCGTAGCAGCTCATTCAGTGGGCAGGACGGCGCGCACAGTGAAGCCGCCGCCGTCGGGACCCGCTCCGACGCACAGCTCACCACCGCAGGCGGTGACCCGCTCCCGCATGCCCATCATTCCGTATCCGCCGCCGACATCCACCGCACCGATGCCGTCGTCGGTGACCGTGACCCGGATTTCGAGCGGGTTGAACTCGATCAGCACGTCCACCATCGACGCCCGCGCGTGCCGGATGGTGTTCGTGAGCGCCTCCTGCACCACGCGGAAGACAGTGGCGTCCACATCGGCGGGCAGGGGCCGCTGCTGGCCGCGCCAGCGCAGTGCCGCCTCCAGGCCGCCGCGGCGCGCCTCGCCGAGCAGTCGCGGTACGTCACCCACCCCCGGGACCGGAGCCGGCGGCTCCTCGCCCTCCGCCGAGCGCAGCGCGGCCAGCGATCGCCGGAGCTGGGCGATGGCGGACCGGCCGCTCTCGGCGATCACCTCGAAGGTCTTCTCGGCCCGGGCCGGGTCGGTGCGGGCCACCACCGGCCCGGCCTCCGCCTGGACCACCATGATCGCGACGGTGTGCGCCACGATGTCGTGCACCTCGCGGGCGATTCGGTTGCGGTCGCGCGCGGCGGCGGCGGCCCGTTCCTCCTCCTGGCGGGCAGCGCGTTCCTCGAGCACCGCGATCCGGTCGCCGCGGCCGCGGGAGGCGATCCCCATGCTGTACGCCGCCACGTACGCCATCCCGACGTACCCGAAGGTGGCGGCGTTCTCGCCCGGGACCACGAGTGAGACGACCACCCCCACGGCCTGCACCCCGATCGCGACCTGCCGCCAGGGGGACGGGCTCAGCGACGCGAACGTGTACGTCGCGACGAGCGGCCCGAACGGCAGCGGCGGCATCTGGTGTGAGAGCCCGAGGACGCTGATCGCCAGGCCCACAGTCACCGTGGTGAGCAGCGGGGCCCGCCGGCGCCAGATCAGCGGTAGCGACGCGCCGGCGGCCACCAGGATGTGCCAGACCTTGCCGTCCTCGGAGAACGTCACCGGCAGGGCGGTGCCGACGAACACGGCCACCGCGATCAGCCCGTCCAGCCAGAGCGTGGCGTTTCGGGGCAGCCGCGCGGGTCGTGCCCGCGTCCGGACGGCGGCCGGAAGAGGCATGGACAACGGCACGATCGGCTCCTCAACGCGCGACGGTCCCCAGTATGCGGCCCCGGCGGCCGTCCGGGGCGTACGCGCGCGCTCGGACCGCCGTCGATGTCCTGTTCAGGACATCGAGGTGGAGACCGGGACGAGCGGGTCGGTTGAATCGAGTTCTGTCGCAGAGAGAAGGAGGCACCACGTGGGCGCAGTCCGCGTCGCCATAGCCGGGGTCGGCAACTGTGCCGCGTCGCTGGTGCAAGGCGTCGAGTACTACCGGGACGCGAGGACGACCGACACCGTTCCCGGCCTCATGCACGTCGCCTTCGGCGACTACCACGTCGGCGACATCGAGTTCGTCGCGGCTTTCGACGTGGACGCGAAGAAGGTGGGCCGGGACCTGTCCGAGGCCATCGTCGCGAGTGGCAACAACACCATCAAGATCTGCGACGTGCCCCCGTCCGGGGTCGTCGTGCGGCGTGGCCCGACACTCGACGGTCTCGGCGAGTACTACCGGGAGATGATCGAGGAGTCCGACGAGCAGGCCGTCGACGTGGTTCGCGCACTGCGCGACTCCGGCGCCGACGTCCTCGTGTCGTACCTGCCGGTGGGCTCGGAGGAGGCCGACCGGTTCTACGCCCGCTGCGCGCTGGAGGCGGGCGTGGGGTTCGTCAACGCGCTGCCGGTGTTCATCGCCTCGGACCCGGTGTGGGCGGCCCGGTTCACCGAGGCCGGCGTGCCGATCATCGGCGACGACATCAAGTCGCAGGTGGGCGCCACCATCACCCACCGGGTGCTGGCGAAGCTCTTCGAGGACCGCGGGGTCCGGCTGGAGCGCACCTACCAGCTGAACTTCGGCGGCAACATGGACTTCATGAACATGCTGGAGCGTCGCCGGCTGGCGTCGAAGAAGCTGTCCAAGACCCGCGCCGTCACCTCGCAGGTGCCCCACGAGATGGCCGCCGGCGACGTGCACATCGGCCCCAGCGACTACGTGCCGTTCCTGGAGGACCGCAAGTACGCCCTGGTCCGCCTGGAGGGGCGGGCGTTCGGCGACGTGCCGCTGCAACTGGAGTACAAGCTCGAACTCTGGGACTCGCCCAACTCGGCCGGCGTGATCATCGACGCGGTCCGGGCGACCCGGATCGCCATGGACCGGGGGATCGGCGGACCCATCCTCTCCGCTTCCTCGTACTTCATGAAGTCGCCGCCCGAGCAGTACGACGACGCCGCCGCCCGGGACGCCGTCGAGCGCTTCATCCGCGGCGAGGTCGAACGCTGACCGACGGGTGACGGGGGAGCCGGAGTCCGGCTCCCCCGTCGTCGTTCGTCACGGTCCCCGCCTCAGATCGCCCTGGAACTCGTGGTGGTGGCAGACCGCGGGATCCGCTCCGGCCAGCGCCACGGCACCGCGGAAGGCGCCGTGGTCGGGCAGGTCCCGCAGGAAGTAGGCGCCGGGCAGCCGGCCGGACGGATCACGGATCACCGCACCGCTCGCCGCGCCGGGGACCGGCAGCCGCAGCCCGAGCGCCAGGCGCGCACCGGCGGCCTTGACGCACGCCTCCTTCCGGGTCCACAACCGCAGGTAAGCGGCGTAGGCGCCGGCACCGGCGGCCGCCACCAGCGCGGCCTCCGCGGGGGTGAAGAAGCGCGCGGCCATCCGCTGCGGATCCAGCCCGGGCCGGGGGTGGTCCAGGTCCACGCCGACCTCCCGGCCGGCGAGCGCGATCACCGCCCGTTCCCCGGCGTGCGCGAGGCTGAAATGCAGCGAACCGCCCGGCAGGTACGGCCGCCCGAGCGGCTCGCGGCGCAGCGGCAGCGCGGTGGGCCGCAGGTCAAGCCGCCCGGCGAGGATCCCGTTCAGGGCGGCGTGCGCCACGACGAAGCGACGGCGCCCGTCCGGATCGCCGATGTCCGCGGCGCGCCGCAGTTCGGCCGCGCCGAGCCAGCGGGCGGCGTCGACGTCGCGGTCCAGGTGGACGGTCCAGACGTCGACGCCGCCCGGCTCAGTCACGGTCGAGTTTGCCCTGGACGAGGCCCTGGAAGGTGTTGAGTCGCTGGATGTTGCCGGTGCCTTCCATGAATTCGACGCCCCGGGCGTCGCGGATCAGCTTGTCCAGCATCGGCTGCGTGAGCCGTGCGCCGGGGCCGAAGTACTCCAGCGCCTCCAGCGTCACCTCCTCGGCCAGCCGGGCCGCCCGGGCCTTCGCCGCCGAGGCCAGGTGTCCGTTGGCGGGCTGGGCGTCCACGATCGAGGCGGCCTGCCAGATGAGCTGCCGTACGCCGTCGATCCGCCGGCCGGTCCGTTCCCAGCGCAGCCGCTCGGCCTTGGACAGCGAACCGCGCTGCTCGATGACGTAGTCGTGCGCGGACCGGGCGATGCCCAGCGCGATCGCCGCCACGCCCGGCCGGAGACGGTTGAACATCTGCACGCCGCTCCACACGCCGCGCCGGGTGGGGCTGAGGTGGCGGCCGAGCACCCGGTCCTCCGGGACCGGCACGCCGTCCAGGGTGATCGCGCTGAGCTGGGCGCCGCGCAGGCCGATCGTCGGGATCGGCTCGGCCTTGAAGCCGGGCGCGCCGGTCTCGACGAGCACCGCGGTGGCGCCGAGCGGACCGGGCCGGTCGCGGGCGAAGACGACGCCGACCTGGGCCCGGGCGCCGTTGCCGATGTAGCGCTTGGCGCCTCGCAGCAGCAGGCCGCCCTCGCCGTCGGGGTCCAGTCTCGTGCCCATCGCCCCCGCGTCCGAGCCGTGGTCGGGCTCGGTCAGCGCGAAGAAGGTCCACGTCGGCGCGGCCAGCAGCCGGCCGTAGAACCATTCCTTCTGATCCCGGTCGGCGAGCAGGTCGACGAGCACCCCGGACAGCGAGGCACCGGGGGACGCGAGCATCATGCCGGCGTCCCCGGCGGCGATCTCCTCGGCGAACACCACCCGTTCCATCGCCGTCATGCCGTCGAACCGGTACCCGCCGATGAGCGTCCGGTCCGGCAGCCACGGCGCCGGGATGAGCATGGTGGACAGGTGCCGTACGGCCGGGTTGTCCAGGCACCGGTACACGGTGTCCGGGTCACGGTCCAGCTCCAGGGCCGTCGAGCGCAGGTCGCGCGCCCAGTCCCGGGCGTGCGCCCGGGCGGCGGTGAGCCGGTCGTCCAGTTCGATCACGGCGTCCACTCCTGTCCACCGATCCAGGCATCGGCCAGCAACTCCGACGCGTCGACCACAGCGCCCGGCCCGTCCGCGGTGAACCCGCTGGCTCCGAGCAGGCGCAGCAGCATCCGGTCGGCAACGGTGATCTGCCGGTGCAGCCAGGCCAGGGATCCGGCCGGGGGCGGCGTACCGGTGAGCCGGACCTTGATCTCGATCTGCTCGGTGACGGCGTCCGCCAGCGCACCCTTGATCATCTGTTGCAGCAGCAGCGGGGTGTCGCCGACGCGGCGGTCACCGAGGTGGGCGACTGTGACATCGAGCAGGGCCTCGGAGAGTCCGAGCCGGAGCCCGGCCAGCGCGGCCATCCAGTCCGGCCAGGGTGCCGGCGCGCCGACCGGGCCGGGTGCGCCCCGGTAGCGGACGGCCGCCAGCCGGCCGTCCGGTGTCTCGACAGTGCCGAGCCGCTCCACGGCGGCCGGGTCCAGGGCGGCGACGGTGTCCCCGGTCCAGACCCGGCCGGCGTCGTGCAGCGCCGGCTCGGGCAGCACGCAGCACCCGGTCGGGCCGCACGGCAGGGCCCGGTCCGCCAGCGCGGCGTGCATCGCGGTGAGCGTGGCGGTGAGCCCGCCGGTCCGGGCGCTGCGGCGGGCCTCCTCGGCGATCACGACCGCACCTCCGGGCCCGAGCCGGCGAAGACCGCCACGCACAGGGTGCCCGAGATCGGGTCGTGGTCCGCCACCGCGATCGGCCCGGCGGTGCCCGCCCGTTGCCGGGCAAGCTCGGCCCAGACACCCGCAGCACCCGACCCCGGCGCCGGAACGGCCTGATCGCCGCCGGTCAGGCCGGGACCGGTGATCAGGACGGCGTCCGCCGGCACCAGCTCGTCGAGCAGCGTCCCGGCTGCCGCCGGTGACACGTCCGGTCGCTGGTGCACTGATGTCCCGTCCGTGCCGGCCGGTTCGAGCAGCACCGCCACCCCGACGTCGTGGCCGGGAACCGGATACCGGGGCCCGACCACCTCGTACGGGATCGTCGTCTGTTCCAGGATCAGCAGCAACGCCCGGCAGCCGGGGAAGTCGCCGGAGTAGGTCCCGAGCAGCCGCAGGGCGGTGAACGCCGCCGCCGGTCCCTGGTCGGACACCGCGAAGGCGAGCGGATCGCCCTGCACCAGCTCGTTGAGGTAGCAGGCGGTGACCCGGCGCGGGTCGCCGTCCGGGGTGGAGTGCGCGATGGCGATCAGATCCACCGGCGCCGCGAGGTCGAGATCGCGCACCAGGCGGTCCGCCATCCCGGTGAACGAGTTCCGGGCGGCCGCCGCGTGCCGGTCCCGGTCGAAGCGACGACCGTACAGCTCGGTCATGTCCGACAGGTACTCCTCGAGCAACGGATCGCCCCGGTACGGCTCCGGATCGGGGTCGAACCGGCGGGCGATCACCTGAGTCGGCCGGAGCCGGCCGGTACGGACCGACGGGGCCGGGGCGATGGACAGGAACATCGGCGTCAGGCCAGGCCCTGCTCGATGACGTAGTCGGCGAGCGTGCCGACCGACTCGAAGTGGTGCTGCTCCAGCGTGTCCGAGTCGATCACCACGTTCAGCCGGTCCTCGATGTGCATGAGCAGTTCGAGGACGTTCGTCGAGTCCAGCCCGAGCTCGTCCATCAGCCGGGTCTGCTCGGTCACC
This sequence comes from Micromonospora sp. ANENR4, assembly GCF_015354395.1. Classification (NCBI taxonomy): domain Bacteria; kingdom Bacillati; phylum Actinomycetota; class Actinomycetes; order Micromonosporales; family Micromonosporaceae; genus Micromonospora; species Micromonospora sp. ANENR4. The sequence goes on from NZ_JADKYQ010000026.1 coordinate 18,366, forward strand.
TGGACCGAGTCGCGGTTCAGCACCGCGACGACGGCGTCGATCATGTGGTCGACGACCGCGGCGCGGTCGACGGTGGCTTCCGAAGCCATGGTCATGGCGGGCCTCCTGTGTGCCGGTCGGGATGGGTTGTCAGTCGAGGATCTGCGGGCCGAGCAGGTCTTCGACGGTGTCGCGGCGGCGGACCAGGCGGGCCCGGCCGCCGTCCACCAGCACCTCGGCCGGGTGGCCGTGGCTGAGGAAGAGCACCGGTGAGGCGCTCGGGCCGTACGCGCCGGAGCGCAGCACGCCGACCAGGTCGCCCGGCCGCAGCTCGGGCAGTTCCACGTTGCGGCCGACGGTGTCGTTCGGCGTGCACAGCGGGCCGGTGACGTTCCACGGGCCGGCGTCCGTGCCGGCCCGGTTGAGCAGCCGCATCGGGAAGTTGCGCTTGACGTAGGAGCCGATGCCGACGGCCGCCATGTGGTGGTTCGTGCCGCCGTCGGTGACCGCGAAGCGCTCCCCCATCGAACTCTTCACGTACCGCACCCGGGTGACGTAGGTGCCGCAGGGCGCGGTCAGGTACCGGCCGAGTTCCAGCAGGAGCCGGGCCCCGGGGTGCGCGGCGTGGAACGCCTCGACCACCGGGTTGAGCAGGCCGGCGACCGCGGCCGGGTCGAGGTCCGGCTCGCCGGGGAAGTAGGCCACCCCGAGGCCACCGCCCACGTCGACGGCCTCCAGGACGAAGTCCAGCCGCTCGGCGAGCCGCTCGGCCAGGTCGATGATCCGGCGGGCGTTCTCGGCGACCACCCCGGGATCGAGGATGCGGGTGCCCAGGTAGGCGTGCACGCCGATGACGCGCACCCCGGGATGGTTCTTGACCAGGTCGGCCTCGTCGAAGAGCTGCTGCTCGTCGATCCCGAACTGGCGCGGTTTGCCGCCCATCGTGAGGCCGGAGCCCTTGACCGCGAAGCTCGGGTTGACCCGAAGCATCACCGGTGCGATGACGCCCCGCTCCCGGGCCAGCTCGTCGATCGTCGCCAGTTCCCCGAACGACTCGCAGACCAGCGCGAAGACGCCCTCGGACAGGCACGCCTCGAGTTCGCCGCGGCTCTTGCCGGGGCCGAGGAAGATGATGTCGCGCGGGACCACCCCGGCGGCGAGCGCGGTACGCAGCTCCACCATCGACGACACCTCCGCCCGGGCGCCCTGCGCGCCGAGCAGCGCGCAGACGGCCATGTTCGGGTTGGCCTTCAGCGAGTAGAAGATCTCCATCGCCGGATGCAGCCGCTCACGCAGCCCCAGGTACTGCCCGCGCAGGCTGTCCCCGTCGTACACGTAGAGGGGCGTGCCGAACCGCTCGGCCAGTTCGGACATGGCCACGCCCTGGATCGTCACTTCTCCGGTCACCGTCGTGTTCCTTCCGCCACGGCCGCCAGGCGGCCCGCGATCTCGGCGTCCATCGCCGTCAGCTCGTCCGCCGTCGGCGCGGTCAGCAGGCCGTACAGCCGGCCGTCCGCAGCTCCCCCGCCCTCCCGTACCAGGGCGTTCACCGTCGAGAAGTTCTGCACCACCATCCCGGCCGCACCGGCGGCGCTCAGCAGCCACGGCCCCAGCCCGTCGCGGACCTCACCGAAGCGCAGCGGCCGCGCCAGGCGCAGCGGGTACTGCCGGGCCAGCGCGTACCAGCCCGCCGGCACCAGGTGCTCCTGGAGGCCGACCTGGTAGGTCGACATGTTGTGCCGTGCGTTGATCTCCACGACCGGGTAGACGCCGCCCTCCGGGTCGAGCATCGCGTCCACCCCGACCACGCCGTGGTAGCCGTCGCGGGCCAGCCGGGCGCCGAGCACCGCGGCGCTGTGCGTCACGACCGCGACCTGCCGCGCGGTCAGCCCGGCCGGCATCCGGTGACCCTTGTGTACGCCGTTGGCGGTGACCGCCTCCTTGACGAAGTCGAAGTGCACCCCGCCGTCGCGGAACACGGTGAACTGGTAGTTGAGGTCGACGGTCTTGGCGACCCACTCCTCCACCAGCAGCGCCAGCCGCCGATCGCCGGAACGGTCGGCCCGGCGGCGCAGCGTCCGGTGGATCTGGTCCAGGCGCGCCGCGTCCCGGATCAGCAGCAGGCCCTTGCCGGACACCCCGTACGAGTCCTTGAGCACCACCGGCCGCCCCGCAGCGAGCAGCGCGCGGGCGTGTTCGACCGCCTCGTCCAGCTCCTCGACGGTCTCGCAGATCCAGCCCGCGGACTGACGCAGCCCCAGCTCGGTGGCGATCCGCCGGCTGTAGATCTTCCCGTTGACGGCCTTGCAGACGGCCGCCGGCGCCCCGGCCAGCGCGACACCGGTCAGCGCGGCGAGCGCCTCCTCGTCGGCGGAGACCCCGTGCGGGACGATCGCGGCCGCCCCCGCCAGGGCGGACAACCGGGCCAGCAGGGCCGGACTGTCCAGCGCGTCCTGGGTCACCGTGCGGTGCGGATCCTGGCGGTCGGTGGTCAGCACATGCGGCAGGGCCGTCCCGAGCGTCTCCAGATGGGCCAGGTGCTCCGGGTCCGGCCGGTCCTTGAGCACCACGTAGTCGTCCGGGCCGGCCAGCAGCAGGGCGAACTCGTCCATCCGGTTCACCATCGCGTCGCCCGCGGTCAGCGCGACGCGCGGCAGACCCGGCTCGTCACCGCCCCACCGCTGCTCGACCTCGAAGTTGCCGAGGAACACCAGAGGGGTCCGGTCGGTGCCCAGCAACGCCGTCCGCAGCCGTCTGACGAAGGGTTCCCGTGTCGTCGTCATAGCGTCCTATCAGTGCTCGAACACCGCGGCGGCGAAGGTCGACCCCAGCCCGACCGCGGCCATCAGGTAGCGGTCGCCGGGCCGAAGCCGGCCCAGCTCACGGGCCGCGACGTAGTTGAGGAAGGAATCGGCGCAGAAGCAGTGGCCGGTGACCGGCATGTTGTCCAGGAACAGGCGCTCCACCGGGATCCCGACCTTGCGCGCCACCCGCACCCAGGACACCCGGTTCACGTTGTGCGGCAACACCACGTCGAGGTCGGCGACGGTGATCCCGGCGCGCGCCACCGCCGCGAGGATCACCTCGGCGAGCGCGTCCGGATAGCGTTGCTGGAACTCCAGGGACATCGCCGCGGTCAGGGACAGCCCGGCGTTGAACTCGCCGTGCGTGGCCGAGGCGTACGACAGCAGCCGGTCGCGCCGGCCCGTGCCGACCAGGACGGCGGCGCAGCCCTCCCCCATCAGCGCCGTGCCCGGGATCATCCGGGCCGACGGGGTGAACGCCTTCTCACCGACGAAGACCAGGGCCAGCGCGCCGGACTCGCCGTCCTCGGCGAGCAGCCGGCCGGCCATCTCGACGGCCAGCAGCCCGGAGGCGCAGGCGTGCTGGGTGACCGCGAAGGCCCGCGCGTGCCGCAGACCGAGGGCCCGCACCACGTCGTGCAGCGGATCCTCGGGGTACGGCGCGATCGCCTGCAGGGTCCGGGCCTGCACCACGTACCGGACCTGGGACTCACGGCCGCGCAGCTCGGACAGTTTCGCCGCGGCGTTGAGCATCAGGTCGGTGATCGTGCCCGTCGGTTCCCGCAGCACCTCGGCCAGCCCGTAGTACCGGCGGAACATCCGGACCTGGGTGTCGGTCAGCCCAAGCTCTCCGGCCAGCGAATCGATCGGCACCCGTTCCGGCGGCAGGTAGGCGGAGACCGCTTCGAGGGCGGTCACGTCCCGGCGTCCAGCGGCAGGCCGGACAGGTACTCGGTGAGCGCGTCGATGCTCGGGTGGTCCCACACGATCGTCGGTTCCAGGGGCATCCCGAGGTGGTCCTCGATCTCACCGCAGAGCGCGAGCGCGTACACCGAGTCGAGGCCCAGGTCGGCCAGGGGCGTGGCGGTGTCGATGGTGGCCGGATCCCGGTTGGTGAAGTCGGCGACGCGGTCCCGCAGCCACGGACGGAGCTGTCCGGCGGCCCGGTGGTTCGGCAAGATGGTCAATTCCGGCTCCTTGGAAGGTCGGGCAGCACGCTGTCGGACAGGTCGAAGGCCCGGCCGGCGGCGTACCGGCGGGCGAGCTCCGCGTGGATCGGGCCGGCCAGCGCGGCCGGCAGCGACCGGGACGTGCCGTCCAGCTCGTCGGCCAGCCGCAGCAGGGCCGCCGTCACCCAGGCCGGATCGGCCAGGAAGGTTCCCGGGTGGCGCTGCTCGGCCAGCCAGAGGTTCAGGCAGGTGGCTGCGGTCAGCACCGTGGTGTAGCGGGCGGTCAGGTCGAGCGCCGCCGGGTCGCCGCCGATGGCCAGGTCCGCCGGGCGGAGGCCGAGCGCGGCCGAACGCAGCCGGGCCAGCTCGGCGGTGAAGCGCCGGACCAGTCCGCGCAGCCGGTCGTCGCCGGCCGGCATCGTCTCGGCGGCGGCGAGCAGCTGGGCCGTGATCGGGTCGGCCGCCGAGGCGATCCGCAGCCGGTCGAACGGCAGGGCCGGGAGATCGGCGTCCAGGTCGTACAGGGTGGGCGGTGGCTCCTGGCCGGTCGCCCAGGAGCGCCGGGCGAGCCGGGGGAGCTGAGGGAGGACGGTGGCCAGGCAGGCGACCCGGGCCGCGTGCCCGAATCCCGCCGGCGCCAGGTCGCGCTGCAGCTTCTGGAAGATGCCGTACTCACCGGTGCGCAGGTAGCTCTGTGCACCGAGCAGCTCACCGAGCCGGGTCATGGCACGGATGGACCGGCCGGACACGACGTACTTGACGGCCGAGGCGTACGCGTTGGTGTCCTCGGGCAGCAGGTGCACGGCGCGGGCGACGGTGGTGGACAGGCAGTCGGCGATCAGCAGGTCCGTGAACGCCTCGGCCAGTGCCGTACGGACCACCGGCATGGCGCCTACCGGTCGTCCGCGCAGCCACCGGTCCTCGCCGAACCGCAGCACCGCGCGCAGGCCGGTGTCCAGCACACCCAGCGTCATCGCCGGCAGCCCGGTACGGGTCAGCTGGAACGAACGCAGCGCGACCTCCATGGCCGAGCCGAGCGGCCCGAGTGCCACGCCCGCGTCGACCGGGCACCGGTCCAGCTCGATCCCGCCGAGCTGCACCCCGCGCATCCCGCTGCTGGGGAACCGCGGCAGATACCGCAGCGCGCCCGGCGGCAGCGCGTCCTTCTCCACGAACAACTGGGTGTGGCTGCGGCCACCGGCCGCGTCCGAGGTACGACTGAAGATCACCATCGCGCTGCACCGCTGCGCGTTTGTGACCACCTCCTTGCGGCCGGTGAGCAGCAGTTCGCCCGGCCGCCCCGGGTCGGCCCGGAAGTCCACCCGGGCGAAGTCGTTGCCGTGTGCCAGCTCGTGGTAGACGGAGGCCACCCGACGGCCGGAGAGCAGCAGCTCCGCCAGCCGTCGCTGCTGGGCCTCGTCGCCGCCGGCCCACACGTTGACCGAGGCGATGAACGAGCTGGCGCCGTAACCGAGACCCAGGCAGGGGTCCCGCCGGAACACCGAGCGCATCGTCCGGATCAGCCGGTCCAGGCCGGTCATCCGGCCGCCGCGGGCGACCGGTACGAACTCGGCGTTGAGCCCGAAGTCGTCGAGCGCCAGCTCACCGTCGGCGAACATCTCCTGCCGCTCGTCGGCCGCCAGCACGGCCCGGTTCCCGAGGGGGTTCGCCGGGTCCCACGGATCGCCGAAGCGGCTCTCCAGATCCCGCATGGTGGTCATCACGCCTCCCCGGCGCCGTCGAGGTCGAGCACCGAGGGGCGACGGTCCGGGGCGAGGGACGCGTACACCCGGTCGTAGCCCTCGGGATGGTCCGGCGCGACGCCGAGGCGGTGCAGCACCCAGGTCAGCGCCGCGTCGAGCCACAGCCCGTCCGCCCACAGCGGGTCGGCGCCGGCGTGCTCGTGGTTGTGCAGCCACAGGTGCACCGCGCTCGCGCCGGCCACACACAGCTCGTACCGGTGGGCCAGGTCGTAGGCGGCGGGTTCCACGTCGTGCGGCCGTGGGCGGTACCCGGCGAGTTCGGTGTGCAGCAGCTCGGTCGCGGCCAGGAGCGCCTCGGCCCGGGCCGCCGGGCCGCCGGCCGCGCGGACGGCCGGTACCGCTGCGGACAGCCCGCGCAACGGCAGGCACCCGCGTCCGGCGGCCAGCGAGATCCGGTCCGGGTCCAGTTCGGGCACCGGCACCCGCAGGTCGGCCAGCGCCCGTAGCCGGGTCGCGTCCACCGGGTCGCCGGGCCAGCCCCGCGCCAGTTGGGGGAACTGGTTGATCAGCGCGTTGCGGTTGACCGGGGTGCTGCCGTCGAAGATCCCGACGATCCGGTGGTCCCGCTCCACCTTCTGGAAGCGTCCGTAGTCCGGGATGCCGGTCAGGAAGGCACGGGCGCCGAGCTGCTCGCCGCACCCTCCGATCAGTTCGTCGGTGAGCGTCGGCACGAAGGCCTTGAGCACCGGGGCGAGCACGCCCAGTTCCTCGGTCTCCGCCGTCGCCGCCCGGCTGACCAGGGCGGTCACCGCCTCGGCCAGGAACAGCATCGTGTGCAGCCGGCCCACCCCGCGCCGCAGGTACGGCACGTCGGCCAGCCGCCGCCCGTACAGCCGGCGGTCGGTCAGGTATCGCCGGACCAGCGCCAGCGCGTGGTCGGCGGCACCGAGCGACAACGCGGCGCAGGTGGTACGCGTCAGTTGCAGGGCGCGCAGCACCGTCTCCAGCCCGGCGCCACGCGCACCGACCAGTGCCGTCTCCGGCACCCACGCGTCGTCGAGGACGATCCCGCTGATGTCGGCACCCCGGATGCCGTGGGTCGGCTCCCCGGGCAGGCACCGGTACGAGTGCGCGGGAAGCTCCCGCTTGTCGGCGAGCAGCACTGTGAAACCGCGTGGCCCGCCGTCCGGGTCGGTCCGCGCCAGCAGGCACACCACACCTGCCCGGGTGGCGTTGTTGATCAGCCATTTCGTCCCGGTCACCCGGTACCCGCCGTCGCTCCGGACCGCCGAGACCTCGCCGCCGAGCAGGTCGCTGCCGTGGCCCGGTTCGGTGAGCGCCCAGCAGACGGGCACCCCGGCCAGGACCGTGCCGGCGAGCGCGCGCGCCTGCGCCAGGTCCGCCTCGTCGCGCGGCGACCGGGCCCAGACCGAGGCCGCGCCGAGGAACGTCTTGCCGTGTCCGATGGCCGTGGTCAGGTCCCGGCGCGCGATCACCCGCAGGACCTGGACCAGGGTGTCGAAGCCGCGCAGTTCACCGCCGTACGCCGCCGGGACGTAGTGCGCCGGCAGGCCGAGCCGGTCCAGGTGCGCGCAGATCTCCGCCGGGAACGCCTCGCTCTCGTCCGCGGCGGCGACCCGGGCGTGGTTGAACACGACGTCGGCGTCGTCCGGATCGCCCAGCCGCTCGTCGAGGTGCCGGGCCACTGCAGCGGCCAGGGGCAGGGTGGGCGCGGCCATCTCAGGCCCGCACCGGGTCGCCGGTCCGGCGCGCGGCCCGCACGCCGTCGGTGAGTTCCTCGTGTTCGGCGCCGAGGGCACCGGTCAGGAAGAGCATCCGGGCCAGGCCGCGCTGGATCTTGCCGCTGGTGGTGCGGGGCACCGTGCCGGGGCGGACCAGCACCACGCTGACCGCGCCGGTCCCGAACTCCCGGGACAGCACGTGGCGGACGGCGGTGACCACGGCGGCGCGGGCCGCCGGGTCGAGGGACCGGGCCCGGCACTCCTGCACCACCACCAGTTCCTCGTGCGGCACCTCGACGGTGAAGGCGGCACCGACACCCCGGGACAGGCTCTCGTCCACGGCGCGCACCGACACCTCGATGTCGTGCGGGTACAGGTTGCGGCCGTTGACGATCAGCAGTTCCTTGATCCGGCCGGTCACGTAGAGCTGGCCGTCGCGCAGCAGGCCCAGGTCCCCGGTACGCAGGAAGCCGCCATCGCCGTCGGCCAGCTCGTTGCCGAACACCTCCCGGGTGGCCTCCGGGTTGGCCCAGTAGCCCCGCGCCACGCTGGTGCCACGTAGCCAGATCTCACCGATCCGGTCGGGCGGTTGCGGCAGCCGGGTGGCGGGGTCGACGATCCTGATGTCGAACTCCGGAGTGGACTCGCCGCTGCTGACCAGTTCGCGCACCGGCTCCGGGTGGCCGGCTCCGACCGGCGTCACGACGTTCCGTTCCAGTTCCTCGGCGTCGACGGTGAGCACCACCGGCGGGCGGCCGATGGTGGCGCCGCTGACGCTGAGCGTGATCTCGGCCAGGCCGTACCCGGGGCACATGGCGTCCGGCCGCAGCCCGGCGGCGGCGAATCGACTGGCGAACGCGGCCAGGGTGGCCGCCTGCACCGGTTCCGAGCCGTTCACCGCGCGACTCCACCGGGACAGGTCGACGCCGGCGATCTGCTCGTCGGTGATCCGCCGGGTGCACAGGTCGTACGCGAAGTTCGGTGCCGGGGAGATCTCGATGTCGTGCCTGTCGATCAGCCGGAGCCAGGTGCCGGGGCGCTTGAGGAACGTCGTGGCCGACATCCCGACGCTGCAACCGCCCCGCGAGAGTGGGGCCAGCAACTGCCCGATCAGGCCGAAGTCGTGGTACATGGGCAGCCATCCGCCGACGCGGACGCCCTCGCCGCCACCGAGGATCTCGTTGAACGCCCGCAGGTTGGGCAGCAGGTTCGCGTGGTCCACCACGACGCCCTTGGGGTCGCTGGTGGAGCCGGAGGTGTACTGCAGGAAGGCGATGGTGGACCCGTCGATGTCCGGCCGCCGCCATGCCGTCGCCCGCTCCAGGGGGACGTCGTCGAAGGCCAGGCACGGTACGTCGGACAGCCCGCACTCGGCCGCCCAGTCGCGGACCGCGTCGAGAGCCGCGGCGTCGGTGACCACCGCGGCCACCTGGGCGTTGTGCGCGATGCCGGCGAGCCGGTCCCGTTGCCGGCGATATCCGTCCGGCAGCGGGGCCGGGACCGGGATCGCACCGGCGTGCTGGACGCCGAGGAAGTTCTCGGCGAAGGCGGTGCCGGGCTCGTTCAGCACGAGCACCCGGTCACCCGGGCGGACGGTGCCGGCGAGCAGCACGGCGATCTGCCGGGCCCGGGCGGCCAGGTCGGCCCACGACACCGTGCGCACCTCGGCGTCGCCGGATCCGGGGTCCGCGTCGAAGATCAGCGCCGGTCGCTCCGGGTGGACGGCGGCACGCTCCTGCAGCAGGTCGACGAACGTTTCGTGGTCGGACATCAGGCGCTCCCCGCGGGTCGGTGACGTGCCGGACCCAGCGTCGCGCCGGATCCGGCATGTGCAGAAGGCTCGATCGAGCGGGCGGTTGGGGTAGCCGAACAGGTATGCCAGGCGGTCACGGCGTCTCCTGCCAGCCGCCGAGCCAGCCCTGCGCCACCCCGGCCAGACCGATGGCGACCAGCGCCGCCCGTCGTTCCACGGTCAGGCCGGCGGCGTCCGGCTCGGCCAGGCCGGAGGTGATCCAACTGGTCATCGCGGCCTGGGCGAGCCCCGCACCGACGGCTGCCGGGGGCCAGACCCCGTCCGCCTCGCCGCGGCGGACCGTCACCGCGTCCGCGCCTAGCAGGTAGCCGGCCGCCCACACCTCAAGGGCGAGTCGCCAATGGAGGCCCGAGGGCAGGCCGGTGACCCCGAGCAGGCGGTCGAACCCGTCCACCACCTGGTTCACGGTCAGCCCGACCAGGCCGCAGTGATCGGCCCAGTACCAGCCGAAACCGTGTTCGACGGGCTCCCCGGTGCCGGGGCGCAGCGGCCGCAACAGGCACCGGCTGCGATGCAGCTGCACGGTGTAGGGCAGCTTCTCGTCGGAACGGCACCGCCGTGCCAGGGCCTCCTCGGCGCTCGCGCTGAACTGCCAGTACGTCGGTGACAGGACCGGCGCGGGCAGGAAGACGGTGGCGTGGAACCGGCCCGGATGCCCGACGATCGTCGGGTCGAACCGGTGGTCGACCAGGTGCGGCACGGTCCCGACGACCGGGATGCCGGCCTCCCGGCAGAACATCACCACCATCTCGTCGTCGTCCTTGACGTCGTCCGGGATGCCGGCCAGGTAGTCGGCCAGTTCCCGGGCCACCCGCACCGGCAGGACGAACCCCTGGGTGGGGGTCCACTCGAACAGCGACAGCGGCGCGAACGGCCAGCCGGCGATCACCGCGCGACGGACCAGGTACGAGTTCTGCGGGCTGTCCCAGTGGGAGTAGAGCGAGATGCCGTGTTCCGGACGGGCCGCGATCGCGCGGTGGACCTGGGTGGCGAAGCTCCGGATCAGCCGGATGTCGTCCTGCAGCACCAGGTGGTGGGTGGCGCCGTCGGCGACGGCGCGCCAGGCCACCTTGGCGGTACGCAACGGGCTGGGCACCCCGTCCGGGTCCGGATCGGTGACCACCCGGGCGGCCAGCGGGGCGCAGTCGCGCACGAGCGGTGGGATGCGCTCCCGCCGGCGCGGGTGGTGCATGATCGCCACGCTGAGCCGGATCTCGCTGGCCGTCACCGCGCTTCCGCGGCCGACAGCCCGGCCGGCACGACCGGCTCCCCACCGCGGGTCGCCGACCGGTAGGCCGCCTCGATCAGCGCCGTCGTGGTGACGACCTCCCGCATCGGCCGGTCCCAGCCGGTGCCCGCGGCGACCAGGCCGGCGAAGTCGGCGAACATGCCGGGGAACCACTCCTGGTGGGTCTGGTCCCGGTTCGGCGGGGCCAGGTCGGTGCGTTCCAGCCCGTCCGCCGTACGCACCTCGGCCATCCCGTCGTGCACGTCGGCCGCGCCGTCCGGGCCGCTGACCAGGTAGCGGTTCGACCGGGTGTCACTGACCCAGCTCAGATCGATCTCGCAGGTCCCGCCGTCGCCGAACTCCAGGTCCAGCCGGGCGGCCACGTCCATCCCGCCGGCGGCGTCGCCGTCCGCCCACTGCGCGACGCAGGAGACCGTCCGGGGCGCCTCGCCGAAGAGCTGGGTGGCCATGTACGCGCAGTGCGTCCCGTGGTCGAGCATGATCCCGCCCCGCGCCACCGAGATGTCCCGGCGCCAGTCCGGTTGCCATCCGGGCACCCCGCGCGCGTGCGAGTCGCGGGCGATCCGGAACCGGGCCCGCAACGGACCGCCGAGCCGCCCGTCGGCGACCGCGCCGCTGAGCACCCGCATCATCGGCGAGAAGCCGTAGTTGTGGGCGGGGTAGAGCAGCAGGCCCCGGTCCCGGGCCAGGTCGATCAGGTCGAGTGCCTCGTCGGTGCGGACCGCGACCGGCTTCTCGCAGATCACGTGCAGACCGGCGGCGAGCGCCTCGCGTTCCAGCTCGACGTGATGGTTCGGCGGGGTGCAGATGTCGACGGCGTCCACCGGCTGGGCGGCGAGCAGCTCGGCCAGCGTGGGGTAGGTGGCCAGGCCGGGGTCGAGCTGCCGGGCCCGGGCCCGCCGCTCCGGCGACGGGTCGAGCACCGCGACGACCCGGCCGGCGGTGACCGTACGGTAGGCGTGCAGTCGCCCTTCCCCGGCGGTGCCGAAACCGATGACGGCGATCCTCATGCCGGTACCTCCTCGAGGTGCTGGGACGCCGCGCCGTCGATCAGGACGCGGCGGATGATCTCGACGGCCTGCTCGGCCAGCTCCGCGTCCACGTTCAGCGGTGGGTAGAGGCGCAGCGTGGTGCCTCCGGTCATCACCAGCACCCCGGCGTCGACCAACGCCAGGAACGTCTTCCGGAAGGTGTCCTTGTCCAGCGGCCGGCGGGACCGCTTGTCGGCGACCAGCTCGATGCCGATCGCGAAACCGGCGCCCCGGACGTCGCCGACGAGTGGGGACTCGTCGACGAGGGGCTCCAGCGCGGCCAGCATCTCGGCGCCGAGCTTGCCCACGCGGCTGGGCAGGTCCTCGTCGACGAGCACGTCGGTGGTGGTGGCGACCGCCCGGCAGGCCAGCGGGAACGCGCCGAAGCTGGACGAGCTCGCGCTCGGGTCGGAGAACGGGCTGGCGGCCATCAGATCCGCTGTGGAGATCACCCCGGTGACGGGGTATCCGGCGCCCATCCCCTTGCCGACGGTGACGATGTCCGGCGTCACCTCGTCGCGCATGAAGGCGAACGGTTCACCGGTACGGCCGAACCCGGTCATCATCTCGTCGACGATCAGCAACGCGTCGAACTCGTCGGCGACCGAGGCCAGCGCGGTCAGGTAGCCCGGTGGCGGCACCACGTTGCCCGACCGGCCCTGCACCGGCTCGACGACGAGCGCCGCCAGCGCGCCGGTGGAGTTCTCCTTGACGGTGTCCCGCACGGTCTCGACGCAGGCGTAGCCGCAGCTCGGGAACGTCATCTTCAGCGGGCAGTGGTAGCAGTTGGCGTACGGTGCGCTGAAATAGCCGGACGGCAACGGGCCGAGACCGGTCCGCGCCCCCGCGGTGAGCGCCAGGCTGCCGAGCGTCTTGCCGTGGAAGCCGCCCCAGAACGACAGGAACTCGTGCTTGCCGGTGACCGACTTGGCCAGCCGCAGCGCCGCCTCCACCGCCTCGGTGCCGCCGCTGTAGAGCTGGATCCGGTCCAGCGGCGGCGGCAGGAACCCGCGCAGCGACTCGGCCATCGCCCGGCGGCCGGCCGACCCGAACGCGCCGGCCGGCGCGGTGGCGAGCTCGGCGGTGAGGGCGGCGATCAGGCGCGGGTTGGCGTGGCCGATCGAGTTGACCCCGCCGGCTCCCTGGAAGTCGATGATCTCGTTGCCGTCCACGTCGACCAGGACCGCGCCGGCGGCGGACTCGACGCACAGCTGCGCCCAGAGCATGACCGCCTGCAGGCCGGGCCCGATCACCTCCTGCTCGGCGGCCCAGTGCCGGGCACCACGTGGCCGGTCGGGCGTACGCCCAAAACGTCGGCCGTCGCCTGAACTCTCTGCCATCGCTCCGCCTCTCGGGTGCGGCCGATCCACCGGTCACGCCGACCGCGGACCGCTTTCCGCCCATGCTCGGGATCCGGCGGCGGGCCCGGGAGCCTCCATCGGCCACGACGAATGGGCATGCCCGGACGGCGACACGTCCGGGCAGCGCGGCACCGAGGCGGACGCGGTTAGCGTGGCGCCGTGACCAGCACCGTGCAGGACCTCATCGACGTGGCGGCGCAGTCCGCCGTGGACGCCGGCCGCCTGGTCCGGCAGCGGTTCGGCGACCCGGTGGAGGTGTCCCGCAAGCAGGCGGCCCACGACGTCGTGACCGGGACCGACCTGGCCGCCGAGGAGTTGATCCGCGCCGCGTTGGGCGACGTCGGCGCGCGCTCGACGGTGGTGGGCGAGGAAGGCGGCCGGCCGGACGGTGCCCCGGCCGGTCCGGACGATCCGGTGTGGCTCGTCGACCCGATCGACGGCACCTACAACTTCGTCCGGGGCATCCCGTTCTTCTGCGTGTCGATCGGCCTGCGGATCGGCGGTCGTACGGTGGGCGGTTGCGTCTACGACCCGCTGCGTGAGGAGCTGTTCACCGCGGCGGACGGCCGCGCGTGGTTGAACGGCACTCCGCTGCCCACGCGTACCTCCGCGTCGTCGGCGCCGCCGCTCGTGCTGTGCGACATCCCGAACGCCGGGGGGCCGCCGTCCACCGCCGAGACCGACCTGCTGGCCGCGCTGCTCACCGCCGCCGCGGACGTGCGGCGGCTCGGTTCCTCCGCGCTGGCGCTGGCGTACGTGGCGGCGGGCCGCGCCGACGTGGCCGCCAACGCGGACGTGTACGACTGGGACACCGCCGCCGGGCGGGCGCTGGTCACCGCCACTGGCGGCGGTTACCTGAGTCATCCCGATCCGCTGCCGACCCGTCGGCGGGGCAGCTTCGTCGCATGGGCCCCGGCGTACGCGGCCCTCGGCCGCGCGGTCGGCGAGGCCCTGCGCCCCGACAGCCTCGCGGAGGTCGCGTGACACGCCGGCGTTTTCTGATCATGGGCGGCCTGCACCGCAGCGGCACCACCCTGCTGGCCGCGCTGGTCGGCACGAATCCGCAGGTGGCCGGGTTCCGGCAGACCGGCGCGCCGATGGACGAGGGCCAGTACCTGCAGACCGTCTGCCCCTACGACGAGCAGCACGGCGGTCCGGGGCGGTTCGCGTACGCGCCCGAGGCGCACATGACCGAACACCACGAGCTGGCCGGCCCGGCCACCGCCCGGCTGCTGCGCGAGCAGTGGGGCCGCTACCTGGATCCCGGCCGACCGGTGGTGCTGGAGAAGTCACCGCCCAACCTGCTGCGCTTCCGGTTCTTCCAGCGGCTCTTCCCGGGCTCCCGGTTCGTGCTGGTCATGCGGCATCCGGTGGCGGTGGCGATGAGCACCCGGAAGTGGACGCCGGCGCTCACCGTGCGGCAGCTCGTCGAGCACTGGCTGCACGCCCACGAGTTGGCCCGGGCCGACGCCGCCCACGTCGACGCGATGCTGACCGTCCGTTACGAGGACCTGATGGACGACCCGGACCGCACGTTGGGGGGCATCGCGGCCTTCGCCGGCCTCCCACCCGCCTTCGACGTCGGCGGCCTGGACCGGGACACGAACACCCGCTACCTGCAGGCCTGGCGGCAGGGGCCGGGGGCCGGCGACGACCTCGCCGACCTCACCGACCGGGTCGCACGGTACGGCTACCGGCTGCCCGCGCCCGCCTGAACCGGCTTCGTCTGAGAGGGGAGAACGGATGTCCCGGCTGCTCATCGTGCACGGTACCGGCGGACCGCGGCGCTCCGACGACTCGGTCCGCCGGGAGTGGATCGGCTCCGTCGAGGACGGTCTGGCGCTGGCCGGCTATCCCGCGGCGGCACCTGATGCCGCCCTGGTCAACCTCGACGCTCCGGATCGCGTGCCGGCTGTCGGCGACAGCGATCCGGCCGCCGAGGCCGCACTGCTGCGGCGCTGCTGGCAGGCCGCCACCTTCGACACCGAGGCCGGTGCGGAGCCGGTCGGCGTGGACGCGTTGGCCGGGCGGCTGGCCTGGTCCCGGTACTTCTGCGGCCTGACCGCCGAGGAGCTGACCGGAACCCTGCGTCAGGTGCTGGCGTTCGCCACCGGCGCGGCGGCCGGGCATCCCGCGATCGACGCCGTACGCGCCGCGCTCACCCCGGACACCGAGATCGTGATCGGCCACTGCCTGGGCGGGGTGGCCGCCGCGCTGGCCCTCGCCGACGCCGGTGCCGCCGCTCCCGCGTTGATCACCCTCGGCGCACCGCACCCCCCGGCCGTGGGGCCGCCCGCCTTGGGGCCGGCCGTCTGGGTGGATGTCGCCGACGTGCAGGACACGCTGCTCCTGGCGGCCGGGAGCGGCCCGGCCGGCGTCACCGGGAGGGTGTCACTCGACTGCGACCCTCGGCTGCGCGGCGCTCGCAACTATCTGGCCTCGCCGGAGTTCGGCAAGGTGCTCGGCAGCCTGCTGGAGACGTGCGACGGCGGTTGACCTCCGGAGCATGTCCGGAACGAGACATGGTCCTGGAAGGGGTGTGCCGCACTCCGTTTCGATGATTCGTGTGACTCCGAGTGAGAGGAGCGCGGTCATGACCGCGACGATCGTCGAACACCATCCGCACCGCGAGTCGGCAAGCCTGCGCATCGCACTCGTCATGATCAACGACATCCTGCGGGACGGTCTCAGCGTGGCGCTGCGCGGCCTGGCCCTGACCACGTCCGTCCGTTCCTACCGCTCGATGCCCGAGTTGCTGACCGAGGCCGTCGACAAGCGACCGGAAGTGCTCGTCGTCAACGCTGCCGACGGCGTCGCGGGCATCGCGGCCGCCGGGCTGATCGCCCCGGAGAGCAAGATCGTCATGCTGATCCACGACGCCCACGCCGCCGAGTCGGTGCTGGCCGACGGTGTCGTGGTGGACGGCTTCCTGCTCCAGCAGGACCTGTCCGGTCGCACCTTGGAGAACGCGCTCCGGGCGATCATGACCGGTGAGGTGCCGATGCCCGCCGTCCTGGCGCAGCAACTGCTGGCCCGGGCCGGCATCCGCCGTACGCCGTCGTCGATGGCGCCCATCAAGCTGACGCCGCGCGAGCACGAGACGTTGTTGCTGCTCGTCGAAGGGTTGAGCAACAAGCAGATCGCGCGACGCCTCAAGATCTCCGACCACGGCGCGAAGCGGCTGGTGGCAGGGGTGCTGCTCAAGCTCGGCTGCACCAATCGGACGTCGGCGGTGGTCACCGCCATCCGCTCCGGCCTGGTGGAGTGCGCGTAGCGCGAGCTTCCGCGCCGGCGCGCGGGACCACGAAGGTGGCGGCACCGGAAGTGGTGCCGCCACCTTCAGGGTTCCTCAGACCGCCTGACGTAGCGGCGGCCGCTCGTAGAGGCCGTGCGCGGCCAGCTTGATGCCGAGTTCGAGCCGGCTCCGGGCACCTACCATCTGCATGATCTGCGTGACCTGCCGCTGGACGGTACGGGTGGACACGGCCAGCGCCCGCGCGACCACGTCGTCGGTGGCGCCGCCGGACAGCCGCCGCAGCACGTCACGCTGCAACGGGTTGAGCCTGCCGTGCAGGTCGCTCACGTCCGCCCGCGCCTCGGACCAGTGGTGGTGGAAGATCGTCGTCAGCGCCTGCACAGCGGTCGGCGATCGTACGGCCAGCGGTGACGCGGCCCCGCCCCGCGACACGATCGCCAGGTTGCGGTCCAGCACGACCATCAGAGTGGGCGAGTGCTTGCCGCTCCGCACGTCGGCCCGGACGCCCAGCAGGGCCCGCAGCCGGGCGCCCCGGTCCAGCAGGGTCTCCCCGGCCACCACCGCGCGCACACGGGCGGCGCCGGACCATCCCGCCCGGTGCGGCCAGGCCCGGCCCGGCTCCTGATCGGACAGCAGCGCACAGTTGGCGGGTATCAGCGCGAGCACCTCGTCGCGCGCGGCTCTGATCACCCGCGCCGCCAGGCGCCAGCCCGCAGCCTCGGCCTCGACGACCGTCGGCTTCGGTTCCACGGCTTCGTTCTGCATCAACTCTCCCCCGAGTTGCCGTCGCACGCACGTGGTCATGCGACAAGCGGACAGTGATTGAAACGTAGCGATGGGCGAACGTCGCGGGTACCGGGGAATCCCTCCCTCGCCCAGCCGGGTTTCACCGGCTCACCCCCCGGACGGGCCTAGGGTCCCCAGCCGGCGGAGGTGTTCGACCGGAGGTACATCAGCACCGCCCGCACCCGCCGGTGCACACCCTCCGACGCGTCGATCTGCAGCCGCTCCAGAATGCTCGTCACGTACGACTCGATGGTCTTGCTGCTCAGACGCAGACGGTCGGCTATCGCCCGGTTGGTGAGCCCCTGCGCCATCAGCGCCAGCACCTCCTGCTCCCGGACGGTCAGGCGGTCGATCCGGCCACCCGTCCGACGCCGGGCCATCAGCTCCTCGACGAGGGCCGGATCGATGACCGCTCCACCGCTCGCCAGCTCACGCAACGCGGTGACCACCTGCTCGACGTCGAGGATGCGCTCCTTGAGCAGATATCCGACGCCACCCTCACCCGAGTTGACGATCGCCAGCGCGTACTCCGTCTCGATGTGCATGGAGAGGACCAGCACCGCGATGCCGCTGTAGTCCCGCCGGATCCGCTCGGCGACCGCCAGCCCCTCGGTGGTGTAGGTCGGTGGCATCCGGATGTCGACGATCACCGCGTCCGGGCGGTGCCCGGCGACCGCGTCCAGCAGTTCGTGCGCGTCCTTGACCGCCGCGAGCACCGTCATCCCGGCCTGCCGCAGGAGGGCTGACAGGCCCTCCCGGATCAGCACCGCGTCGTCTGCGATGACGATGCGCACGGGATCACCGTCCGCAGCGTCGTGCCGACACCTGGTCGGCTCTCCCACTCCAGCCGGCCGCCGAGTGCCTCGGCGCGGCGGCCGAGGTGACTCAGGCAGTCTTCGTCCTCAAGGGTCCGGGTCGAGCCGGAGCCGTCGTCGCACACCTCCAGGTGCAGGCAGTTCTGCTCCATCCGCATCCGGATCACCACTGTCGAGGCGCCTCCGTGCCGGACCGCGTTCGTCAACGCCTCCGCCGCGACGAAGTAGGCGGCTTCCGCCACCTCACGCGGAACCAGGCGGGGCCGGCCCTCGATCCGCACCGTCACCGGCGTGTTCGTGGTCAGGACGGCCAGCGCCTCGTGCAGCTCACGCCGCTCCAGCGCGGGCGGACGCATCCCGCGGCTCAGCAGCCGCAACTCGGTGAGTGCCATGGCGAGTTCGGTGACCGCCGCGTCCAGGTGGGCGTCCGCCTCGGCGGTGTCCCGCATCGTCCGCCGCGCCATCTGCAACAGCAGGGTCGCGTTGACCAGCCGTAGCTGCGCGCCGTCGTGCAGGTCCCGTTCGATCTCGCTGCGCGCCCGGTGCCGGCCGTTGCGCGCCTCCTGCTCGTATCGACGTTCCCAGAGCGCGGCGTCGGCCCGCCAGCCGCGAGCCTTGGCCAGCAGCACCAACGGTGGTATCAGGATCTGCAGGACCACACCTGCCGCATTGCTCACCAGCCAGGCCGGATGGGACGGGGTGGTGAACAAGGGCACCATCGCTGCGGCGCCCACCTGCAGGCAGAGCAGGACGCCCGGGAGCACGACGATCCGCTGCGCGCCCTGCCACCGCCTGACCAGGTGGACGGCGAGCCAGATCGCCACCACCGTGACCACCAGCCGCGCGACCACCGGCTGGTACGGCGCGGCGGCCCAGCCCGGTTCGGGAAGGCAGGCCAGGCACGGGTCGATCGCGCCGGCCGGTGCGGTATAGCTGTCGATGACCAGCAGCGGCAGCCCGCCGAGCGCGACGGCCAGCAGGACGCGGTCCGCCCGGTTACGCGTACGGCCGCGCGGCTGGGTGACCAGGATGGCCACCAGGAGGGTCCAGATCAGCGGGTGCGCGACGGCGGCCACTCCGGTGCCTGTCTCACCGTGCAGCGGCCCGGCGCTGCGGGCCAGCCACACCATCGCGACGGCGAAGAACAGCATGCCGGTCAGCGGGTTGGCGGCCGACCCGATCAGGATCATCCCGGCGGTGCCGTAGGAACAGACCAGGGCCAGAGCGGTAGCGACGAAGAGCGTGGTCTCCGGATCACCGGATTGGATCACCCGAACCGCGGCGACCAGGCTCCCGCCCAACATCACACAGACCAGCATCGCGACAGCCGCGCCCCGCAACGCTGGTCCCGCGTCGACTCGGCTGACTCTGCCGGGCATCGCAAGCCGGACCAATCATCCCTCCGCGGTCGGTAGCCGATGGGAGCCGACCAGCGGACGGTGGTGAACCGATGAACGGTCGCTCGACGGTCGCGACACGATCCCTGAAGATGACCAGACCGCCCGAATCGATCTCCTCGATCGGCGTCAATACTATCGCATCGCCGATTAATCGGGGGCCGGTAAATCGTAAAAGAGATTCCGCAAAAGCGGTCATTACTCACCCACAGCCGCCGTAGCGGCCCCAAGCGCTCGAACCGGACACCGCCGAGCCGTAGCCCGATATCACCTATGATTCTGAGGGTATTTACCTTCCGTTCGGAACAGCAGGTCGACGCACTCCTTATCCGCCCTGCCCCGGTCGCACGGCATCGCATTCCACCCTGCGGGCACGCTTCGGCGATGGAGCAGGTGGACAGACCAGCAGGCGATCCGCCGGGCGGAGGCGACGACACATCCCGGCAATCAGGATAATTGTCGTCCACTCCCCGGAAACAGGCCCCGCGCATACCACCTGCGGCCAGATGTCGGGGGCCCGACACAATAGAGGGACCTCGGCGGGCGATCCCCGCAAGGCGTGATCGGAAACCCGACCCGCCCGCAATTCGCCTGGCCATCCGCCGCATGGAGCCGAACTGCACGTCCGAAAGGCGACACTGTTCCGAGCACGACTCGCGACTGCGGCTCTCCGGGAACGGCGGACAGCATCGATCGAGACGAGGCACTAGCGTGACGCATCGATCGAACGAGAGGGAGGCGATCATGGCGAATCGGCGCGCGGTACTCGCACCGGGACGGGGCTACGACACCCGGGGGCCGCTCTTCGTCTACATCGGGGAGGCGTTGCGCCGGCTCGGTTTCGAGGTGCACGAGGTGACCTGGCGGTCGCTGGGCGAGCTGCGCCTCGACAGCGCGCCGGAGTGGGTCGCCGAGCAGCTGGACCCGGTCCTCGACGCCGGGGTGGACCTGCTCGTGGGAAAGTCGCTCGGCAGTTTCGCCGCGCCGCTCGCCGCCGACCGGGGCATCCCGGCGGTCTGGCTGACGCCGCTGCTGACCGACCCCGCCGTACGGGAGCCGCTGGGCCGGGCCACCGCGCCGTTCCTGCTGGCCGGCGGCACCGGCGATCAGGTCTGGGACGGCGCGGTGGCGCGCCGGCTCACGCCGTACGTGGTGGAGGTCGCCGACGCCGACCACGCGATGATGGTGCCCGGACCGCTGGCGGCCTCGGCCGAGGCGCTCGGGCGGGTCTGCACCGCGGTGGAGGAGTTCGCCGCCGGCCGTTGACAGGTCAGCGGCGACCCCGTCGCGTCCACACCACCGCCGCCACTGCCGCGATGAGCGGCAGCAGGCAGCAGAGCGTCAGGACGAACAGGTGCCACGGCTTGATCGCTCCCATGTGGCGAACGATAGGCGTCGCTGTCCACGCCCCGCTACGCGGAGGCTCGGGCGGCCTTGCCGTCCAGCCACAGGGTGTCGGTGTCGTCACGATGGGATCCGGTGGTTCCGACGTGCCTGGCGCTGATCGTCGGCCCGTTCCTGATCACGTGGACCAGCGCCATCGCGTGTCCCCGGCCGAGTCCGTACTCGTCCTTCAGCCAGCCCACGATCACGGCGGCCTTCACGTCGGCGGCGTCGTAGCCGCGTTCCCTGGCCTGGTCGACGAGCGTGCGCGGGGTCTTGCCGGTCTTGTCCTCGATCGCGTCGAGGTATGCCTGGAAGGACATCTGCCCAACCCTTCGCTCGGGAGGTGGTGACGACTCCAGCCTCCCGGGCGGGGCGGCGCCGATCAACGACGGACCGGGCCACCGTCGTTGCCTCCAGGGCAACGATCGCCGTCGGGCGGGACGCCGGAGAGCCCGGCCCGCGTGGTCGCGGGCCGGGCTCTCCAGATCTCGGGGTACGCGC
>NZ_JADKYQ010000027.1:0-28837 GCF_015354395.1 Micromonospora sp. ANENR4
GCACACGCCATTCGATGCGGTCATGGGAGCCGAGCCCGCACGTTGGCCAGGGGACGCCGAGCGGTCACAGCGGTGACGGGTCGTCGCGCAGCCGGCTGTAGAGCCACCCGTCACGCCAGGCGCCGGCCCGGAACTCACAGGCCCGCAAGACCCCCTCCAGTTGGAAGCCGGCCTTCTCCAGCGATCGCTGCTCGGCAAGGTTCTCGGGGTGGGTGCCGGCCTGGATGCGCTGCGCCGGGGTGTGGCTGAACAGGTAGTCGCAGAGCAGCGCCTGGGCCCGCCAGCCGAGACCCCGGCCGCGCCATTCGGGCAGCAGCACGATGCCGATCTCCCAGTACGGTGCCCGCCCGCCGTGCTGGCCCTGGCGATAGCTGAGGAATCCGGCCGCGACGTCGGGGGGCTCGACCTGGACGATCAGGCCGCCCACCTGCTCGCCGAGATAGCCGTCCTCGGCGAAGCGGCGGGCCGGAGCGGCGGCGTCCCGGAAGCCGGCCCAGTCGAGCCCGATCAGCCCGGGTTCGACAGCGAAACGGCGCAGCATCGCCAGGTCGTCCTCGGCCACCGGGCGCAGTCGTACGGTCGAGCCGGGCGCCTTGTGCACGACGCCGGCCACCAGCGGATCGGAACTTTGCATCCTCCGCACCGTAGTGACGGGCCGGGCCGCCCGCTGCCCCCGCGCCGGGCTGACCGCCTAGACGGAACGCCACGAATCAGAAGGCAGCGCAGAAGCCTGCGGCCCCATCAACAGCATCCCCCCGTCCACCGCCCACGACGCCCCCGTCACGTACGCCGCAGCCGGCGAGGCGAGCATCGCCACCACCGCCGCCACCTCCCGGGCGTCACCGGGACGTCCCACCGGCACGCCGGGCCGGTCCTGCGTGAACGGGTCGACGTCCTCCTGCCCGGTCATCGGCGTGGCGATCTCACCCGGCGCGACCGAGTTGACGGTGATCCCGTCGGCCGCCAGTTCCTGCGCCATCACCTTCGTGAGCAGGCCGAGCCCGCCCTTGGCGGCGCAGTACGCCGACGAGCCCACCCGGGGCGCGTGCTCGTGCACGCTGGTGATGCTGATGATCCGGCCACCCCGTCCGGCCGCGCGCATCCGCCGGGCGGCCCGCTGCGAGCACAGGAACGGGCCGTCCAGGTCGACCGCCAGCACCTCGCGCCACTTCGCCCAGCTCACGTCCACGAACGGCTCGGACAGGCCGGTACCGGCGTTGTTGACGAGCACGCCCAGGCCGCCGAGCCGGTCGGCCAGCTCGTCGACGACCGCCGCCGCCTCGGGGAGCCGGGTCAGGTCCAGCTCGGCGGTCTCGCAGCGGCGGCCGGTGGCACGCACCTCGGTGGCGGTGCGTTCGGCGCCCGCGGCGTCGCCGTACCAGGTGACGCCGATGTCGTAACCGGCCTCGGCGAGCGCCACCGCGCACGCCTTGCCGATGCCGGAGTCCGCGCCGGTGACGATCGCGACGCGGTCGTAGTCCTCGTATCGTTCGGGCATGTCCGCGCACTACCCGCGGGCGGCCACCTCAACCGGCCGGACGACCCCGGCTCGCCCGGCGGTTTCGTCGGACCCGCTCGCTAGGGTACGGGCGTGATCGCCGATGACTCCGATGCCGTGACAGTCCGCTTCCTGCGCATGATGCGTGCCGAGATGGGCGCCGAACGGGTGGGCGAGGACTCGCTCGGCCGCACCGTCGACCTCGCCCGGCGCTGGTGGGGCACCGGCGACGCCGCCGACGCGCGGCTCGCCGACGCGCTGCGCGAGCTGCACGGCGAGCCGGTCGACCTGGCCGATCCGCACGACGTGGCGGGTGCCGCGAGCGCCCTGACCGCCGACGCCGGTGTGCTGACCGAGCCGGATCCGCGCGGCGCGGCGATCGCCCGGTTCGCCGCCAACGCCCGGCGGCTGCGCACCGGCGAGATCACCCCGGCCGAGTTCGACGACCTGATGGCCCGCGACCGCACCGACGCCCCCGACGCCTGACGACGAGCCGGGCACCTGCCGGCGTCGTCGCCGGACGCCCGGAACCTGCGCACCGGCGGCACGCCGCGCGACCGGCCGTCGCTTACGAGGGCGGGTCAGCCCGTCCGGACCGGCACGGCCAACTCGGGCGCGTCAGCGGTGAGCAGCGCCGTCCGCGACGGCACGCGCCACAGCTCGTCCAGGGCCGCCGCCAGCTCGTCCAGCATCAGGCGTACGGTCGGCGCCGCCCCGTCGTGCATCGCCTCGACCACGATAAGCACCTCGGCGGTGCCGGCCCGTACCGCCGACGTGCCGCTCTGCCGGTGGCACCAGCGCCGGGCGTGCGCGTTCTCGCCCTGGTCGGCGAAGATCACCTCGCCGGACGCGGGCTGCTCGGACTCCCCGCCGAGGCCCAGGTAGGACTCGGTGCCGTCGGCCGCGCGGACGGTCAGGTCGCCGTCGATCCCGGCCAGGTCGAGCACGGCGACCGGGACCGCGTACCGGACCGAGAGCGCGTTGCCGAGGTCCACGAGCGGGTGCAGCCGGGGCAGGTCGCCGTCGCGCCGCAGCCGGCGCAGCAGTGACTCGGCGGCGCAGCGGTAGCGGGTCGGCGGGCAGCCCATCCGGGCGAACGCGCGGCGCCACGCCTGGATCTCCGGGAAGCCACCCTCCGGTCCGGCGGTGAGCCGGTCCCGGGCGGCGCCGAGATGCCCGGCGGACAGTGGCGTGACGTCGACGTCCGGCGTGACGCCGCCGGCGTGCAGGACGCCGCAGGTCAGCTCCGGATAGGCCGACCAGATCTCGGGGGAGTGCCGGAAGCGCACGGGAAAGACTCCTTCTACGGGCGAGCGAGTACGGGTCAGGCGGTGAAGGCGAGGCCGAGGCCCAGGACGAGGAAACCGCCGGCGAAGGCGTGCCGTAGCAGCCCGGTCAGCCGGGGCCGGGACAGCACGCGGCGGCGCAGCGCGCCGGCCAGGAGGGCGTACCCGGCGAACACCAGCAGCGTGACAGCCATGAACACCAGGCCGCAGGCGAGCATGCGCACGGTGGCGGCGGGCGCGTCCGGCGGTACGAACTGCGGCAGCAGCGCCACGAAGAACACCGTCACCTTCGGGTTCAGCAGGTTCAGCAGCACCCCGTCCCGGAACACCGCTGACGTCGGACGTGGGGGCCGGTCGCCGCCGACGGTGAGCGTGCCCCGGTCGCGCAGCGCCGACCAGGCCATCCAGAGCAGGTACGCCACACCCAGCCAGGTCACCACGCGGAACGCCGGCGTGCCGGCGCGCAGCAGGGCGGCCAGGCCGGTCACCGCGGCGATCACGTGCGGGACGAGGCTGAGCGTGCCGCCGGCGGCAGCGGCCAGCCCGGCCCGGCGTCCGCCGGTCACGGCGTTGGCGAGCGTGTGCATCACCCCGGTGCCCGGCGTGATCGCGACGACGAGCGAGGTCAGCAGGAAGGCGACTGTCATAAGGTCCAGCCTGTGACCATAATGGTCCGATGGACAGGGCCAAAGCTGTCGTCATCGAGAAGTCCAAAACGGCCGGTGCGGACTTCCTCCAGCTCGACGTCGGCGAGGCGCCCCCAGGCGGCCGCGCGGACTGGCTGGCCGCCCGGCTGCGATCGGCCATCGCCGACGGCCGGGCGCCGGTGGGCACCCGCCTGCCGGCCAGCCGGGTGCTCGCCGCCGAGCTGGGTGTCTCCCGGGGCGTGGTGACCGAGGCGTACCAGCGGCTGGCCGAGGACGGGCAGGTGGCCGGGCGCGGCCGGGCCGGCACGGTGGTGGTCGCCTCACCGGCCGCCGTGGTCACCCGGCCGCCCCGGCCCAGGAGAGCGGCGGAGGTGTTCGCCGGCCGGCCCGGACTCGACGCCTTCGACGAGCTGCGCGCCGTACCCGCCGAGGTGGACCTGACTCCCGGCGTACCCGATCTGGCGGCCTTTCCCCGCGCGGCCTGGCTGCGGGCCGAACGGGCCGTGCTGCACCGGATGACGCCCGCCGCGCTCGCCTACGGCGACCCGGCGGGCGCGCCCGCGCTGCGGTCGGCGGTGGCGAACTGGCTGGCCCGCAGCCGGGGCGTCCGCGCCGACCCGGCCGAGGTGGTGATCGTGGCCGGGGTGTCCCAGGCGCTCGGCCTGCTCGCGCGGGTGCTGCGCGATCGGGGTACGCACACCGTCGCGGTGGAGGACCCGGGCTCGCTCGGCGTACGGCAGCACCTGGCCTATTCCGGGCTGGCGACACCGCCGGTCCCGGTGGACGACAGGGGCCTGCGCGTCGACGAGCTGGAGCGGTCCGGCGCGCCCGCCGTGCTGCTCACCCCGGCGCACCAGTTCCCGACCGGGGTGGTGCTCGACGGCGACCGGCGCCGGCGGCTGCTGCGGTGGGCGCGCGACGGCGGCCTGGTGGTGGAGGACGACTACGACGCCGAGCACCGCTACGACCGTCCGCCGGTGCCGGCGCTGCGCGGCATGGCGCCGGACCGGGTCTGCTACGTCGGCAGCATCTCGAAGCTGCTCGCGCCGGCGCTGCGGATCGGGTGGCTGCTGGTGCCGCCCGCGCTGCACGCCGACACGGTGGCCGCGAAGCGGGCGGCCGACCTCGGCAACGCGGCGCTGGCGCAGCTCGTGCTGGCCGAGCTGATGGAGTCCGGGGCGCTGGAACGGCACCTGCGGCTGCTGCGGCACCGGCACGTACGCCGCCGGGACGCGATGATCCGCGCGGTTCGCGCGTACCTGCCCGGGGCGGTGGTGCACGGCGCGGCGGCCGGGCTGCACCTGATGGTCACCCTGTCCGGCGACGTCGACGACCGGGCGCTCGCGGCGGCGGCGCTGCGCCGCGGCGTGAAGGTCCACCCGCTGTCCTGGCACGGCCAGCGCCCGCAGCCACCCGGCCTGGTCCTCGGCTACGCGGCGACCCCGCCCTTCGACCTCGACCGAGCCCTCTCCACGGTGGCCGAGGCCCTCCGCACCCTCACCCCGCCCCGGTGATCAAGGAGTTCGTGTCCGAGTCGATCTCCTCGAAGGACACGAAGTCCTTGATCATCAACGGAGGGGCGGGGTGGGCGGGTGGTAGAGGGTGGCCAGGGCGGTGGCGGTCTCGGCCAGGCGGGCGCGCAGCGGCGCGGGGGAGAGGACCTCCACGTCGGCGCCGAGCCGGAGCAGGTCGCCGTGTGCGTGGGTGAGCGACTCGATCGGGATGACCGCGTGCACCCAGCCGGTGGCGTCGGGCGGGCCGGCGCTCGCCTCGGCGGCGGCCACCACCACGTCACTGCCGACCTCGCGCAGCCGGGCGAAGCCGCGCGGCGACAGCCGGATGCGC
The DNA here is from genome assembly GCF_015354395.1 of Micromonospora sp. ANENR4. Taxonomy (NCBI): domain Bacteria; kingdom Bacillati; phylum Actinomycetota; class Actinomycetes; order Micromonosporales; family Micromonosporaceae; genus Micromonospora; species Micromonospora sp. ANENR4. Next base: position 5,277 of record NZ_JADKYQ010000027.1, read on the forward strand.
GCCTCGTCGCGGTGCAGCCCGGCCCGGAACTCCACCACGTGCGCGCGCCACCAGGCCGGCAGGTCGAACTCCGGCCGCTCGAACGGCTCGTCCAGCGGGGTCAGGTCGAGGATCTGGTTGACCCGGTAGGTGGCCGGGGCGGCGCGGTCCGGCCGGGCGGCGACCAGGTACCAGCGCCCGCCCTTGAGGACCAGCCCGTACGGTTCGAGGACGCGGGTCGTCTCGCCCCGCCAGCCCCGGTACCGCACCCGGACCCGGTGCTGCCGCCACACCGCGTCGGCGGCCCCGGCCAGGTGTGGTGACGGGTCGCCGTCGGAGTACCAGCCCGGCGTGTCCAGGTGGAACCGCTGTTCCAGCCGGGCCGCCCGGTCGGCGAGCGGCGCTGGTAGCGCGGCCCGCAGCTTGAGCTGTACGGCGGCCACGACCGACTGGTAGCCCAGCTCGGCGGCCGGTCCGGGGAGCCCGGCGAAGAGCAGCCGGTCGGCCTCCTCGGCGGTCAGCCCGGTCAGCCGGGTCCGCCAGCCCTCCACGAGTCGGTAACCGCCGTCGTGCCCGGCCTCGCCGTACAGCGGGATGCCGGCGGCGTGCAGCGCCTCCACGTCCCGGTAGATCGTGCGCGCCGACACCTGGAGGCGATCGGCCAGGTCGGCGGCGGTGAGCCGGCCGTGCGCCTGCAGGAGCAGCAGGATGGACAGGAGTCGACTGGCCCGCATTCCCCTGACACTAGCTGTCAGGGGAACGGTCCTAACGTGCCCGCATGGCTTTTCACGACAAGGAGCTGACCGTGCCGGGGACCGTCGAGGTGGTCGGCCGGCACGTCAAGCGCTACCACATCGACCAGCCGGACCGCCGCCTCGAACCCCGTGTGGTCGACGCCGCGTACGCGTACCTGCCGAAGCTGCTGCCCGGCCCGGACGGCGCCACCCCGCCGGCGAGCTGGGTGGTGCTGCACCGGGGCGCCGACACCGGGGCGTACCTGCTGGCGTACAGCTGGTTCTTCGACAACGTGGTCGAGTGCCGCATCGCGATCGCCGGGCAGCCCGCGCTGGACTGCCCGGACGACGACCCGGCGCACTTCGTGGACCTGACCCGCCCCGGCGTCGGCTGCGTCTGGGAACTGGGCGTGCTGGAACACGAACGCACCGCCTGGATCCGGCACGTGCTCGCGCCGGACGAGCCGGACCTGGCCGGCTACCTGGCCGACACCCGGCCAGAGGGGCCGGTGGGGTTCTGATGGGCGACTTCGACTTCCTCGTCGGCACCTGGGACGTGACGAACCGGCGCCTGCGGCAGCGGCACGTCGGCGGCGACGACTGGGACGAGTTCACCGGCGTCAGCGAGGCCCGCTCGTTCTTCGACGGCGCGGGCAGCTTCGACGAGATGCGCTGCCCCAGTCGGGGCTTCTCCGGCTCCAGCGTGCGCGTCCTGAACCCGGCGACCGGGCTGTGGTCGATCTACTGGATGCACAGCGCGCGGGGCGTGCTGGAGCTGCCGCCGGTGGTGGGCCGGTTCACCGACGGCGTCGGTGAGTTCTACGCCGACGACACCGACGAGGGGCGGCCGGTGCGCTGCCGGTTCCTCTGGTCGGCGATCACCGCCGGCTCCTGCCGCTGGGAACAGGCGTTCTCCACCGACGGGGAGCGCACCTGGGAGACCAACTGGATCATGGAGTTCCGCCGGACGGCATGACCGGCGGCGTGGTGGTCCGGTAGATCGCGGTGAGCCACACGTCGAGCAGCACGTCCACCACGTCCCGCTCGGCTACCGCCGGGCCGTCCCCGGCGAACGTGGCGTACCAGACGCGCTCGTTCATCGAGTTCAGCGCGATGGCGAGGTCCCGGGCGGGCAGCCCGTCCGGGGCCGCGCCGCGGGCGCGTTCGGTCTCGATCGCGGCCTGCACCGCGCGGACCCAGCGTTCCAGCACCTCGGCCCAGAGCCGCCGCACCTCGGCGTTGGTGCCGCGCACCTGGGCGCAGGCCAGCACCACGTCACGGTGCCCGCCGAACGTGGCGTGGAACCGGGCGATCAGCTCCCGCCAGTGGGCGCGTGGATCCTCGGCGAGCCGCTCGAACACGCCACCGGCGGCGGCGTCGGCCTCTTCGGTGACCCGGTCGAGCAGCGTGAGCAGCACCGCGTCCTTGGACGGGAAGTAGAAGTAGAACGTGGGCCGGGAGATCCCCGCGCCACGCGCCAGGTCGTCGATGGAGATGTCGGCGAAGGGACGCTCGGCCAGCAACCGCTCGGCCGTGGCCAGGATCGCGGTCTCCCGGTCGTCGCCGGTGGACCGGCCGGCCCGCCGCCCGCGCGTCGGCGCGGCGCCGGTCGGCGTACGGGCGGTAGTCATGTCGGCAGATGCTACACCCGCTCGACACCGTGTCGATTCGACTCGACACGGTGTTGACTGCGGTCGACGGCGATGGATAGTGTCCGGTCCACCGCCGGTGCGAACGGGAGAAACCGATGGCCGCAGACCACGTCGACGTCCTCATCGTCGGGGCCGGCCTGTCCGGCATCGGCGCCGCCGTCCACCTCGGACGCGAATGCCCCGGCAAGACCTACGCGGTACTGGAGGCCCGGGGCGCCATCGGCGGCACCTGGGACCTGTTCCGCTACCCGGGCATCCGCTCCGACTCCGACATGTACACCCTCGGCTACTCGTTCAAGCCGTGGACCGACCCGAAGGCCATCGCCGACGGCGACTCCATCCGGGCGTACGTGCGCCAGACCGCCCGGGAGTACGACGTGGAACGGCACATCCGCTTCCACCACCGGGCGGTGCGCGCCGAGTGGGACAGCGCCACCGCGCGCTGGACGGTGCACGCCCACCGCGACGACACCGGCGAGGACGTCACCATCACCTGCGGGTTCCTGTTCACCAACTCCGGCTACTACCGCTACGACGAGGGCTACACGCCGCGGTTCCCCGGCATCGAGAAGTACGCCGGCACGCTCGTGCACCCGCAGCACTGGCCCGAGCACCTGGACTACACCGGCAAGCGGGTCGTGGTGATCGGCAGCGGCGCCACGGCTGTCACGCTGGTCCCGGCCATGGCCGAGCGGGCCGCCCACGTCACCATGCTCCAGCGCTCACCCACGTACGTGATCGCGCTGCCCTCGCGCGACCCGTTCGCCGACGCCGCGCGGCGCTGGCTGCCCCCGAAGGCCGCGTACGCGGTGGCCCGGTGGAAGAACGTCACGCTCGGCGTGGCGAACTTCCAGCTCAGCCGCCGCGCCCCGGGCGTGGTGAAGCGGTTCCTGCGCCGCGCCGCGAAGGGCCGGCTCCCGTCCGGGTACGACGTCGACAGGCACTTCTCGCCCCGCTACAAGCCGTGGGACCAGCGCCTGTGCGTGGTGCCGGACGGGGACCTGTTCGCCGCGCTGAGCGCGGGCCGCGCGTCGGTGGTCACCGACACCATCGACACGTTCACCGAGCGGGGCATCCGGCTCGCCTCCGGTGAGGAGCTGCCCGCCGACGTGGTGGTCACCGCCACCGGCCTCAACCTGCTCGCGCTCGGCGGCATGACGCTGGTGGTCGACGGCGCCGAGGTCGACCTCGCCTCGACTGTGGCCTACAAGGGCATGATGCTGTCCGGCGTGCCGAACTTCGCCATGACCATCGGCTACACGAACGCCTCCTGGACGCTCAAGGCCGATCTCGTCGCCACGTACGTCTGCCGGCTGCTGCGTCACCTCGACGACACCGGCCGGCAGATCGTCACGCCGCTCGCCCCGGAGACCGACGACCTGGTGCCGATCATCGACCTGCAGTCCGGATACGTGCTGCGCGCCGTCGACCAGCTGCCCAAGCAGGGACCGCAGGCGCCGTGGCGGCTGCACCAGAACTACCCCCGCGACGTACGCCTGATGCGGCACGGCCCGCTCACCGACGGCGTACGGTTCGACCGCGCCGGCCGACCCGCCGCGGCGGCCACCACCTCGGGAGGAACCGATGCGTGACCTCGTCCTCCCCGGCGGCACGGCGGTGCTCACCGGCGCGGCGAGCGGCATCGGCGCGGCGCTGGCGCACGGGCTGGCCCGGCGCGGCGCCGACCTGGTGCTGCTCGACCGGGACGCCGACGGCCTGGCCGCCACCGTCGCCGCGATCCGGGCCGCGTACCCGGACCGGCAGGTGGAGACCCACGTGGTCGACCTGGCCGACGCCGACGCCACCGACCGGGTCGCCGCCGAGATCCACCGCGCGCACCCCCGGATCCGGCTGCTGATCAACAACGCCGGCGTGGCCCTGGGCGGGCGCTTCGACGAGGTCACCCTGGAGGAGTTCCTCTGGGTCATCGAGATCAACTTCCGGGCGGTGGTACGCCTGACCCACGCGCTGCTGCCCGCGCTCAAGGCCGAACCCGGCGCCCACCTGGTGAACGTGTCCAGCCTGTTCGGGCTGATCGCCCCCGCCGGGCAGGCCGCGTACGCGGCGAGCAAGTTCGCCGTGCGCGGCTTCACCGAGGCGCTGCGGCACGAACTCGTCGACGACGGCATCGGTGTCACCTCGGTGCACCCGGGCGGCATCCGCACCCGGATCGCGGCCAGCGCCCGCGTGGGCAGCGGCGTCTCCCGGGAGGAGTACGAGGCCGGGCGCAAGCAGTTCGAGAAGCTGCTCACCATCGACCCGGCGGTCGCCGCCGAGGTGATCCTGCGCGGGGCCCAGCGACGCCGCGGCCGGGTGCTGATCGGCTGGTCGGCGAAGCTGCCCGACCTGCTCGCCCGCGTCGCACCGGCCGGATACGGCAGGGTGCTGGCCCTGGGCATGCGGCAGCGCCCCGCCCGCCCCGGCGCCGCACCCCAAACGCCGCCCGCCGTCCCGGCCCGGCCCGCCGCCGGGACGACCGACGCCGCCGTGCCGGTTCCGTCTCCCCGGACCGTCGAGGAGACCGCGCCGGAGTCCGGGCGCCGGGCGTGACGCTCGTCCTGCCCCCGGCCGGCGAGCGCACCGTCGACGGGCGGCGCGTGCGCTGCCGGATCAGCGGCGACGGGCCGCCCGTGGTGCTGCTGCACGGCATCGGCCGTACCCTCGACGACTTCACCGCCCTGCACACGGCGCTGGCGCGCGACCACCTGGTGCTCGCGGTGGACCTGCCCGGGCACGGCGGCTCCGCGCCGCTGGACGGCCCGCACACGCTCCCGGCGCTGGCCGCCGCGGTGGCCCGCTTCCTGGACGTGGCCGGGGTGACCGGCCCGGCCCACCTGGTCGGCAACTCCCTCGGCGGGGCGGTGGCCATGCGCCTGGCCACCGACGAACCGCAACGCGTCGCCAGCCTGGCGTTGCTCAACAGCGCCGGCTTCGGCCGCGAGGTGACGGCGGCGCTGCGGCTGCTGGCGGTACGCCCGCTGGCCCGGCTGCTGCTGCGCCCCGATCCGAGGATCATCCGACGGACCGAACGGGCCATCTTCCACGACCCGGCGTACGTCACCGAGGAGCGGCTCGCCGTCGCGCTCGCGGTGGCCGGGCAGCCGCACGCCGCCCGGGTGATGCTGGAGCTGGTCCGCGACCTGGGCACCTGGCGTGGCGTACGCCCGCAGTGGCGCACCGACCTGCTCGACGCGGTGGCCGCGCTCGACCTGCCCACACTGCTCGTCTGGGGCGAGCGCGACCTCGTCCTTCCCGCCGCGCATCTGGCGTACGCCCGCACCCGGCTCCCGCACGCGCGCTCCCACCTGTTCCGCGACACCGGGCACATGCCGCAGATCGAGCGGACCGCCGAGATGGAGGCCCTGCTACGGGAGCTGTGGGCCTGACCGTGGCCTGCGCCACTGCCCCGGCCCGCGCCGGACCGCCCGGGCGACCGGGGGAGCAAGCTTAGATACATGACGCATCCCAGCCGGACCGCGCCGTCCGCCGCCGAACGGGCGTACCGGCACCTCAAGCAGGCGATCCTCGAACAGGTCTACCCGGGCGGCCAGCTCGTCAGCGAGGGCGAGATCGCCGAGGCGACTGGTGTGTCCCGCACCCCGGTCCGGGAGGCGCTGCTGCGGCTGGAGACCGAAGGGCTGGTCAAGCTCTACCCGAAGCGCGGCGCGCTGATCCGGCCGGTGTCGGCCCGGGAGATCGCCGACGTCATCGAGGCCCGCCGCCTGGTCGAACTGCACGCCGCCGACCGGGTCTGGCCGCGCCGCGCCGAGCTGCGCGCCGACCTGGCCCGCTGGCTGGACGAGATGCGCCGCGCGCACGCCGCCGGTGACATCACCACCCTGATGGCCGCCGACCGCTCGTTCCACGCCGCGGTGGTCGAGGCGGCCGGCAACGAGATCCTGGCGGAGCTGTACCACCGGCTGCGCGACAGGCAGCTGCGGATGGGTGAGGCGAGCTTCCGGCTCTCACCAGGCTGGGCCGAGGTCGCGCTCGCCGAGCACGCCGGCCAGCTCGCCGCGCTCGACGGCGACGACCCGCAGGCGTGGCACGACGCGGTCGCCGCGCACATCGACACCGCCGCGCGGATGCTCGGGACGCTGCGGTGAACGCGGGTCGCCGCCCCGCCGCCCTGGTGTACGCGGTGGCCGTCACCGCCTATCTGACGGCTGTGTTCCACCGCAGCTCCCTCGGCGTGACGGGGGTCGACGCGGCGGACCGCTTCCACATCAACGCCGCGGCGCTCGCCACGTTCTCCGTCGCCCAGCTCGCCGTCTACGCCGCCATGCAGGTGCCGGTCGGCGTGCTGCTGGACCGCTACGGCTCGCGCCGGCTGCTGCTGGCCGGCGGCGCGCTGATGGTGGCCGGACAGCTCCTGTTCGCCGTCGCCACCGACGTACCGGCCGCGGTCGCCGCGCGGGTGCTGGTCGGCCTCGGTGACGCCATGACCTTCATCAGCGTGCTGCGCATCGTCGCGTTCTGGTTCCCCGGCCGCCGCAACCCGCTGCTGGTGCAGCTCACCGGCACCGTCGGCCAGCTCGGTGCGGTGCTCGGCGCCGTACCCCTGGTGCTGCTGCTGCACCGCGCGGGCTGGACCCCGGCGTTCCTGACCGCCGCCGCGCTCGGCGCGACGGTGGTGCTGCTGGTCCTCGTCGCGGTCCGCGACACCCCGCACGCCGAGCACGCCACCGCGCTCGCCCCCGACCTGGCCACCGTACGCCGCCGGCTCGCCGAGGCCTGGGCCGAGCCGGGCACCCGGCTGGGCCTGTGGACGCACTTCGTCACGCAGTTCTCCGGCGCGGTGTTCGCGCTGCTGTGGGGCTACCCGTTCCTGGTGCAGGGACAGGGCTTCTCGCCCACCGCGGCGGCCGGGCTGCTCACCGTGATGACGATGGTGACGCTCGTGTGCGGGCCGGTGCTCGCGCACCTGTGCGGCCGCTACCCGTTCCACCGCTCGGTGCTGGTCTTCGCGATCACCGCCGCCACCGCCGGGATGTGGGCGGTGGTGCTCGCCTGGCCCGGCCGCGCGCCGCACTGGCTGCTGGTGGCGCTCGTGGTGGTGCTGGCGGTGAACGGCCCCGGTTCGATGATCGGGTTCGACTACGCCCGGTCGTTCAACCCGGTGCACCGCATCGGCAGTGCCACCGGCATCGTCAACGTCGGCGGTTTCGTCGCCTCGATCGTGCTGATCCTGGGCGTCGGCGTGGTGCTCGACCTGGCCACCCCCGCTGGGTACGACGCGCCGCCGCTGTCCGCGTTCCGCTGGGCGTTCGCCGTCCAGTTCCTGCTCTGGGCGCTCGGCGCGGCGCAGGTGCTGCGCTACCGCAACGCCGCCCGTCGCCGGCTCGCCGACGAGCGGGCCGCCGCCGCGGTGCCGGCGGCGGCCTGAGTACGCGGGCAGCCGGGCGCGGCGTCGGCGCGGCCGCTCAGGGCCGGTGCCGCACCAGCGAGTCGAGCACCAGGGTCAGCCCCGCGCCGACCAGCCACACGTCCTTGGCCAGGCCGATGCCCTCCTGACTCGGCCGGAGGCTGCTGCCCTCACGCATACCCGGCGTCTTCAGGTAGAGCTGCACCAGGCCGGCGCCGAACGCGGTGAGCGCGGCCCCGGCCAGCAGCGAAGGCACGAACGGGGCGAGCAGCGCCGCGCCGAGCGCGACCTCGCCCCGCGACAGCAGCACCGCGAACCGGTCCGGCGGGATCTGCCGCAACTGCGGCATCGCGCCGGCCGCCATGCCGTGCATGCCCGCGGCGGCCTCACCCTCCAGGCCCCGCTTGCCCAGCCCGGAGTTCAGGATGTACGCGCCGATGGCGACCCGCAGCGGCGCATGCGACAGCCTCATGATCACTCCCGTCCCACCTGGTAGAACCGGCACACCGGGTACCCGGTCATGACCAGGACAATCCGCCGGGCTTCATTGGTTCGCGGGTCATGATCAGCGGTAGGTTCGGGGTGCAGAAGCACGCAACAAGGGAGGCACTGTGAGCCAGGAAGTCCGGGGAGTCGTGTCGCGGCGCAAGGGCGCGCCCGTGGAGGTCACCACCATCGTGGTGCCGGACCCGGGGCCGGGCGAGGCGGTGGTCCGCATCCAGTCGTGCGGCGTCTGCCACACCGACCTGCACTACCGCGAGGGCGGCATCAACGACGACTACCCGTTCCTGCTCGGCCACGAGGCCGCCGGCATCGTGGAGCAGGTGGGTGACGGCGTCACCGACGTGGCGCCCGGCGACTTCGTGGTGCTCAACTGGCGCGCGGTCTGCGGGCAGTGCCGGGCCTGCCGGCGCGGCCGACCGTGGTACTGCTTCGCCACCCACAACGCGAAGCAGAAGATGACGCTCACCGACGGCACCGAGCTGACCCCGGCGCTCGGCATCGGCGCCTTCGCCGAGAAGACGCTCGTCCACGCCGGGCAGTGCACGAAGGTCGACCCGTCGGCCCGGCCGGCGGCGGTCGGCCTGCTCGGCTGCGGCGTGATGGCCGGTCTCGGCGCGGCCATGAACACCGGCAACGTGACCCGGGGCGACTCGGTCGCGGTGATCGGCTGCGGTGGTGTCGGTGACGCGGCGGTGGCCGGCGCGGCCCTGGCCGGCGCGACCACGATCATCGCGGTGGACACCGACTCCCGCAAGCTCGACTGGGCGCGCAAGTTCGGCGCCACCCACACCGTCAACGCCTCCGAGGACGACGCGGTGGAGGCCATCCGCGCGGCCACCGGCGGCTTCGGCGCCGACGTGGTGATCGACGCGGTCGGCCGCCCGGAGACCTGGAAGCAGGCGTTCTACGCGCGCGACCTGGCCGGCACCGTCGTGCTGGTCGGCGTGCCGACCCCGGAGATGACAGTCGACCTGCCGCTGCTGGACGTCTTCGGCCGCGGCGGCGCGCTCAAGTCCAGCTGGTACGGCGACTGCCTGCCCAGCCGCGACTTCCCGATGCTGACCGAGCTGTACCGGCAGGGCCGGCTGGACCTGGACGCGTTCGTCACCGAGGAGATCGCCCTCGACCAGGTCGAGGAGGCATTCGCCCGGATGCACCACGGCGACGTGCTGCGCTCGGTGGTGGTCTTCCCGTGACCGCCCGCGTCGATCACGCCGTCACCTCCGGCACGTTCTCGCTGGACGGCCAGACGTTCGACGTGGACAACAACGTCTGGGTGGTCGGTGACGACGCCGAGTGCGTCGTCCTCGACGCGCCGCACGACGTGGCCGCCATCCGTGAGGTGATCGGCGACCGGCGGGTGGTCGCGATCGTGGCCACCCACGCCCACGACGACCACGTCCGCGTCGCGCCCGAGCTGGCCCGGGCCACCGGCGCGCCGGTGCTGCTGCACCCGGCCGACCGGGTGCTGTGGGACATGGTGCACCCGGACACGGCACCGGACGGCGAGCTGACCGACGGGCAGACGATCAGCGTCGGAGGCACCACGCTGCGGGTGCTGCACACGCCCGGTCACAGCCCCGGCGCTTGCAGCCTCCACGCCCCCGACCTGGGCGCGGTCTTCACCGGCGACACCCTGTTCGCCGGGGGACCGGGCGCCACCGGTCGGTCGTACAGCGACTTCGGCACCATCGTCGAGTCGATCCGTACCCGGCTGCTCACGCTGCCGCCGGAGACGGTGGTGCACACCGGGCACGGCGACGACACCACGATCGGGGCCGAGGCGCCGCACCTGGACGAGTGGATCGCCCGGGGCCACTGAGGACCGTACGCCCGAGCGGGCCCGGCCGGAGTGATCCGGTCCGGGCCCGCTCGCGCGTCCCGGCCCGGCCCGGAAACCGTGTGGCCGCGCGGCGGCGCGACCCGTGATACTCGGGCCCGTGCCCGTCGCCACCCTCACCGACGCCCAGTCCGCCGCGCTGCGCCACGTCCGCGACGTCGCGCTGCGCGACCGCCCCGCCGCGCTCGCCGTCATCGCCCGCCACCTCGCCGCCTCCGGCACCACCTACCGGTACGAGGAGGTCGTCGCCGCGATCACCGGGTACGGGCGCCTGACGCTGAACTTCCACCCCGACCGGGTCCTGCGCGACGGCCGCACAGTGGTCGAGGCCCTCGAGGAGGAGGGCGTCTACCGCAGCCAGTTCGAGACCGGCATCTCCAACGGCGGCCTGACCGCGTACCCGGGTGGCGACCGGAACGTGTGGGAGCAGGCGATGTTCGGCGGCGCGTACCAGCGTCCCGGCGTGCCGCCGGCGCAGCGCCCGAAGTACGGCGGCCTGAACCTGCTCGACCACGCCGACGGCGCGTGCCCCCGCTTCGGGTCCTGCCATCTGCGGCTGCGCCCGGAGGTGCTGGCCCGGGCCACGTTCAGCTTCGGTGACAGCCACCTCGAGCCCACCGAGTTCGGCACCGTCGACGTCTTCGAGCCGGTGTTCGCGGCGCTTCTGACCGCCACCGCCGGCACCGGCGTCGCCCTGGGCGTGGCGGGCATGGACACCGGCACACTGCTGCGGACGCTGCTGCGCCGCCGGGAACGGGAGTCCGGCCGGGTCGGCCGGGCGCTCGACGACTACGTCGAGGCGCAGGTGCACGGCGAGATCAACCTGTCCCGCGACGTCGAGGCGCTCGTGGTCGACCCGTCGTTCCGGGGCAGCGACTCCGGACGGCGCCTGGCGGGGATCGCCGCGCGGCACGGCATGGCGCTGCGCTTCCACCCGGGCTTCGTGCTGCCGGTCGACGCCGTCGACGCCGAGTTCCGGGGCCCGGACATCCCGCCGCTCGCCGCGCGCGTGCACGCCGAGTTCGCCCGCCCGGGGGAGCCGCTGCACGCGGCGCTCGTCGGCCGGGCCGCAGCCTCGGTGGTACGCGAGCCGCAGCGCTGGGCCGACCGGGGACCGGCCGCGGTGACGCTGCAGCACCTGAAACAGCTCTGGCACGTGTTGGTCCGGTTCGGCGGTCCGGCCTGATCATCCCGCTCTGCCTGCTGAACGGCGTGCTTGTCCGGAATCGCGGGTGACGTGGACCGCAGCCTTCGCCGTGCCCGGCATTTCCGGAATGACCGACACGGCGGGCTCGTTGTGTCCCCCGTACCGCCGGAACCCAAACACCTACCCGGCGGTAGTCCCTCGAGGGGCGCTCACCCCGGAGCGCGTCGTAACGATCGAAAGGGCAACCATCGTGAAGCAGCACTTCACTCGATGGCTCCCCGCCATCGCGAAGACCGCCGTCGCGAAGACCGCCGCTGTCACCCGTAACCGCCGTGCCGCGCTGAGCGTGGCGGGTGTGGCAGTTCTGGGCGGGCTGGCCGTCGGCCCCGTCGCAGTGGCCGCGCCGGTGACCAGCGGGCCGCACGCCGGCGCCAAGGCCGCCATCGACCTGGCGACCGGCAAGAAGACCTCCACCGAGGCGGTCAAGCCCGGCCAGACCACCGGCCTGGACAAGGTGCCGACCCGGGCCGACCGGCCGGCCAAGGAGAAGCTCGTGCCGCACGGCGTCGAGGGCGCGCAGTCGCGCATCCCGCTCGACGACGCGCAGCTCGACAACGCCAAGGCCATCGTCGAGGCGGCCAAGGAGACCGGCGTGGGGGAGCGGGGCGCCGTGATCGGCGTCGCGACCTCGCTGCAGGAGTCGAAGCTGTACAACCTGGGTCACCTCGGCGCGTACAACGACCACGACTCGGAGGGCCTGTTCCAGCAGCGCCCGTCGTCCGGTTGGGGCACGTCCGAGCAGATCACCGACCCGGAGTACTCCAGCAAGGCGTTCTTCAACGCGCTGAAGAACGTCGGCGGCTGGCACGAGCTGCCGCTGACCACCGCCGCGCAGACCGTCCAGGTGTCCGCCTACCCGTACGCGTACGCGCAGTGGGAGGAGCAGGCCGCGGACATCGTCCAGCAGGTCTGGTGACCCGACACCCGTAGAAGAACGGCCGGCCCTTTCGTGGGGCCGGCCGTTCTCGCGTGGGAGCGACCTCCCCGCCGATCTTGGAGTTGTGGTGCCTCGCATACCTCGGATACGGGACATCCTGGGCGCCGCAACTCCAAGATCGAGGGGGCAGAGCCGGGGCGAGGGCGGGGCGGGCGGGCCGGTGGGTGGCGGTGTCCGGTTCGGGTGTGGTGGGCGGCACCGCGCGTGCGGAATCGGGGGCGGGTGGGTGGCGTTGTAACCCGGTACGCGACCGCAGCGGCGCCGCCGAGTGCCCCCGGGGGAACAACCCCGGGTGGCCGGTCGTTGCAGATGCACCCGGCACGCCCCGCGCTGCCGAACCCCCGAGATCCCCTTGAGCGCCTGACGGTGCCCACGCATCCGCCCCCGGATGCGTCGACCCCCGAACGGAGCCCACCATGAACACGATCCTGCGCAAGAGCATCCTCGGTATCGCCGGTCTCGCCTTCACCGGTGGCGTGTTCGCCGGCCCGGTCGCCGCCCACGCGGCGGAGACCACCAAGCCGGCCGCCGTCGCGGTCCGGGGCGTGAGCCCGCAGGGCGAGCAGTCGCACGTGGACCTCAACGACGAGCAGCTCGCCAACGCCAAGGCCATCATCGCGGCCACCAAGAAGGCGGGCATGCCCGAGCGCGCCGCGGTCGTCTCGATCGCCACCGCGCTGCAGGAGTCGAAGCTGGAGAACCTGGGTCACCTGGGTGACCGCAACGACCACGACTCGCTGGGCCTGTTCCAGCAGCGGCCGTCCAGCGGCTGGGGTACGCCGGAGCAGATCACCGACCCCGAGTACTCGACGCTGGCGTTCCTCAAGGGCCTCAAGCAGGTCGACGGCTGGCAGGACATGCCGCTGACCGAGGCCGCGCAGACCGTGCAGGTCAGCGCCTACCCCGACGCGTACGCGCAGTGGGAGAAGCAGGCCGCCGAGATCGTCGCCGAGCACTGGAACAAGTAAGACCCGACGAAAGGCCGGTACCCGACCCGGGTGCCGGCCTTTCGCGTGCTCTCAGCCGCTGTGCGCGGCGAGCCACGACAGCACCGGCTCGACCACCGACGGGTCCAGCGGCTGCTTCGCCTCCTCCCGGTACGCCCGCAGCGACGGCGGACCTGGTTGGCGGCGCAGCACGTGGGTGACGTCCGGCAGGACCCCGGTCTGCACCGGCCCGCCGGCGTGGGCGGCGATGACCGGCAGGTCGGCCGGGTCGGTCTGGAGGTCCTTGTCGCCGGTGAGCGCGAGGATCGGGGCGTCGATCCGGGCCAGGTCCGGGCGGGGGTCGTAGCGCAGGAACTCCCGGAACCAGCGGGCGTTGAGCCGCTGCCCGCCGACCCACGCCACGTCCTTGTCGGTGGCGAGGATCTTCTCGTGGTTGCGGGCCACCTTCGCCACCAGGTCGGTGCGGGTGAGCCGGAACACCAGGCGTACCGGCGCGGGCAGGGTGGGCAGCAGCCGCCCGGCCTGCCGGCGCAGCACCTCGGCGCCGGTACGCCCGGGCGCGGAGAGCAGGACCAGACCGGCCACCGGTACGCCACGCGCGGCGAGCGCGACAGCGGTGAGCGCGCCCTCGCTGTGCCCGACCAGGAACATCCGCCCGGCGTCCACGGCCGGGTCGTCGCGCAGCGCCGCGAACACCGCTGCCGCGTCGTCGACGTTGTCGTGGAAGCCGGTACGCAGGAACTCGCCGCTGCTCTCGCCGACGCCCCGCCTGTCGTACCGGGCGACAGCGATCCCGGCCCCGCTCAGCGCGGCGGCCAGGTGCCGCTGGATGCCGAGCGGCAGGCGGCGGTGGTCGCCGTCGCGGTTGATCGGCCCGGAGCCGGGCAGCAGCAGCGCCGCCGGGTGCGGACCGGCGCCGTCGGGCAGCGTGAGCGTGCCGGACAGCCGCTGCCCGGCCGACTCGACGGCGAGCGGACTGTCGATCGTCACGGCAGCACCGCCGCGGCCAGGGCGTCGGCGTCGTCGGTGCCGATGAGCAGGGAGTCGTACGCCTGGCCGGTGAGGGTGATGCGGACGGCCGGCTGCCCGCCGCGGACGCTGACGAACTCCTTGCCGGCCCTGCCGCGCCAGGTGCCGACGTTGCGCGTGCGGGGCACGCCGAGGCCGGGCGCCCGGATGCCGCGGGTGGCGCGGGCACCGTCCGGTACGACGACGGCGCCGCTGACGGCGGATCGGGGGAACGACAGGTCACCGCGCAGGGCCCAGATCTTCTCGGCGGTGGTGAGCCGGACGTCGATGCGGTCGGCGGTGATGTCGATGGTGGCCATCGGCGGACTCCTCGCTTCTGTTATCGTCAGTGAGAACATTACCGGAGGCGATAACAAAAAGGGGAGCCGCTGTGGCACTCGACACCGTGGAGCTGCTGCTGCACCCGGTCCGGCTGCGCATCGTCCAGGCGTTCCTGGGCGGCCGAACGCTCACCACCACCGACCTGCGCGCCGCGCTGAGCGACGTGCCACCGGCCACGCTCTACCGGCAGGTCGCCACGCTCGCCGACCACGGCGTGCTGCACACGGTGGGGGAGCGGCGGGCCCGCGGCGCGACCGAGCGCAGCTACCGGCTTGTCGAGGCAGCCGCGTCGGTGGACCCGGACGAGGCCCGGGCCATGAGCCCGCAACGGCACCGGCAGGCGTTCCTCACCTTCGTCGCGGGCCTGCTCGCCGACTTCGACGTCTACCTCGACCGCGGCGACCCCGACCTGGCCCGCGACGTGGCCGGCTACCGGCAGAACGCGTTCCACGCCACCGACGCCGAGACCGCCGAGTTCGTCACCCGGTTCCGCGAACTGTTCGCCGAGTACGCGGCGCGCGGCCCCGGGCCCGGCCGCACCCGGCGGCTGCTCACCACAGTGCTGCTGCCCGCCGCCGATCAGGAGCGGCCCGCGGAGCGCCGGTGACCGAGCGCGATGTCCGCCACGGCGGCGCCGAGCGCCAGCACGATTATCCCGGCGGCGAGCAGCAGTGAGTGGCGGAACGCCGCACCCCAGTCGCCGCGGTCCTGCGCCAGCGTCGAGAAGAACAGCGCGCCCACCGCGGCGATGCCCGCGGCCGACCCGATGCGCTGCCCGGTCTGGAGCATGCCCGCGCCGCTGCCGGCCATCGGCACCGGCACCTCGGACAGCGTGAGCGTCTGGTTCGGCGCGATCACCAGGCCGCTGCCCAGCCCGGCGACGAGCAACGGCAGCGCGGTCCGCAGCGGCACGTTCTCGTGCGGCCCGCCGGCCAGCACCAGGTCGGTGGCGATCAGCCCGGCCACCACGGCCACCAGCCCGATCGCCACCAGCGGACGGCCGTACCGGGTGACCACCCGGCCGCCGAGCGCGGAGGCGAGCGCCGAACCGAGCGCGAACGGCGTGATCGCCAGACCGGCCACGAGCGCGCTGTAGCCGAGCCCCATCTGGAGGTAGAGCGTGAAGATGAAGAAGATCGCGGTGAACCCGGCGAAGTAGATCAGGCCGATCAGCGCGCCGAGCGTGTACGAGCGCACCGTGAACAGCCGCAGGTCGAACAGCGGCTGGGCGCGCCGGCCGTACCGGTGCTCCCAGAGCGCGAATCCGGCGAGCAGCAGCAGGCCGACGGGGATCAGCAGCCACTTGCCTGGGCCCCGCCACTGCTCCCGCTGCACCAGCGGCAGCAGGATCACCGTCACCCCGGCGCCGAGCAGCAGGACCCCGAGCGGATCGAGCCGGCCCCGTCCGGCCGGATTCGTCGGCCGGGACGGCATCAGCCGCCAGCCGAGCAGCATCGCCACGATCCCGACCGGGATGTTCACGAAGAACACCCACCGCCAGCCGTGCTCGGCGCCGCCGAGCTGGATGAGCAGACCGCCGAGCAGCGGACCCACGGCGGTGGAGATACCGATCGTCGCGCCCAGAAGCCCGAACGCCCGGCCCCGGTCGGAGCCCCGGAACAGCTCCTGAATCATGCCGCTGACCTGGGGGTTCACCACACCGGCGGCGGCACCCTGGACGAGCCGGGCGACGACCAGCCACTCCGGCGAGCGGGCCAGCCCGGCCAGCGCGCTGGTCAGCGTGAACAGGCCGACGCCGACCACGAACGCGGTACGCCGCCCGCGCGCGTCGCCGAACCGCCCGGCCGGCACCAGCACCAGGCCGAACGTCAGCGCGTACCCGGACAGCACCCACTGCAGGTCGCTCGGCGTGGCGTGCAGCGCACGATCGATCGACGGCACCGCGACGTTGACGATGCTGACGTCCAGCAGCGTCATGAACGCCGCGATCAGGCCGACGCTCAGCGCGCGCCAGCGACGCCGGCCGTCGTACCCGGTGTCCTGCACCGGCGTCGACGACCGGCCCTCGCTCATCGTGCCCCCCGCTGACCGTCGATCACCCGACTCCGATCGCTACCCGGTGCCCGGTGGGGCAAACGACTCGATCACGCCATCTGGCGCGCGCACCACCGGGGTCCGAAGTCCAGGCCGGACATCGGGGAGTCCTCGCGGTGCAGCAGCCCTCGCTCGGTGAGCGAGTGCAGCGGCTCGCGCAGCTCCTCCTCGGTCATCCCGGTCTCCTGGGCGATCAGGTCCGGGTAGGGGACGTGTCCCTGCACCTCCAGCGCGGACACCGCCTGGTAGACCCGTTCCTCGACCGCAGACAGCTGGACCTGAGGCATCGCTTCCCTCCTCGGCGTGGACCGCCCGACCCGCGGACGGCCGGCGACCGGCGGTTACCCGGACGAGCCCCGATGATGCTCACCCGTTCGACTGTCGTACCGGGCGGCGCGGCACGGCGGTGCCCTAGGCTGCACCCGTGATCATGGATCTCGTCGTGGTCGGCGGCGGGCCCGCCGGACTCTCCGCCGCGCACGCCGCGGCCCGGGCCGGCGTCCGCACGCTCGTGGTGGAACGGGCCACCCACCCCCGGTACAAGACGTGCGGCGGCGGCCTGATCGGCACCTCGCTCGCCGAGGTCGCCGAGCGTGTCGAGGTGCCCGCCCACGACCGGGTCGACCGGATCACGTTCACCCGGGACGGGCGACGCGCGTTCACCCGCCGGCACCCCGCACCGCTGGTCACCATGATCCGCCGGGAGGAGTTCGACGACCGGCTGCGCGCCGCCGCCGTAGCCGCCGGGGCGCAGGTCCGCGAGGGCGTCGCGGTCCGCGCGATCGAGCAGGACCCCGACGAGGTACGCCTGCGCCTGGCCGGCGGTGAGACGGTACGCGCCCGTACCGTCATCGGCGCGGACGGCTCCTCCGGCGTGACGGCACGCCACGTCGGGGTGCGCTTCCGGCAGGTCGATCTCGGCCTGGAACTGGAACTGCCGGTGGACGCCACCGAGCGGGACCGCTGGCGTGGCCGGGTGCTGCTCGACTGGGGGCCGCTACCCGGCTCGTACGCGTGGGTGTTCCCCAAGGGCGACCGTCTCACCGTCGGTGTCATATCCGCCCGCGGCGACGGCGACCGGACCCGCGCCTACCTGCGCGACTTCACCGATCGGCTCGGCCTGTCCGGGGTGAGGCCGGAGCACGACTCCGGCCACCTGACCCGCTGCCGCACCGGGGACTCCCCGCTGCGGCACGGCCGGGTGCTGGTCGCCGGGGACGCCGCCGGGCTGCTGGAGCCGTGGAGCCGGGAGGGGATCAGCTACGCGCTGCGCTCGGGCCGGCTGGCCGGTGAGGCGGTGGCCGCCGGTGACCTCGACGCGTACGCCCGGGAGGTCGACCGGCGGCTGACGCCGGAGATGCGCGCCGGGCACCGGCTGCTGGAGGTGTTCGAGCGGCGGCCCGACGTGTTCCACGCGATGCTGGCGAGCCCGCTCGGCTGGCGGATGTTCGTCCGGTTCTGCCAGGGGCGGGCGAGCTTCGCCGAGGTGCTCGACCGGCGGCCGGTACGGGCCGGTCTGGCGCTGCTCGACCGGCTGCCCCCGCTCAGGGGACGATGACCGCCCGCCCCCGTACCTCGCCCCGGCGCAGCGCCTCGTACGCCTGCGGCGCCTCCGCGAGGGGGAACGTGTGCACGTCGGCGTGCAGCCGGCCGTCGCGGGCCAGCGCGATCACCTCGTGCAGTTCGGATCGGGTGCCCCAGAACGGCACCACCACGCCGGTCTCCAGCGGCACCGGCGGCGGCTCGTCGGCGACCGGCCGCACCGGTAGCGTGCCGCCGGCCAGGCCCACCAGCAGGATCTGGCCGCCGGTGGCGACCACCTGCCGGGCGGTGTCCAGCGTGGGTTGCGCGCCGACGAAGTCGAGCACCACGTCCGCGCCGTCCGGCGCCGGCCCGACCAGTTCGCGGATCCTGTCCACCGCGTCCGGGCCGGCCTGCACCGTGTGGTGGGCGCCGAGGCGCCCGGCCAGGTCCAGCGCGGCGGTGTTCGTGTCGACCGCGATGATCCGTACCGCGGTGGTGGCGAGCAGGATCTGCAACCCCATGTGCCCCAGGCCGCCGATGCCGATCACCACGCAGGTGGTGCCGGGCCGCAGCCGGGGCCGCGCCAGGTCCACCGCGTGGTACGGGGTCAGCCCGGCGTCGGTCAGCGGCGCCGCCTGGGTCAGGTCCATGTCGCCGACCGGCAGCAGCCGGGACGCGGGCACCACCACGTAATCGGCCAGCCCGCCGTCGCGGCTGAGCCCGATACCGCCGACCGGGGTGATCCGGCACCGGTTCTCCTCGCCTCGCAGGCAGGCCCGGCAGTAGCCGCAGCCGATGATGCCGTAGACCGCGGTCCGGTCGCCGGGCGACCAGCCGTCCACCCCGGCGCCGACCGTGTCGACGGTGCCGGCGATCTCGTGCCCGAGCGTCATCGGCATCGGGAACACCCCGGCCGGCGCGTCGAGGATGTGCAGGTCGGAGTGGCAGGCGCCGACCGCGCCGACGCGCACCAGCACCTCACCCGGGCCGGCCTGCGGCGTGGGCACCTCGGTGTGCTCCAGCACACCGGGTGCGGTCATCCGTACTGCGCGCATGTCTCCTCCACCTCGTCGCCCACGGTCGTCGCGGCGGCATACCCCTGCCGTAGCGGTTGATGCGGAGACGGGACGGGCGGGCGCACAATGCGGTCATGAGCGAGCCGGCCGAGTCGTTCACCGACGAGGAGTACGCGTTCCTGCGGCACGTCC
The DNA here is from genome assembly GCF_015354395.1 of Micromonospora sp. ANENR4. Taxonomy (NCBI): domain Bacteria; kingdom Bacillati; phylum Actinomycetota; class Actinomycetes; order Micromonosporales; family Micromonosporaceae; genus Micromonospora; species Micromonospora sp. ANENR4. The sequence goes on from NZ_JADKYQ010000027.1 coordinate 24,579, forward strand.
GCTTCGGCGAACTGCCGGCCCGGGTGCGCCCGGAGGAGCGGATCGAGGCCGCCGAGACCGAGTTCCCGCCGGACCGGCCGGACCCGGCCGGCGGGGAGTCGGAGTGGCACCTGCGCGCGGGCGGCTGACGGGGCCCGGGCACCTGCCCGGACCCCGCCGCCCGGACGATCAGAAGACCGGCACGCCGTCGCGGACCAGCTTCCAGTTGGGCACGAAGAAGTCGGCCGGGTCGATGACGCCCTTGGCCTGTGCCCAGTCGATGAGCAGCTGGCGGATCTCCTGCTGGGCGTTGTAGACCTGGGTTTTCACGATGCCCGGGAAGTTGCCGCCGCCGCTGCGCCGGTAGTTGTTCACCGCCACCACGAACCGGGCGTCCGCCGCCACCGGCGTGTCCGTGCCGGCCAGCACCAGGCGGGTGATCCGCTGCCCGACCGGCCTGGCGATGTCGATGTCGTAGTCGACGCCGGAGAACACGTCGTAGTTGTAGTCCGGCACCGCCGGATCGCTGATCGTCTCCGGGTTCACCGGCGCGCCCGCCGGCAGCGTGACGAAGTACTTCGCCGAGTACTCCAGGTACGCCTTCACCTCGGCGCCGGTCAGCACGACCGCCTCCAGCGTGTTGTCGTACACGTAGAGGCCCGCCACGTCGCGGATCCGCACGTCGCCCTGCGGGAACACCGCGGTACGGCTGAACGGCGCGGCGATGGACAGCACCGGCAGGCCCGCGTACTCGCCGCCCGCGAGTGCCTCGGTGACCACCTCGGTCTGGACGTGGTTGATGAAGTCGAGGATCGGCGTGTCCTTGTACCGCGACTCGGCGGCCGACAGCTCCACGCTCGACTGCGCGACGACCCGGTTGACGTACTCGACGGTCGTGGCGTGCTGGCCGCGCACGGCCGCGAGCACCGCCGGGTCCTCGACCACGGTGTTGGTGTTCAGGGTGGTGGCCGACTTGGCGGTCACCGTCCAGCGGCCCTTCTCCCGGGTCAGCGTGAAGTCCATCCGGGTCAGCCGCTGGCCCCACTTCGACGGCTCCGAGGTGAGGACGCGCTCGCCGGTGGTGAGGTTGGTGACGAACTTCTCCGGCACCTCGTTGTGCGCGTGGCCGAACAGGATCGCGTCGATGCCGGGCACCTGCTCGGCGATCAGCGCGGTCGGGTTCTCGTTCGGCAGCTCCGGGCCGTAGCTGGAGGTGCCGCTGTCCCCGCCGTGGGCGGAGATGACGACCAGGTCGGCGCCGCGGCGGCGCATCTCCGGCACCCACTTCGTGGCGGTGGCGACCATGTCGGCGAAGACCAGGCGGCCCTCGACGTTGCCCTTGTCCCAGATGGCCACGCCGGGGTTGGTCAGGCCGAGGATGCCCACGCGCAGCTTCGGCGCGCCGTGCCCGCCGAGCTTGACCTCCTTGATCACGTACGGGAGGAACGCCGGCTTGCCGGTCTTCGCGTTGAGCGCGTTCGCGGCCAGGGCCGGGAAGCCGAGCTGCTCGATCCAGGTGGCCAGCAGCGGCAGGCCGTAGTTGAACTCGTGGTTGCCGAGCGTCACCGCGTCGTACCTGAGGATGTTCATGGCGCGGGCCATCGGGTGCGTCTCACCGGTGCTGGTGATCGGCTCCTGCTTGGCGTAGTACGTGGCCAGCGGCGTGCCCTGGATCGTGTCACCGGCGTCGAGGACCAGCGTGGCCCTGCCCTTGCGCTCGGCGCGGATCTGGTTGACCAGGGTGGCGAGCTTCGCGACGCCGACGTCGTTGTGCTTGCTGTCGTCGAACTCGGCGTCCTTGTAGTAGTCCCAGTTGTAGACGTTGCCGTGGGTGTCCGACGTGCCGAGGATCGTCAGGTCCCAGGTCTTCGGCTGCTTCGGCTTCGCCTCGGCGGGCGCGCCGGCCAGCAGGGGAGCGGTCGCGGCGGCGGCCGCGACGGCCAGCACCTGGCGCCGGGAGGCGCCGGAGGAGGAGGTCATGAGGTGCCTTTCCGAATGGGGGTACGCGCCTCGTGGGCGCCGTTGCGCACCATAACCACCACATGTCGCGTGCGCCACACCGGCCCGAATTGTTTCCCTTCCGGTCACGCGCTGCTGTTTTCCCGGCAGCCACCGGGGTAGGGGCGCATCCATGAGCGAGGACCAGTTCACCCAGCAGCACCCGGCCGAGCAGTACGGACAGCGCGACGGCCAGCCGTCGCAACAGCAGACGCCGCCCGGCAACGAGCAGGAGATGGGGCCGAAGCCCGACCACGGCGAGGAGTCGTACCGGGGCAGCGACCGGCTCACCGGCAAGCGCGCGATCATCACCGGCGGCGACTCCGGCATCGGCCGGGCCGTGGCGATCGCCTTCGCCCGCGAGGGCGCCGACGTGCTCGTCACCTACCTCGCCGACGAGGAGGAGAAGGACGCCCGGGAGACGGTCGCCCTGATCGAGCAGGCCGGGCGCACCGGCGTCGCGGTCCGGTGCGACCTGCGCGAGGAGGACAACTGCCGCGCCCTCGTCGACCAGGCGCTGCGCGACCTCGGCGGCGTCGACATCCTGGTCAACAACGCGGCGTACCAGATGTCGCAGGACAACGGCCTGCTCGACATCACCACCGAGCAGTTCGACCGGGTCTTCAAGACCAACGTGTACGCCATGTTCTGGCTCTGCAAGTTCGCGGTGCCACACATGAAGGAAGGCTCGACGATCATCAACACGTCGTCGATCCAGGCGTTCGACCCGTCGCCGCAGCTGCTCGACTACGCCACCACAAAGGCCGCCATCGCCAACTTCACCAAGGCGCTCGCGCAGAACCTCGCCGAGCGCGGCATCCGGGTCAACGCGGTCGCGCCCGGCCCGATCTGGACGCCGCTGATCCCGGCCACCATGCCGGAGGAGAAGGTGAAGCAGTTCGGTACCGACACGCCGCTGGGCCGTCCCGGCCAGCCGGCCGAGCTGGCGCCCGCGTACGTCTACTTCGCCTCCCAGGAGTCCAGCTACGTCACCGGCGAGATCCTCGGCGTCACGGGTGGCCGCCCGACGAAGTGAGCCGCCCCGGCTGGTGCCGTCGTGGCCTTCTGGTCCCGCCCTCGGCCGCCTGGTTCCGCTGCTCAGCGGGGCCAGGTGGCCATCCGGCGGCGGACCTCGGCGATCCGCGACGCGTCCAGGCCGTAGCGGGTGAACCGGCGGTCGGCCAGCCCGTCGAGGTAGCGGCCCGCCGCGCGCACGTCCTCGTCATCAAGCGCCGGGTCGACCTGCCGGGCCAGCTCCAGCAGCTCCGCGACCGTGTACCGGTCCAGCGCGGCGGACACGTCGATGTAGTCGCGTACCTCCCGCCGGTTCACCAGCGCGGCGGTCTTGTTGGCGATCAGGTCGCGGACGTCCATCACCGGGCCGAGGTCCATCACCACCGGGCTGCGGTGCCGGTCCAGGCGGGCCAGGCTGAGCCGGATCTGCCGGCCGTCCCGGCTCACCACGAAGTCGCGCAGGTCCCTGTCGAAGCCGTCGAACACCTCACCCAGCCCGCCCGGGTCAACCTCGGCCACCCGGTAACCGGCCCGTTCCAGCGCCGCACGTACACCGTCGGCCGCCGCCGCGGCGGCGCCCTCCACGTCGGCGAACAGGTCGACGTCCTCGGTGGGGCGGGTGACCAGGCCGTGCACGGCCCACGCCACCCCGCCGCCGAGCACGAAACGGTGCGGGCCGGCCGCGGCAAGCGCCACCCGGGCCACCTGCCGGTAGAAGTCGTGCGGATGGGTCACGCGGCGCGCAGGCTCCGGTGCCGGCCCTCCCAGGCCAGGCGTACGCCCCGGGGCAGGTTGAGCAGCGGCCACAACCGGCGCAACGTGCCCGCGTGGATCAGCTCGCGCAGATCCTCCACCCGGGTCGTCTCGCGCAGCACGTTCTCGTACATCCAGAGCAACTCGTCCGGGTCGCCCAGGTCGAACGCGCGTTCGCTGCTCCACATCAGGCGTACCGGCAGCTCGACGATGCCGGTGGTGGGGCCGGTCAGCTCGTCCAGGGTGCGCGCCACCACGGCGGGTCGCCCGGGGCGGGCGAGGTACGCGTGCGCGGTGACCGACATGGCATCAGGGTAACCCCAACCCGGCCCCTTTCCCCCCATCGTTCCCGCGTAGCTCCCCCACAGCACCCGCCCCGCCCCGCCTGACCGCCCGCCACCCGCTCCCCGCCCGCCTCACTCTGCCCCGCCCCACGCCGCCCCGCCGCCCCCGGCCTCGCCCCGCCCTGTCCCGCCTCGCCCCGTCGATCATGAAGTTGGACCGGACAAACCGGT
>NZ_JADKYQ010000028.1:0-22447 GCF_015354395.1 Micromonospora sp. ANENR4
TACGGCAGCCGCCGTTCGGGATCAGGGGCTGTCTCGCTATGAGTTCCCCCCGCTTTGATGGAGCGGTGGTTACCTGCTGCCGGCTGGCGCAGGGGTGGCGATAGGTGGCTCGGCTGGTTGCGGCTGGCGGGTGTGCCAGGCGGTCTCGTACTCGTTCGGGCTGAGGTAGCCCAGTTCCTTCTGTATGCGGCGGGTGTTGTACCAGCCGTCGATGTAGGCGAAGATCGCGTTCTCGGCCTCGTCGCGGGTCCGCCAGGACGTGCGGTAGACGAGTTCGATCTTCAGCGTGGACCAGAAGTTCTCCATCAGGGCGTTGTCGTACGAGTCGCCGACGGAGCCCATCGACGGCAGGATCCCGTTGTCCTGCAAGCGTTCCGCGAAGCGGAACGACGTGTAGTTCGACCCGCGGTCGCTGTGGTGGATCAACTGGCCGTCGCGGACGTCGCGCGACCAGATGCCGTATTCGAGGGCGGCGAGGATCAGGTCGGTGTCGCAGCGGTCAGACGTCTTCCACCCGACGATCCGGCGGGAAAACGCGTCGCGGACCGCAGCCAACCAGAACACACCCTCACCGCACGGGATGCGGGTGGCGTCGGCAACCCAGAGCCGGTTCGGCCCGTCGGCGGTGAACTGCCGATTGACCAGATCCGGCGCCGGCGTGTGCCGGGGATCCTGCTTCGTGGAGCCACCACGCCAGCCTCGACGCAGGAACGCCCCCTGCCAGCCCTGCTCGGCCATCAGCCGCTCGACGCGCTTGCGGCCCACGCGGATGCCGTCACGGCGCAGCTGCCGGTGGACCCGGTCAGCGCCGTAGGTGCGCCCGGAGGTCTCCCAGATCTCGTGGATGTTGGAGATCAGCCCCAGGTCGACGACGTCCCGGTCGCAGGGCTGCTCGGCCTGCTTGACCCACGCGTAGTAGGTTGAAGCGCCGATGTTGAGGACCCGTAGCAGGAGCGCGACCGCGAACTGGTCACGGTGTTCGTGAATGAACCTCATGACCGTCGCCGGGTCGGGTCGAGCTCCGCCGCGAAATACGCACTCGCGGCCTTCAGAATCTCGTTCGCCCGCCGCAACTCGGCAACTTCCTTGCGCAGCCGCCGGTTCTCGTCCGCCATCTCGCTGGTCGGCCGGTCGTGACGCTCACCCGTGTCGGCCTCGGCCTGGCGGATCCAGTTCCGCAACGCCTCGTGATGCACGCCGAGTTGCTCGGCCAGGCGCCGGATCACCGGCTTCGGGTCCGACTCGCGATACAGGCGCACGGCGCGCTGACGTAGCTCGTCGGGGTACTTCTTCGGTGCTGCCACGGACGACTTCCTCCCCACGGCCATAAGACCATGATCAAGAAGCTCCATGAAAGCGGGGGTGGCTCAAGACTCCTGTCGCGAGCCGTCGAGCACTCGGCGTCACAGCTCGCAGCGGCGGTCGACGCTTATGTGCGTGGGGAACTGATGCAGGGACATCTGGCATCTGAGACGGAACTTGTAGACCCGGCATGGCACGTTGAACTGGCCGACACGTTTGCGGCACTACTCACCGAACTTGCTGACGCTATCACCCGAACGAGAGGAGACGACGGACCAAGCGACGCCGCGGGTCAGCAAGCCCCTCACCCGGCACCCGACGAGCCGCCCAACGGCCGGAAGGCGGACCAGGCCGCGCTTTCGCTTACGACGGACGAGAGTCGAACGCATGCCCTGCAACGGTGGGAGGAGATGCTCGTCGCTCTCTTACAAGCACAGGACCAGCGAGCAGTCGACACCGCACACCATGCGCTGGAGGCAGATGTCTCAAGCGGATGGCAACGGCAGCTCGCGGCGCGAGCAGCCAGAGCGCTGCTCACCGTGGATTCTCACCAGTACCTCGCCACCGTGCTATCGGCCGTAGGCAAAGATGCTGCCCTAGGTCGGGACGTAGCTCTGTGCCTCGGCGCCAGCTACAGCGACTTTCTCGCTGACCTAGAGGAAGAACAACTGGCGGAGCTTTATCGGTGGCTTTCGGGACTATTTCCGCCCGAAGATGACGTCCCCATCGAAGGAGTACACTTCGTTGGCCCCGAGGAACAAACTCGGGAGTGGCGGGATCGCGTCCTTCAGAGCATCAGCAGCCGCGGCAGCGAGCAAGCCTTGCGCGCGCTCACAAAGCTTCGCGACGAGTACCCCAGCCGCGTCATCATAACCTCTCATATTCTTCGGGCTCGGACCAACCTATTCGCTTCGGCCTGGTCCCCACCGACCCCCGTCGAACTGGCAGCGTTGTTTGAGGACGCCAACCGGCGACTTGTTCGGTCCGAACGCGAATTGGCCGATCTGCTTGTGGAGGTCCTCGAAGCCATCGGCAACGATCTGCCGACGCACGGAGAATTGTTGTGGGACCGCTTACCCGCACGCGTTCTGCCCAAGTCATACCAACTGAAGGAAGCCTGGCTCCCGAAACCCGAACCTGCACTCTCGGCGTACATCTCACACGAACTCACCAAGAGGCTCGAGCGGCGCGGATTAGCTGTCAACCGCGAAGTCCTAGTCCGCCCAACTGACGCCTACGGTGCTGGAGACCGCACTGACATCCAGATCGAGGCGACAATGCGCGACGATCCGGTGAAAGGACCAACGCCGGACCGCATCGTTGTCGTCATCGAGGTGAAGGGACCTTGGAATAGAGAGTTGCTGAGCGCTCAGCAGCAGCAACTAGCCCAGCGCTACCTTCCGGAAGCCGGCACACGAACTGGCATCTATCTCGTGGGCTGGTATCCGCTCGAACAATGGACCTACAAGGGTGACTACCGCAGGAGGCGCGTCGCGCAACTCAGCGAGCATGCCCTTCTCGCGAGCCTCGAAACGCAGGCGGCCAGCATCACCCGATTGGACGCGCTCACCGTACCATTCCTGCTGACAATACCTAGACCTCACCGCAATAGTGACGGCACCTGACTCGATTTCCATTAGTTGATTCGTACCGCAGGGCGCCGCCGCCTGCCCGTCCTGCTGGTTGATCGGTGGGTTGCGGCGCCGGTGTGTATTGGCAAGTGGGATGAGGCCGGTCAGGCACTGCGCGCGTAGCCGGCGAAGCGGTCTTCGGCTTCGTCGAGGATCAGCGGCACGTCGTACACCGACAGATCCGGCCTGGGGCCTGGTGGCGGGCGGTATTCACTACGTGCTCTATTCGCCCCAGCCCGACGAGCTCCTGAGGTTGAATGCCGCTCGTGGGCGTCGAGCCTGGCCGCGGACTGCTCGGTCAGCGGTGCCAGATGCGGATGGCTGATCAAGGGGTGCGTCCGTTGGATTGCCCTGGCTGGAAGCGGCCGGCGCCGATCGTGCACGACTGGACCGGAAGCTATTGCCGCAGAGTCGCACTGGCCTGGCTCTAGATCATGATGATCGGGTTGGTCATTGCCGCCATGTGGCCGGTGGGGTGGCGTACCTCGACGCGGACGAACATCGACTCGTTGGCGCTGGTGTGCCAGTCAATCTTGCCTGCGCCCTCGTGAGGCAACACGTCGCGGTGCGCTGCGCCCCGGTCGGTGTGGAAGCTAACCGTGCCGGATGGCACACCCGTTACCTTCACCCGGGCCACGACCGGCGAGCCGCCGGTGTCCAGCTGCTCACCGATTCCGACGCTGCGGTCGTCGGCGCAGACGGTAAACGACAACTGGACCGCGCCCGACTCGGCAATCCAGGTGTGTCCAGCCCGGATACCGGCGAGCACGGCGTCGGTGCCAAGTTCCTCGGCCAGCACGACCGTCTGCGGAGTGCCGATCTGACCTCGCAGATGTACGTCACTGTTGCCTATCGCAGGACGCCAGCGCCCGTGGTGTATCTCGGCCGCCAGACCGCGACCCCACTCGGCCACCGCGGCCTCGTTGTCAGCGTTCCAGGGCAGGTCCGAACTCCACAGCCCGTTCCATACCTCGACCGCATCGAATCCCTGGAACGGATACATGAAAGCGCCGGACGGGTATGGCGCGTGTGGGTGGGCCGCGACACATAGGCCGCCGGTTTGATGGACGTGATCCAGAGCTCGGTCGATCAGGCCGTCGCGCAGGTTGTAGCGCCAGTCGATGACCTGGCCGGGCTCTAGGCCTAGCGCGAGCCAGTGTCCGGTGTCGGTGATGATCTCCTGGCCAAGGACCACCAGCAGATCGTCACCGGCGAGCGGCCCCCAGGCACCATGGGTGTCCGCAGTGTTGTGCTCAGTGATGGCGATGAAGTCGAGCCCGACTTCGCGGGCGGCAGATACGAGCTGCTCCGGCGTCAGCTCACCGCCATGCGAACGCTGCGAGTGCACGTGACAGTCGCCCCGATACCAGCTGCGCCCCCGTCCGGCCACCCGTCTCGGCGGGAACTCTGCCTCAGCTACGGTCCCCGTCGTCATGCTCTTATCCCGGTCATCTTGGGCATCGTAGCCAGAAGATCACCGACGTGCTAAGCGCAGAGCTCTGGCATACCAATCTCGGCAACTGCGGATGCAGTCGGCGGTGGTTCACGGCTCAGGTAACTGTTGAAGGCGTGCCTGAAGGTACGGCGTCCAGTCCCGGGCGGCTCGGCGTGCCCACCCGACGGCGCTGCTGATGCTTATGCCGAGTACGTCGGCGAGGACGGCTGGGGGCAGTTCGGCCGCCATCCAGATCAGAGCGGCGTTGCGTGCGGGCCGAACCTCGATGCCGTGCCGTCGTAGGCGGGTTCGCATTCCTCCGGCGGAGACAGGTCTTCCTGCCTGTCGTCCTGGGAAGACCCACCCCCGTGTTCCGGTCGAGACGAGGGCGTCCGTCGGTAGTCGTGCGGGTAGGGCGTCCAGGAGCTGGCTGAGTGCGGGCGGGATGATCGCTCGGTGGGCCTGGACGGTGAGGTAGCGGCACCCGGATTCCTCGGTGAGCTGGTCGGTGCTTAGCTCGATGATCCGGGTCAGCGGCAGTCCGTAGAGCAGCAGCAGTGCGCCGGCGGCGCGGACATCGACCGGCATGGTGAGATCTTGCAGGCAGCGGGTGAGCAGGCTCCATCGCCTGTCGTCGCTCATGGTGATCTGCGGTTCGCCACGCTGCGGGTAGGGAACCTGTAGGTCGCCGATCAGTCCTTGGCGGCGGGCCCACCGCACGAAGCCAGCGATCTGGTAGCTGCCCCCGTTGTCGAGCCAGCGGTCGATGTCGGGTTGGGTGAGGGTGTCGAGGGTGAGGTTGTGGTGGTCGAGCCAGGTCAGCAGCCCGACAACGACCGTGATCTTGATGCGGGTGTGGCGGGCGCTGAGTTCGGTGAACCGGTGGCGAGCGGCGCGGCGGCGGGCGCGGCGCAGTTCCGACCAGACCGCGTACTGCCGTACCAGGCCTCGGTGGCCGGTGGGGACGGTTGCCAGCAAGCGGCTCAGCCAGCCGGGTAGCCGCTCCAGGTGCTCGTTTCGTGTTGGTAGGACGCCGAGGTGGACGAGCATGTGCCGCAATGCGATCACGCTGGGACGGTCCGGAAGCGCGTCGAGGGTCGCGTGTTCGATGGGACGTCCGTCGCGGATCAGCATCTGCAAGAGTCGGGCGCCGCTGGTGGGGTTGCGAAGCCATTGGAGAACTGAGCGGGGTCGCCTGGCGGCGGCGAGCGCCTCGACCACAGGTATCAGCGCTGCGGGTACGTCGCCGTCGTTGTCGCTGAAGTGCTCTTCGAGGCGCTGGCGGGTCACGCAGCGCACGCATCGTCCGTCGCGGAAGCGTTCTTCCCCGCCGCCGCACTGCCGGCACAGGTAGTCGCGTTCCGCCCCGGCGCACGGCCCGCAGACCGCTCGCTGCTGGGCGTCCAGGCCGATCAGGACCCTCGTCTGCTTGCAGCGGGCGCATTCGGCTGGGTGGCTGCGTGCCCGTCGGTAGCAGGGACGGCAGACCGGGCCGATGGGCCAGCGGATCACGATCCTGCGGTCGTGGCCGCAGCGGGCGCATGGGGCAGTGGTCACGGGGCGGCACTGGTAGCAGAGCGGGCGTTCAGTCCGCACGCCGGTGCAAAACCGCAGTTCGCCGCAGCCGGCGCACCTGGCTTGTTCGCCGCGGCTGCACCGCTGGCAGAGATCCGGTGTGTCGTCGCGGCCGTGGACCTGAATCACGCCGAGTTCCCCGCAGCGGCCGCAGCGGCCGTGGCGACGAGGCCGGTGATTGCGCTCGTAGCAGCGGGAGCAGACCGGCCCGTCCGGGGTTCGGGCACTGGCCGGTGCCGACGTGCCGCAATCAGCGCAGCGGTGCAGGGGCTTGCGATGGCACGCGTTGCAGACGGCGCTGCCGTCCGGACGCCGGTGGCTGACCCGCCGGTCACGACCGCAGAGGGCGCACGGCTCGTACCGCGCCGAGTCGCGCGCATAGCAGCGATCGCATACCGCCCCCGCTTCGTCGATCATCGCGATCCGATTGAGCTCGCCGCACCGTGAGCACACCTTCCTACGCGCGTCCGTGGCGCAGCCGAGGCAGATCCGCTGGCCCGCCGCATCACGTTCGGGCAGGTTGCTGCGCCGCTGCCGGCAGCTCGCGCAGACCGGCACCTGGACGGGAATGCCGGCCGCTTCCAGCCGCCGTAGCAGCCGGAACAAGCCCACCGGTGCGTCCGACGGCGCGGTCGTCAGCGCGTCGGGGTGGCGGCTCAGGTAAGCGTCCACCTGCCGCAGCGCGACGTGCCGGTGGGCGTTGACGTCGGTGAGCACCTGCAGCGCCTGCGTTTCGTCAAGGCCCGGCAGCGTGCTGAGGACGGCGACGACGCGGCCGCGGGCCGCGGCGGCCGGGCCGGTGCTCACGAGGCCGGGGGCCGTCGGATGGTGCTGCGTTGCACCGGCGGCGGAGGTCCACCTGCCGCGCCGGCCTCCTTGGCAACCTGAGCGTTGACGACCTCGACGGCGATCAGGTCGTTCGGTGTGCAGGTGAGGATGTCGCACAGTGCGGCGAGGACGTCCATGCTCAACCGCTGCGGTGGCGTGGTCACCAGCCGGTAGACCTGTTCCCGAGACAGGCGGATGCCGCGCTCGGCCAGTAGCGGCACCAGATCGGTGGTGGAGTACATGCCTCGCTCGGCCATCCGCAGCCGCAGTTGCCAGCCGATGCCCATCTTCTTGATCACGTCGTCTCCCACAGGATTCCGCCACGGTCCCGCAACGCGCGGGTGAGCAGCCGGTTGCGGTAATCGTCGGACACACCGGTGTACAGCGCTGTGGTGGCGGCGTAGGCGTGCCCGACCTGTTCCTGCACGAACCGCTCCGGGTAGTCGAACTCGACCAGGTGCGTCACGTACGAGTGCCGCAGGCTGTGCAGATCCAGCGCCGGGTCCAGACCGGCCGCGTCCCGGGCGGCGACGAACGCCTCGTTGATCCCACGCCAGGCCAGCCTGGCCCGCCGCTCGGTCACCCACAACGCGGGATGGGCACCCGGCGCGAACCTCGGACGGACCGCCGTCAGCCACTGCTCGAGCACCGGCACCAGCCAATCCATCTCCGGCACCAGCAGCACCGTCCGCCGTTTCGGCGAACCGCCACGCGAGGACTTCCCCCACCGCACCATCACCGCGCCGCACTGGCCGAAAGCCGGCACCTTCGGGTTCCGGCGCAGATCCACCACGTCCAACCCCCACGCCTCCCGGCGCCGCAGCCCGAAGGCGTACACCGTCTTGAGCAGCGCGGCGTCGCGTTGCGCCGCCAAAGCTCCCTTGCGGCCCGTGCTGCGGATCTGTTCGACCCGCCCATCCGCGGCGTCGAACAACGACTGCACCTCGTCATACGTCAACGGCCGCCGGCCCGGCTGCCCCTCAAACCCGTCCGTGTGCGGCACCGTGTTCCACTCGCCCAGCACCTGCTGCGGCGCCTCACCGAACCGCTCTATACACACCGCCGGCCAGCCGTACCGGGCGTCTGTGGCGTACTCAAGGAACATCTGCAGGTCGGCGAGGTAGCCCCGGGCTGTCGACACCACGATCGGACGCGGCCCGGACCGTAGCCCGTCGATGAACGCCTCGACGTCGGAGGCGCTCCACTGCCACGGGTACAGGTTCGAAAAGCGGAACAGCCGCCTTACCAACTCCAGCCGCCGACCGATCGTTTCCGACTTCAGAAAACGCACCCGCTGCTGGCGGGCCCAGCCGTCCAGCATCGCCTCGAACACCGCCGCAGGCGGATCCAAGTACGCCACCTCGCCTGCCAACACGAGATGCGCAGCACCGGGAAGATCGACACGACTCGCCGTCACCGTTGCATCTAAACCAACATTGAGGCACCTCAGCCAGGCGACGCGCCGATGCCTGCTCCTGCAAGAAGAAGGCCCTCAAGGATCGGTTCTACGATCAGGGCTGGAAGCTGTCGGGCGTCCAGATGGATACATCAGATGCATCCAATTCCGCCCGGTGCCGCGCGTACCGCACCCGGTGGCGCCACCGGTGGTGCTCGTACGCCGTGTCCACCTGAATCTCAGCCACCACGGTCGCCTCGACCTGCGCGTAGTTCAGCCGCTCAGGCCGCTCGAACTGGCCCGACCAGGCAGCCGGGTAACGGATCGGGCCAGGGGTGGATGACAACACGGCGCTCGGTCGGACGTGGCGGGGAAAGCAGTCTCGCCAGCTGCTGGCGCTGCGGCGTGGCCAGCGGATGCGTGCGGCCGGTGTGCCGGCAGCCGGCCGCGCCGGTCGAATCGGCCGAGGAGAAGCTTCTCGGGGTTGCGGATGCTGCTAGGCGAGAGAACTGGTCGAGGTGACCCTGTCACTATGTTGATTACCACGATGCTGGTCGTTCCGTCAGCTGCTCGGCTGTGGGCTTCAGCTCTGTGGGGCGGCGACAACCGCGACTCTATGCTCATCCTTCGCGACGAACTGCTGCTGGCGCCAAGATTGGGGCCCGCCATGCTGATCCGGCAGAGCGACGATGATGGCGTCAGGAGTCACGGTTGCCGGCGCGCGGCGCGGGCGGCAGCTATACGCGCCTGGTAGATTGCCCAGCCTTTTCTGAACATCGCCGCCTCGATAGCATCCGGGCGCACGGCCGCTTGGTTAGTGGACTCAGTTCTGGCATGGTTGTGGGCGAATTCGAGCCACCGCTGGTATTGATCTGGGCCCCAAGGGCCGCGTTCCGTAATGTCCCAGTGTTCGACTTCCTTCAAAGCTATGGCAACGAACTGGTCGAGGATCAGCGCGCGACCAGGTTGTGCGTCGGGCCGGGCATCCGCGAAGTACAGCAGCTTGGTGTAGAACGAGGGCCCGAGGTAGGGAAGCTTCTGCTCGCCGCCCAGGGCCAGCATCTCGTACGCCTTCGCCGGTCCCTGATCACGAAGGACGGTCAAAGCCTTAACGAGCTTGGCCGTGGTGGACTCAGTCGTGTTCTTAGTGAAGACCTGAGCTCGACGACCGACGAGGAATGCTCGGTCGCCGGTGCCCCAGGCGTAGCTGCCGACCAGCAGTCGCCCGACGTCGTCTGGACCGCCATTCGCTGCGGTGAGGAGGTCGCTACGCGTGATATGTCGGTACTGCCGACCCCTGTTGGCCTCGGGCAGGTCGGATAGCCATGCCGTCCACCCTTCGGCGGGGACGCGTTGCTGCCACCAGCGTGGACGAAAGTCGAACCCGTGTGTGAGAACCTCACCAGGGGTCCAGAACGCGTCGACGCCAAGTCGGTCTCTGAGCCCCATCGTCGTCTCCTGCCCGGTGTGGGCAGACTGTACCGGCGGGCATCGACCGGAAACGACCCATGCTGCGTAAGCCCGGCCCAGGACGCCGAACTAGAAGGACTCTTATACCACGGTACTCGGACTTCTCCACTCGGGCCGTAAGGCGTTGGCCGCGAGGTATGGGGCCAGTCGTCCGTCCGCTCGCCGGGGCCGCGCCGCGCTCGGCGTGCTCCTGAGGACGGCCAACAGAGCACCGGTTTCCTAAGACCGTCATCTATGCATGTCGGTAGGCCGACTGCCTGCGATTCAGCCGTTCATTACCTCTGTTTGTTGGTCGCATTGGATAGCTGCTGCGCTCCGTTGCTGGCGGTTACAGTAGCAAACCGGCCGCCTCTGTTGCTTTTTGTGTCAACTTTCTCGATTCTAAATCCTCGTCACGGCATTTTGCGACTTGACGTAGCGAGGATGCTGTCCGGGGAAGCACGTGCGATCCTCGCCCAACCCGCTCCTTTACGCCGCACGCCGAGTTACGCCTGGGCACCGGAGTCGGAAGTGGGCGCAAACGCGTTGCCAGGCTGATGCGCCAGGCCGGGCTGCAGGGCTTCTGCCGGCGCTGCCGTCAGGGCTGCAAGGTGCGCGAGTTGGACGCGTGAGTGGATGCCGAGCTTCCGGTAGACGCGGGTGAGGTTTGCTTCGACTGTTTTGACACTGATGGTGAGGGCGGTGGCGATGTCGCGGTTGGTCGCTCCGCTGGCGGCGAGCTCGACGCAGCGCTGTTCGGCGGAGGTGAGGCAGGGGAGCGTACTGCTGTGCGCGGGGACGGGCTCCAGTTGGTGGAGGGTGCGGGTGGCGGCTTCGATCCAGGGGTGTGCCTGGTGCGTGCTGAAGAGGTCGGCGGCGCTCTGCGCCGCGGTGCGGGCGCTGGCGCGTCGGCGTCCGCGTCGTTCGGTGTGGCTGAGGGCCAGGAGGGTTCGACCGTGTTCGATGGGCAGGTGGCGGAGGTGGTCGGCTGCTGCGGTGAGGAGGTCGGCGGCCGCATCGTAGTTGCCCAGGGTGGCTTCCAGGAGTGCCTGGGAGCGGTCGAGCACGGGGAGGACGCAGCTTCTATCTAGATCAGTCGCGGTGCGACGGGTATCGGTCAGCAGTTTGCGGGCTTGGTCGAGGTAGCCGAGGGAGATGAGGGCTTGGGCGAGGTCGGCGTGCCAGCGCAGGACGGACGGGTCGCGGACCTGCTGGCGCTTCTCAAGCGTACGGACCTCTTCCAGCGCCTCCAGGGCTTCTTTCGGACGCCCGGTGACCAGGAGAAGATGTCCGAGGACGAAGAGGTTTCGGGAGAGGAAGACTTTGTTGTCCTCCCGGCGGGAGGTGTCCGCCCCGCGGCGTGCGTGAGCGAGGGCGGAGTCGGTGCACGAGGCGGTGCCCTCGACCAGGGCGGAGGTGTAGCACGTTGGTGCGGGGTCCAAGGCGGCTCTGTCGGTAAGCGACAGGGCGCGGCCGGCGTAGTCGAGGGCCAGTCCGCACCGTCCGGCGCGGATCTCGACTTCGGCGAGGCTGCGCAGGACATCCACGGTGGCTTCGGCGTCTCCGGTCCGCTCGGCTTCGACGAGCAGAGGCAGCAGTGCGCTGCGGGCTTCGTCCAGACGGTCGTCGAAGATGGCGTGCCGGGCGGAGAGCTGTTCGGGCCTGGCGTTGACGGGGATGTGAGTGCTGCGTGGCAGGGACAGGGCGTGGCCGAGCGTGGTCTCGGCTTGGGGGCGGCCGAGGATGCGTTGGATGCGGGCCTGCATCGTGAGGGCCATGGCGGTGGTGGCGGTGTCGCCAGCGCTCCGGGCGAGGCTGGCGGCCCGGGCAGCCTGGGCGCACGCCCGGTCGGGATCGCCGTTGACGTTGGCCCAGATCGCCTGGCGGACGAGGATCTGCGCGGTCAGGTCCGGATGTCCGGCCGCTTCGTGAAGTGCGTCGGCGAACAGCTTGTCGCCGTTGTACAGGTGCTGTCCGCCTGAGTCGATCAGGGCGATGAGGGCGTTGACGCGGTTGGCGGGGCTGCTGTCGTGGTTCAGGACGAGGCGGACGGCAGCCTGGCCGCGGGGCAGGTCGCCGTTGTGGGCGGCGTCGCGTACGGCGGTCAGCGCCCGTTCGGTGAGCAGGTCGGCGTCGGTCTCCGGGGTACGTTCGGCGGCGAGCAGGGAGAGCTCGGCCGCTAGTGCGGGTTCTCCGCGCAGCCGGGCGCGGGCGGCGGCGCGGTCGGCGCAGTCGGCCGACTGCGGGTCGTTGGTGTCGGCCGCCAGCGTGGTGTGACGGTCGCGGCGGATGCTGTCGCGGCTGGCTTCGGCCAGGCGGGCGTGCAGGAGCCTGCGTGTGGCGACCGGCGGTCGGGCCGCGAGTTCGGCACCGATCGCGGCGGCGGCGAACCGGATCTTCCCGTCGACCTGCCCGATGTTGATCAGTCCGGCTGCCTCGGCCTCTGCGAGAAGGTTTTCGGCGGGCGGGCCGGCGAGGCGGCTCAGCAGTTCGCGGTCGGGCCGGTCGTCGAGTGCGGCGACCGTCAACAGTTCCTGAACTTCGGCCGACACAGTGCCCAGCCATTCGTTCACCAGTCGGCGGGCGGCCGGCGGCAGGACCAGGTCGTCTACGAGACCCTGAGCGGCCGGCAGGTCGGTGGCGCGGCTGCGGGCCCCGGCGAATGCGAGGGCTAGGGCCGGGTTCCCTCCGCTGCGGATGTGGGTCTGCGTGACCTCGTAGGGGGTTAGCCGGTACGGCGACAGCAGGGTTGCGACCTGATCGGGTGTCAGCGCCGGGATGCGTACCGCACAGGGGTCCTCGCCGCACCAGTGGCCTTCGCTCCCCGGGCGCCAGATTCGCTCTGCGGCTATGACGGGAAGGTCGGGAGCCAGGCGCAGTGCCCAACGCAAGACGGCCGCGCTGGCCGTATCCAGCCACTGGGCGTTGTCCACCACCAGTGTCAGAGGCGGGGTGTCCAGCAGCAGGGTGGCGGTCAACCGGCGCAGCCGTAGAGCGGTCCCGGCGGGATCGGCAGAGCCCGGCACTCCGACGGCCTTGTCGATTCCGGTCGCGAGTTCCCGCGCGGCCGGCAGCGGTTGGAGGGCCAGTGCGAGTTCGAGCAGTCCGGTGTAGGGGACCTGGGCGTCCTGTGGGCTCGGAGCCAGCCTTAGGACAGGCATGCCCAGCTGCTGCCCGAGTACACCGGCCGCAGCGGTCTTGCCGATCCCGGGCGGACCGAACAGCACCACCCGACGGGCGCCGCGCACGACGCCCGGTACCACCGGCAGCATGGTGCCGGTGGCCCCCTGATGCGCATTCACTGCCGTCGCAGAATCTGGCACCGGATCATAGTGCGCCCGACGGTCCTTCGCGCACCAGAGCAAGGGGTTGCCCTGATTTCGGCCAGCCTCCGCCGTTCCTAGTGTCATCGCCAAAGCCGAGCTGTCACCGGTTGCCGGAGATCCCATCAACACGGGCCCTGCTGCCACACCCCTCAACCCATCTCGGCGGGAGGATTGCGATGTATCGAAGAACTGCCATGGCGGCCGCTGTCGCGGTTGCGCTTACCCTGGGCACCGTGACCGGGGTGGCCACCCAGTCGACCGCAGCCACCCCGCCCCCTACACCCACGGTTGCGCAGAGCCCGCTGTCGCTGGCGATCTCTGCAGCCGACCGCGCTGCCGACGGCGGTCACGACGCGCTGGCCAAAGGCCCCTTCGAGCAGTACGACCGGCGCATGGTGATCCCGTGGGTCGACGGGCTGTTCTCCATCGCCTACGAGCGCACCTACCGGGGCCTGCCGGTGGTCGGCGGCGACGCCGCCGTGCTCGCCGACGGCAAGGGTGCGATCCGGGCGATCTCCGCCGCCACCAAGACGAAGATCAACGTCTCCGTGGTGCCGACCGTCGCCGTCGACCGTGCCGAGCAGACCGCCAAGAGCCTGCTCGCGAAGGTCGACCGGGTCGAGTCGCGCACCCTGGTGGTGCACGTCAAGGACAGCACCGCCCGCCTCGCGTGGGAGGTCGTCGTCGCCGGACGCACCGCCTCGGCGCCCAGCCACCTGCACGTCTTCGTGGACGCGCGCACCGGCCAGGTGCTGGCCAAGCAGGAGGACGCCGCGGCGGGCTCCGGCACCGGCAAGTGGAACGGGCCCAGTCCGCTGTCGATCACCACGTCGCAGTCGGGCAGCACCTACTACCTGCGCGACACCACCCGCTCCGGCCTGAACTGCCAGGACTACAGCACCAACACCGTCTTCTCCGGCCCGGACGACAGCTGGGGCAACGGAGTGGGCACCAGCAAGGAGACCGGCTGCGTCGACGCCCTGTACTCGGCGCAGAAGGAATGGGACATGCTGTCGGGCTGGCTGGGCCGCAACGGCCACAACGGCAACGGCGGCAGCTGGCCGATCAAGGTGGGCCTGAACGAGCAGAACGCCTACTGGGACGGCTCGACGATCACCATCGGCAAGAACCAGGCGGGCAACTGGATCTCCTCGATGGACGTGGTAGGCCACGAGTTCGGCCACGGCCTCGACCAGAACACCCCCGGCGGCACCAGCTCCGAAGCCGGCCTCGGCGAAGCCACCGGCGACATCTTCGGCGCCCTGACCGAGGCATACGCCAACCAGTCCAGCGCCTACGACGAACCCGACTACCTGGTCGGTGAGGAGATCGACCTCGTCGGCGACGGCCCGATCCGCAACATGTACAACCCCTCGCTGGTCGGCGGCCACCCGAACTGCTACTCCTCGTCGATCCCGAACACGGAGGTACACGCGGCCGCAGGTCCGCTCAACCACTGGTTCTACCTGCTCGCCGAGGGCAGCGCGCCGGGCGGCGGCAAGCCGAACAGCCCCATCTGCTCGGGCGGCCCGTCGTCGGTCACCGGCGTGGGCATCCAGTCCGCCGGAAAGATCTTCTACGGCGGCATGCTGCTGAAGACCTCCGGCATGACCCACAAGAAGTACCGCACCGCGACCCTGACCGCCGCGAAGAACCTGGACTCCTCGTGCGTCCTGTTCAACCGGACCAAGGACGCGTGGAACGCGGTCGCGGTCCCGGCCCAGACCGGCGACCCGACCTGCACCGGTTCCAGCACCGACTTCTCCGTCTCGGTCAGCCCCACCTCGGGCAGCGTCAACGCGGGCTCCTCGGTCACCGCGACGGTCAACACCGCGACCGTCTCCGGCAGCGCGCAGACCGTGTCGCTGACCTCCTCGGGCGCCCCGTCGGGGGTCACCGTGTCGTTCAGCCCGTCGTCGGTGACCTCGGGCAGCAGCTCCACCATGACGGTGGCGACCACATCCGGCGCCGCCGCCGGCACGTACACGATCACCGTGACCGGCACCGGTTCGGTCACCCACACCGCGCAGTACACGCTGACGGTCAACGGCGGCACCCCCGGCGGCACCGCCCCGGACATCAGCGTGTCCAACGTGCAGGCGCACCTGACCCAGCTCAACACCATCGCCACCAACAACGGCGGCAACCGCCGCTCGACCGGCCAGGGCTATCTGCAGTCGGTGGCGTACGTCAAGGGCAAGCTGCAGACCGCCGGCTTCACCGTCACCGAGCAGCCCTGCACCTCGGGCTGCACCAGCGGCGCCGGCCCGAACCTGATCGCCGAGTGGCCCGGCGGCAACGCCAGCAACGTCTACATGTTCGGCGCCCACCTGGACAGCGTCTCGGCCGGTCCCGGCATCAACGACAACGGCTCCGGCTCGGCGGCGCTGCTCGAGGTCGCCCTCGCGCTCGCCGCGCAGAACCCGACCATGCTGAACAAGGTCCGCTTCGGCTGGTGGACCGACGAGGAGCAGGGCCTCAACGGCTCGAAGTTCTACGTCAACTCCCTCACCAGCACCCAGCGGACCGCGATCAAGGCCTACTACAACTTCGACATGATCGGGTCGAAGAACGGCGGCTACTTCATCAACAACATCAGCTCGACCGCGTCGCAGCCGATGAAGGCGTACTGGGACAGCCTCAGCCTGCAGCCGGAGGAGAACGTCGAGGGCCAGGGTCGCTCCGACGACTACTCGTTCCAGAACGCGGGCATCCCGACCTCCGGCTACGCCATGGGCGCCAGCGCCACCAAGACCTCGGCCCAGGCGTCGAAGTGGGGCGGCACCGCCGGTCAGGCGTACGACTCCTGCTACCACTCGTCGTGCGACACCACCAGCAACATCAACGCCACCGGCCTGGACCGGGCCGCCGACGGCATCGCCTACACGCTGTGGAACCGGGCCGTCGGCACGTCCACCCCGACCGACGACTTCTCGATCTCGGCCAGCCCCGCGTCGGGCACCGTGAACGCGGGGTCCAGCACCACGACCACCGTCGGCACCGCCACCACCTCGGGCAGCGCCCAGACGGTGAACCTGACCGCCAGCGGCGCCCCCACGGGCGTGACGGTCTCGTTCAGCCCGGCGTCGGTCACCTCCGGCAGCTCGTCGACCGCCACCATCGCGGTCGGCTCGTCGGTGGCCGGCGGCACCTACACCATCACCATCACCGGCTCGGGTTCGGCGACGCACAGCACCACGTACACGCTGACCGTGACCGGCGGGCCGGGCGGCTGCACCGCCGCCCAGCTGATCCTCAACGGCGGGTTCGAAAGCGGCACCTCGCCGTGGACCGGCTCCACCGGCGTGATCGGCACCTCTATCGGGCAGGTGCCGCGCAGCGGCACCCGGTACGCGTGGCTCGGCGGAAACGGCTACACCGCGACCGAGGCCATCAGCCAGACCGTCACCATCCCGTCGGGCTGCACCAGTGCGGTACTGACCTACTGGCTGCACATCGACACGAGCGAGTACGGGGCGCTCGCCTACGACGTGTTCACGATCAAGGCCAACGGCACCACCGTGGCGTCGCTGTCCAACATGAACGCTGCCACGGGCTACACGCAGCGCACCGTCAACCTCGGCGCGTACGCCGGCCAGACGGTCACGCTGACCTTCACCGGCACCGAGGACGCCTACCTGCAGACCAGCTTCGTGCTGGACGACGTGACCCTGCAGATCGGCTGAGTTCAACGGCAGGGTGGGGCGCTCGCCCCACCCTGCCGCAGGTCCTGCGCCCCTGTTCCGCTGCCGGACCGGACCTTAGCCTGAATCCGTGGATTGGATTCTGGGTGCGTTGTCGGGTTGATCTAGCCGATTGGGGGTGTGATGGATCCGCTGGCCCTGGTCTCCGTAGAACGCCAAGTAACCCGGCTCCGCCTTGACCTGGCGAGAGGCGAAGTCCATCGCCTCCGGGCGCAGATCTGCCCAACCTCGCGGGAAGCGGCCGTCCGCGTTACCCACATGAAATCCGGTTCATAACTCGGCCCGGCCCCGGCGAGCGCGGGTCGCCGGAAGACGGCAGACATTTCGCTGCCGTGGTGCCCACCCGGCCCGATGTCGCCGCTGCCGCCAGGGAGCATGGCCGGGTGCAGTTCTAGGAAGTCTTGGACGGTGGACTCCTCCGGGTCCGTCTTCAGGAGGTCGTACCACTGCGACATGACCTCATCGGCATAACTCTGCCAATCGATAGCCTTTGGGCGGGTTGGGTCCGTGTCAGGCTCCAGCCCTTGCCAGTCACTGGTCGAGGCCTGCTCGGTGGTCGACATGTGCAGAGCGTAGGCGCACGAGTTGCGCAGTGTCAGCCTTCATGGATTGCGTCGCTGGTCCAACCCGAGCAACCTCGGCTGCTGGTGCAAGCGGCACGCATGCGAGCATGCACAGTCCCGCTGGCGTCTAGCTCAGCGTCAGCTCGGAGTCAGCAAGAAGGGCCACGTTGTCGATCATTGGATGATGTTGCGCGAGGGCAGCGGTGCACCGTACGGCATCAGTTGGCACGCTGGGAGCACGGCTGATACGTGAGATCGTCGTTCACGCCGAAGAGATCACTGTTTGATCCGCGGGTGCGGTGGGTCCCAAGGCCACTTCACTGAGAAGCGAGCAGCCTGGGGCGTCCACGTGGGAAGAGTCGGGGTACCGTCGATGGGGTGGCGGCCTGCTGATTCGCCAGGCCTCTTGAGCTGGGAGCGACGCTATGGCCTCGTCCGTCGATCCGCGCTTTGGGGTAGCTCTGCGGGAGTCTCGGGAGCGGCGTGGCCTGTCGCTTCGGTCTCTCGGGCAACTCGCTCACCGGAGTAAGAGCCATCTGCACGAGTTGGAGGCAGGGCTCAAAGCCCCGACGGTCGACACAGCCCGCCACCTGGACCGGGTTTTGGATGCCGGGGGAGTGCTTGCTCGGCTGGTTGATGCGCCGATCGACCATGCGGCCGAGGCAGGCGAGTTGCGGGCGAGAGTCGCCGCCAGTGATGTCAGCAACGACACGCTCGAACGGATCGAGCAGGGCGTTGACGACCTCGCCAGCTCCTATCCGACGATGGCCCCGGCGGATCTGTTGCCGTTGGTGCGGCGGCACCTCTCCTATGTGGTGCGGCTGCTCGACGGGCGGCTAACGCTTGCTCAACAGCGGCGGCTGCTGGTTGCCGGCGGTTGGCTCGCGGTGCTGAGGGCCACGGTTCACATCGACCTGCGGCAGCGGAATTCTGCGGCTGCTCACCTGCGAGCCGCTCGTGAGCTTGCTGAACATGCCGAGCATCCCGAGATCCAGGCGTGGTGTCTGGAGACGCGAGCTTGGGACGTGTTGACGCAAGGTGACCACCGTTCAGCGCTCGATCTTTCCCAGCAGGCGCAACGGGTCGCGCCTCCGGGCAGCTCTGCCAGGATCCAGGCGACTGCTCAGGAGGCCCGTGCATGGGCTCGCATCGGAGACGTTGCTGCTACCCGACGAACCCTGGATCGGGTAGAGCGGTTGGCGGCGAACTTGCCCGTTCCCGAGCGAGCCGAGCATCACTATCGCTACGACCCTGCCAAGGCCGCCGCCTACACGGCCACGACTTTGGCATGGGCTGGTGACCCGGGCGCCGAGCAGGTGGCTCGGGCCGTACTGGCCGATCTGGATCCGCACGGCGATGGGGGAGCGCGGCCACGCCGGTCGGCATCGGCGCGTCTCGACCTCGGACTTGCCCTTGTCGCCGCCGGTCAGCCGGACGAAGCGGTTGCGCTCGGGGCGCAGGCCGTGGCATCCGGGCGAGTGGTGCCGTCGAACTGGTGGCGAGCCGCGGAACTGCTGGCAAAGGTTGAGGATCTCGGAGTGCCCGAGGCCGCGATGTTCCGTGAACTGTGCGTCGAGTACGCGCCGGGCGGGCGATCAATAGCGGACAGCACACCTAGTTAGCGGACAGTCACCTTCTGGATCGTAGACGCGCGCGGCGTGACGCTGGACCTCACTGAACCGGGCGCGGATCGAGGCACATCAGCAGGTGCCCCTTCGTGCCCTCATCATGGAGGGCCAGAAGATGACGGTGCCTATCGGGCTCCTGCGGCGACTCGTGGGCCGGTACCTCCCGTCGATTCCGGCGGCGTACGGCGTCGGGCAGCGCATCCAGATGATGGAGCAGGACATCGCCCGGCGGCGGTTGCTGGACCAGGCGCGCGGCGGGCAACAGGCCCCGGCGGGTGTCGGGGACACATCGATGTCGCGAGAGCGGCGCGTCTCGTATGACGAATACCTTTTTGCCACAGCGCTGACTCTTGCCCGACGGCACCGGCCGGTGTGGTCGTGGCGGCTCTGGCGGCGCATCTGCCGCTGCGGGTCCGACCTGCCCTGCCACGCCCGGCACCGGATACCGATCAATCGTGGCCACTGGCCACAGGAGGGCGAGCAGTGACCGGCGGGCAGGAACAGGCGATCCTCGCGGTACACGTTCGAGGGCTCGACGGCATGTGTGTCGGCTGCCGACTGTGGTGGGCGCGACTGACTCCGTACCCCTGTTGGCAGGTGGAATGGGCGACCAGCCGGCAGGCGCGGGCGATCACCGCGCGGTTCCTGGAGGGTGTGCGGTGACCACCCACGGCCCGGTCATGCCGGCCTGGAGCTGCGGCGGCTGCGACCTGCCCTGGCCCTGCCCGACCCGGAAGCGGGAGCTGCGGGCGGAGTTCATGGATGCGCCGGTGTCGCTGGCCCTCTACCTCGGTGCCTACCTCGTTCAGGCCACCGAGGACATGCCCTGGACGCCGGCCGGCGTGCTGCACCGCCGCTTCCTCGGCTGGACCAGGGAAACCGGCCACCTCATGCCGGTAGTGCAGCAGCGAAGTACCGCAAGCGTGCGAGCCGAGCCCGGTCGGGACGAGTCGCACCAGGCCCTCTGACCTCGCATCGAGCCTGACCCGGCCATCTCGCCGACAGCTCACACCGAAGCGGTCGGCGTTGGTTCTCCGCGACCCGAGCCTGCGGGCGCCGATCAGGTGCCGACGCGGCGTGTCTCGTAGGCCCACATCACGATCTCGACGCGGTTGCGGGCGTTGAGCTTGCGCATCAGGGCGGCGATGTGGGTCTTGACGGTGCTGAGGCTGATGGACAGCTCATCGCCGATCTCGCTGTTGGTCCGGCCGCGAGCGGCAGCCAGCAGGACCTGTTCCTCGCGAGCGGTCAGCGGCTCGACAGGTTCAGGTGGCACCGAGCGCGGGCGGCTGTTCGCGAAGGAGGACAGGAGCCTCGCGGTGATGTTCGGTGCGATGAGGGCGTCACCTCGGGCGGCGGCATGGACGGCCTGGGCGAGCATCTCGGCGCCGGCGTCCTTGAGGAGGAAGCCTCGGGCGCCCGCCTTGAGCGCCCCGTAGACGTACTCGTCGAGGTCGAAGGTGGTGATGACGACGACGGCCAGAGGGTCGGCGACGTCGGCCCCGGCGAGCTGGCGGGTGGCTTCGATTCCGTCGACCTCGGGCATGCGGATGTCCAGCAGGCACACATGGGGACGCAGCGCACGGGCCATGGAGATCGCCCGGCGGCCGTCGGCGGCGTCGCCGACGACGGCGATGCCCGGTTGGGCGTTCAGGATCATGCAGAGCCCTGCTCTGACGATGTCCTGGTCGTCAGCGACAAGCACGCGGATGGTCATGACGTCAGCGCTGTCCGAGGCAGCGAGGCGTCGACGCTCCAGCCGCCGTCCGGGGCAGGTCCCGCCCGGAGGGTGCCGCCGAGCAGGCTCGCCCGCTCGGCCATGCCGCGCAGCCCGTAGCCGGCGTGCGGGGAGCTGGTCGTGGTCGCCTCGCCGTCATCGTGCACCCGCAGGTGCACCTGGTCGCGGGATGCGGTGACGTCGACGGTGACTCCGGTGGCGCCGCGGGCGTGGCGGGTCGCGTTGGTGACCGCCTCGGCGGCGATCAGGTAGAGGGCGGTGCCGACTGCCGGCTCAACGGCCTCGACGTCACCGGAGACCTGCACGCGGACGCCCAGCACCTCGCCGCCGGGACGAGCGAGTCGTTCGATGTCCGCCACCCCTCGCCGAGGGGCGAGATCGGCGTCCGTACCGTCGCGCAGCACGCCCACGAGGGCTCGCATCTCCCTGAGCGTCCGGGACGACTCCTCCTCGATGGTGACCAGGGTGGCCAGCGCGCGCTCCGGATCTGCGGCGGCCAGCGCGCGACCTGCCTGTGCCTGGACGGCGATGGCCGAGACGTGATGGCCGACCGTGTCGTGCAGCTCGCGGGCGAGTTCGTTGCGCTGATGGAGCCGGACCTGCTCGACGTCGCGGTCGTGGCTCCTGGTGCGGTAGCGCACTGCCGC
Source organism: Micromonospora sp. ANENR4 (assembly GCF_015354395.1). Lineage (NCBI taxonomy): Bacteria > Bacillati > Actinomycetota > Actinomycetes > Micromonosporales > Micromonosporaceae > Micromonospora > Micromonospora sp. ANENR4. The sequence goes on from NZ_JADKYQ010000028.1 coordinate 21,223, forward strand.
TCCGAGCGCGGCCGAGCACAGGAAGAAGCCGTAACCGGCGACCCTCTCCGCGGGTGAGGTCTGCTCCGCGACGAGGGTGACGGGCAGCCAGACGAGGATGATGCCGAGTCCGAAGGCAGCCTCGCGCCCTGCCCCCCAGCGCAGCAGGGCGTAGGGCAACACGAGCAGCCCTGCGATGCCCAGCAGGCCGGTGGCGTCGATTACCGCGATCCTCGCGATGTCGAAGGCGAGAACGGTTCCGAAGGCAACGGCTACTGCGGCCAGCGGTCGCGTGCGTCGATACAGCAGGCACGCCGCGACCACGACGCTGACACCGACCAGCAGCAGCGCCCATGCCCTGTGGTCGCGCAGCAGCACCTCGACGACCGAGATCACGACAAGAGCCGAGGACAGCGCCCAGTCCCGCCACACCCGCACCGGCGCACCTGTGGGGCGAGGCTCAGCCCAGATCCCAGCAAGCATGCTTCCCCCTTTCCGCAGAACGTAAGGGGGCCGCCCCTCGGGCGGATCAGCCGAAAGTACGGCGAGTGTCCCGCGCCTGGGACCAGGACAGCCCGAGCCCGCAAGCGGATGTGGCGCCTGCCAACGCTGGTCAGTGTTGAGACATCGAGTGAGCCGACCCGGCTGACGCCAGCAAACAGGAGACGTGATGACCAGAACCGACAGATCAGCCGGTGCGCTCCGGGAGGCGCACATCCCGGTCCAGGCGAAGCTTGCCGCGGCCTGGGCCAGCTTCATGTTCCTCTACATCTACGTCGACTACCTCGCCCTGTACAAGCCCGGCTTCATCGACGACATCCTGGCCGGCACGGTGCACGAGTTCGACACCGGCCCAACCTTCGTCGCCCTCGCGCTCACACTCATGGCCGTCCCGATCCTCATGATCCTGCTCTCCGCGACACTCCCCGCCCGCGTCAACCGCGCCACCAACCTCGTCGTGGCAACGCTCTACATCCCCGTCACGGTGTACAACGCGGCCGGCGAGTCCTGGAGCTACCTCTACTTCTACGGCTTCTCCATCGGGCTCGAGCTGCTGCTCCTGGCCTTCATCCTGCGCACCGCATGGACCTGGCCCCGGGCCGTTCGAGCCCGCCGAGACCTCGCCCAGGCCCCGCTGTGACGCTCGATGCACGCCCCGTCTGCGGGGTCGGTTGCAGCTGCTCCGGCAGCAGTGACCGCGAGCAGCCGGTTGCGTCGAATGTCATTATATCTGCGTCTTCGCAGA
>NZ_JADKYQ010000029.1:0-19418 GCF_015354395.1 Micromonospora sp. ANENR4
AGATCAATTCCGCCGCCAACCTCATGATCGACGGGGTGAGCGGCAGATCTTGGTACGAAATGGCCCCCATAGGGGCGCTTTCCTTCCAAGATCTCCGCGCGTCTCGTTGTGCGGACGCGGGATCCCGACACTCGGGACCGGGCGGCGACGAGGGCGGCCGGTGGGGACGGGGCGGGAGCGAGGTGAAAGGCGGGAGTGGATAGCCGGGCTACTGCGAGGGCGTAGCGGCAGCGGAACCTCCCCGCCGACGGTCGAGCGTGGCGACGGGCGCGAGGCTGCGCGACAGATGCGAGACGGCGAGACGCGCCACGGGCCGGACACCGCGCGACCGGACGCGGGACGGCGTCACGGGCCCACACCGCGCCACGGACGCGAGACGCGTCACGGCGGCGGGGTCAGCGGGGCTTGGTGGCCTCCAGGGCCAGCACGTCGGGGACCGGACCGGAGCCGGACTCGACCACCCGGGTCAGCCGCAGGTCGGTGGCCGCCACGGCGTTCAACAACCCGGCCAGGGGCAGGTGCCAGGCGCCCACCCGGGCGCGGACCCCGACCGAGTTCCACGAGCGGACCGTGTGCTCCCGCGAGGCGTACCCGCCATCGATCACGATCCGCTCCGGCTCGGACCGGTCGGCGAACGCACCCACGAAACACGGGTGCACGCCGACGTGCACCAGCCGGCCGCCGGGTGCCAGCACCCGCGCCGCCTCGGCGACCGCCGCCGGATAGTCCGGCATGTCGGTGTGCGCGAGCACGCAGACCACCGCCGGTACGGCGCCGGTGGCGAGTGGCAACGCGGTCGCGTCGGCCCGGGCCACCGGCAGCCGGGCGCGGGCGTGGCGTAACTGCCCGCCGGACAGGTCCACCCCCACCGGTGTCCACCCGAGACGCTTCAGCTCGGCCGCGTGCGCCCCGGTGCCGCAGCACAGGTCCACGCAGCGGCCGGGGCCTTCGCCCAGCAGGTCGGCCAGCACCGACCGGACCCGGTCCATGTAGACCGACGAGGTCTCGCTGGCGTACTCCTCGTACCAGTCGGCGATGTCGTCGTACAACGGGGTCGTCATCTCCGCACGCTAGCCCCGCACCGGGCCCGCCGCTGCCCCGCGTACGCCACGAAGATCCGCTACGGTGCGGTCATGACCTGGGAGGACCTCGACGCACACCTGGACCGGGTGCCCGGCACCGTCTCCGCGTACGTGGGCCGCCCCGGCGCGCGGCCGGCGTGGACGCGGCGGGCCGACGCCACCCACTACGCGGCGAGCACCATGAAGCTCGCCGTGCTGGTTGCGCTGTTCCGCGCCGCCGAGGCCGGCCGGCTCGACCTGGACGCGCCGGTGCCGGTGCGCAACTCGTTCGACTCCGCGCTGCCCGGCGCGCCCCGGTTCGCGAACGACCGCGACTACGACAACGACGAGGCGGTCTGGGACCGCGTCGGCGGTGAGGCGCCGCTGCGCTGGCTCGCCGAACGGATGATCGTCCGGTCCAGCAACCTCGCCACCAACATCTGCATCGGCCAGGTGGGGCTGCCCGCCGTGGCGCAGGCGTGGGCGCTCGCCGGTGCGCGGCACAGCGTCACCGGCCGCGGCATCGAGGACTTCGCCGCCCGCGACTCCGGCATCGACAACCTGGTCACCGCCGCCGACCTGGCCGCCCTGCTCGGTGAGCTGGCGCTCGGCGCGTCCCGGCCCGGCCCGCTCGCCTCGCCGGCCGGCTGCGCCGCCATGCTCGCCGTGCTCGTCGCGCAGGAACACCGCGAGGACCTGGCCGCCGGGCTGCCCGACGGCACCCGGATCGCGCACAAGAACGGCTGGGTACGCGGCGTACGCCACGGCGCGGGCGTGGTGTTCCCGGACGACTCGCCGCCGTACACGATCGTCGTCTGCACCACCACCGAGCTGGCCGACGGCGGCGCGGACGGCGACGAGGTCGAGGATGACGCCTGCCGGCTGATCGCGCACGTCTCCGAGCGGGTCTGGGCCGCGCGGCACGACCTGGCCGGCTGACCCGGCTACTCCAGCAGCCGCTCGCGCAGCGCGGCGCGGTGCGCGTCGGTCACCCCCAGACCGTCGCGCAGGTACGCGTCGAACGAGCCGTGCGCGCGGCGCACCTCGTCGTAGGCGGCGTCCAGGTATTCCGGGCGCACCTCCAGCAGCGGCCGGGCCACCGCCGGGTCCAGGTCCGGCCGGCGCTGGATCATCGCGGACAGCAGCACTTCGCGCAGGCTCTCGGTCAACTCGTTGTGCACGAGGTAGTCGGCGCGGATCGCCTCGTCCTCCACGCCCAGCGCGGTCAGCAGCACCACCGACAGCCAGCCGGTGCGGTCCTTGCCGGCCGAGCAGTGGAACAGCAGCGGCAGGTTCGCGCCCTCGGCGGCGAGCCGCACCGCCGCGCCGAACCCGGTCCGTGCCGACTCCCCGGTGACGAACCAGCGGTAGATCGCCGTCATCGCCCCCGGCATGCCCTCGCGGGCCAGCGCCGCGTACGCGTCCAGGTCGTGGCCCTGCAGCACCGCCGAGACGTACGTGAACACCGGGTGCGCCGCGTCGTAGACCGGCAGGTGCACGGTGCGGGGCTCGCCCACCAGCCGGTCCGGCGGGGCCACCGCCTGCTCGTGGACGTCGCGCAGGTCCACCACGCAGGCCGGGCCGAGCTTGCCCAGCACCGGCAGGTCCTCGTCGGTGAGCCGGCCCAGCGCGGGTGTGCGGATGAGCCGCCCCGCCCGTACCCGCCGCCCGTCGCTCGTCGGCAGTCCACCCAGGTCACGCGCGTTCGGCGCGCCCACCAGCTCCCATTCCCGCCCGGCCATCGGCCCTCCCCTGCTCGCCGCCAGTTGGCTATAGGGTGCCCCACATGACGATCGCCGCAGTACGCACCCACCGTCTGTCGGCCCCCTTACACACCCCGTTCGTCACCGCGCTGCGCCGTACCACCACAGTGGACACGCTGGTGGTGGAGGTGGTCGACGGCGACGGCCGGTCCGGTTTCGGGGAGGCGCCGCAGGTCTGGCAGGTCACCGGCGCGTCGGTGGCGGGTGCCGAGGCGTGCGTACGCGAACTGCTCGCGCCGCTGCTGATCGGCCGCGACGCCGACGACCTCCAGGCAGCAGGCGTGCTGGTGCGCCGTGCCGTGGTGGGAAACGAGTCGGCGAAGGCGGCGCTCGACGTGGCGCTGCACGACCTGGCCGCGCGGCGGCTCGGCGTACCCCTGGTGCGTCTGCTCGGTGGCACGGCGCTGCGCGTGCCGACCGACGTCACGCTGGCCGCCGGTGACGCGGTCGACCTGGCGGCGACGGCGGCGCGGCGCGGCGCCGAGGGGTTCGGCGTGCTCAAGCTCAAGGTCGGCACCGACGCCCGCGGCGACCTGGACCGGGTCCGGGCGGTGCGGGCCGCGGTCGGGCCGGACGTGCGGATCCGGCTGGACGCCAACCAGGGCTGGACGCCCCGGGAGGCGGTGCGGGTGATCCGCGCGATCGAGGACGCGGGGCTCGACGTGGAGCTGGTCGAGCAGCCGGTGCACCGCCGCGACCTGGACGGGCTGGCCTGGGTCAGCGACCGGGTGGACCTGCCGATCCTGGCCGACGAGTCCGTCTTCGACGTGCGCGACCTGGTCGAGGTGATCCGGCGGCGCGCCGCCGACATGGTCAACGTGAAGCTGGCCAAGTGCGGCGGCCTGCAACCGGCCCGCACGCTGCTCGACCTGGCCGCCGCGCACGGCATGGGCACCATCGTCGGTTCGATGATGGAGGGCCCGGTGGGGGTCGGCGCCGCGGCCAGCCTGGTCGCCGCGTCCGGCACCACCGCCGTGTCGGACCTCGACGCCGCCTGGTGGCTGGCCTGGTCGCCGGTCACCGGGGGCATCCGGTACGAGGGCGCGAGCGTGCTGCTGCCGGACGCTCCGGGCCTGGGGGTCACCGGCCTGCGTGAAGCTAAAATTCAGACACGTAGTTGAGCAACGTCAGAATTTTTCATATGGTCGCCCGGACGACCACCGGAGAGAGGGGTACGCGTGGCACCTCAGCCCGGCCGCCGGGCCGTCGTACGGGTACCGGTGGCGACCCTGTGGACCGCTCCCGAGGCGGTACGCCCGATCGACTGCCCCGCCCTCGCCGGCTCGCCCGACGTCGCCGCCTGGATCGCCGGCATGGACCGCGACCAGCTCGTCGGTGACTGCGTCCTGACCCAGCTGCTGCTCGGCGAGCCGGTGCGCGTCACCGAGTCCCGGCCGGACGGCTGGGTGCGGGTGGTGGCGCTGGGCCAGCCCGCGGCGAAGCTCGGCGCCGACGGCTACCCGGGCTGGCTGCGGGCCGCCCACCTGGCCGACGCCGACCCGGCCGACACCGTCCCGTCCGGCAGCGTCCCCGCCGGCCCCGCTCCGGCCGGCCCCGCCGCGTCCGGCACGGCGCGATCGGGCCCCGCTTCGGCCGGACCGGCAGCGGTCGGCACCGGTCCGGCCGGTCCCAGGCCGGCCGGTTCCGGCCCGGCGGCCGACGGTCCGCTGACGGTCGACGTGGCCCGCACCGCGTTGCGTGCCGAGCCCGGCGGCGGCGCCGCGCTCACCGGCGTGGTCCTCGGCACCCGGCTCACCCCGGCCGGGCCGGCGGTGAACGGCAGACGCCCGGTCCGCGTACCCGGGCGGCCCGACCCGCTCTGGGCCCCGGAGGACGACCTGGTGCCGCTGCCCGCCGAGCGTCCCGAGGCCGAGCAGGTGCTCGCGGTCGCCGAACGGCTGCGCGACCTCGTCTACGTCTGGGGCGGCATGTCCACCGACGGCATCGACTGCTCCGGGCTGGTGCACCTGGCCTGGCGACGGTACGGGATCACGCTCCCCCGCGACGCCGACGACCAGGCGGCGGCGACCTCGCGGGTGCCGCTGGACGCCGAACGCCCCGGCGACCTCTACTTCTTCGCCCGGCCCGGCCGGCGCATCCACCACGTCGGGATCGTGTCGGCCGAGCCGCGCGGCGGCCGGCGCCGGATGCTGCACGCCTGCTACCTGACCCGCCGGGTGATCGAGGAGGAGCTGCCGGCCGACCGGACCGCCACTCTCGTCGGCGCCCACCGCGTCTGACCGCTGACACGCCGCGGGGCGCCCCGGCACGGGAGCGCCCCGGACGGGACGGACGGGTCAGCGGCGGGCCTGGGCCAGTTCCCGGCGCCGGTCCCGCGACGACTTCGCCAGGCTGGCGGCGGTGGCCACACCCAGGGTGCCGAGGATGACCGTCAGCGACAGCCAGATCGGGATGTGCGGGGCCCACGCCACGTGCTCGCCGCCGTTGATGAACGGCAGGTTGTTCTCGGCCAGCGCCTCCAGCACCAGCTTCACGCCGATGAAGCCGAGCACCACGGCGAGGCCGTAGCTGAGGTAGATGAGCCGGTCCAGCAGGCCGCCGAGCAGGAAGTAGAGCTGCCGCAGCCCCATCAGCGCGAACACGTTCGCGGTGAAGACCAGGTACGGCTCCTGGGTGATGCCGAAGATCGCCGGGATCGAGTCCAGCGCGAAGATCAGGTCGGTGGTGCCGATCGCGATCATCACGATGAGCATCGGGGTGAACAGGCGCCGCCCGTGCTCGTGGGTGGTCATCCGCGCGCCGTCGTAGTCACGGGACAGCGGGAGTGCCTTGCGGCTCCACCGGATCAGCAGGTTCTCGCTGAACTCGTCCTCGTCCGGCTCGCCCTGCCGGGCCAGGTTCACAGCGGTGTAGATGAGGAACGCGCCGAAGATGTAGAACACCCAGGAGAACTGGGAGATCAGCGCCGCGCCCGCCGCGATGAAGCCACCCCGCATGATCAGCGCCAGGATGATGCCGACGAGCAGCACCTTCTGCTGGTACTGCCGGGGCACCCCGAACCGGGCCATGATGATCACGAAGACGAAGAGGTTGTCCACCGAGAGGCTGTACTCGGTGAGCCAGCCGGTGTAGAACTCGCCTGCGACGCGGCCACCCGCGGTCAGCCAGAGCACCACGCCGAAGATCAGCGCCAGGCCGACGTAGAAGCCCACCCACAGGCTGGACTCCCGGACGCTCGGCTCGTGCGGCCGCCGGCCGATGATGAACAGGTCGGCGAGCAGGACCGCGATCATCGCGATCAGCGTTACCGCCCACACCAATGCGGACACGTTCAAATCCATCCTCCGGCAGACACGCTGCGTCGGGCACACCGTACGCCGGGTGCGGTGCCGGGGTGCGTCGACGCTGACAGGGGTGACTGTCGGAGGTCTCTTCCGCCGGAGCCCGGGTGCCGGGTTCCGACCGGCGGAGCCGGGTCGGGCCACCGGGGGTGCCGGCGCTCTTCCGTGCTGACGACTCCGTCGCGGGGGAATACTCCCCTCCTCGGCCGCCATTGTTCACCATCGCACCCGGGTGGCGCATCTCCGGGCCGCCCATCGATCTCTCGACGTGCTGCGGCTCACGTCGCGCAGGGCGTCCTAGGAGGCTAGTCGTCCCCCTGGCGGGGCGCGCCGGGACGTCACCCGGGACGCACCGGCCGCGGGCCGGCATGGCAGGCTGCCTGCATGGTTCTTGAGGTCGCGCTGATCGATGTCACGCCCGGACACGAGGACGAGTTCGCCGCCGCCTACGCGCAGGCGCGGCCGATCCTCGCCGGCGCCGAAGGCTGCCGCTCCGTGCGGATGACCCGGGGCGTGGAGTCGCCCACCCGGTTCGTGCTGCTCGTCGAGTGGGACTCGGTGGAGGCGCACGACGTGAACTTCCGCCAGACCGAGCGGTTCGCGCAGTGGCGAGGACTGATCGGCCCGCACTTCGCCGGCCCGCCGCTGGTCGAGCACTTCATCGACGTGCCGGCCTGAACTGTCGTACCCGTGCCGTAGCCTGCGCGCTGCGCGGCCACCGGTCCCGACGGGCATCGGGGGCGCCGGGCCCGGTGGTCGCGCCGCACCGACAGCGAGGGCTCACTCCAGCTCGTGCGGATCGCGCGGCCGGGGCACCGGCGCCGCGCCGAGCCGCCGGGCGACCAGCTCGGCGGAGGCGTCCGCCGGCAGCGCCGCCGCCAGCAGCCGCTCGATGACCCGCTCGTAGTGGGCCACGTCCGCCTCGGCGACCAGCCGCAGGTCGGTGGTGAGCGTCTCCACCAGCACGGTGCGCGGGTCGTCCGGGTCGGGGTAGGCGTAGTACGAGAACGGCGCCAGCGGGTGCGGCCCGTCGCCGCTGGACGCCGCGGACCGCAGCACCCGGACGCTGACGCGGGGCCGTTCGGCGAGCGCGAGCAGGTGCCGCATCTGGTCGCGCCACACGTCGGCGGGCAGGCCGTCCGGGTCGCAGACGCGCTCGTCGACGAGGGCGGTGTAGTGCGGCGGGTCCGGCCGGATCAGCAGTTCCTGGCGTGCGACGCGGGCGCGCACGTCGGCCTCCACGTCCACCTCGCCGGTCAGCGCCGCGCCGGCCGCCACGCGCAGCCGGGCGTACGCCGGGGTCTGGAGCAGGCCGGGTACGAGCACGCACTGGTACTCCACGATGCGTTCCGCGCCCGCCTCCAGCTCGGCGTACGCCCGCTGGCGCTCCCCCATCTCGCCGAGCGCCTTGGACCAGCCCCGGCCGGTGGCCGCGTCGCGGGCGATGACGATCAGCTCGTCGCGCTGCGGCGGCGGCACCGCGTAGACGTCGAGCAGGTCGAGCACGTCGGCCAGGTCGGGCCGGCTCTGCCCCAGCTCGATGCGGGACAGCTTCGACGTGGACGCCCAGCCCAGCCGGGTGCAGACCTGTTCGAGCGTGAGCGACTCGCGACGACGCAGCCGGCGCAGCTCCACACCGAGCCGCGCCCTCCGGACCACAGGACTTGCTGACAACGGCATGCACGCCTCCCGGGAGGGAGCGTACGCATCGCCGTCACGCTCGGCAATACCTCGCCCACACAGCGCAACCAGGCCGGCGGCGGCGCTCAGGGCCGGTAGGTGCCGAACGACCAGACCAACCCGGCGAGGTCGCGGGCGGCGTAGTCACGGGAGCCGTAGTCGGTGTCGAACGGCGCCCGGACGATCTCCGCGCCGGCCGACCGGGCACGCTCGTGGTGCGCGTCGACGTCGTCGAGCGCCACGTAGACCCGGTAGTCGTCGTCGGCCGGCCGGGACCGCGGCGCCGGCCCCGGGCCGAGCATCACCAGGTCGTCGCCGTACGCCAGCTCGGCGTGGCCGACCGTGCCGTCGGGCAGTTCGTGGGCCTCGCGCACGGTGAAGCCGAACGCGGAACAGAGGAAGTCGGCTGCGGCTCGCACGTCGGGATACCGCAGGACCGGATAGATGCTTCGCATGGCGGTCAGTCTGCCGCCGGAGCGGTCAGGCCGGATTGGACGAATGCGATCCGGGCCCGGTCAGCGCGGCCGGGGTGGCGCCGGCGAACTCGCGGAACTCCCGGATCAGGTGCGACTGGTCGTAGTAGCCCCACCGGGCGGCCCGCTCCGCCCACCCGGCGTCGTCCGGCACGGCGGCGTCCGCGGTGAGCAGCGTGCGGCCCAGGCTCGCGTACGCCCGCTCGAAACGCAGCAGGCGGGCGACCGTCTTCGGCGGCAGGCCGAACTCCCGCCGGAACCGGACCGATAGGTGACGGCGGGACCAGCCCAGCTCCCCGGCGAGCGCGGCCACGCCGACCGCTCCCCCGCTGCCGTCCAGACGCCGAAAGGCCGCCAGCAGGTGCGGGTCCACCGGCGCGGTCGCCGCCAGCCGCGCGGCCACTGCCGCGTCGAGCCGGGCGAAGCGTTCCGGCCAGCCCGGCTCGCCGGCCAGCTCGTCGCGCAGCCGGGCCAGCCAGCCCGCCACCGCGTCGAGCGGCACCACCCGGTTGGCCAGCTCGGCCAGCGGCAGCCCGAGCAGGCGGCGGGCCGCCGGGGCGGTCAGCAGCACCTGCACCCCGGTGCCGGTCCCGGCCGTCCGGGTGGCGCACCAGCCGTCGAACGGGCCGGCCAGGAAGGCGTTGGTGGCGGACCCGCCCTCACCGGGGGCACGCGGGTCGGTCACGCCGAGAGGGTCGCCCCAGCCGAGGATCAGCACCACGAAGGCGCCCGCGACCTCCCGGCGTACCAGTGGGACGGGCACGTCCTCGCGGTAGCCGAGGTAGCTGTCCACCCACCGGCGCAGCCGCGGGTCGGGGCGCCCGACGACGGCCTCGGTCAGCATCGCGCCGCCCCGGCCGTCGCGCCGGTCACCGGACCCCTGCGGCGTCCATCCCGCGTAGCTCCTTCTTGAGGTCGGCGACCTCGTCGCGGATCCGCGCGGCCAGCTCGAACTGCAGCTCCCGCGCGGCAGCGAGCATCTGGTCGTTGAGCTCCTGGATGAGGTTGGCCAGGTCGGCCCGGGCCATCCCCTCCCGCGACGGGGTGGCCGCGGCGCCCCGGCGGCTGCGGGTCTCCTTGACCGGAGCCTTGCCCCGGGACAGCTGCCGCACGGCACCGCCGACGTTGCTGTTCTCGGTGTCCTCCGCCTCGCGGTAGATGTCGTCGAGGATGTCGTGGATCTTCTTGCGCAGCGGCTCCGGCTTGATGCCGTTCGCCTCGTTGTGCGCGATCTGCTTGGCCCGGCGCCGGTTGGTCTCGTCGATCGCGTCCGCCATCGACGGCGTGATCTTGTCGGCGTACATGTGGACCTGGCCGGAGACGTTACGGGCCGCGCGGCCGATGGTCTGGATCAGCGACCGGCCGCTGCGCAGGAAGCCCTCCTTGTCGGCGTCGAGGATCGCCACCAGCGACACCTCGGGCAGGTCGAGACCCTCCCGGAGCAGGTTGATCCCGACGAGCACGTCGTAGTCGCCCTTGCGCAGCTCGCGCAGCAGCTCGACCCGGCGCAGCGTGTCCACCTCGGAGTGCAGGTAGCGCACCCGGATGCCGTTCTCCAGCAGGTAGTCGGAGAGGTCTTCGGCCATCTTCTTGGTGAGCGTGGTGACGAGCACCCGCTCGTCCCGCTCGGTCCGCAGCTTGATCTCGTGCATGAGGTCGTCGATCTGCCCCTTCGTCGGCTTGACCACCACCTCGGGGTCGATCAGGCCGGTGGGCCGGATCACCTGCTCGACGAACTCGCCCTGCGCCTGCTCCAGCTCCCACGGGCCGGGGGTGGCGGAGAGGAAGACCATCTGACCCACCCGCTCCAGGAACTCGTCGAAGCGCAGCGGCCGGTTGTCGGCGGCGCTGGGGAGCCGGAAGCCGTGGTCGATGAGCATCCGCTTACGGGAGGCGTCGCCCTCGTACATGCCGCCGATCTGCGGGATCGTCACGTGCGACTCGTCGACCACGGTGAGGAAGTCGTCAGGGAAGTAGTCGAGCAGGCAGTGCGGCGGGCTGCCGGGCAGCCGGCCGTCGATGTGCATGGAGTAGTTCTCGATGCCGGAGCAGAACCCCACCTGGCGCATCATCTCGATGTCGTAGGTGGTGCGCATGCGCAGCCGCTGGGCCTCCAGCAGCTTGCCCTGCCGTTCCAGCTCGGCCAGCCGCTCACCCAGCTCGGCCTCGATGTCGCGGATCGCCCGTTCCATCCGCTCCGGACCGGCGGCGTAGTGCGTGGCCGGGAAGATCATCAGGCTGTCGACCTCGCGGACCACGTCACCGGTCAGCGGGTTCAGGTAGTAGAGCTTCTCGATCTCGTCACCGAACAGCTCGATCCGGACCGCCAGCTCCTCGTACGCCGGGATGATCTCCAGCGTGTCGCCGCGGACCCGGAAGGTGCCGCGCTGGAAGGCCATGTCGTTGCGCGTGTACTGGATGTCGACCAGCCGGCGCAGCAGCTGGTCGCGGTCCAGCTCCTGCCCGACCTTGACGCGCACGGCCCGGTCGAGGTATTCCTCCGGCGTACCCAGGCCGTAGATCGCCGAGACGGTGGCGACGACGATGACGTCCCGCCGGGTGAGCAGCGACATGGTGGCCGAGTGCCGCAGCCGCTCGACCTCCTCGTTGATCGAGGAGTCCTTCTCGATGTACGTGTCGGTCTGCGGGATGTACGCCTCGGGCTGGTAGTAGTCGTAGTAGGAGACGAAGTATTCGACGGCGTTCTGCGGCAGCAGCTCGCCGAACTCCTTCGCCAGCTGGGCCGCGAGGGTCTTGTTGGGGGCGAGCACCAGGGTCGGCCGCTGGAGCCGCTCGACCAGCCACGCCGTGGTGGCGCTCTTGCCCGTGCCGGTCGCGCCGAGCAGCACCGTGTTGCGGTCGCCGCGCCGCACGCGACGCTCAAGCTCGTCGATGGCAGCCGGCTGGTCACCGGCCGGCTGGAACTCACTGACGACCTGGAAGCGGCCGTCGAGCCGGGGAATGTCGAGCGCCATGACACCCACCGTACGCCCGGGGTCCGACACTTCCGGCCACGACCACGGACCGTCCCTGATCGGCTTCGATATTCCCATTGTGTGGCTCATCTCACCGGTCTACCCTCGTACCGTAGGCCGCTCGCGGCGGCCGACCGGGCCGGTGATCGCCCCACGCGGGCCGGTCGCCCCCGGCGCCAGGGCCGCAGCACCCGGGACGACCGGCGTGCGCGCCGACGGTGGTCGCGCGCAGCGCTGACCGGCCGCCGCGAGCGCCCCTGCTCGTCACCGAAACCCCGCTCTCGCGTTCTCCACTCGTGGGGACCTCTCCCGAGCGCCGGCCGCGACGTGAGCCCGACACCGGCACGCCCCCGCCCGCCGACGAGCCGGGCCGCCAGCGCGGCGTGAGCCGCCCCCACCGGCTCTCCGCGCGGGGCGACGGCGACCAGGCCGTACCCCGGGAACCGGGTCGCGGCCACCGGCGCGGCCGCACCAGCACACCGACCCGGCCCGCCACCGTGGCCGGCCGGCGCCGCCGGGCCGGCCTCTTCGACGGCCGCCGTCCCCCGCTCACCACCCGGCCGGACGGCGACCCGGAACTGGACGGCGCCGACGACCCGCCGGACGGGCCGGACCGGCGCCGGATCGCCCTCGCCGCGCTCGTGGCCGCAGCCGCGATCTCCGCCGCGACGCTCGTCGCCGCCCTGCCGTCCTGGGTGCCCGGCCGCACCGACGACGCCCCGGCGACACGTGCCCTGACCGCCGCCGAGGCGGACCGGGTGGCCGCGCTGCGGGTCACCAACCTGCGCGACGTACGCGCCGGTGTCCGGGTCACGGTCGGCGCCGACGGTGCCCGTACCGAACTGGTCGGCTGGGTCGACTGGGCCCGCCCCCTGGTCTACCTGGACGTCGGCGGCCCGGGCGCGGGCGACGACCGGGGCCTGGTGCAGGCCACCGCGTCCGCGCTGCTGGTACGGCCCGACCCGGGCGCGCTCCCCACCCCGGCCCGGCCGCCGCTGGTGCCGCCGGCGGACCGGTGGCGGATGCGTTCCCCGACCGGCGGGCACGGCCTGGGCGCGGTACGCGACCTGCTGATCGGGCTCGGCGCCGACCGGGTCGATCCACCCGCCACCGACGGCCGGTGGCTACGCGGCGACCAGGTGGGCGGCGTCCCGGTGGACGTGCTCCAGGCGCCCCTCGCGTCACTCGGTGACCCACTGCCCACGCTGTGGGTGGACGCGGACGCCCGGCTGCACCGGCTCACCGGCCGGCTGGCCGACGGCACGCCCGTCACCGTGGACCTGACCCGCGCCGACCGGCCCACGCTGCACCCGGTGGACGCGCTCGGCGGGCGGCCCGGCCAGCCCCGGGCACTCACCGACGACGAGGTCGCCCGGCTGGCCGCGCTGCCCGCCCGGCTCCGGGCAGTCGGCGGCGCGACGGTGACGGTGGCCGCGCCGCTCGGCCCGTCGGACAACCTGTGGGCCACCGGAACGGTGAACTGGACGAGCCCGTCGGCGTACCTCGCGGTGATCGAGGAGGGCAGCGGCCGGCGCACCCTGCGATGGGCCCGGCCGGGACGGGTGGCCGAGGTGCAGCGGTCCCCCGACGGGCCCGCGACGCCACCGGCACCGACGCCGGCCGCGCTGCTCGCCGCCCCCGCGCGGCCGCCCGGCGACGACCTGGACCGGCTGCTCGACGCGGCGCTGCGGGCGGCCCGGCGCGCGCCCGACGGGACCGCCGTCCGGATCCGGGAGGACCGGCTGGGCGACCGGGCCGTCGACGTGTTCGAGCTGCCGGGCGGCCGCCGCCTGTGGCTGGACCGGGGCGGCCTGCCGCACCGGATGGAGCTGCGGGCCGGGTCGGGCGTGTGGATCCGGCTCGACCTCACGCCCGGTCGGGCGGCGGGCAGCGGCGGATCGGCGGCCTCGGCGCCGCGCTGAGCCCGGCCCGATCCCTACCGCCCGGTCAGGGCCGCCAGCCGGTCTGCCCGGCCCACTCCTCGGCGCGCAGGTGCTCCTCGTCGAACCAGGGATCGGTCACCGTGCCCCACGTGACGTGCTCCGGCGCCGCAGCCGCCAGTTCCCTCTTCACCTGCAGGTAGTCGGCCCGCCGTGCCGGGTCGGCGCGCAGGTGGTCGCGCATCAGCAGCGCGTACCGCCAGCCGGGCGAACCGGCCTCCCGCAGGTGCAGGCGCACCGGACGTGCCGGGTCCGCTCCGCCGTGCAGCCGCTTGGGCCAGCGCACCGGCTCCGGCTGCCGCGGTGCGTCCCACCACTCGCCCGGCAGCCGCGGGAAACCCGCCTCGGCCAGCCGCTGCGCGAGCGGCCCGTCCGCCTCGTCCAGGGAGGGCACCGTCACCTGGATGTCGATCACGTCCGGCGCGGCGAGCCCCGGCACGGCGGTGGAGCCGACGTGGTCGACCCGGATGTCACCGCCGGCGGCGTGGCGAATCCGGGCGGCCAGCCGGGCGTACTGCTCGGGCCAGGTCGGGTCCGGCCCGGCGAGGGCCGCCGGGTCGGGTGGGACGGCACGGCGTTCGCGGACGTTGCGCTCGTAGGGCAGCAGACGGTCCCGCCAGAGGGTGTCCACGGCGGCGTGCAGATCGGTGAGCGTGCCGTCGTTCGTCAGCAGCACGTCGGCGACCGCGCGGCGGGTCGCGTCGTCGGCCTGCGCGGCGATGCGCCGCTGCGCCTCCGCCGGGGCCATCCCCCGGTCGCGGGTCAGCCGGGCCATCCGGGTCGGCACGGCCGTCTGCACCACGACCACCAGGTGGTACGTCGGCGCGAGTCCCACCTCGACCAGCAGCGGTACGTCGTTGACGACGATCGCGTCGGCGCGGGCGGCGGCGACCAGTTCGGCGCTGCGCGCGCGTACCCGGGGGTGGGTGATCCCTTCGAGCGTGCGGCGGGCCGCCTCGTCGCCGAAGACGACCGCGCCGAGGGCGGCCCGGTCCAGCGCCCCGTCGGCGTCCAGAACCTTTTCGGAGAAGGCGGCGACCACCTCGGCCAGCCCGTCGGTGCCGGGCGCGACGATCTCCCGGGCGATGCGGTCCGAGTCGACGATCACCGCGCCCAGGGTGGCGAGCCGGCTCGCCACCGCGCTCTTGCCCGATCCGATTCCGCCGGTCAGCCCCACCTTCAGCACCCGGACAGTCAACCGGATCCGAAGTCCGCATGCCAAACCCGCCGGGCGCACGACGCGGGCCCCGCCCCCGGCGCTCCGCTGGTGCGGAACGCGGGGACGGGGCCCGTCGTCAGAGGCAGTCGCCGGTCCGTCCGGTGGGACGAACAGGCATCAGCGTCCGGTCACTTGCCGCCGGCGAGCTTCTCCCGCAGCGCGGCGAGCGCCTCGTCGGTCGCGAGCGTGCCGGCCGGCTCCTCGGCCTGACGGCTCGGGGCCGAGGTCGAGGTGGTGGTGCCGGTGGTGGCCGGAGCCGGGTTGGCGGCGGCCTCGGCGTCGGCGGCGCGGGAGGTCTGCACCTGCTTGGTGTGGGCCTCCCAGCGCTGACGCGCCTCGGCGTACTGCTGCTCCCAGGTCTCGCGCTGCTTGTCGTAGCCCTCGAGCCACTCGCCCGTCTCCGGGTCGAAGCCCTCCGGGTAGATGTAGTTGCCCTGGTCGTCGTACGTCGCGGCCATGCCGTAGAGGGTCGGGTCGAAGTGCTCCTCGCCCTCGACGAAGCCCTCGTTGGCCTGCTTGAGCGACAGCGAGATCCGGCGGCGCTCCAGGTCGATGTCGATGACCTTGACCATGACCTCGGAGCCGACCTGCACGACCTGCTCCGGGATCTCCACGTGGCGCTCGGCCAGCTCGGAGATGTGGACCAGGCCCTCAATGCCGTCGTCCACCCGGACGAACGCACCGAACGGCACCAGCTTGGTGACCTTACCCGGCACGATCTGCTGGATCGCGTGGGTGCGGGCGAACTGACGC
Source organism: Micromonospora sp. ANENR4 (assembly GCF_015354395.1). Taxonomy (NCBI): domain Bacteria; kingdom Bacillati; phylum Actinomycetota; class Actinomycetes; order Micromonosporales; family Micromonosporaceae; genus Micromonospora; species Micromonospora sp. ANENR4. The sequence continues at coordinate 15,167 of NZ_JADKYQ010000029.1, forward strand.
CACGGGTCCTCCTGCGTCGCCTTCAGCGACAGCGAGACCCGCTCGCGGTCCAGGTCGACGTCCAGGACCTCGACCTCGACCTCCTGGCCCACCTCGACGACCTCGGACGGGTGGTCGATGTGCTTCCAGGACAGCTCGGAGACGTGCACGAGGCCGTCCACGCCGCCCAGGTCGACGAACGCGCCGAAGTTGACGATCGAGGAGACGACGCCCTTGCGGACCTGCCCCTTCTGGAGCTTGTTGAGGAACTCGGTGCGCACCTCGGACTGCGTCTGCTCCAGCCAGGCACGGCGGGACAGGACCACGTTGTTGCGGTTCTTGTCCAGCTCGATGATCTTGGCTTCGAGCTCGCGGCCGACGTACGGCTGCAGGTCACGCACACGCCGCATCTCGACGAGCGACGCGGGCAGGAAGCCGCGCAGGCCGATGTCGAGGATGAGACCACCCTTGACGACCTCGATGACCGAGCCGCGGACGACGCCGTCCTCGTCCTTGATCTTCTCGATCGTGCCCCAGGCCCGCTCGTACTGCGCCCGCTTCTTGGAGAGGATCAGCCGACCCTCCTTGTCCTCCTTCTGGAGGACGAGGGCCTCGATGTGGTCACCCACCGAAACGACCTCGGCCGGGTCCACGTCGTGCTTGATCGACAACTCCCGAGAGGGGATGACACCCTCGGTCTTGTAGCCGATGTCGAGCAGGACCTCGTCCCGATCGACCTTGACGACGGTGCCTTCGACAATGTCGCCGTCGTTGAAGTACTTGATGGTCTCGTCGATCGCGGCGAGGAAAGCTTCCTCAGAGCCGAGGTCGTCGTGGGTGACCTTGTTGGCGCTCGAGGTGGCCTCGATGCTGCTCGTCATGTGGGCGGTTGCTCCGGTCGGATGGGTTGTCACAGCGGGCATGGGTGTCGCGGTGACTCTGCCGCGCCAACGGATCCGTCGCCGGGCACACCGAACGATCGACGCGAGAAGATCATTAGTGGCTCCGGTGACCGCGCACCTGCTCCCTGCCGAGGCACACGATCCGCGAGCGCATCGTCTAGCCTACCCGCTGCATTACCACAGCGTGCAAGCCCTCCCGGGTCCGTGCGAACTCATCCGCTGCGAAAGCGGAGATTTTGCGCGGTAAGGTGCCACAGCTGTCTCGTCCGTCACATCCGCCCCAGCCACCACCCCACCGCACCCGGTCCGCACCGCCGGACCTAGCGTGAACCCGTGGACGACGACAGGGTGACCCGCCGACGGGTCGACGCCGGGGAGATCCGCCGCGCGAACCGCGGATGGTGGGACACCGACGCCGACGCGTACCAGGCCGAGCACGGCGCGTTCCTCGGCGACGCCGACTTCGTCTGGTGCCCGGAAGGGCTGCGCGAGGCCGACGTCCGGCTGCTCGGCGACGTCGCCGGCCGGCGGATCCTCGAACTCGGCGCCGGGGCGGCCGCCGCCGCCCGCTGGCTCGCCGCCCAGGGCGCCCGGCCGGTCGCGCTGGACCTGTCCGCCGGCATGTTGCGGCACGCCGCCGAGGCCGCCGGGCGCACCGGGGTACGTGTGCCGCTGGTGCAGGCCGACGCGCTCGCCCTGCCGTTCGCCGACGCCGCGTTCGACACCGTCTGCACCGCGTTCGGCGCGATCCCGTTCGTGGACGACTCGGCGGCGGCGATGCGCGAGGTGGCCCGGGTGCTGCGGCCCGGCGGCCGGTGGGTCTTCTCGGTCACCCACCCGATGCGCTGGATCTTCCTGGACGACCCGGGCGAGGGCGGGCTGACCGCAGTGCACTCGTACTTCGACCGCTCCCCCTACGTCGAGCAGGACGAGCACGGCGTGGCCACGTACGTCGAGCAGCACCGCACCCTCGGCGACCGGATCCGGGAGCTGGTCGGCGCCGGGTTCCGCCTGCTGGACCTGGTGGAGCCGGAGTGGCCGGCCGGGCACGAGGGGATCTGGGGCCAGTGGAGCCCGCTGCGCGGCCGGCTGTTCCCCGGCACCGCGATCTTCGTCGCGGAGAAGCCGACGGGCTGAGCGCGTCGCACGTCCGGTGCGACACGAGCTCCGGCACCCGGCGGTACGCTCGCCGCATGAGCGCCGTGCCCATTCCGACATCACCTGGCCCCTGGTGTCCGGACCCGATGCGGCAGCAGCGTGCGGACTACACGCTGGAGGATCTGCTCACCCTGCCGGACGACGCCCCCCGCGTCGAACTCGTCGACGGAGTCTTCCAGGTGACACCCTCCCCCACCCTGGGCCACCAGGACATCTCCCTCCTGCTCAGCCTCTGGCTGCGGTCACACGCTCCGGCCGGGCTGCGGGTCGCCCAGGCCATCAGGGTCGGACTCAGCCCCAACACCAGCCGGCAACCGGACGTCCTGCTCCACCACGCCGGGCTGCCGAGCGACAGGTCCCTCCTGCGACCGGCGGACGTCGTCCTGGCCGTCGAGATCGTCTCCCCCGGCACCCGGCGGGTCGACCGGTTCGCCAAGCCGGGCGAGTACGCCGCCGCCGGGATCCCGTTCTACTGGCGGATCGAGCAGGATCCGGTGCACCTCTACGCGTACCGCCTCGGTGACCGGATCGGTCCGGGCGGCGAGCGGCAGTACGAGCTGGTGGACGGCAGCAGCGAGGTGATCGAGCTGTCCGAGCCCTTCGCGATCAAGCTGCCGATCGCCGAGATCCGGCCCTGACCACACCGTTACTCGGTGTCGGCCGCGGGTAAGCGGGCGGCATGGCCGAGAAGGAGTTCCGCGCCGGCGACCACGTCTCCTGGGCCAGCCACAGCGGCCGGGCGTACGGCGTCGTCAAGGAGAAGCTGACCGAGCGCACCCACGTCCGCGGGCACACCGTGAACGCCTCGCCGGAGCAGCCGCAGTACCGGATCACCAACGACGACTCGGGCCGCGACGTGGCCCACCGCCCGGAGGTGCTGCGCCATGAGTCGCGCTGAAGACCCGCAGCAGACGTACCGGGAGTTCACCGACGCGGTGAACATGAAGCCCGGTGAGCTGACCCGCTGGCTGGAGACCGAGGAGTCCAAGCACGTCGGCTGGCACAAGAAGGGCACCCAGGGCGGCGAGTCGGTCGGGCACGACTCCGGCCGGCGCATCGTCGACCTGCTGCGCCGCAAGCGCGCCGACCTGACCGCCGCCGACTACAAGCACATGCGCAAGGTGATCGGGTACGTCCACCGCCACCTCGCCCAGCGCCCGTCCGGGGACGTGCGGGACACCAGGTGGCGCTGGTCGCTGATGAACTGGGGGCACGACCCGCTCAAGGGCTGAGCCGCCCGGTCCGTTCGCGTCGCGTTGGTACCGTGCCGGCGATGACGACAGACATCTCGACCGCAGGCCGTCATCCCCGCGCCGGACGTGTGGTCCTCCTGGCGGGCCTCGGCCTGATCGCCGTCGCGGCGCTTCTCCTGGTGGCGACCGGGAACACCGGCATCCGATACAGCGCCGACCACGACGGCACCGTACCGATGTGGAGCCGCTGGATCCCGGCGCTGGCCGGGATCGCACTGATCCGCCTGATCCCGCCCGCGCCCGACCCGAGGTGGCCCGACCCGGTCGCGCCGTACCGCGAGGCGGTGCCGCTGCTGCTGGCCGGGATCGCGTTCGCCGCCGTCATGCCGCTGCTCGGCGGCGAACCCGCGTACACGCTGGTGAAGCTCGCGCTGCTGCTCGGCGTACCGATGGTGGTGTTCCTGGCCGCGCGCCGCCGGCCGCCCCGGTGGCGGCCGGGGCCGGCCCCGGCGGACACCGCCCACCGGTGGGGTCCGGCGCTGCCGGTGGCGGTGTGGCTGGTGCTCAGCTACGCGACGCCGCTGTCCGTGCCGGCGAGCGACTGGGGGCGGACCGTCACGCCGGTCGAGCTGGTCGTCACGCTGCTTGTGGCTTTCGCGGTGAACGCGCTGCTGGAGGAGGTCTTCTACCGGCGCTGGCTGCAGACCCGGTGGGAGTCCCTGCTCGGCCGGTGGCCGGCGATCGTGCTCGCGTCGCTGGTGTGGGCGGCCTGGCATGTGGCCATCCAGGGCAGCGGCCGGCCCGCCGTCGACCTGGCGTCGGTGGTCGTCAACCACGGCGTGATCGGGCTGTTCCTCGGCTACCTGTGGTCCCGGTACCGCCGGATGTGGCCGCTGCTCGTGGTGCACGGCGCGGTCAACGCGATGCCCGTTCTGCTCGGTCTCTGACCGGCCGCCGCGCCCCGCCTCCTCCCGGGTCGCCTCTTCGCGGTGATCAAGGCGTTTGTGTCCCCGAACGGGC
>NZ_JADKYQ010000003.1:0-487146 GCF_015354395.1 Micromonospora sp. ANENR4
ACCAAGAGCTGAAGGCCGGCACCCCGAAACGACGGGGTGCCGGCCTTCACGCGTCCGGGTGAACCGAGCCCGGTAGCCGGGGTGGCCGCAGCGGCCGCGAGGGTTGGATGCGGGCATGGACGAGGTGGACGCCCCGGCACTACGGCAGGCGTACGAGGAGTTGTTCGCGGAGATCGACGCGGGCGGGTTCGGGCCGCCGCCGGAAGGGCAGTTGAGCGCCGAGCAGATCGTCGCGCACCTCGCCGCCAACGACGAGCTGATGAGCGAGGCGACGGAGGCGGTGCTGGCCGGGTCGCCGTTCGCCTACTACGACCTGGACACGATCCACCGTCCCCAACTGGACGCGCTGGTCTCCGAGTGCGGCGGGCTGGACGGTCTGGCCGCGTTGTTCCGGGCCACCAGCCAGAAGTTGTGCGCGCTGGCCGAGCGGCTCGGCCCGGCGGCGGAGACACCAGTGGACACGGTGCTGCGCGAGGGCTTCGACCTGGACGTGGACGACTCGCTGCCCTGGGGCAGGGCGCTGGACCTGCACATCCGCGTGCACCTGCCGCTGCACCTCGCCCAGCTCCGCGCCCTGCGCCGCCAGCCCCACCTCGCCTGAGCCGCCCGAACCATAGAGCCGCCCGAACCGCCGAGCCGTCGATCATGCAGTTGTGGCAGTGGACAACTCCGGCATGCCCGGCCTTCCAGGCGCCACAACTCCAAGATCAACGAGAGTGGAGCGCGGGGCGGAACGCGGGGCAGGAGACGGGCGGAACGTGCGGCGGTAGGCGGTGGGGGATACGCCGACCCGGGTGTGGAAGTGCTGGCGCAGCGCGGCGGTGGTGCCGAAGCCGGCGGCCCGGGCGATCCGGTCCACGCTCAGATCAGTCGTCTCCAACAGCACCCGGGCGTGCTCGGTCCGCTGCTGGAGCAGCCACTGCGCCGGGCTGAGCCCGGTCTCGGAGCGGAAGTGCCGGGTGAACGTACGGACGCTCATCCGTGCGTGCGCCGCCATCTCGCGCAGCGCCACCGGCTCGTGCAGCCGCTGCCGTGCCCACTCGCGGGTGGCGGCCGTGCCGTTGTCGGCGCCGCGGGGCACCGGCCGCTCGATGTACTGGGCCTGCCCACCGTCGCGCCACGGCGGCACCACGCAGCGCCGGGCGGCCCGGTTGGCGACCGCGCTGCCGTGGTCGGTGCGGACGACGTGCAGGCACAGGTCGATGCCGGCGGCCACTCCGGCCGAGGTGAGCACGCGGCCGTCGTCGACGAAGAGCACGTCGGGGTCGAGCGGTACGCCGGGGTGCAGGCGGCGGAAGCGCGACGCGTACGCCCAGTGTGTGGTGGCCGGGCGGCCGTCGAGCAGGCCGGCGGCGGCGAGTACGAAGGCGCCGGTGCAGATGGACATGACGCGCGCGCCCCTGTCGTACGCGGCCCGCAGCGCGTCGGCCACCTCGACCGGAACCGTGCCGTCGGAAAGCGGCGAGCCGGCGTGGATGCCGGGGACGATCACGGTGTCGGCGCGCTCCAGCAGCTCCAGGCCGTGATCGGGGAGGACCTGGAAACCGGCGCTGCTGCGGACCGGCAGCCCGCCGGGGGTGCAGGTCGCCACGGCGTACAGCGGGATGTTGTCGTCGGCGCGGGCGGCGCCGAGGACCTGGGCCGGGGTGCCGAGGTCGAGCGCCACCACGCCGTCGAGGGCGAGCACGGCGACCCGGTGCGGTACGGACATGGCCCGATTATTGCGCACGATGGCTTTCCGGCCACTCGTCGGAGGAGCCGCCCGGCCCGAGACTCGGCTGGTGAAGCGATCCCGCCTGCATCCGGCCTGGCTCGTCGCCGCCGTCGCCTTCGTCGCGCTGGTCGGCGCGGCCGGTTTCCGCGCCACCCCGGGCGTGCTGCTGCACCCGCTGCACGCCGAGTTCGGCTGGCCGCTGGCGACCATCTCCGCCGCCGTCTCGGTCAACCTGCTGCTGTACGGCCTTACCGCGCCGTTCGCCGCCGCGCTGATGGACCGGTTCGGCATCCGCCGGGTGGTGGCCGGCGCGCTGGTGCTGGTCGCCGCCGGCAGCGGCCTGACCGTGGGGATGACGGAGAGCTGGCAGCTCCTGCTGTGCTGGGGCGTCCTCGTCGGGCTGGGCACCGGCTCGATGGCGCTGGCGTTCGTGGCGACGGTGACCGGTCGCTGGTTCGTCAAGCGGCGGGGCCTGGTGACGGGTGTGCTCACCGCCGGGGGCGCGGCCGGGCAGCTCGTCTTCCTCCCGCTGCTGGCGGTGCTGGTGCGCGACCACGGCTGGCGCACGGCGGCACTCGTCGTCGCCGGGGCCGCGCTGGCGGTCGTACCCCTTGTGGTGTGGTTGTTGCGGGAGCATCCGGCGGACCTGGGGCGGCCCGCCTACGGCGCGACCGAGGTCGTGCCGCCGGCCCGGCCGGAGGGCGGCGCCGCCGCACGGGCGGTCGGCGCGCTCGCCGCCGCCGCGCGGACGCGGCCGTTCTGGCTGCTCGCCGGCGGTTTCGCGATCTGCGGCGCGACCACGAACGGCCTGGTCGGTACGCACTTCGTGCCCGCGGCACACGACCACGGCATGCCGGAGACCACAGCGGCCGGGCTGCTCGCCGTGGTCGGGATCTTCGACATCGCCGGCTCGATCGCCTCCGGCTGGCTCACCGACCGGGTCGACCCCCGGCTGCTGCTCGGCGCCTACTACGCGTTGCGCGGGGCGTCGCTGCTGGTGCTGCCGAGCCTGTTCGCCGGTACGGCGGAGCCGAGCATGCTGGTCTTCATCGTGTTCTACGGGCTGGACTGGGTGGCGACGGTCCCGCCCACAGTGGCGCTGTGCCGGGAGTGGTTCGGTGCGTCCGGCGCGGTGGTGTTCGGCTGGGTGTTCGCCGCGCACCAGTTCGGCGCCGCGCTCGCGGCCACCGGCGCCGGTCTGGTCCGGGACCGGCTCGGCGACTACGCGATGGCCTGGTACGTGGCCGGTGCGCTGTCGATCGGCGCGGCCGGGCTGTCGCTGCTGCTACGCCGCCGTCCCGCCGACGAGCCCGCGTTCACGCTGCCGGTGGTCGCGGGCCGGCGGGCCTGGAGCTACCGGGGGTGACGGGCCGCCGCCACCGGGGGCTGACAGGTCAGCGCCACCGGGGCCGACCGGTCAGCCGGCCGCCCACTGCTGCTCGGGTGCGCCGCTGCACGGCGCCTGCTCCAACTCACGACCGGGCTCGGTGCCCGCGTCGTCGACCTGCGCGCACTTGCCGCTGTGCACCGCCACGAGCAGCGCCGCGCCGTCACCGGCCGCCTGGAACTTCCACTGCTGGTTGGCCTGCCCGTTGCAGGACCACTGCTGCACGTCCGCGCCGTCGTCGGTCTTCGCCTCGTTGACGTCCAGGCACTTGCTGCTCGCCGCGTTGACGAGCAGGTAGGTGTCGTTGGTGACCGGCGTGACCACCCACTGCTGCTCCGGCCCGCCGGTGCAGTCGGCCAGCGCCGCCTGGGCGCCCTCGGCCTCGTCGCCGGTCACGCCGAGGCAGCGCCCGGAGGGCACGCCGCGCAGCACCTTCGGCGTGGCCACCGGCGCGGCCGGGGTGGTCGGCGCCGCGCTCGGCGACGGCGACGACGAAGGCGTGGGCTCCGCCGTCGGTTCCGCGCTCGGCTCGCTCGCCGCCGCTGTGGGCACCGCCGCCGCCGGCACCACCGGCCGCTCGCCGCCGCCGCCGAGCACGCCGGTGGCGAAGAAGGCCCCGAGGAGTACGCCCGCCACGCCGACGCCCAGCGCGACCCGCATCAGCGGGTCCTGGGGCAGCCGGACGCCCCGGACGCGCCGGGTGCGGCGGGCGCCGCCGTAGACGGTGCCGGACGGGTCGGAGTGCGGGTCGGCCATGGGAGCATGGTGACCCACCGGGGCCGCCGGGTGCCAGTCGCACCGGCGGCACGGTGACTCAGTCGACGACCCGGACGTCCTTCCAGAACGCCACCCGGTCGCGGACCATCTCCGCCTCCGGCTTGGGATCGGGGTAGTACCAGACGGCGTCCGGGCTGGTGGCGCCGCCGTGTTCGAGCGTGTAGTAGGAGGCCGTGCCCTTCCACGGGCAGACCGTGTGGGTGTCGGACTCCCGGATCAGGTCCTCGCGCAGCGCGGTACGGGGGAAGTAGTGGTTGCCCTCGACCACCACTGTGTCGTCGCTCTCGGCGACGACGAGGTCGTTCCAGACGGCTTTCGGCATGTCCTCCACGCTATGCCGGTGGTCGCGTACCGGCCACCGTTCAACGCGTCGGCTCCTCATCGGTCACGTCGGCCACCGTCGCGCCGAGCGCGGCCAGCGCGGTGTCCGCGTCGACAGCGACGGCGAGGCCGTGCTCGCCCGCGCCGAGCGTGATCTCCCGGCCGCGCAGCCGCTCGTCGGCGATCACCGGCCAGGCGGTGGTGGAGCCGAACGGCGTGATGGTGCCGCGCGCGTACCCGGTGGCGGCCTTCGCCGCCTCGGCGTCGGGCATCGACAGGCGGCTCACCCCGAGCAGGGCGCGCAGCTTCGGCCAGGAGATCACCCGGCCGCCGGGAGTGAGCACGAACAGCAGGTCGCCCTCGCCGCGGCGGACCACGATCGTCTTGACCACGTCGGGCACCTCGACGCCGCGCGCCGCGGCCGCCTCGGCGAGGCTCGCGACCGGACCGTGGCGGATCACCCGGTACGGCAGGCCGGCGTGGTCGAGAGCGGTCAGCGCGGGATTCGGCATGGCGGTCACGGTAACGCGCGCGTCGTCGGCGAGTCGCCGAAAGGCCACCGTGGACGTCCCACGAATTGTCGTACCCGAGCGTAAGGTGATCTCATGCACGCTGTCCGTGATCATGAACGGGCGGTGGACACGCTGCGGCGCTCCTACGCCGCGGTGCCCGCCGGGGAACCCGTACGGCTGGCCAAGCAGACCTCGAACCTGTTCCGGCCGCGCTCCGCGCCGCGTACGCCCGGCCTGGACGTGAGCGGCCTGACCGGGGTGCTCGCCGTGGACCCGGCGGCCCGCACCGCCGACGTGCAGGGCATGTGCACGTACGAGGATCTGGTCGACGCGACGCTGCCGCACGGCCTGATGCCGCTCGTCGTGCCGCAGTTGCGCACCATCACGCTGGGCGGGGCGGTGACCGGCCTGGGCATCGAGTCCACCTCCTTCCGCAACGGCCTGCCGCACGAGTCGGTGCGGGAGATGGACGTCCTCACCGGCGCGGGGGAGATCGTCACGACCCGGCCGCAGGGCGAGCACGCGGACCTGCACCGGGCCTTCCCGAACTCGCTCGGCAGCCTCGGCTACGCGACCCGGCTGCGCATCGAGCTGCAATCGGTCCGCCGGTACGTGTCGCTGCGCAACATCCGGTTCACCCGGCTGGAGGAACTGGTCGACGCGATCGGCGAGGTGGTCGCCAAGGGCGCCTGGGGTGGTGAGCCGGTCGACGCCGTGGACGGGGTGGTGTTCAGCCCCGGCGAGGCGTACCTCGTGCTCGGCACGTTCACCGACGAGGCCGACGAGCGTCCGTCCGACTACACCGGCCAGGAGATCTACTACCGCTCGCTGCGCCGGCGCACCCGGGACGCGCTCACCGCGTACGACTATCTCTGGCGTTGGGACACCGACTGGTTCTGGTGTTCGGCGGCGTTCGGGGTGCAGCACCCGGTGGTGCGGCGGCTGTGGCCGCGGCGCTACCGGCGCAGCGACGTCTACCACCGGATCGTGCGGCTGGAGCACCGGCACCAGGTGGCCGCCCGGGTCGACAGGTGGCGTGGCCGCCCGGCCCGCGAGCGGGTGGTGCAGGACGTCGAGGTCCCGCTCGACCGCACGCCCGAGTTCCTGCGCTGGTTCGCCGCGAACGTGGGCATGACGCCGGTGTGGCTGTGCCCGCTGCGGCTGCGGGAGCCGTCCGGTCCCGGGTCGGCGAAGGCGTGGCCGCTATATCCGCTCCAACCGGGCGAAACGTATGTGAACATCGGCTTCTGGGGAAGCGTGCCCATCGCGGCGGGCGCCGCCGACGGCGACGTCAACCGCCAGATCGAGCGCATGGTGTCGGAGGTGGGCGGCCACAAGTCGCTCTACTCCGACGCGTACTACGACCGGGGCGAGTTCGACCGCCTCTACGGCGGGGACACCTGGCGTGCCGTGAAGGACCGCTACGACCCGGACCACCGACTCACCGGACTGTACGAGAAGGCGGTATCCCGAGCATGAGTCTGACCGACCGAACACCGGGGGCGGCGAGCGTCCCGGCCGGCCCGCCGGCGGGCGGGCGGCGTACCGGACCCACAGTCGCGGACGTGGTCCGCGCGGTCACCACCGGCGACCTGCCCGTCCGGGTCGCCGGATACGACGGCAGCGCGGTGGGCCCGGCCGACGCCGGGATCACCCTGGCGATCCGCACTGAGCGGGGCCTGTCCTACCTGCTCACCGCGCCCGGCGACCTGGGCATGGCCCGGGCCTACGTCAGCGGCGACCTGGGGCTGGAGGGGGTGCACCCGGGCGACCCGTACGAGGCGCTGCGGGTCATCAAGGACGAGGTGCCGCTGCGGATACCGGCGATGAGCGAGGCGCTCGCGCTGGTCCGAGGGCTGGGCTGGGAACGGCTGCGCCCGCCGCCGCCCCCGCCCCAGGAGGCGGCCCCGCGCTGGCGGCGGCTGATGACCGGGCTGCGTCACTCGCGTACCCGGGACAGCAGCGCGATCTCGCACCACTACGACGTGTCGAACGCCTTCTACGAGAAGGTGCTCGGGCCGTCCATGACGTACACCTGCGCGGTGTACCGCAGCCCCGGCGACACGCTGGAGGAGGCGCAGCGGAACAAGTACGACCTGGTCGCCGGCAAGCTGGCGCTCAAGCCGGGGATGCGGCTGCTGGACGTCGGCTGCGGCTGGGGCGGCATGGTCCGGCACGCGGCCCGGGAGTACGGCGTCAAGGCGCTCGGTGTGACGCTGTCGAAGGCGCAGGCCGAGTGGGCGCGGGCGGCGATCGAACGGGAGGGGCTGAGCGAACTGGCCGAGGTGCGCCACCTGGACTACCGGGACGCGCCGCGCGAGCAGTTCGACGCGATCTCCTCGATCGGGCTGACCGAGCACATCGGGGTGCGCAACTACCCGGCCTACTTCGGCGCGCTGCGCTCCCGGCTCAAGCCGGGCGGGCGGCTGCTCAACCACTGCATCACCCGTGCCGACAACCGGGCGCCGCACCGCTCCGGCGCGTTCATCGACAGGTACGTCTTCCCGGACGGTGAGCTGGCCGGTCCGGGCCGGCTGATCAGCGAGATCCACGACGCCGGGTTCGAGGTGCACCACGAGGAGAACCTGCGCCAGCACTACGCGCTGACGCTCGCCGGCTGGTGCCGCAACCTGGTCGAGCACTGGGACTTCTGCGTCGGCGAGGTCGGGCCGGGCACCGCGAAGGTGTGGGGTCTCTACATGGCCGGCTCCCGGCTGGCGTTCGAGCGCAACGGCATCCAGTTGCACCACGTGCTCGCCACGCACAACGGCCCCGAGGGGGTGAACGGGTACCCGCTGCGTCCGGACTGGACGCCCTGACCGGTCGTACCGACGAAAGGCCGCGCGGACCGCGCGGCCTTTCGTCGAAGCCATTGACAAAGAAGTTTTGTACGTACAAACTGATTTTGCCATGAGAGACGTCCTGTATCTGGAACAGCGCGAGCAGGCCGAAGTCCTGCTCAAGCCGCAGCGCATCGAAGTGCTGCGGCAACTGGCCGAGCCCCGCACCTGCACCGAGGTCGCAACCCGGCTGGAGCAGACGCCGCAGCGCGTCTACTACCACGTCAAGCAGCTCGTCGCGGCCGGGCTGGCCGAGCAGGTGGCGCAGCGGCAGGTGCGCGGCATCACCGAGGGCATCTACCAGGCCGTCGCCCGGTCGTACTGGCTCTCGCCCCGCCTGGTCGGCCGCATCGGCGGCACCCGCCGGGCCCGCGACGAGCTGAGCCTGGGCTACCTGCTCGACCTCATGGAGGAGGTCCAGGCCGACATCGCCGCGCTGGACCGCACCGCCCCCGAACTGCCGTCCATCGGCGTCTCCGGCGAGATCCGGGTGCCCGCCGAGCGGCGGCAGGAGTTCCTGCACGACCTGCAGACGACGCTGCAGGACCTGTTCACGCGCTACGGCGGCGCCGAGGGAGACGCCTTCAAGCTCGCCGTGGCCTGCTACCCGAAAGGCGACACGCATGACTGAGCCGATGACCATCCGCGCCCGCCTCGCCGCACCGGTGGCGACCGTTCGCCGCGCCCTGACCGACCCCGCCGAGCTGCGCGTGTGGCTCGCCGAGCACGCCGAGGTCGAGCTTCCCCGGCGGTACGAGTTCTGGGGCCGCTACACGCCCGAGGGCGACGCGCCACACCAGCGGCTGCTGCACGTCGACGACCGGACGCTGCGCTTCGCGTGGACGCTCGACGGGGTGGAGACCACCACCGAGTTCGAGCTGGAGCCCGACGGCGACGGCACCATACTCACGCTGCGGCAGAGCCACTTCGACTACGCGGAGGCGATGAGCGGCAGCAGCATCCGCGGTGTGCTCCAGACGTACTGGTACCTGGCGCTCGCCCACCTCAACGACTACCTGGACGGCCGGCCGCTGCTGCCGCGTACCGACTTCACCTCCGCCGACCTGCGCGGCGAGATGGTGATCGACGCGCCGATGGACAAGGTGTGGACGTCGCTCACCGACTCCGAACAGGTCACCGCCTGGTTCGGCTACCCGATCGGCGTCGAGCCCTGGGAGGGCGGCCGGTACGCGATGGGCGGCCTCGACGCCGGTGAGGCCGCGAAGGTGTTCGACGTGAAGCCGGGACGGGCGCTGTCCATCGACTGGGGACCGGTCGGCGTTACGTCCTGGGAGCTGGAGGAGTCCGACGGCCGGACGAAGCTGACGTTCGTGCAGTCCGGCTTCGACGAGGGCAACCCGCCGTATGCGGCGTGGAGCGGCAACGTGGCCGGGTGGGCCGAGTTGCGCCGCTTCCACGAGGTGCCCGACTGGAAGCCCATCTGGCTGACCGACGAGGTTCCCGCCTGACCTTCCGGTGACTCACCCGGGGCCCGCTTAGCCCGGGCACCGGGTGGGTAATGCCGGGCGATGTTCTTCATCTTCGGGCTGCGGACCAAGGTCGTCCGGTCCGGCGTCGTCACCCAGGTCTGCCGCAACTGCGGCAACCAGGCCGCCCAGGTGATCACCCGCCGGGTCACCAAGTTCAGCCTCTTCTTCATCCCGCTGATCCCGCTGCGCACCCGGTACGCGCAGCAGTGCACGTTCTGCGGCGCCGAGTACGACATCTCCCGCGCCGAGGCCCAGCGCCTCCCGGTCGGCTGACAGTGACCCGTTTCCTCTACTGGCTGATCGGCCGGCAGCCCGCCGCCCCGACCGCCCCGCCGGTGCACACCGCCGCCCGTCCACCCTGCACGCCCGGGCGCCGGCACCGCCGCCGGCGTCGCCCGGTTGCGGGCGCGCAGTCGCCCCGCTCGCCCTGGAACCGCTCCGCCGGCCGCTGACGCGTCGTGTTAACAAGGGGGCCCTCCTCTACCGGAGGCGTTAACAAGGGGCCCTTCCTTACACTTCATCGGGTGGAAGATCGGCTGGCACGGATCAGGGGTGGTGGGCCGCCCCGGCGGCACAACGCCCGCACCATCGCCGCGCTGACCGGCAACCCCGGCTGCACCCGCCGCGCCGTGCTGGACAGCGCCGGCGCGGACAAGCCGGCGCTCGCCGAGCAACTCGGCTTCCCGGCGAGGTTCGGCCAGTCCCGCTTCGCGATCACCCGGGGCAACGCCTTCGAGGCCCAGGTCAAGGCCGACGGCGGGAAGGAACTGCTGCGCCTGGTCGCGGAGCGGCTCGGCGTACCGGTCCCGGCTGACGCCACCTGGACCGACCTCGGTGCCGACGACGACCGGCCGGAACGGTCCCGGGCGGCGCTGACCGCGAGCGGCGACGGCCCGGCGTTGTTCGACCATCCGCTGCTCGGCCTGGACGTGGCGGGTACCCGCGTGCACCTGGAACCGGACCTGGTCGCGGCCCGGCTGGCCGGCCGGTTCCACGTCGTGGAGATCAAGTCGTTTCCGGTGATCGACGGGCAGGCCGACCCGGGCAAGGTCGCCGCCGCCGCGATCCAGTCCGCCGTCTACGTGCTGGCGCTGCGCGAGCTGCTCGCCGCCGAGGGACGCGACCCGGAGCTGGTGTCGCACGACGTGGTGCTGGTCTGCCCGCGTGACTTCGCCAACCAGCCGGTGGCCAGTCTGCTGGACGTGCGCCGGCAACTGCTGGTGCTGCGCCGTCAGTTGGCCCGGATGGCCCGGGTCGAGGAGTTGCTCGCCGCCGTACCGGCCGGGTTCACCGTCGACCCGGCTGCCGATCCGGCCACGCTCGCCGCCGCGCTGCACCAGGTGCCCGCCCGTTACGCGCCGGACTGTCTGGCGGCCTGCGAACTGGCGTACTTCTGCCGGCACGAGGCGCGCGGGCAGACCGGCGCGCTGGGCCGGCCGGTCCGCGAGGCACTGGGCGGCGTGGAGGAGGTGGCCGACGTGCTGGCGCTCGCCGAGGGCGTGGCCGCGCCCGAACCGGAGCAGGCGGAGGCCGCCGCGCTGCTGCGGGCCGCCGCGCGCCTGCGCGCCGACGCCCTAGCGGGGCAAACCGCGTGAGTACGCTGCACGCGCTCGCCCGGGCGCAGGCGGTGGCCACCGGGCGGGCCCAGCCGGTGGCCACCGTCCGCCACCTGCACCTGTCGGAGCGGCCGCTGGTGGTGGTGCCGCTCGCGCTCGCCGGTGAGGCGAACGCCCCGCTTGCCGCGATGGTCGGCGCCGCGCCCGACGAGGGCCGGCTGCTCGTGGTGCCGCAGCCGCGCAACCGGGACCAGCGGTTCGCGTTCGCCGCCGAGCTGGCCGCGATCGTGCTGCCGTACCTGGACGAGTTCCGCGACCTGACCGAGGCGGTGCCGGTGGACCGGGGTCGCGACGTCCGCCACCGGTACGTCGACGCGCCGCAACTGCTGGTGCCGAACCCGGCCGGGATCACGTTCCTGCGGCTGTTCGGCCGCTCGACCCGGTTCCGCCGTACCGACGGCGACTATCCGGTGCACCAGTCGGTGCCGCTGCTCGGCCGCTGGCTGACGTTCTTCGCCGAGCGTGCCGAGCAGCCCGGTTCGTCGGCTCTGCTGGCGCTCACCGACGCGCTGACGCTGCACTGGGCGACCGGGCAGAGCGTGGTGGAGGATCTGCATCTGCCGGCGGTGCTGGGCTGGCTCGACCCGCCCGCCGGGCTGACCGGCGCCGAGGCGGCGGTCCGTGCCGAGGACCCGGAACACTGCCCGCCGGCCGGGCCGGCCACCGACCCGGACTTCGACAACCGCCGGCTCGCCCCGGCGATCGAGGCGTACACCCGGGCCGAGGACGACCCGGCGGCCCGCGCGGCCGCGTACGACGAGCTCGCCGGCCTGCTGCGCGACCAGCTCACGCCCACCTGGGAGCTGATGTGGCGCGGCGTCGGGCTGCTGCGGACGCTGCCGGCCGGCGCGCGGGTGACCGGCCGGTGGGCCGGTGACCGGGACGCGTTCACCGCGCACGCCGAGCACGCCGACGCCGGGGGCGGCCCGCAGCCGCGACGCGACGGCGCGGTGGCGGCGGCGCTGCGGTTGCAGCGGCTGGAACGGGCGTCGACCGCGTGGGCGGTGCAGCGCGCCTACGACGATCCGCTGGTGATGGCCGAGCACCGGCTGTCCGGGGAGGCGTTCGTCGGCGAGGTGACGCTCGCCGACCCGGCGCGGGTGGACGACTCGGGCAAGCGGCCGGTGCTGCGCCCGCGCATCCAGGTGGTCACCACCGAGCCGGTGCCGATGCCGGTGGGCGCGACGTTGTACTCCCCGGCCCGCCCGGCGCAGAAGGCGAAGGTCGTGTTCGTGACGCCCGGCGGCGACGGCAAGACCGAGGTGGTGCTGGAACTGTCCGGCGGGATGGGCCGGGGGCTGACCGCGCCGCCCGGCAGCGTTCCAGAGGTGGGCGAGCGGATCTGCCTGACCAGCCTCTCCGACGGGTTCCTGCCGGGTGGCGCGTTCCCCGCGCCCGAGGAGACACCGTGGACGCACGGCGGGCCGCCCGGCACGGCCGCCACGCCACAGGATCCGGCCCCGGCGGAGGACTGGTCCTGACCGGCGCGGCTCAGCCCAGGGCGGCGAGGGCCGTCCGCGTCTCGGCCGCCGTCGGCCGGTCCGGGTCCGCCGCCAGCAGCGCCTCCAGGCTCCGGCGGTACGCGACGTCGTGTGCCCGGTCGGCCGGGGTCTCCACGTCCGGGGCGACGCCGGAGCCCTCCCAGTTCGTGCCGCTCGCCGCGTGCACGGGCCGGGCCACCGGCACCGTCAGTTCCAGGTGCTGGTGCAGCCGGTGCCCGATCCGGGGGTGCGCGCCGCCCCGGGTCGGCTCACCGACCACTGTGGCCCGCCCGAACTGCTGAAGGTCGTACGCCAGCTCCTCGCCACCGGAGAACGTCGCAGGGCCGGTGAGCACGTGCAACGGTTTGTCCGGGGCGTACCGGGGGACCGGCAACCAGGCGGCGCTCCAGAACTGGCGGGTGGCGCCGGAGCGTTCGTGCATGGTGTGCAGGTGCGTCGGCTCGGCGAAGAACCAGCCGCAGATCAGCGCCACCCCGTCCGGGCTGCCGCCCTCGGTGCCGCGCAGGTCGAGCAGGAGCGCGTCGGTGCCGGCGAGCAGCCGCAGCGCGGCGGTCAGCGCGTCGCCGGCCAGGTCGGGCGGGAACACGTACGGCTTGATCTCCAGCAGCCCGACGTTGCCTGGTAGCCGTTGCACCCGGGTCACGCCGCCCATGCCGAGCGCGGCGAGGCGCGCGAAGTGCTCCCCGGTCGGGTCGTCGGCCTTGTCGGACAGCGGCTGCTCGTGGTGCTTGAGCCGCAGGTGCAGGTCGCCGTTTACGGACTGGAGGTCGGCCGTGACGAGCGCGCCGAGCGTGGCGGCGTCGCCCGCCTCGGCGTACGCGCCGGCGCGCAGGCCCGCGCGCAGCCGGCCGGCGACCCGGTCGGCGACGTCGGGCAGGACGTACTCGTCGGCGACCAGGGCGGCGGCCCGTTCGACGATGGCGGTGATCTGGTCCGGATCCATCGAGGCCCCGTTCTCGTGGTGGGTGAGAAGTAGAACAGCCGGTTGACAAAGCGTCAAGAGAACTAGACGCTTTGGTGGTGACCGACGATCCGCTGGAGATCCGCGAGCCGGCCCAGTTCAAGGCGCTGGCCCACCCGTTCCGGCACCGGCTGCTGTTCGCGCTCGGGGCCGGACCCGCCACGCTCAGCCAGCTCGCCAGCCGCCTCGGTGCGGCGAAGGGCACTGTGGCCCACCACCTCGGGGTGCTGACCGAGGCGGGCATGGTCCGCCCGGCGCACAGCCGGCAGGTCCGGGGCGGCACCGAGCGCTACCACGAACGCACGTTCCGCCGCCTCGTCGGCACCGACACCGACGCGGGCGCCACCGCGGCCCTGCTGGGCGCGTACGCCGAGGAACTCGCCGGTGACCCCGACCCGCTCGTGCACCTGCGGCACCTGCGGCTCACGCCGGCCCAGGCCCGGCGCCTGCGGTCCACGCTGGACGAACTGGTCGGCGAGGCCGAGGAGGCGCCGCCGGGGCAGCCGCGCTACGGCGTGCTGGTCTCCCTCTACCGGCATCCGCCTGCGGTCCGCTGACCGACAGTCGTCGACTCTGGCGGCCGTCCCCGGCGCTGGCTAGGCTTGCGCCGTCCGTCGTCCGGTCCTCGTCGTCGAGGGTGCACGTCTGGAAGAGAGCCGGAGCGCATCGTTGTATCCCAGCACGACGTGAGCCTCGCCGCCGCGGCGCCGGCCCGTCATCCGCTCGTCGGCCGTGTCGGACTCGTCGCGGCCGCTGTCGTCGTACTCGGGGAGATGGCCTGGCTGGCCGCCCGGCTGCCCGGCGCGGCGCTCGTGAGCGACGTCGGCGCGATGGCGGTGTCGAGCTGGGCGGCGGTTCTCTGCGTCGGCGCGGCGCGACGTCAGCCGGCCACGTTGCGCCGGTTCTGGGAACTGCTCGCCGCCACCATGATGCTCGCCGCGCTCGGCCGTGCGGTGTGGACCGTGGAACGGCTCGGCGGGCTCGGCCTGCCCCACACTCCGCTGGTGGCGGGCCTGTTCGCCGCCGGCATCGTCACCGGCACCGGCGCGCTGCTGTGCGCCCGCACCGGCCCGCGTAGCGTGATCGGCCGGGCCCGCACCCTGCTCGACGGGGTGATCGTCGGGCTGGCCCTCATCCCGATCGGCTGGGTGGTGGTGTTCCACCGCATCACCGACGCCGAGCTGGCCGACCCGATGCGGACGTTCGGGCTGCTCTACCCGATGTTCGACCTGATGCAGCTCACCATCCTGGTCGCGGTGGCCGGTCCGGGCCGGCCGATGTGGCGGGCGCTCACAGTGATCGGGGCGGGCCTGGCGATCCGGTCCGGCGCGGACGCCGTCTACGTATCGCTTGTCGCACGCGGCGACTACACGCCCGGGCACCCGGTCGACGTCTGCTGGCCGCTGAGCTACCTGCTGGTCGGCCTGGCCACCCGCTATCCGCCTCCGTCCGACGGGGACGGCGAGGACGACGTGGTCGACTCGCCGCTGCCGCCGTGGTGGCGGGTCGCGTTGCCGTACCTGCCGGTGGGCGGCGCGATCGTCGCGGTCCTGCTGTCGCGGCAGCCCAGCGGGCAGACCCCGCAGGTGGTCTTCGTCGGCATGATGGGCCTGCTCGGGGTGCTGGCGCTGCGCCAGGGGCTGGCCGCGAACGAGAACCTGCGGTTGGTCGGCCGGCTGCGCCGGCTCGCGTACTCCGACCAGCTCACCGGCCTGCCCAACCGCCTGACGTTCGTCCGGCGGCTGCGTCGGGCGTTGCGCGCCGGCGGCCCGGTCGCCGTGGTGCTGCTCGACCTGGACGGCTTCAAGCAGGTGAACGACAGGTTCGGGCACGCCGCCGGGGACCGGCTGCTCACCGCCACCGCCGAGCGCATGCGGGACGCGGTCGGCCCGGACGGGATGATCGCCCGGCTCGGCGGCGACGAGTTCGCGGTGCTGGTGGCGGGGGAGCGCCAGGTGTCACCGGAGCGGCTCGCGGTCCGGCTGCTGACCGCGCTGGAACCGCTGCCGGGCGAGGAGGACCTCGGTGTCCACCCGTCGGCGAGCATCGGCATCGCCGAGTACGGGCCGCAGCACGCCTCGCACACCGACCTGCTCCGCGACGCCGACATCGCCATGTACGCGGCGAAGGCCGCCGGCAAGGCCGCCTACCGCACGTGCACGCCGGAACTGCGCGAGTCGGCGGTCAGCCGGGCCGAGCTGATCGCCGACCTGCGCCGGGCGGTGGACGAGGGCCAGTTGCTGATGGAGTTCCAGCCCATCGTCGACCTGGACACCGGCACGGTACGCAGCGCCGAGGCGCTGGTGCGCTGGCGGCATCCCCGCCTGGGCGTGCTGACCCCGGCGCGGTTCCTGCCACTGGCCGAGGAGACCGGGCTGATCGTGGCCATCGACAGGTGGGTCATCCACGAGGCGTGCCGGGCGGCGGCCACCTGGCGCGAGCACGCGCCCGACGTGACCGTGGCGGTGAACATCGCCGCTGCCCACCTGTGCCGGCCCGACCTGATCGCCACCGTCACCGGCGCGGTCGGCGCGGCCGGTCTGCCGCCCCGCGCGCTCACCCTGGAACTGACCGAGTCGGCGCTGATCGAGGGCAGCGAGTCGGTGCTGGACCGGCTGTCCCAGCTGCGCGACCTGGGCATCCGAATCGCTATCGACGACTTCGGCACCGGCTACTCGTCGCTGAGCTACCTGCACCGCATCCCGGCCACCGAGCTGAAGATCGACAGGTCGTTCGTGTCCCGGCTGGACGCCGGCGACGCCCGCGCGTACGCCACAGTCGAGATGGTGAACCGGCTGGCCGGCGCGTTCGACCTGGCCGTGGTCGCCGAGGGGGTGGAGACCGTCGCGCAGCACGCGGCGGTCACCGCGATCGGCTGCCGGCAGGGTCAGGGCTGGCGGTACGGCCGCCCGGCCGCCCTGCCGGACCTGCTTCCCGCGCTGTCCGGCGCGGGCGCCGGGCGCTGACCGGCCCGGGTCCACGGGGGCCGAAGGTCCCGGACGGGACAGGGGATTCGACCCTGCTCACCGGCGGTCCGCCACCGCCATGATAGTTCTCGTCAACAAGACGAACACACCCTCCACACGGGAGCTTGATATGAAGCGACGGACTCTCGACCTGCTGTTCAGCATCGGTGGGCTGGGCCTGGCGGTCCTGCTGCTCGTCGTCGGCGTCGTCCTGACGACGAACGCCAACTTCGCCAACGACTACGTACGCAGCCAGCTCGGCGAGCAGAACATCACCTTCACCCCGGCGGACAAGCTCTCCGACGAGGAGAAGAAGTCGGACTGCCTGCGCGAGTACGCCGGCCAGAAGATGACCACCGGCAAGCAGGCCGAGTGCTACGCCAACGAGTACATCGGCCTGCACCTGAAGAACATGGCCGGTGGCAAGACCTACGCCGACCTGGGCGAGCCGCAGAGCGCGCTGCGTGAGCAGGTGGCCCAGGCCGAGCAGAGCAACGCCGCCAACCTGGCCGACCTGCAGAAGCAGCTCGCCGAGGTGACCGCCCAGCGGGAGACCGTGTTCAAGGGTGAGACGCTGCGCGGCCTGCTGCTCACCTCGTACGGCTTCAGCGAGTTCGGCCGCAAGGCCGAGCAGGGCGCCCTGGCCATGTACCTCGGCGCGGGCCTGCTCCTGCTGCTCTCGGCCGCCGGCCTGGTGCACGCCGTCCGCACCCCGCCGAACGCGACCTTCGCCGCCCCGGAGAAGGAGAAGGTCACCAACTGACCGCACCGACGACGCCCCCGGCCGATCATGGTCGGGGGCGTCTTGCTGTCCGGCTTGACCCTCACGCAGCGGGAGGCGGGAGTCTTTGTCGCGGAAGGGAGGGAACCATGCCGTACACGGTGGGACAGGTGGCGCGGGCGGCCCGGGTGACGGTCCGGACGCTGCACCACTACGACGAGATCGGGCTGCTGCGGCCCAGCGGGCGCACGCCGGCGGGCTACCGCCGCTACGAGGAGGCCGACCTGGACCGGTTGCAGCTCATCCGGTACTACCGCGAGCTGGGGTTCCCGCTGGAGGAGATCGCCGAGATCCTGGACGATCCGGACTCCGACCCGGTGGCGCACCTGCGCCGGCAGCACGAGCTGCTGTCCGGGCGGATCGGGAAGCTGCAGGAGATGGTCGCGGCGATCGAACACGCGATGGAGGCGAGGACGTTGGGGATCCAGTTGACGCCGGAGGAGCGGTTCGAGGTGTTCGGGGACTTCGACCCGGACGAGCACGCAGAGGAGGCCGAGCAGCGCTGGGGCGGCACCGAGGCGTACCGGCAGTCGCAGGAGCGCGCGGGCCGCTACTCGAAGGAGGACTGGCTGCGCAACAAGGCGGAGAACGAGGACTGGGGGCGGCGGTTCGCCGCGCTGATGGAATCGGGCGCGCCCGCTGACGGCCCGGAGGCGATGGCGCTGGCCGAGGAGCACCGGCAGCTCATCACCAAGTGGTGGTACGACTGCTCGTACGAGATCCACACCGGCCTGGCCGACATGTACGTGGCGGATCCGCGGTTCACCGCGTACTTCGAGGCGCTGCGGCCGGGGATGGCCGCGTACCTGAACGAGGCGATCCACGCCAACGCGATCACCCGGTCCTGACCGGGAGCGGGTGGCAGGATGGCCGGCATGCTCATCGTCGCCGGCACCCTCTACGTCGATCCGGCCCGGCGGGACGCCTACCTGGCGTCCTGCGAGGCCGCCGTCCGCGCGGCCCGGGATGCGCCCGGCTGCGTCGACTTCGCGGTCAGCGCCGACCCGGTCGAGCCGGGCCGGATCAACGTCTACGAGCGGTGGGAGTCCGACGAGCAGTTGCTGGCGTTCCGGGGCTCCGGCCCGGAGGCCGAGCAGGTGGCGGAGATCCTCGGCGCCGAGGTGCACAAGTTCCGCATCTCCGGCGTCGAGGCTCCCTGACCGTCGCTAGATGAAGACGTCGAGCAGTAGGACGCCGAGGAAGCCGACCACCGAGATGATGGTCTCCATCACCGACCAGCTCTTGATGGTCTGCCCGACGGTCAGCCCGAAGTACTCCTTCACCAGCCAGAAGCCGGCGTCGTTGACGTGGGAGAAGAACAGCGACCCGCAGCCGATGGCCAGCGCCAGCAACGCCACCTCGGGGCCGGCGAGCGTGTCGGCCAGCGGCGCGACGATCCCGGCGGCGGTGATGGTGGCGACCGTGGCCGAGCCGGTGGCGACCCGGATGCCGACCGCCACCAGCCAGCCGAGCAGCAGCGGCGAGAGGTTCGCGCCGTCGGCGGCGTTCGCGACCAGGTCGCCCACGCCGGCATCGACGAGCACCTGCTTGAAGCCGCCGCCGGCGGCGACGATCAGCAGGATGCCGGCGATCGGCGGCAGCGAGCCGCCGAGGAAACCGGAGACCTGGGTACGGCTGAAGCCGGACCGGTAGCCCAGGAAGATCATCGCGAAGATGACGCCTGCGAGCAGGGCGATGATCGGGGTGCCGACGATGTCCAGCGCCTTGCGGCCGGTGGTGTCCTCGCCGAGCGTCAGCTCGCCGATCGCCCGCAGCAGCATCAGCACCACCGGCAGCAGCACCGTCACCACTGCCGCCCAGAGCGCCGGGGAGCGGCGCGAGCGCCGTCCGGCCGGCTCGTCGATCGCGCCGCCGGGCCGTCCGGTGCCCGGGTTGACCAGGTCGTCCTCGGTGACCAGGTCGCCGTCGGCGTCGAGCCGCCCGTCACCGGGCCGGGTGGGGCTGCGGTCATCGGTGTCGCGCCGGGTCGGCAGCAGCTCGGCCGGTGCGGTGGCCGGCACGTACCGGGCGATGAAGTTGCCGAAGACCGGACCGGCGATGATCACCGTGGGAATCGCCACCAGCAGGCCCAGCGCCAGCGTCTGACCCAGGTTGGCGCCGAGCGCGTCGATCGCCACCAGCGGGCCGGGGTGCGGCGGCACCAGGCCGTGCAGCACCGACAGGCCGGCGAGCGCGGGAATGCCGATCTTGATCAGCGGCACGTTCACCCGCAGCGAGACGAGCAGCACGATCGGCACCAGCAGCACCACGCCGACCTCGAAGAACAGCGGCAGGCCGATGAGTGCGGCCACGCCGGCCATCGCCCAGGGCAGCGCGGTCCCGGAGACCCGGCCGACCACCCGTTCCACGATGCCGTCCGCGCCGCCGGACTCGGCCAGCAGGCCGCCGATCATCGCGCCGAGCGCGATCAGCAGGCCCACCCCGCCGACTGTGGAGCCGACGCCGCCGCTGAACGAGGTGACGATCTTGTCGACGGGTACGGCGGCGACCACGCCGAGCACCGCGGCGCCGAGGATCAGCGCGAGGAACGGGTGCACCTTGCCCCACGCGATGAGCAGCACCACAGCGGCGATGCCGAGCAGGGCCGCGAGGACGAGCTGGGTGTCACCGGCGTTCGTGAGCGGTTCCGCCGGTGCGGCGAGCAGTGTGACCACGGCTGTCACGCCCTTCGGTCGTCAGCGGGGTGGTGCGGTGGGTGGTGGTTCCGGCGGCAGGCTCGGCGCCATCCGCCGCAGGGACGCGAACGTGGGTACGAGCGCGTCGTACAGCTCGGAGAAGAGCGGAAGCAGTGCCGCGTACGTGGCGGCGGAGGCGGGATCCGGGCGGACCGTCTCCTCGATCCGGACCAGGTCGGCGGCGACCTCGATCGATTCGATGAGGCCGAGCGCCTGCATGCCGAGCAGCGCCGCGCCGAAGCCGGACCCCTCGTGCCCGGCGGGGAACCGCACCGGCATGCCGAGCGCGTCGGCGAGGATCTGCCGCCACAAGGCGCTGCGCGCGAAGCCGCCGCTGGCGCGGACCTCGCGTACCTCGTTCCCGGCCGCCCGAACCGAGGCGAGGACCAGGGCGAGCTGCTGGCAGACGCCCTCCAGCGCGGCCCGGACCAGGTGCGGCCGGCCGTGGCCGTGGGTCAGCCCGACGTACGCGCCGCGCGGCAGCGCGCTCCAGTGCGGTGCCCGCTCGCTCAGCAGGTACGGCAGCATGATCAGCCCGCCGGAGCCGACCGGCGCCGTGGCGGCCAGGTCGAGCAGTTCCTCCTCGGCGTGCTCGCCCAGTTCGGGGGCGAGCGCGTCGTTCGCCCACTGGAGCACGATCCCGCCGTTGTTGATGGCGCCGCCGACCACCCAGCGGTCCTCGGTGAGCGCGTAGCAGAACACGCCGCCGAGCGGGTCCACGCCGGGGCGTTCCACCATCACCCGCATCGCGCCGCTGGTGCCGATCGAGCAGGCCACCACGCCGGGGCGTACCGCGCCGAGGCCCAGGTTCGCCAGCGGCCCGTCGCCGGCGCCCACCACCAGCGGGGTGTCCGCCGGCAGCCCGGTGGCGCGCGCCGCCTCGGCGGTGAGCCCCGGCAGCACGTGCGTGGTGGGTACGAGCTGGGGGAGCTGCTCCTCGGTGATGCCGGCGATGCGCAGCGCCTCGGTGTCCCAGGCCAGCTTGTGGATGTCCATCAGGCCGGTGGCGGAGGCGACCGAGTGGTCGGTGACGAGCGCGTCGGCGAGCCGCCGCAGCACCAGATCCTTGATGCCGACCCAGTGGGCGACCCGCTCGTGCAGTTTCGGTTCCTGCTCGGCGAACCAGACCAGCTTGGGCAGCGGCGCCATCGGGTGCACGGGCGTGCCGGTGCGCCGGTGCAGGGCGAGCCCGGACGGCGCGGCCCGAAGGCGTTCGGCCTGCGCGCTCGCGCGGGAGTCGGCCCAGGTGATCGACGGGGTCAGCGGGGTGCCGTCGGCGTCCAGCCCGATCAGGCTGTGCATGGCGGTGCTGAACGACAGGCCCGCCACCGGCCGGCCCAGCTCGTCCACCACCGCACGGATCACGCCGAGCACGGCCTGGTAGATCAGGTCCGGATCCTGCTCGGCCCAGCCCGGGTTCGGCTCCTCCAGTGGGTAGCCGATCGAGTGAGTGGCCAGTTGCCGGCCGGTGGTGTCGAACGCGACGGCCTTGGAGCTGGTGGTGCCGATGTCCACACCCACCACCACGGCCGGGTCGCCCACCGGTGCACCTCCTCGCTGCCCGGGGCCGCGCTCCGCCCCGCCGTCGTGGCTGACGTTACCGACGTGCCCTCGCGCGCGCATGACGAAGCGGGACCGTCCGGAACCGTTGGCACGGAACGTGAATCGACGCGCGAGTTTTCGCCGATTGTGTAGGTCAATCAGCCGATCGGTCTAATTGGCGACTTTGGCGTGTCTTGGTACCCATCCCGCGTCGTTGACATGAACGACACCCCGATTGGTGGGCTCGCGCGGCGGAGGAGTCGGCGTGGCGAAGACTGATTCGACGGGTTCCACATGGCGGTACCGGTGGGCGCACCGGCAGAACGAGCGTCGGCAGCGGGCCTTCCGCGCCGCGGACGAGGCGTGGCGACGCCGCGACGAGGAGCTGCGCCGCCTGCGTACGCTCGCGGTGTCCTTCCACGGCTCGGCCCAGGCGGGCGTCGGCCTGCCGATGGAGCTGGCCCCCGGCGAGGTGGTCTTCTGGACGCTCCCGGCCGCGCAGCTGGTGGAGGTGCGGCACACCGCCGTGCTGCCCGCCCCCGAACTGACAGTCGACCCCGACCCGCCGGTGCTGCGTCCACGCCGCCCCGAGGGCGTCAAGGTGGTCGACGCGGGGCTCGCCGTGCTCACCAACCGGCGTCTGGTGCTGCTCGGCGGGCGCGGCCGGCGCGACTGGGCGTACGGCCGGATGACCGGCCTGTCCCACGACCCCGGCGCACCGGTCACCCTGATCCAGGTGCTGGACCGGCGGCGTACCTCCGGGTTGCTGCTGCCCACCGGCGCGGCGGCCGACTTCCGGTTCACGCTCACGCTGGCGTTCGCCGACGCGATCGAGCAGCGCGCCGCGGTAGTGGCCGAGCTGGACGAGCTGATCGCGGAGCACACCGCGGCACGGCCCGAACGCCCCGCCGTGCTCACCCCCGCCCAGGCCCGCGTCACCGCGCTGGTGCCCGGCGGCCGGCGCACGGTGGCGGTCGGCGCGGCGCTCGCGCTGATCGTGCCGGCGATGCTCATCGAGTCCAACCCGCCCACCCGGGCCGGCTCGGAGCGGGCCGCCGCCGCGACGCCGGCTGCCAGCGTCACCCCCGCCCCACCGCAGCACGTCGCACCCGCCGTCCAGGTCCGGCCCACCACGAGCCCCGAGCCGTCCCGCGCCCGTCCCGCGCCGTCGCGCGGCACGCCGCAGCCGCCGGTCGAGCGCCGCTGCGGCGCCCCGGCGAACCCCTTCGGGTACGACTTCTGCGGCGGCCAGCGCATTCGCCGGCCGGCTGCCGGAGTGTGCGACTGGTTCGAGTGCGTACCGGGGTTCTGGTCCGACCGCGGCTGGCTGGTGCAGTGCCGCGACGGCGCGGTCAGCCGCAGCGGCGGGCAGCGCGACGTGTGCGCCGGTCACAAGGGGTTCCGCCGGACCGTCTGGCGCTGACGGCGGTCAGGCCACCGGGCGGGGTGTGACACGCAGCGGCAGCAGCCCGGCCAGCACCAGCGTGGCGCCCACGGGCAGCAGGTCGAGGTGCACCGCGATCGCCAGGAACCCGGCGAGCACCAGCACCGGCGCCCACACCGGCAGCAGCCGGGCCGCCGCCGCCCGGTACAGCAGCACCAGCAGGCCGACCTCGAACAGCAGCGGTCCGCCGTACAGCACCAGGCCGGGCGTGGGCACCGCGTCGGCGAAGCGCGGGAACAGGTCACCGAGGATCACCCAGACGAAGGCGGCGGCGCCGACCAGACCGGCCGGCGCTGCCACGTCGTCGAGCGTCCGCAACCGCGACGACCGGGTACGCAGCAGGCCGTGCAGCCCGACGATCAGCGCGGCGAAGCCGAGGACGCCGAGCAGGAACAGGGTGTGGCCGGTGTTCCAGGCCCAGGCGCCCTTGTCGCTGTGCCCGTCCAGGCGGTCGAGCAGGCGCAGCAGGCCGTAGCCGAGCAGCAGCGCCGCCGACGCCACGGCGACCGGGCGCACCCACTGGTACGGGCGTGTACGGGAATCGATGAGGCTCATCGTCTCAGCGTTCCGCCCACCGGTGCGCGGGGCATCCGGGTCCGGTCCCGCACCGGACCCGGATCAATCCGCTCGCCTCCCGTAGGGGTGCCCGGATACCGTCCGGCCGTGTCCCGCACCGTCACGCTGGTCCTGCTCGACGCCGCCGGCCGCCCGCTCGGCGCGCTGCCGCCGCTCGGCGTACCGGAGCCGTGGTGGCAGGAGGTGCACTCGATCGTCGGCACCGTCCGGCGGCGCCACGGGCTGGAGGTCGCCGTGCTGCGGCTGCTCGACGCCGATCGTCCCGCGCCGCCGGGCGGCCACGTCCGCTACCTGGCGCAGGTGGTCGACCCTCGTGCCGCCTTCCTGGAATCGGCCGTCGACGTGCCCGCCGTACCCCTGGAACCGGCGACAGTGGACCTGGCGCCGCATCCGCTGCGCCAGCCGTGGGCGGAGGCCGGCGGCCCGGCCCGCAGCGTCGCCTGGGCGACCGGCGAGCTGCGCCGGCTCGGCCGCCGGGTGACGGCGGTGGCGCAGCAGCGCACCTGGAACCTCTCCGCCATCTGGCGCCTGGACACCGACCAGGGCCCCACGTGGCTGAAGCAGCTCCCCCCGTTCGCCCGCCACGAGCCCACGGTCCTGGCCTTCCCTGTTGGCACGAACTCCTTGATCAACGGGCCGGTGGTGCTCGCCGCCGACGGGGAGGGGCGGATGCTGTTGGCGGACGTGCCGGGGGAGGACCGGTACGGGGCCGGGGAAGGGGAACGGGCCGCCGTCGCGGCGGAGCATCACGCGGTGCAACTGCGGGCGTGCGGGGTCGTTGGCGATCTGGTCGCGGCCGGGGTGCCCGACCTGCGCGGGGAGGGGCTGGCGGGCTGGATCCGGGAACGGCTCGCCGGGCACGACGTGTCGGCCGCCGCCGGCCTGCTCGACGGGCTCGATCGGCGGTTGTGGCGGGTCGGCGACTGCGGCCTGCCGGACACGCTCGTGCACGGCGACCTGCACCCCGGCAACGTGCGCGGCGACGACCGGCACCGGACGGTGATCGACTGGGCGGACTCGTTCGTCGGCCATCCCGCCTTCGACATCCTGCGCCTCACCGAGGATCTCGACGCGGACGCCGCCGCCCGGCTGGTCGACGCGTGGGCGCGGCGCTGGCGGGCCGACGTGCCCGGCAGCGACCCGCGCCGGACCGTCGACCTGCTCCGGCCGGTCGCGCCGCTGCGGCTGGCCGCCGTGTACGCGATGTTCCTCGCCGCCATCGAGCCGGGCGAGCATCCGTATCACGTACACGACGTGCCGGCCGCGCTGGCGCGAGCGGCGGCGGTGGCGCGCCTCTAGACCCGGCGCACCGGGATCCACAGCTCCGCGTCGGCGGTGCCACCGTCCTCGGCGACACGGACCCGGGAGATCTCCGGCCCCGGACGGGTCTCGTACGGGTTGGACGGGAACCACGACGTGAACACGGCCCGCCACAGGTGCTGCACCGCCACCGGGAACGCGCCGGAACTGGAGAACACCGCCCAGTCGCCGGCCTCGACCGGCAGGCTGCGCAGGTCGTCCGGCACGTCCGTGCCGGTGACCGCCGCGTACCAGTAGTCCAGCTCGGCGCCCTCGTCACGGGCACCGGCCAGCTCGGCGCTGACGTTGACGATCCCGTGCGGCTCCTGGTCGGACAGCGCCTCGATGCGGCGGACGGTGGCCGGGTCGATGCCCCTGACGAACGCCACGATGTGCGGGTTCATCCCCTCGTGGACGAGCGGCACCCGCGCCGTCAACCCGGCGAGCCGGAAGGCGTCCTTGGTCACGATCCGGTAGTCCATGCTGGTGTTCCCTTCGACGACGAGCCGGAAGGACATCCGGGGCTGGGACCGCAGTACCGCACCGGCGTGCCGGGCCTGCGTCGGCCCGACGCCGTGCACGGC
Source organism: Micromonospora sp. ANENR4 (assembly GCF_015354395.1). Lineage (NCBI taxonomy): Bacteria > Bacillati > Actinomycetota > Actinomycetes > Micromonosporales > Micromonosporaceae > Micromonospora > Micromonospora sp. ANENR4. The sequence continues at coordinate 25,009 of NZ_JADKYQ010000003.1, forward strand.
CCGGAACGCGCGGGCGAACGCCTCGTTCGAGCCGTACCCCCAGCGGACCGCCACGTCGAGCAGCGATTCCCGGCCGGCGAGCACGTCGGCGCCCGCCAGCGTCATCCGGCGACGGCGCACGTACTCCGACAGCGGCAGCCCGGCCAGCGCCGAGAACAGCCGGCCGAAGTGGTGCTCCGACACGCCGGCGATCCGGGCCAACTCGGCCACGTCGAGCGGCTGGTCGAGCCGCTGTTCGAGGTGGTCCAGTGCGGCGTTGAGCCGATCCAGCACCCGTTCTTCCCTCCTGGTGACGCCTTCGACGCTAGGTTCCCGGCCGACCGCCGACCCGATCACACCGGACCCGGTCCGGTCGCCTGATCGACACTGGCGAGCGTGTCGCATCATGACGTGGTGATCTTCCGGAAGCGGCACCACAAGAAAAAGAAGAGCCGGGACTGGTGCAACTGCGACGTGCCCACCTGCGACGGTCCGGGCTGCTGCGACCTGGGCCTCTTCTCGATGCTGCTCACCCTCGGCTCGGTGACGGCGGGCGTCGTCCGGCGACCGGCCGTGGACCGGGCCGGCCGGGCCGCCATCCTCGGTTACCGGCGCTGGCTGTCGCACCGCTGGCCGGCGACCTGTCGCTACACGCCCACGTGCAGCGCGTACGGGCTGGCCGCCGTCGAGCGGTACGGGCTGGCGGTGGGCGGCCGGATGGCCGCCGACCGGGTACGCCGATGCCGTCCCGACGTGCCGCACGGCACCCACGACCCGCTGCGCTGACGCCGATCGCCCGCCGGTGCGCCTCGCGCGTCGGCCGGCGGTCATCCGGCCGACGTTGGGCGGCCGAAGACGACAGGGACGCCGGGGGAGTAGAGCACGCTCACCGGTGGCCCGTCCGGTGCCGGCACGCCCCCGGCGGTGACCAGTTCGTCGTCCAGGTGCAGCAGTTCGGCACGGTGCAGCGGCCACTGTGGATGCCAGTTCGGCACGTGCAGGGTGCTGCCGTACGCACGGGTGTGCAGTCCCCAGCGGGCGGTGAGGAAGTGTTCCAGCGGCGTCGGCTCGGGAACGGGCGCCCCGACGCGTACCGTCATCCGGCTCGTCGTGCCGGCCGGACCGGGCCAGCGACGGCGGCATCGGTAGGTGAGCGTGTCACCGGACCGGTCGAGCCGCATCGCCGACCACTTGTACGGCAGGCGCAGGCTCAGCTGCGCCACCAGCACGGGCACCAGCCGGGACGCGTCGAGCGAGCGGAACACGACAGCGCGCCGCCCCGAGCCGTCGACCGAGTAGAGCCGGACGTTCGTCTCCCAGAAGGTGCCGAAGTAGGGCACGCCCGGACCCCGCCCGAGCCCCAGCCCGACCATCCGGAAGCCGATCAGCCCGACGTAGGTGAGCCCGTCGAACGTGTCCGGCCGGGTGCCTGCGGGCAGCAGCGGCGCCACCCGTTCCGGCGGGACCGCCCAGTGCAGGAACGTCAGGTCGTGCCAGCGCTGCGCCAGCCAGGCCCGGCGGATGGCGCGTACCGGAGCGTGCTCGACCGGCTCGATCTCCACCGGTCCATCCTGCCTCGCCGACACAACGGACTCACTCCGGGCGGTGGCAGACCGCCTCGACGTTGTTGCCGTCCGGGTCGCGGACGAACGCGCCGTAGTAGCCGGCGTGGTATTCCGGCCACTCCTTCGGCGCGTGCAGGACCTCCGCGCCCGCTGCCACCGCCGCGTCGTGGAACGCCCGCACCGTCGCGTGGTCGGCCGCGGTGAACGCGATGTGCACCGGCACCGGCGTGGCGCCGGACGGGGCGGGCTCCACCCAGAAGTCGGGCGCCTCGACGCCGTAGCCGATCGGGCCGGGCTCCATCAGCCGACGCGCGCCCAGCGGGGCCAGCACCGTGTCGTAGAAGGCGCCGCTGGCCGCCAGGTCGCGCACTGCTACGGAGAAGTGGTCGAGCACGTCGCCTCCCGTGGTCGTCGATGACCGCGTCAGGCTACGGGCTCTCTACGACACTTCCCCCCGGCACCGGAACCGCAGATCCATCCGCTCATGTGCTGTCGCATACGCGACAGCGCGCGGGCGGGCGTGAAGGAGCCAATGTCCCTTGTCAATCCCGACCAGGCGGGTTGAAACGGGCGCGCCTTCCCGCTGTGCCTGCAGGACGGACCGAAGCGTCCGTTGACATTTATGTAGTGGTTGGCACTATGGACGTACGGAAGTGCATAAGACCGCAGAGGTGAACTGCACTCGGTGGCCGGTCAGGGCCTCCAGGTGCCGAAAACCGGGGAGCGTGGCCTATGGCATCAGATCTTCCGGAGGTCAGCCGATCCGAGGGATTCGGCATGCTGCCTAAGCGACTCGCCTTCTTGGCGGTGACAGCGCTCCTCCTGCTGTTTCTCTTCGTCGCGCTGGTGGAGTTTCCGTGGGCGAACCTGGCTGTGCACATCATTTTCGGATTCCTGGCGGCGGGCGCCGGCCTAGCGCTGGCGCTGCTGCGGGAAACTCCCAATCTCAAAGCAATGGCACCCGGTGCGCCCGTCGCTGAATCGCCGAGCCGGGAGGAGATACAGGAGGCCGCGAGTTATGTCGCCCGCAACTACGACCCATATGCGATCGCCTGCTTCATCAACCTCTTGCTCGATCCGCCACGCTCGCTGGCGAGGGTCCACGACGAGGTCGAGCCGAGCGGGCGGATGCTCCGTGTCAGGACGACGCTGCAATATCGGATCGACTTGCCGCAGCCGGCCCATCGACCCAACTACAGCGACGAAACCGGTTCGCCCGAGCACGTCGGCGCCGATCCCCGTTCGACGGCAGCGGAGGGCGGCGAACGAGGTGGACGAGGTGCGACCGGTGTACTGATCCCCCTGGTGACTGCGCGGAAGGGTTTGCTGTTCGACCTGGTGAGTGCCACGGACGCGAAAGGGGAGACCATCCCTGTTCTTTCCCAACGGGAAGTTCGCGGCCTCACCGCGCTCGCGATCGAGTCCCTCTTTCTGCTGGCTCGGCAGGAGACGGGTCAACATCTGAGCTCCCCCGCACTCAGGAAATCTGACCGCGACATCATGGCCCGGGTCATCGTGGCGATCTGCCGGCCTGCTGCGGCTCCGGTCGGAGTCGGCGGGACGAGACCGACGGATGCCCCCAAATCAGCATGGGAAGAGGTTCAGGATGCGCTGAAGCAGATCACTGGCCTCAGCGAGGAGATCTCCCCGGTCTGGCGAGACAAAATTCTCGACATCTGTAAGGTGCTCGCCAAGAGTTATGTTGTGGTCGGCGAGGTGCCGGTTCCGGAGACGATGAACGTCCTGGTCACCTACAGCTCCCTCTATTCGCCCGAAAGGATGCATGTCAGCCCGTATGAGAAGCTGAGGGCTCGTTTCGGCTTGGCGCCATTTACGCTCGACGTACCGATGACGCGAGCGCTCCAAGCAGACAGCTACCATTTCGAACTGCTTGCCCCGGCGGGTTGCTATGTCTTCAGTCATCATCTCGAGGTGTTGGGTGGGCGAGACATACTTCGTCAACGCCATTTCAAGATCAATGGGTTTCAACAGTGTGTCCGGCTCCACCACGAGCAGGCCCGCCCCGTGGCGCATCTGTACGTCCGCCGACACGGGCGCTGGGGCGACCTGAGGTCCATCGCCCCTGGCGAGCGCGTGTCCTGGGACTTCAAATCGATCGTCTACCTGCGAGAGATTCCGCCGGGCGCGCTAGGCAACGCAGCGACTCTCGCCACGCTGACCGCTATCGTTCTTCTCTTCTTCACGTTGTCCCGCGCTGGTCTGGACAACGCAGCGGCTGCCGTCGGTCTGCCCGCGCTCGTGCTGGCGCTGCCGGCGTTTGTCGCAGGCGCCTTGGGCCGAGGACTCGACCAGGAGCGGGTCGGCCGCGCTTCGCTCATTGCGTACTTCGGCCTTCAGTCGGTGATGTTACTTTCGTTCGCAGGCGTGCTGCTGTACGTGCTCGACGCCGCGAAACGCCTGCCGACCGAGGTTGCCCTGAGTCTGGCCGGGCTTCCACACACGATCCATAGCGACGTCCTCTGGTTGGGGCTGTCCTTCCTGGCGCTGGTCGTCGCGACCTTCCTGATTCGGCAGCGCCAGCAAGCCACGAGGTATTACCTGAAGGCACAGGAGCGAGCGGTGGCCAACAAGCACGTTGAGCCTGGCCATTCAACTAACGGCACGGATTGACGGAGGTGCGGCTTGGAGCAGAACGAGGAGTGGGGCGACGGGCGTCTTGTCGTGCGACGGGCAGAAGTGCCAGACAGTGACATCGTGGACATGACCGTGGTGACCACCCGAGCGCAGCACCTTGCGCTCAATGCGATCGTCTACGCACTGGTGGACCGGATCAGAGAGGCAGACGCGGCCAGTATCAGCCATTATTCGCTGCCGAATCCGACGGTGACCGGCGCCGACGGTTGGCAGGGCCTCACCTCGGAAGGCGGCAAGTAGCTCGTCGCCGCCTGGCGGTGTCCGCGACGATCAGCAGGCCGGGCGCCGCGCCGAGCAGCCAGATCACGCCCACCGGCCAGTGGATCATTTCGCCGACTGCGCCTCGGATCTCCGGCACGTCGCCCACCACGTAGGACGCCTCCGGGTCGCTCGTGCGGCAGTCGAGCGTCCACGAACCGGGTGTCGGCACCCGCACTGTCGCCACCCAGGAATAGACGGCGGCGTCGCTGCCGTAGTCGCCCGGCGGGACGGAGACCGGCTCGGCCGCCCGCACCTCCGAGCCGTCGCCGGTGACGCGGCAGTCGGCGTTCGCCGGGGAGAAACCCAGCGCGAAGATCCCGTACGCCCCGGCGGCCGGCGCCGTGAACCGGCTCGCCGACGTCACGTAAGGGCCCACGCCGCCGTACTCGTGCGGGGGGTGACCGGTCGTGCTGTCCTCGGCGCCGAGCCGTACCGCGGACTGCGCCAGCAGCGCGCCGAACACGACGGCGAGCCCGCCGACCAGACAGCCGCGACGCGACGCCGGGCGGGCCCGGTGGGGCAGGCGCCCGCCGGCGGCGTACCCGATGAGCGCACCGGCCACCGCGAGCGCCGCACCGCCGAGCAGCGCCCGCCCCCAGCGGGCCTCGCCGGTCAGCGGCACGACCCACCGGAAGAACGCGAGCGATACCGCGAGAAGCGCCGTCGTGACCAGCGTGGACACGCCGACGGCGGCGGCGGGGCGCCGGGGTTGCCGGGCCGCGAGCACGGCGGCGAGCAGCGGCGACGCGAGCACGGGCCACCACAGTGCGGTGGAGAGCGGCTGCTTCTCCTCCCACCTGTGGGTCCACTCGTAGACGACCAGTGGGGCCGGCACCGTCGCCACCAACCAGGCCGTCAGCGCTCCGGGACCGGGCAGCCTCGCGCTCATCCGTCGATCCTCGACCACCCGGATCATCGACGAAAGTCCGCGAGCCGTCCGAAAGGGATTGCTCACGCAGCGTAGGATCGCGTGCGACACAGCCGAACACACGGGGGAAACGATGTTCGAGCGCCTGGGCAGATTCGTCGTGGGCAAGGCATGGTGGGTGATCGGCGGCTGGGTCGTCGCCGCGATCGCGATCATCGCTGCCAGTCCTTCGCTGAGCGACATCACCTCCGCGGACCAGGAGAGCTTCCTGCCGCGTTCCTACGAGTCGGTGCAGGCCACCGAGCTGGCCGCGAAGTCGTTCCCGCAGGCCGCCACCGCCACCGCCACAGTCGTGGTCAAGCGCAGCGACGGCAAGCCGCTCACCCCGGCCGACGAGGCGCGCGTGGGGCAGCTCGCCACCGCGCTCAAGGCCCGGAACATCCCGCAGACCTCCGGCTACCTGACCGGCCCGCAGGCCGTCGCGCCGGACAAGTCGGTGCAGGTGGTCACCGTCGGTCTCGACGCCGACAGCCCCGACGACCCGCGCCTGCTCGACGCGGTACGCGACCTGCGCGCCGCCCTCGGGCCGGACCTGTCCGGCAGCGGCCTGACCGCCGGGGTGGCCGGCGACGTGGCGAGCTTCGTCGACAACGAGGACACGTTCAACGAGGCGTTCGCGGTCGTCGGTGTCGCCACCATCGTCCTCATCATCGGACTGATCCTGATCATCTTCCGCAGCCCGATCGCCGCGCTGCTGCCGGTGGTGGTCATCAGCGTCGTCATGTCCGTCACCACCGGGCTGGTCGCGGCCGCCGGCAAGGCGTTCGACCTCAACGTCAGCCAGGACCTGCAGACCATCCTGCTGATCGTGCTGTTCGGCATCGGCACCGACTACATCCTGTTCCTGCTGTTCCGCTACCGCGAGCGGCTGCGCGCCGGGGACGACAAGCGCACCGCGATGGTCGTCTCGGTACAGCGGGTCGGCGAGGTCATCACCTCCGCCGCCGGTGCGGTCATCGTGGCGTTCCTGGTGCTGCTGCTCGCCTCGCTCGGCTTCTTCGGGTCGCTCGGCCCGGCGCTCGCCATCGCCGTCGGCGTCATGCTCGTCACCTCGCTGACCCTGATCCCGGCACTCGTGTCGCTGCTCGGCCGGTGGGTGTTCTGGCCGTCGAAGGCGTGGCAGCGCCCGCCCAAGGCGACCCTGTCCCGGCGGCTCGGCGCGGTGGTCGGACGCCGCCCGGCGATCGTGGCAGCGGCCTCCGGCGCACTGCTCGTGGCGCTCGCCGCCGGGGTGCTCGGCTACAAGGCCGACTACGACTTCGGGGCCGGCTTCCCGCAGGACACCGAGTCGGCGCGGGCGGCCCAGGACCTCCAGCGCGGCTTCGCCGCCGGGGCGCTCGCGCCCACCGAGGTCTACCTGACCACCGGCGACGGCACCCCGCTCACCGAGCAGCAGGTGAACGACTTCGCCGCCGCGTCGGCACGGGCACCGGGCGTCGGGCAGGCGCAGCCGCCGGAGCGCAGCGCCACCGACCCGAGCGTCGTCCGGATCAGCCTGCTGCTGAACGAGAACCCGATGTCGAACGAGGCGATCACGCTCGTGCGCGACGACCTGCGAAAGGCGGTGCACGAGGCGGCGCCGCCGGGCACCAGGGCGCTCGTCGGCGGCACCACGGCGATCTTCGCGGACATCAACTCGGCGAACAACAGGGACCTGTCGGTGATCCTGCCGGTCGCCGCACTCCTGATCGCGATCATCCTGGCGCTGCTGCTGCGCAGCCTCGTCGCGCCGGTCTACCTGGTGATCGCGGTGCTGCTCAACTTCGCCGCCACGCTCGGCGCCACCGTCTACGTGTTCCAGGGGCTCCAGGGCAACCCGGGCGTGACGTTCCAGCTGCCGATCATCCTCTATCTGTTCGTGGTGGCGATCGGCACCGACTACAACATCCTGATGATCGCCCGGCTCCGCGAGGAGGCGCGCGAGGGCCACGAACCGCACCAGGCCGCCGCGATCGGGGTGGAACACGCCGGCCCGACAGTCGCCGCGGCCGGGCTGATCCTGGCCGGCACGTTCGGGGTGCTGATGCTCGCGCCGATCTCGTTCCTCCAGCAGATGGGCTTCGCGGTGGCGATCGGGATCGTGCTGTCCGCGTTCGTCATGTCGATGTTCTTCGTACCGGCGCTGACCGGGCTGATCGGCCACAAGGCATGGTGGCCGGGACACGGCGACGAACGCCGCAACGGCGGCGGCCGGCACGCGGCACCCGAGCCGGCGGACGCGGCGTCGACCTGACTGTGACCCGCCCCGGCGCGGCTCAGCCCTCGCCGGGGCGGACCAGCCCGCTCTCGTACGCGATCACGACGAGCTGCGCCCGGTCGCGGGCGTTCAGCTTCTGGAGCAGCCGGCTCACGTAGGTGCGGGCGGTATCAGGGCTCAGGAACAACGCCTGCCCGATCTCCGTGTTCGATCGTCCGGCGCCCACCTGCGCGAGCACGTCCCGTTCCCGTGCGGTCAATCCGGCCAGTCGCGCCGGGTCGGCCACCGGTGAGCGGGCCGCCGCGGCGAGCACCCGCCGGGTCACCGCGGGGGAGAGCAGCGCGTCGCCACCGGCCACCGTCCGGACTGCGTCCCGCAGGGCGTCGGGCGGGGTGTCCTTGAGCAGGAAACCGGCCGCCCCGGCGCGGATCGCCTCGAACAGGTACTCGTCGTCGTCGAACGTGGTGAGCATGACGACCTGCACACCGTCGAGCGTCGGGTCGGTCAGGATCCGCCGGGTCGCCTCCAGCCCGTCGCCGCCGGGCATCCGGACGTCCATCAGCACGATGTCGGGCCGCTGCTCCCGTACCACCGCCAGGCCGCTGCCGCCGTCGCCCGCCTCGCCCACCACCTCGATGTCCGGCGCCCGGTCGAGCAGGGCGCGCAGGCCGGTGCGGACCAGGTGCTGGTCGTCGACGAGAACGACGCGGATCGGGCTCACGCGGCGACTCCCGTCAGTGGCAGGTGGACCGACACCCGGAAGCCGCCGCTCGTGCCGGGTTCGGCGCTGCCCGTTTCGATCGTGCCGGTTTCGACGGTGCCGCCGAGCAGGGCTATCCGCTCGGCCATGCCGCGCAGGCCCTGGCCCGTCCCGTCCCCGGCGGGCGGGCCGCCGCGACCGTCGTCCACCACCTCCAGCGTGAGCCGGCCGGGCGTGGCGCGGACGGTCACGGTGACCCGGGTGGCCTCGGCGTGGCGCAGGACGTTCGTCAGCGCCTCCTGCACGACCCGGTAGACGGTGCTGCCCACCACCGCCGGCAGCGTGTCCACCGAACCCTCGATCCGCAGGTCGACCGCCAGCCCACCCCGGCGTACGCCGTCCACGAGCGCCGCGAGCTGATCGAAGCCGGGGACCGGTTCCCGTGGCCCGGGTTCGCGGCGCAGCGTGCCGAGCGTGGCCCGCAACTCCGCCATCGCGCTGCCGCTCACCGACCGGATCGCCGCCAGCGCGTCCTCCGCCTGCGCCGGATCGCTGTCGGCGAGCGCCTCCCGGGCGACTGCGGACTGCAACGTGATCACCGAGATGGTGTGCCCGAGCGTGTCGTGCACCTCCCGGGCGATGCGCAGTCGCTCCGCCTCGACCTGACGGGCCGCCTCCCGATGGCGCTCCTCGTCTGCGGCGACCGCCTGCCGGACCAGGGCCGCCCGCAGCGACCTGCGGTTGCGTACCGCGTCACCGAGGGCGATGACGGCGAGCAGCAACGCCGCCTCGGAGCCGAGTTCCGTACCGACGACCACCGCGATGTCGTCGCCCTCGGCCAGCCGGGCGACCACCGACACGGCCAGCAGGCTCCCGGCGACCACGGCGGCCGGGACGACACGCCCGCGCTCGGACGCCCGGTAGAGGACGGCGGCGGCCGGGGCGGCCACCCCGACCGGCGGCAGGTCCAGCGCGTAGTACCCGAGGATCACGACCGCCGTGGCGACCAGCGCCGGCAGCGGCCACCGCCTGGCGCACAGCACCAGCCCGCCGAGCGCCCCGCCGACCACGACCGCGAGCGCCGCGCCGCCGGGCGACTGCTGGTCGGCCGCCACGGCCACCGCGACCAGGCCGAGCGTGGCCGCCGCGAGCAGCACGTCGGCGCGGGTGGGCGAGGTGTCGGGCACGCCTTCGAGCCTAGGTCCGCGCGGACCCTCACCGCTGTCGTCCGCAGGCGTCAGGGTCGACCCCGAGGCGTACGCCGAGAAGCGACATCCGGTCGCGCGGCCACGCGGACGACGGTCGGGGGCGGCCGACCTAGCGTCGATGGCGTCCCCGAAACGTGAGGAGAGCCCTCGTGGTACGCGCAAGACTGACCTGGTTCGCCCTTATTGTCATGGTATGGGCGTCGATGATGTCGTTCGGTGGGGTCGCCGCCGAGACCGTCATGCTCTACCCGAACATCTTCAACGACGCGCCCGCCTCGCTCGACCGGGCCCGTGAATTCCTCGTCCACGGTGGCCCGCACGACTACTTCCCGCCGCTCGGCGCGTCGGTGATCCTCAGCAGCGTCGCCGCCACGCTGCTCACCTGGCGCGACCGTCGGCTGCGCTGGTGGGTCGCCGGCGCCACGGCCGTCTTCGTCGTCTGCGAGTTCCTGTTCTCCGCTGTCTTCTTCTGGCCGCGCAACGAGATCATGTTCGTCGACCTGCCCGGGACGCACTCGGCCGAGTACCTGCGCCAGGTCGCCGCCGAGTTCGTCGCCGGTCACTGGGTACGTTTCGCCGGAGGCGCGGTGACGGCAGTGCTGGCGTTCGTCGCGTTGCTGAGGTTCGTGCGCTCGACCGCGTCCGTTCCGCAGTCGGCACCCGCATCCGCACCGGATTCCGGGCCGGCGGGGGTGACCCGATGAGCGCGGGTCGCCGTACCCTCGGGTTCTCCTGGCCGGCGCTCGTCGCGCTGGCCGCGCCGGCCGCCCCGCGCGTGGCGCTGCACGACCTGGGTGTGGTGCCGGAAGGCACCGTCGTGGCCGCGCTGCTGGCGCTCGGACCGCCGCTGTGCTGGGTGGCCGCAGTGCTGTGGCGGCGGCCGCCGCGCCCGTTCCTGACGACGGTGGTGATCGGGGCGCTGTACGGGGCGTTTCTGGCGGTCGGCCACCAGGTGTTCTGGGACTCGTCGCTGGGGATGGACGCGCCCGGGCTGGCCGGGCTGGAGCCGGAGGCGCGGGAGGCGTTGTTGCGAGGCGCGGCGGTGATGTCGAGCCTGGTCACCGGCACGATGGTCGGAGTGATCGCGGGTGGGGTGGCAGTGCTGTCGTCCCGGGTGCTGCCAGCCCGACGTCGTGAGCAGGCCGACGCCTCGCGTCCGCTCGCCTGACTTGGCAAGCGGACGGAAGCCTCCTAGCTCAGGCGGCTATCGCCCGCGCGGCGGCGTACATGTCGGCGGGAAGCGGCTGCCGCAGTTCCCAGAGGATCCGCATGGGCCGGTCGCCGCTGTGCTCCCGGTACGTCATCGGACCCGCGTACAGGTACGGCGGTGCGCCCAGGTCACGGTCGGCAATCTTGGTCTCGCGGACGAACAGGTGCACCGTCGAGCCCTGCGCGACGTGGTTGACGTACCGCTGGCCGGTGGCCGAGCCCGACGACGTTGTGCTCTGCGACTCCCACTGGAACAGCTTGTCCGTGATAGCGCGGTCGGCGTACATGGTGGTGGGCGAGTAGTGCTCCTCGGACTTGACGAGCGTGACGAAGAACAGATCCGCGCGCTCGTCGGGCAGCCACTTCACGCCCTCGCGCAGCGAGCCCGGGTTGGTCATACCGAAAGCCGCGCACGCCTCATTGCGGCTGTAGCGGGCGTGCACTCGCAGCGGCACCCGGCCCGGGGCAGGTGACTCGGTGACCCGGTGGATGCGGTCACGCAGCACGTCAACTACCTGCCGCAGCTCGGCGCAGCGCGCCGGCTCCGCCCACAGCCGCTTGAGCCGGGCGTCGCGTTCGGTCAGCGGCACCGACGGCCCCCACAGGCTGAAGTGCAGCATGTCGAGCAGCCGCCCGGCGGCCGGGCGCTGGCCTGCGGCGAGCTGAGCGATCAGGTCCAGCCGATCGACATCATCGATGTGAAGCATCCGGCCGATGGCCCGGCTCAGGTCACGGTCGTCCGGGCCGCCTTCGGCCGGGTCGAGACCGGCGAGACGCCGCAGCCCGGCCCAGCCGCCGATGCTCGCCGACCGATACACGTCCTCGATTTCCAGGCCGGTCTCGCGCAGGAAGTCGGACAGGCTCACGTCACCGAGCTGCCGCAGTTCGGCCACCAGCGAGTTCTTCGACGTCGGCAGCGCCGACTTGAGGTTGGCGAGCACGATCTCTTTCGCCACCCGGTCCAGCTCGATGTGGCAGCCGCTTGCTAGCGAGGGGAAGTCGTCCCGGACTGCGGCTTCGACCGCGCGCCGGCTGACCCCGGCGAGGGCACGCCAGCGCATGTCGAACCGGAAGTTCGCGTGCTGGCCGCCGATGAAGTCGAGCACCGTCAGGCACGGCTTGTCGTCGTCCAGCCGCAGACCTCGGCCCAGTTGCTGCAGAAAGATCGTCGCGCTCTCAGTGGGGCGCAGCATGAGGATGGTGTCGACCATCGGCAGGTCGACGCCCTCGTTGAACAGGTCGACAGTGAAGAGCACCTTCAGCTCGCGCTTGCGGAAGCGGTCGATCAGCACGTGGCGATCCGGCCGGTCAACAGTCGACGTGATGGCCGCGGACGGCACGCCGTGCCGGGTGAACCAGTCGGCCATGAACTCCGCGTGCCCGATGCTGACGCAGAAGCCGAGCGCGCGCATCCGCCCGACGTCAGCGATTCGCCGGACCGCGTGCAGGATGAGCCGCGCCCGAGCGTCGTTGCCGGTGTAGACGCCGTCCAGCTCGCCCTTGTCGTACCCCTGCCCGCGCTTCCACCGCACCCGCGTCAGGTCCACGTCGTCGTGCAGCCCGAAGTACTGGAACGGTGCCAGCAACTGCCGTTCGAGGGCTTCCCACAGGTGCAACTCCACCGACGCGCGGCCGTCGAACCACCGGCGCACGTCGCGGCCGTCGCTCCGCTCAGGGGTCGCGGTCAGGCCCAGGAGTACGCGCGGCCGAAGCCGCTCCAGCAACGCCGTGTACGTGGCCGCCTCGGCGTGGTGGAACTCGTCGACGATCACCATGTCAAACGCCTCGGGATCGATCTTCCGCTGGCGTAGCGACTGGATTGACGCGAAGACGTGCTGCCACTCCTGCGGCCGATCGCCGCTGACGAGCGTCTCGCCAAACGTGCCGTCGCCCATGACCTGGCGGAACACTGACCGGCTCTGCCGCAGGATCTGCTCCTGATGGGCGACGAAGAGCAGCGAGGCGACGTGGCCGGCTCGCCGGAGCCGGCGGTAGTCGAGCGCCGCCACTACTGTCTTGCCGGTGCCGGTCGCCATCACCACCAGGTTGCGCCAGCGACCGTGCACCAGACGCTCGGCGTTGAGGTCGTCAAGAACCTCCTGCTGGTATGGGAACGGCCGCACGTCCAGGTTCGCGATCTCGGCCGGGACGTCGTCGGCACGTTCCCCGCGCAGTGCGACACGTAGCCGCTCGGCATCGGTTGCCGGGTCGTAGGTCTCGAACGCCGAGTCGTTCCAGTAGTCCGCGAACGTCGCCTCGAACGTGTCGATGACGTGCGGCTGCTCCAGATTCGAGATGCGCACGTTCCACTCCACGCCGTCGACGAGCGCGGCCTTGGAGAGGTTCGACGAACCGACGTACGCGGTGGTGGTGCCGTTGTTCCGCCGGAACAGCCACGCCTTGGCGTGCAGCCGGGTGGTCCGCGTCTCGTAGGACACCTTGATCTCGGCGCCCAGCTCGGCGAGCCGATCGAGCGCCCGCTGATCGGTGGCGCCCATGTACGTGGTCGTGATGACCCGTACCCGACCGCCTCGGGCGACCAGCTCGGTGATCGCGGGCTCGATGATGCGCAGACCGTGCCACTTGATGAAGGCGCAGAGCAGGTCCACCTCGTCCGCCGACGCCATCTCGTGGCTGACCTCATGGCCGATGCGCGGCTGGTGCCGGCCGTTGACCAGGAGCGCGCCGGTGGAAAGCGGCGTCGCGGGGCGGATCGGGAAGACCGGTGCGGCCGGCGGAGTGGGCGGTGCGGCGATGGCGTGCAGCAGACGTTGGGCGTCCGCCACCTGGTCGTCGGCGGTGACGGCGCGGGGCTCGGCCTGAGCGATGTGCGCGGCGATGCGGTTCGCCAGGTCGACCTGCCGGGCCAGCTTGTTCTGCCCGCCGCCCACGCCGAGGAGCGCCCGGCGCGCGAGGCCCGCGATGTGCCGGGCCAGGACATCATGCGCGTCGGCGGCATCCAGCTTCGCGTCCCGGACGAGGGCGCTATCGACATGCCTGAGCTGCGTCGCCAGCTTCTCGGTGATCAGGTGTTCGTAGATGCCCCGTTCAAGATCCCCCACGGTGGCAAGCTAGCCGCGATGAACGCCGGGCGGAAGCCGGTGCGATAGGTGTCAGGAGCTTTGTCCTATGGCCTGTCGGATCATCGACACCTAGAGATGAAGGTAGACGCGTTGCCCGTCGGGCGGCAGTCGCTTGCCGAGAGGCTCAGACGAGATCGGCGAATGGCTTCCACCGTAAGCCGTTGTCGCCTTGGGTGACTGACTGCAATCGTTTGGCAAATTCGGCCGCTACGCTCGCGGAACTCGCGAGCAGCGGCGTGGCAGCAGCGATCATTTTGAGTTCGCGGGCTTCTCGAAGAAGCGGCCAGTCGCGGTCGGACATCACGTCGTACCCGTACGCCTCGGCGAGCGCCCGATGCGCCCCGGTCTTCCCGAAGCGGGCCTCGCCCGCAGCGACCGCTGCCAGGTCCACCTGCCAAGGCCCTAGACAAGTGGCGTCGAAGTCGCAGAGCAGGATGCCGCCGGATGCATCCCGGAGTAGGTTGCCGACGTGCGCGTCCCCGTGGATGAGCGACTGCTCCACGCGCTGGTTGAGGTCGGTGACCTGCGGCTCCAAGCGGTTGCACCACGTCATCAGGTAGTCGTGGTCCTCTGCGCTCAAGCCGTCGGCATCCGCCAGGCGTCGACGCGCATCCCCGATCGGATCCCAGGCGGCTAGCGGGAAGGGCGGGGGGCCGAGCGCATGGAACCGCCGCAGCGCCACCCCGAGGTCGTCGACCGTCGGAGTAGGCGCGGCGGGTGGCACGTAAGTCCAGACCGAGGCAGCCAAGTCACCGACCGCCACTGGCTGCTTCACGCCAGGCGCCAGCCGGATCGTGGGCGCGTCCAGCTCGGCGAACCATCGCGCGAGGTGAACGACCTTTGTCACCCGATCCCGGAGCCGATGCGTTCGCGCGATGCGGATGACAAGCCCGGATGCCGGCAACGCGAACACGGCGTTGTTGGTCAGCCGCAGGAGTTGGGCGTCGTCGGCCGGCACGTCGAGGCCGCCGGCGATCTCCCGCATGGCGCGGCTCATCGCTTCTTCCGAGAACCGTCCGCTCATGCCGTGGCCGCAGCTCGTGCGGTGAGCGTCCGTTCGAATTCGGCGACGACGGGAAGGTGGCGGTGTCGTCCGAGATCACGGCGCAGGTTGATTACTCGATCAACCACTCGGCTGGAACTCAGCGCACACGACTGCTCCACCGCGCGCGTGCCGACAGCGACCGCCCGCTCGGGCTCATCGGTGAGGAAGAGCGCGCTGCACAATCCGACTTCGTTCAGGACCATGCTGCGGACGTTCGCCGGGCCGAAGGCGACGATCGCCTCTTCGACGCTCCGCACCGCCTGTGCGGCGTGCGTTCCGGCCTGCCGGGCCATGTCGCGGTACACGCGGCCGTACTGGGCGAGCAGCTCGCCACGGTCGTAGAAGGCCATCCAAGTCGGTTCACGCTCGGGATCCACCCGCTCGAACTGATCACTCGCGCGACCGAGGAGGGTCAGCGCGCTTCGGTGGTCGCCGAGTGCGGCTGTCGAAGCGGCCTCCGCGCCCCAGAGCAGCGCCGTCACCGCCGGGGTCGCCCGTGATCCCAGCTCTGAGTGGGCCAGCCTCAGCGCGGCCAGAGCATCCTGGTTGTGCCGAAGGTGCTGTAGCTGCTTGGCCTGCGAGTAGCGGATCAGGGCCGCCAGCGGGGCATCGTCAGCGGACATTGCGGCCCGCTCGCCGGCGGCGAAATGCCGCTGAGCGTCCGTGTGCCGGCCGGCGTCCAGCGCGGTCCAGCCGGCCAGCTGACGCGCCGCCGCGACCGCCGCGACCAAGCGGGGTGTCAGCCCGGGGCCGTGCGACCAGTCGAGCATTCTGTACACCGACTCCGCGAACCGCGCGACCTCCCGATAGAGCAGGCCGCCACCGCATTCGTAGTCGACCGACCGGTAGAGCTCCAGGACCGCGTTCAGCCGAGAGACGTCCGCACTGCCGATACGGCGGGGCCGAGGCTGCTCCCCGACCCCGACCAGCCCGGCTCCTGCCGACACCGCGGCGATGCCGGCCAGGAGGCTTCGCCGGCCCAGGTCTGGTGTTGTGCGGACCTCGTCGGCCATAGCGCCGACTGCGAACCAGAGAGACCCCGGCGGGATGCGGAGCACTGTCGCCCAGTGCGTCAGCCGATCGAGATGCACCAGGGCGGGGCCGTTCTCGATTCGGCTCAACTGCGCCTGAGTGATCCCCAGCCATCCCGCGACGACGCTCTGCGGCAGCGGGCTCCGCCCGTGGTACGGGTGGTGGCGGTACGCCCGGATCACCTGGCCGAGATGACGCCGGGCCAGCGCCGTACGTACCGGTTCATGGGCCCAGAACGAATCGGGTACGGCGGGTGGCGTGCTGAGGCGGTCGCGTTCGGCGGCCTGGCAGGGCGCGCAGCGTCCCGTGTCGTTGTCACGCGCCAGGCGCCCGCCGCAGCGGGGGCAGTTCGCAGGTGTCACCGGCAACCTCGCCGTTCGCGGAGAACCTGTGTCCGAAGTCGAGCCTAGCCATTCCACCCGGTCCGGAGCGGGCCGGTATACGCGCTGTGCATATCGCGGCATGTCTCGGAATGGTGACCGAGGGTATGCGGTACATGCATTGCGGCGACGACCATCAGGGCATGCGCCTTCTGCCGAGTAGGACTGAGGGTCGGCGCATGGCCCGGGGCGGGTGCCGGGCTCCGGTGGCACCGCGTCCCCCGATCGCGGCTCCCGCCGTCCCCGCCCGCCCCGGCGCCACTCCACGAGACCCGACCCGGAGGCGCCTGCCGATGTCCGCCGTACTCGCCGACTTTCCCGTCCTCACCCCGGTCACCGACGAGGACCTGCTCGTCGCCGCGCTGGCCGTGCGCGTACACGTGCCCGAGCATTGGCCGCAGGGACCGCTGTGCCGCAGCGAGCGCGTTCCGTACCCCTGCCGGCTGGCCCGGTGGGGGAGGGCGACGCTCGCCGCGGCCGGGTTGCCCGACGAGGCAGTGGTGGCCGGGACGGTGGCGTCGTGATCCACGTGACCGGCGAGCGGGTGCAGGCGTATCAGGTGCGCAGCGCCGTCTTCGACACCCGCTGGCGTGGCCTGGACCCGGCGCAGGTGCACGACTACCTGTGCCGGGTCGCCGACGAGATGGACCGCCTGCACCGGGAGCTGACCACGGCGCGCACCGAGTCGGAGCGGGTCCGCCAGGCGCTGCGGCAGTGGCAGTCCCGCCACAACGGCTGCCGGCGGCGCGGCCACGATGACTGAGCCGCGCTGGATCGTCCACCTGTCGACCACGCTGACCAGCCGGGACGCCGCCGTCGAGCTGGCCGCCGCGCTCGCCCGGTCGCTCGGGCACCTGGATGTCGTCGACTTCGGTGAGACGACGCTCAGCGAGGAGGACGCGCAGCACCTGCGGTACCGGGTCTGGTGTGACGTGCGGCTGCCCGGCGGTGGGCGCTGCGGACTGCGGGACGGCCACGACGGGTCATGCGGGGCGGCGGAGCTGCGCTGACGTCGGCGTGTCGGTCGATGAACGCCCTGGTGACGGGCCGGTCCGCTGGGAGCGGTCCCAAACGGGGCGACCATCCACCCTGTACGGTCGCTACACTCCCCGAAAACGCCCGGAACCGCCCACGGAGTCTGGAGACGCCAGTGACCCGCGACAAGGCCGCACCGCCCGGAATCGACGTCACCATTCCCAGCGTGGCCCGGGTCTACGACTACTTCCTGGGCGGCAAGGACAATTTCGAGGTCGACCGGAAGGTCGCCGAGCACGCCCTGCGGATCACGCCGGACGGGCCGGCCGCCGGTCAGGCGAACCGGGCGTTCCTCCGCCGGGTGATCCGCTACCTGGTGACCGAGGCGGGCATCGACCAGTTCCTCGACATCGGCTCGGGGCTGCCCACCCAGGGCAACGTGCACGAGGTCGCGATCGAGCACAACCCGGCCGCCCGCGTCGTGTACGTGGACAACGACCCGATCGTCCTGGCGCACGGGCGGGCGCTGCTCGCCGCGGAGGGCACCGCGACGGTGATCCAGGCCGACATCCGGGAACCGGAGGAGATCCTCAACGACCCGGACGTCCGCCGGTTCCTCGACTTCGACCGCCCGATCGGGCTGCTGCTGTTCGCGATCCTGCACCACATCGGCGACGACGAGGACCCGCGATCGGTGGCTGCGGCGCTGGTCGACGCGCTGCCGTCGGGCAGCTACGTCGCGATCTCGCACTTCCGTGACCCGGGCGAGCGGGATCCGGAAGGCTCCCGCAAGGCCCGCGAGGTCGAGCGGGTGTTCAACGAGTCGCTCGGCACCGGCCGCTGGCGTACCGACGAGGAGATCCTCGCCTTCGCCGACGGGCTGACGGTGCTGGAGCCGGGCCTGGTGCCGCTGGCCGAGTGGCGTCCGGACCCGGACGCGCCCGCCCAGCAGCAGACCGACACGTACCACACCTTCGTCGGACTGCTCGCCCGCAAGCCGTAGGCGGTGCGAAGGGCCCGCGAGCGGGTACGGGCACGTCAGCCGGCCTCTTCGTCGCCCTCCTCGAACCGTGCCAACACGGCGGACAGGTCCCGCAGGAACGCGTCGACCCGGGCGCGGTAGTAGCCGTGCGCGACGAGCGGCAACTCGAGCAGGGCCCGCTCCACCTGTACCTTCGTTGCGAGGCGCAGCAGGTGATCCTCCGACCGCAGCGCCTCCCGGCCCTTCTGCACGAGGGCGTCGACGGCATCCCTGTCGTATCCGCGCGCTTCGATCGGGAAGTCGGCTGAGTCGAAACGCTGACGGACGATCTGTCGGTGGTCGGTGAAACGGCTGCCGCCGTACCGGGCGAGGGCGTCGGCTACCTGGTCCGTCTTCTCCCGAACGTCGTGCACTTCGAGCAGGACCAGGCAGGGCCGGCCGTCCAACGGGCTGCGGTGTGTCAGTGGAAGGTCGAGGGCCGACGTGGCGGCGGGTACGAGCAGCAGCAACGGCGATGGCATCCTCTTGTCGGACAGCACCGGAGGTTGCTGGTCCAGGACCAGGTGGTCGATCTCCGCCCAGGGCAGCAGCCGGTTCAGTCCGGCCGTCCGGACGGTCAAGCCGTCGACGTTGATGTGGAACCGGAACGGCCGGACCGCCTCGACGACGCCCGCAGCGCCGACGAGCATGATGAGCCCGCCGAAGATCAGCCCGCCGACCAGTCGAAGGGTGCTGCCGCTCAGCCCGGACAACACCATGCAGAAACCGAACGGCAGCATGACGCCGACGAACAAACCGGCGCGACTGCGGTGAAGATCCATCGTCTCACCCGCGATTCCCCGTCTCTTCTGACTGAGAGGGTGACAGCCGGGCGCAAGGTGATCGATGAAGCAGACGGCGATCTTCCTGGCGGCGGTGGGCGGCCCTGCCCGGGCGCGTGTTAAGAAGGGGCCCCGCCTCTACCGGAGACGTTGAAAGGGGGCCCTTCCTTGCACGAAGCGGAGCAGGTGATCCAGCGTGTGCTGCGGGATCTGCGCGACGGCACGCACCGCGGCGTCGTGGTGGACTCGCCTCCCGGCGCCGGGAAGTCGACCCTCGTCGTCCGCGCCGCGATCGAGACCGCCGCCACCGGTGACCCGCTGATGATCGTGGCGCAGACCAACGAGCAGGTGGACGACCTCATCGACCGGCTCGGCCGCAAGGCGCCGGAGCTGCGCGTCGGGCGGCTCTCCGCGACCGACTACCGGCCCACCGAGCGGGTCACCGCCCACCCGGCGGTCCGCGTCGCCGCGAAGGTGGCCGACCTCGGCGGGCCGGCGGTCACCATCGGTACGGCGGCCAAGTGGGCCACCGTCACCGAGGGGAGCTGGCCGTGGGCGATCGTCGACGAGGCGTACCAGATGCGCGCGGATGCGCTGCTGCGCGTGGCGGGGCGGTTCGAGCGGGCGCTGTTCGTCGGCGACCCCGGGCAGCTCGATCCGTTCAGCACCGTGGAGACGTTCCGCTGGACCGGCCTGACCTGGGATCCGATGCAGTCGGCGGTGGCCACGCTGCTGCGGCACAACCCGGAGCTGCCGGTGCACCGGTTGCCGGTGTCGTGGCGGCTGCCCGACTCGGCCGCGCCTGTGGTGTCCGCCGCGTTCTACCCGTTCACCGGGTTCCGCGCCGGGACCGGCCCGGCCGACCGGGCGCTGACGTTCACCGGGCCCGGCGCGGGTGACGCCTACGACGCCTCGGTCGAGCTGGCCGCCGCCACCGGCTGGGCGTTGCACGAGCTGCCGGCCCGGCACACGGTGCGTACCGACGGGGAGGCCGCCGCGGCCTGCGCGGAGCTGGCGCTGCGGGTGCTGGCGCGCGGCGCGGTCGCGGTCAGCGAGGCAGCGCCGGGCGGCGCGCCGGTCACCGCGGACCGGATCGCCGTCGGGGCCGCGCACCGCGATCAGGTCGCGGCCATCCGCTCCCGGCTGGGCGCGGCCGGTGCGGGCATCACCGTGGACACCGCCAACCGGCTCCAGGGCCGGGAGTACGACGTGACGATCGTGCTGCACCCCCTCTCGGGCCGGCGCGACGCCACCGCGTTCCACCTGGAGTCGGGGCGGCTGTGCGTGCTGGCGTCACGGCACCGGCACGCCTGCGTGGTGGTGGCGCGGGCCGGGATCGGTGAGCTGCTCGACGCGTACCCGTCGACCGAGCGGGTGCACCTGGACGTACCGGTGAAGTTCCCGGACGGCTGGGAGGCCAACCAGACGGTGCTGACCCACCTCGATGCCCACCGGGCGTGACGAGGGGCCGTCGCGGCAGGATCGGCGGACCGTTCGGATCTTCCGGCGTTCGCGGCCGGTGGGCACGATGGCCGGATGCATCCTCACGATCCCTATCAGCAGGATCCGTACCAGCACCAGGTGTACCAACAGCAGCCGTACTATCCGCCGCCGGCGTACGTGGAGCAGCCGAGTGAGGGGATGAGCAGGTGGGCGATCGTCCTGTGGGTCATGGTGCCGGCGCTGCTGGTGATCCTGTGCTGTGCCGGATGCGTCGTCTCCGGGTTTGCGGGCGGGTTCATGGAGGGCTTCAACGAGGGCTACTCGTCGTCGTAGGCGGCGGACCGGCGCACAACACCGCCCTCGGCGCGCGGCGCTGGCGGCGGTGCGTTAGACAGGGATCATGACCGCGAGCGTGCTGCAGTGGCTGGGCGGGGGCGTGGTGGCGGTGGCCGCCGGTTTCCTCGCCGTGTCGCTGCCCCGGCGCCGCGTCCGGGCCGAGGACCGGCGGGTCGCCTGGTCGTCGGCGCGGGCGGCGATCCACGACGCCACAGTCAGCCGGGACGCGTCCCCGGCCGCGGTACCGGAGGCCGAGCGGCTGCTGGCCCGCGCCGAGATGCTCGCCGCCGCCCGTGGCGGCGCCGACGCGGCCCGGGCGGCGGCCGAGCACGCCCGCCGCGCCGACGAGCTGTGGCGGGCCGGGCGATGACGAGGGTACGGCGGGAGCTGCTGCGCTGGTCGCTGCTGGCCGCCGCGGCGGCGGTGCTCGTGGTGTTCCTGGTGGCGCAGCGGCAGAGCGTGGAGGTCAGCTACGGGCGTTCCCCGTCGGCCGCCGCGCTGCCGGAGGGCTCGGCCGGCGAGTTGAGCGATGCGAGCGTGCCGTCGGTCGAGGAGATGACGGCGCTGGTCGCCGCCGCGCCGGTGGTGCGGCTGCCGGGGGCTGTCGCGCGCTGGGACGAGCAGCGGGTCCGGGCCGCCATCGGTGACCGGGGCACCCGCATCCTGGTCGCCCCGCCCGGTCTGGACGAGGCCGAACGCCGGCGGGTCAAGGACGTGGAGAAGGCGGAGATCCGGATCGTCGGTACGGAGGTCAGCGGTGGCCTCTACGTGGCGTCGCCGGACGACCTGCCGGGCTGGCGGGCCCGGTTCGCCACACACGACGTGACCGGCGCGCTGCTCACGCTGCTGGCGACGCTGCACGAGCAGCCCCTCCCGCCGGACCGCGACGACCTGCGCTGGCGCGAACCGACCGGCCCGGAACTGGCCCCGATGGTCACCGCGCTGCGGGCCACCGGCCGGTACGTGGGCACCGGAGCCACGCTGACCCGCCTGCCGGAGAAGGCGGCGGGCACCGCGTTCCCGGACGGCGCCTGGTTCGTGGTGCTACCCGCCCAGCCGTACGGGGAGCCGCTGCCCGCGTACGGGCCGGCGCTGCACCGGCTCGCCCCGGACCAGCCGCTCGTGGTGATGTACGGCGACTGGATCGAGTACCACGGTCCGGGCGCTGCGGAATTCGCCGAGGTGGCCACCGCGAGCTTCTACGCCCAGTTCGGCGGGCGGATCGGCCGGTACGCCTACCCACAGCAGAACGTGCTCGGCACGTACCTGGCCCAGGTCACCGACGTGCGGTACGCGGGGCTGTTCGACCGCCCGCTGCCGTACCGGCCGTTCGACCCGCTGCGGGTGGCGTTGCCGGCGCTGCCCTGGCTCTTCGCCGTGTGCGTGGCGGGTTTCGTGGTGCTGTCGATCCGTACCGTGCGGGCGTCCGGCCGCCGCCCGGCCGACGTCGGTCCCGGTGGTACGCCGGCCCGGCTGGCCGGGCTCTCCGCGCTGGCTGTGGAGCTGTCGCTGCTGACCGACGCGCGCAGCGACCCGGCGCTGGTCCGGGGCGTGGGCCGGTTGCGGGCGGCCCGGGACGCGTTCGACGAGGGGTTGCCCGACCGGCACGTACGCGAACTGCTGGCCGACGCGGCGGCCGAGCTGGACGACGTGGCCCGGGACGTGCGGATGCCCGGCTACCGGCCGGACGTCTACCTGCGGGCGAGGCTGTCGTGAGCCGCGTCGCGAACCGGCCCGCACGGGCGGCGGACCGTCGTGGCGGGACGGCGACCGGCCCGCGCCGGCTGCTCGGCCGCCTGGTCGGCACCGCGTTCGGCCGCGCGGTGCTCGCCTGCCTGGCGCTGGCCGGCTGGGCGCTGTGGACCGGCGGGATCCTGGACGGGCCGATCGCGCGGCAGGTGCGCGTCTCGTCGGTCTACGCGGCGCCCGGAGTGGATCTGGACCGGGCCGCCGCCGAACGGGTCATCGGCAACCGGCGGCTGGTCGTGCTGATCATGGAGCCCGGTGCCGACCTGCGTGAGGCGTGCGGCGACACCGAGCGCGCCGCCCAGGGCACGCTGGTGCTGGCGATGAGCCGCGACGGCGAGGACTGGGACACCTACGGCTGCTCCCGCCTCGGTGGCGACCTGGGCCGGGCCGTGGTCACCGAGACCACCATCGGCCGGGGCGCCGATGCGTTCGTGGACCGGCCGGTCGAGGCGCTGAAGGTGATCGTGCTCAACTACGACCGGCTGGTCCGGGCCGGTCTGGTGCCGGACGGTGCCCGTACCATCAGCCCGTCGCTGCCCCGGTATCTGCTGGCCGGCGGCGCGGTGGCCGGGGTCGTCGCCGGTGCGGCGGTGCTCTGGCTGGGTGGCCGGCGGGCCGGGCGGCTGGCCGACGCGCGCCGGGCCGGGCGGGACGCGCGCGCCGACGAGCGGGCCGCGCTCGGCGCCGCCACCGCTGTCCTCGCCCAGCAGATCATCGACCTGGACGGGCGGGTCGGGCCGGTCGCGCCGGCCTACCGGCGGCTGGCCGCCGACTACGTCGGCCTGCTCGACGAGGTGTCCGAGATGGACGGGAACGCCGAGGCGCTGCGCCGGTTCCGGGAGCGGGTCGAGGAGCTGAGCCGCCGCGCGGCGGACCTCGCCGACGACGCCGCGTCCGGCCGGCGTGCGGACCGCGCGGGCGGCCGGAAGCCGGACAAGGTGGCGGCCGGTGCGACGACGGGGAAGGGCCGGACGCGCGGACGGGGCCGGCGGTGAGCCGCCGACCCCGTCGTCAGTGCGTCGTCAGCGCTGGGCGCCCACCGTCGAGGCGGCCGGCCAGCTGCCGGTGAAGACCTGGGCGGGCGTCGCGCTGCGGACGGCGAAGCCGAACAGCGAGTCGACCCGGGAGGCCTCGGCGGAGCTGGGGTACGGGTTGGTGCAGCTCGTACCGGCGCTGCCACCGGACATCAGGATGGCGCAGTTGCCGTTGTAGTTGTCCGGCAGGCCGAGGATGTGGCCGATCTCGTGCGTCATGATGCGCAGCGGCGAGTACTGCTGAGCCTGGTAGTAGTCGATCACCACGCGGCCGTTGCCGAGGCTGGTGCGCTGGGCGTACGAGCCGCCGCCGTAGGTGTAGGTGATCCGCAGGTTGGACCCGCACTGGGCCATGTTGATGTTGTTCGTGTAGTTGTTCCAGATCGCCGCCGCCTGCACCGCCGTGTTGGCGAACGGGCCAGCCTGGCTGATGTTGTAGCAGACGTTGCGGACGGCGGCGGAGGCCGGAGCCGGGTTGACGGCTACCGCGCCGAGCGCTGCCAGCGTCGCGGCCGCGAGGGTGGCGAGGATCCGGGACAGCTTGGGCTTACGCATGGTTCACACTCCTTGGGATGGGGGGTGAGCGGAACGCC
The DNA here is from genome assembly GCF_015354395.1 of Micromonospora sp. ANENR4. Classification (NCBI taxonomy): domain Bacteria; kingdom Bacillati; phylum Actinomycetota; class Actinomycetes; order Micromonosporales; family Micromonosporaceae; genus Micromonospora; species Micromonospora sp. ANENR4. Next base: position 49,184 of record NZ_JADKYQ010000003.1, read on the forward strand.
GCCAGCCTATAGATAGGCATTCATCGATATCAAGGGTTGCGGTGAACTGACCGTGCGACGGTGCACCGCTGGCTGCGGTTGATCGCGGCGGACGCGGAGCCGGCGCCGTACCTGATCGGGGTGGACCGCCGGCGGCTCGCCGCGCTGCTCGCCGCCCGGCTGGACGCGGCGCTGGGCGGGGTGCGGTGGAGCCCGGACGGCGCGCCCGCGGACGTCGGCGGGCCGGTCCTCGGTGGACTACGACGCCCGCCGCTCACCGGGGAGCAGTGCTGGCGCGTCCTGAACTACCTGGCCGCGGCACTCTGGACGCTCGACCTGCCGGCGGCGGCGGTCGTCGGCGCGCAGCGGGCCGTGGCCGGGCTGCTCCGGGCCTGACCGTCCGCCGGTGTGTGGCACGTGAACCGGGCACAGGAACTGTCGTTCACGCCGCCGGGTATCCCCGGGTTTCCTGTCGACCTCCCGTCACGCGGGGTGTTTTTCTGATCGCTTCCGGTCGATAGCGTCGGGCCACTGCCGTCGACGAAGGGCCGACGATGAACGACAACGGACACCTGCTCGACCGTCGGCGACTGCTCGCCGGCGCGGCGGCGGCCTCGGCGGTCACCGTGACCGGCCTGGCCGTCGCCACCACCACCGGCGCCGCGGCCGCACCGGGCCGCCCCGCGACGCCACTCGTCTCCCGGGACCGCATCGCCACCGCCGCGTTGCGGGCGCCCGACGGATCCGCACTCCCGGTCGCCGTCCAGGCCGACTTCCACGCCCGGCTCGCCGCCTGGCTGGCGTTCTGGTCGGCGAACTCGCCGGCGGCCTGGAGCGTGCCGGTGCAGGTGGTCGCCCGGATCGAGGCGGCCGGCGACGCGCTGGTGCTGCACGGGATCCGGCACCGCCGCGACGACGAGCTGCGCGCCGGCTTCGCCGCCGGCCGGCGGGACGCCACCCACCTGGCCACGTCGGCCAGCCTGCACCACCACTTCCCGAGCGTGCGGGTCCGCCCGGACGGCACGATCCGGGTCGCCGACGGACCCGCCGGATTCACCGGCGCGCCGGAACAGGTCGCCTTCGCCGTCGCCGCCTGCCGCGAACTGTGGGGCGACAACACGGCGACCGCCGACCGCTGGGCGGAGCACGCCGCCCGGGTGCTCGCCCGCGCCGGGCACCGCACCGACGCCGCCTCGCACGCCGGCTGGGCGGCCTTCACCCGCACCAGCCTGCGTCGCGGGCTGGGCACCGAATCGTACGAGTGACCGGAGGAAGCACATGGCCCGCAACGAGTTCCGCTTCGTGGTCGACGGCGTCGACCTGAGCCCCGAGCAGCAGACCCTGATCGCCGCGGAGATCCAGAAGGCCGGCCTGGCCGCCCTGCGTACCGCCGACGCCAGGCTGACCAACCCGCTGACCGTCGGCCACGGCAACATCAAGCTGCGTCCCGAGTGGTACGGCCTCTGGGTCATCGACGGGCCGTTCGCCCAGGACCTCGGGCAGAAGATCAACGACATCGGGTTCTGGATCCAGCGGTGACCGACGCCGCCCGGCCGGCCGGCACGCCGGAGCGGATGTGCCCGAGCACCCCGGCGTCGAACGCCACCGTGTTCCTCGGCATGATCACTCCGGCGGGCCGGGTGGCCTACGTGACACCGGCCGTACCGGCCGAGGTGGCGCTCGCCGGGCTCGGTGACTCCGACGAGCCGATCGAGTCGCGGGCCCGGCTCGCCGGCCCGTGCGTCACCTCGTCCTGCGGCTTCTGGACCGGCTCGCACTGCGGGCTGGGCGCCCGGATGGCCGCCTCGTACGCCGAGACCGCCCCGCCCGCGGAGGAGACGCTGCCGAAGTGCGCGATCCGGCGTACCTGCCGGTGGTTCGCCGAACAGGGACCGGCCGCCTGCCCGGCGTGCGCGCACGTGGTGACCGACGCGCGGCTCTGAGGGACCCTCCTTGTCGGACCCTTCGGCTAGCGTCGTGAGGTCATGGAGCCGCGGTTCGGCCAACACCTCATCGGGCGGGAGCATCCCGCTGCGCTGCTGCGCGCCGAGGTGGCCCGGCTGGTCGACAGTCACGGCGGTCTCGTCCTGGTCACCGGCGAGCCGGGCATCGGCAAGACCACGCTGGTGTCGGCCGCCGCCGACGAGGCCCGCCGCGGCGGGGCGCTGGTGCTCGGCGCCGCCTGCTGGGACTCCGACACCGCTCCCGACTACTGGCCCTGGGTGCAGGTGCTGCGCCGGCTGGCCCGGTCCGCCGACGACCCGCGCGGGGTGCGGGAGACAGCCGCCGCCGGCCTGGCGGCACTGCTCGGCGAGCGCACGGCGGGCGACATGACCGAGCCGGGTGACGTCGGCCGGGCCGAGTTCGACAGGCACGACGCGGTGACCGCCGCCCTGGCCGCCGTGGCCCAGCACCGGCCGGTCGCGGTGGTCCTCGACGACCTGCACTGGGCCGACCCGGCGTCGCTGCGGCTGCTCCAGTTCGTCACCCAGCACGCCTGGTTCGAGCGGCTGCTGCTGATCGGCACCTACCGGGACGCCGAAGTCGAATCCGGCGACCACCCGCTGCGGCAGTGGCTGCTGCCGCTCACCGCCAAGGCCACCACCGTCACGCTCGCCGGGCTGGGCCGTGCCGAGGTGGCCGCCCTGATGGCCCGCACCGCCGGCCGGGAGCCCGACGCGAGCGTCGTCGACGAGGTGCACCGGCGCACCGGCGGGAACCCGTTCTTCGTCGAGCAGACCGCCCGCCTCTGGCACACCCACGGCCTGACCGACACCGTCGCCCCCGGTGTACGGGAGGTGGTGCGCCGCCGGCTCGACCAGTTGCCCGCCGGAGTGGTCGAGGCGCTCACGGTGGCCGCCGTGCTCGGCCGCGAGTTCGACAGGCGGACGCTCGCCGCCTGCGTACCCGCTCCGGTCGCGCAGGTGGACCGGCTGCTCGCCCGCGCCGCTGCGGCCCGGCTGGTGCTGCCCCGCGACGGCGGCCGGTTCGTCTTCGTACACGACCTGGTCCGCGAGACGCTCTACGACGGGCTGGCCGACGACGAACGGCGGGCCCGGCACGCGGCGGTGGTCCGGGCCGTCTACCAATCGGACCTGCTCGCCGGCGCACTCAGCCCGGCCCACCTGGCCCGGCACGCCTGGCTGGCCGGCGCCGAGCTGGACCCGGAACGCGCCGGTGACCTGCTGCTGGCCGCCGCCCGCGACGCCGGGGGCCGGATCGCCGTGGACGAGTCGGTACGGCACTACCGGCGCGCGCTCGAACTGACCGGCGAGCCCGGCCGGCGGGTCCGGGTGCTGCTGGAACTGGCCGGGCTGCTGCACCACGCCGGCCCGCCGGCCGAGGTGGAGCGGCTGCTGGCCGAGGCCGCCGCGCTGGCGAGGGAGCTGCCCGATCCCGGCGTGCTGACCCGGGTGGCGCTCATCGCCCACCGGCAGCACTCCGCCACCCGCCGCCGGCTCGACGCCGCCGAGCTGGTCCGGGAGGCGTACCGGCGGTCGATCGCGGAGCCGGACCCGGAACGGCCGGTACGCGCGCTGGTCACCGACCTGATCACCGCCACCGAGACGCTCGCCCGGCACGGCCGCGACGACGAGGCGCTCACCTTCAGCCTGTGGGCCCGCCACGACACCACCTGGGGGCTCGGCACCGCGCAGGAGCGAGCCGTGGTCACCGCCGAGATCCGGGAGGTGGCCCGCCGCAGCGGCGACCGGGAGACCGAGCTGTGGGCCACGGCCCTGCGCTGGGTCGCGCTGCTGGAGCTGGGCGATCCGGGCTACCGGCAGGAGCTGACCGCGTTCGTGACCGGCGCGCGACGCGACGACGTGGCCCGGCAGCGGGTGGCGGCGATCGCGGACACCGCCATCATCGCCGCCTTCCAGGGCGACCTCGCCGCCGCCGAGGCGGGCTTCGCCGAGGCGGAGAGCTACCGCGAGCCGGGGCACTCCGATCACGCGTTCATGACGCACCACATGCGCTGGTCGATTCTGCTGCTGTACGGCCGCCTCGCCGAGGCCGAGGCGGTGCTCGACCGGGTGGGCGCCGGGCACCCGCAGGTGGAGCTGCTCCGGGCGATCACCGCGGCCGAGCGCGGCGACGTGGCCACGGTGCTGCGGCTCACCGCCGCGATCGAGGCAGCGGGCACCGCGTACCCCCGGTCGTTGTCGCCGTTGTGGCTGCGCCTGCGGGCGCAGGCGGCGGCAGTGGACGGCGACCCGGCGCGGTGCGCGGCGGTGCGGGCCGACCTGGCCCCGCACCGCGGGCAGTGGGCGGCGGCATTGTTCGGCTGCGACATCGTCGGCCCGGTCGACCTGTGGTTGGCCGGTGTGGACGCGGCCGAGGGCCGGTGGGACGACGCTGTCGACTGCTACGCGGCGGCCCGGGACGCGGCCGACCGGCTGGGCGCCCGGCCCTGGTCGGTGCTGGCCCGGGCCGGTCTGGTGGGCGCGCTCGCCGGGCGCGGCGGGCCGGGCGACGCGGCCGAGGCGCGGCGACTGCGGGCCGAGACGGTGGCCGAGGCGCTGTCGCTGGGGATGGTTCAGGTGGTGGACCGGCTGGGCGCGGCGGATCCCGCCCCGGCGGCGGTGTCCGCAGTGGTCGCGCCGGTGCCGGCCCGGCTCGGCGCGGGCGTTCCGGCCCTGGCCGTCGCGTCGTCGCTGTCCAGCCGGCGGGGTGCGCTGGGCCTGTCCCGGGCGGGTGTGGTGCACGGGCGGCCGCCCGACCCCGGCGCGGACGTCATCCAGCCCGAGTTCCGTCCGGACGGGCCGGTGTGGCGCCTCGCGTACGACGGCGTCGTGGTGCACCTGCCCGACGCCAAAGGGCTGCACGACCTGCGCCTGTTGCTGAGCCGTCCCGGCACGGACGTGCCCGCCGTCGAACTGCTCGACCCGGCGGCCGGTCCGGAACTCGTCGCCGTGCGCCGCCTCGGAGCCGATCCGGTGCTCGACGACGAGGCGAAGGCCCGCTACCGCCGGCACCTGCGGCGGCTCGACGACGAGATCGACCGGGCGGCGGCCAAGGACGACGGGCGGCGGCTGGCCGAACTGGACGCCGAGCGCGCGGCGCTGCTCGACCAGTTGCGTGCCGCCGCCGGGCTGGCCGGGCGCCACCGGCGACTCGGTGACCAGGCGGAACGGGCGCGCAAGGCGGTGACCGGGCGGATCCGGGACACCCTGCGCCGCATCGACGAGCGGCATCCGGCGCTCGCCGCGCACCTGCGCGAGTCGGTCACCACCGGCGGCGCCTGCCGCTACCGGCCGGCCGAGCCGGTGCCCTGGCGGCTCTGACCGACAAGGTGGCGGGGCCGGGTGGACCCCGCCACCCTCGTCGCGTCAGCGGCGGTTGTAGCGGTACATCGTCAGCGTGCCGAAGACGACCACGAAGAGGGCGCTCCAGAGCAGCATCCACATGGTGCTCGGGCCGTCCACCGAGCCGGCCATCGCCGCGCGGACCGAGGTGACGAGCTGGGTGATCGGGTTGATCTTGACGAACGCCTGCAGCCAACCGGGCATGGTCGACGGGTCGACGAACACGTTGCTCAGGAACGTCAGCGGGAACAGCACCATCATGCTGGTCCCCATCACCGACTTCTCGCTGCGCAGCACCAGGCCGAAGAACGTCCACACCCAGGAGAACGCGAACGAGAAGATCACCAGCAGCCCGATCCCGGCGAGCACCCCGAGCAGACCGCCGTCGGGGCGGAAGCCGAGCACCACGCCCACGGTGAGGATGACCACGGCGGCCAGGACGTAGCGCAGCACGTCGCCGAAGATCATCCCGACCAGCGCCGCCGGCCGCCAGACCGGCAGCGTACGGATCCGGTCGAAGACGCCCTTCTCGATGTCGCTGTTCAGCCCGACCCCGGTGTACATGGTGATCATCACGACGCTCGTGACCATGATGCCGGGCAGGAAGAACTGCAGGTACGCACGCGGGCTGTCGGCGAGCGCGCCACCGAACAGGTACGTGAACATCAGCACCATGATGATCGGGAACGCGGTCACGTCGAACAGCTGCTCCGGCACGTGCTTGATCTTCAGCAGCGCCCGCCAGCCGAACGTCAGCGACGCCGACAACGCGCTGGGCCGGGCCGGCCGCTCGGCCGGGGCGAGCACGGTGGCCAGCGCCTCGGCGGACGGCATGTAGACGGACGGCGACCGCCCGGTGCTGATCGCGGTGTCGCTCATCGCGCCGCCTCCAGTTCGTCGTCCCGCTCGTCCGCCGGGACGGCCGGGTGGTCGGTCAGGGCCAGGAAGACCTCGTCCAGGCTGGGCTGGCCGAGGGAGAAGTCGTCCACCACGATGCCGGCGGCGGCCAGCTCACCGAGCGCCCGCGCCGCCTGCGTACCGGCCTCCAGATCGGTGCCGTGCTCGCCGACGCGGGCGGTCAGCGCCGCCGGGTCCGCGGCGAGCTGCACCGGTACGCCGAGCGACGCCCGCAGCACCTGCTCGGCCTGCGGCCGCTGCTCCGGATCGCGCAGCCGGATGTGGACGCTGCCCGCGCCGATCGACGACTTCAACTCGCCCGGGGTGCCCTCCGCGATCACCCGGCCGTGGTCGACCACGGCGATCCGGCCGGCGAGCTGGTCCGCCTCGTCGAGGTACTGCGTGGTCAGCAGCACCGTCGTGCCGTACGCCACCACCGCCCGCACGATCGCCCACACCTGGTTGCGGCTGCGCGGGTCCAGCCCGGTGGTCGGCTCGTCGAGGAACAGCAGGTCCGGCGTGTTGAGGATGCTCGCGGCGATGTCGATGCGCCGCCGCATCCCACCGGAGTACTTCTTCACCTGCCGTCCCGCCGCCTCGGTCAGCCCGAACGCGGCGAGTAGCTGTTCGGCCCGGTCCCGGGCGCCGGCCCGGCCCAGCCCGAGCAGCCGGCCCAGCAGGACCAGGTTCTCCGCGCCGGTCAGGTCCTCGTCCAGCGAGGCGTACTGGCCGGTCAGGCTCACCCGGGCGCGCACCGCGTCGGCCTCGCGCACCACGTCGTGCCCGAAGACCCGGGCCGTGCCGCCGTCCGGGCGCAGCAGCGTCGCCAGCACGCGTACGGCTGTGGTCTTCCCGGCGCCGTTCGGGCCCAGGACGCCGTAGACGGTGCCGGCGGGAACCCGCAGGTCCAGCCCGTCGAGTGCCCGGGTCGAACCGAAGGACCGGACCAGGCCCTCGGCCTCGACGGCCAGGCCGGTGTTCCGGTTGCTCATGAATCGCTACCTCTCTCGTCGGTGTCTCGACAGGCGTACGGGCGTGCCGCCAGACCGATCGCCTGTTTCAACGAGGCCGGGATGCTGTGGTGTTGTGCCGGCCTCACCTCTCAGGCGCCAGACGGCCCGCCAGATCCGATCTGGCGGTGGCGATTCCCGGCCGACGACGGCCGGTACGGGAGGAAGGCGGGGTTATGACCGTTCCCGCAGCAGTCCGCCGGATGACCGGTCGCGGACAGTGCCCGATCGATCGTCTGCCATATGCTGCGCCGGCATCCGACGCACGGGGGGCGTGTCCTGGTTGTGGTGACGCGGACGCCTCTTGAGCGCATTGAAACCGAGAGGGGTCCACCGTGTCCATCGTCCGAAGAGTGCTCGGCGCACTCGCCGTGACGGTCCTGGCCGTCACCGCCGCACCCACCGCCGCCGGGGCGGCGGATCCGGCCGGCGTGCTCCACCTGACCGTCACCAGGCCCGACGGCAGCCCGGCCGGCGCCAACGTCGCCGTGACGGCCGCCGACAACAGCTACGACAAGGACCTCCTGCCGCTCGACGAGTCCGGGCAGCTCAGCGTGGAGGTGCCGGCCGGCGACTACAAGATCGCCATCACCCCGGTGTACAGCGACGGCCAGGACGACGAGTCGCTGAGGCAGTGGGTGCCGGGCCGGACCAGCTGGGCGCAGGCCGGAACGGTCCGGGTGTCCGCGGGGGACACGACGGAGGTCTCCGAGCGCCTGCTCGTGCCCAGCGGGTCGACCCTGCGGGCGCGCGACGCGGTCACCGGCGCCGCGGTCGACGGGCTGTGCGTGTTCGTCGACCCCCGGCGCAATCCGTGCGGCGACACCCAGGTGACCGTTCCGCCGCTGATCCCCGGCCCGCAGGAGGTGTGGGTCTACACCCGGGACGACACCCACCTGCCCCGCTACGCCACGGTGAACGTCCTCGCCGACGGCAGCGGCACCGCCGTGGTCGTCCTGACCCCGGCCGCGAACGTGGTCTCCCGGGTGGTCGACGCGGCGACCGGCGCACCGGTCGCCGGGGCCTGTGTGACGCCGGCGCCGGCCGGGACCGGCGAACTACCCCACAACCCGGGACGGTACTGCTCCGACGCCTCCGGGAACGTCCGCGTCGGCCTGGTCGCGGCCGGCTCCTGGAACCTGTTCGCCCGCCCCGCCGGCGGATCGGCGTACGGCGCGCAGTGGGTCGGCGCGACGGGCGGCACCGGCGACGCGAAGCAGGCCCGGGTGGTCACCCTCCGGGCCGGGCAGACGGTCACCGTGCCCCCGATCCGGCTGGACCGCTCCGGTGTCGTCGCCGGCACCGTGACCAGCGCGGCCACCGGCAGGCCGGCGACCTCCGGCACCGTGACGCTCGCGCCCGAGTCGGGTTTCTTCCCGGATTGGGGAGTGGAACTGGACGCGCAGGGCCGCTACCGGATCGACTGGCTCGGCCCGTACGCCTGGCCGCTGCTGTTCACCACCGCCGACAATGCCACCCAGTGGTCCGGCGGGTTCGCCCTGCGGGGCAAGGCCGTGCCGGTCACCGTCCGGGCCGGCGCCACCACCGTCTACAACCTTGCCGTACGGCGAGGCGTCCTGGTCACCGGCCGGCTCGTCGACCCGGAGGGCCGCCCGGTGGTCGCCGAACTGACTGTGCGCAACGCGCGTACCCGTGAGGTCATCGGATACACGTTGGATCCGGATCGCGACGGTGAGTACGCGCTGCGCGTGCTCGGTCCCCAGCCGGTCACCGTGGCGTGGCTGTGGACGCCGCCCTACATCAACTACGCCGGCTGGTACGACGGTGCGACCCGCCCGGCCGACGCCACCGAGGTGGCCCTGCCGGGCACCGGCACCCTGCGGCTCGACGTCACTGTCGACCGGTTCCCGGCCGGTTCAGCGGCGCGGGCGAGCTCAGCGGCACCGGCCGGCTCAGCGACGCGGGCCGGTTGAGTGACACGAGCCGGTTGATCGGCGCGGGCCGGGTGGCGTGTGAGCCACCCGGCCCGGCGCCGGTCAGCGTGCCGAGTCCAGCCGGGTCCGCTGCTCGGCGGTCAGCTCCAGGTCGACCGCGGCCAGGCTCTCCTCCAGCTGCGCCACCGAGGAGAAGCCGACGAGCGGGACGGCCGGGATGTCGCCGCCCATCAGCCAGGCCAGCACCACCTGGTTGACGGTGGCACCGGTCTCGGCGGCCACCGCCCGCAGCGCCTCCAGCCGGGCCGGAGTGGCGGGCACCGCGTACTCCTCGCCGAGCCGCTCCGGCCGGACGTACGCGCCCTTCAGCAGCGGCGAGTACGCCACCAGCGTGAGCTGCGGCTCGGTGCGCAGGTAGCTGAGCAGGTCCGGGCCGACCCAGCCGACGTCCCCGTCCCGGTCCAGCTCGCTCGGCACGTCCAGGCGCCGGGGCAGGTAGCTGCGGTGGTACTGCAGCACCTCGTACCCGGGCAACCCGGCCGCGGCGGCGAGCGCCCGCGCCCGCTCCACCCGCCAGGTGCGGTGGTTGCTGGCGCCCAGCAGCCCGACGGTGCCCTCGGCGACCAGCTCGGCGAAGCCCTCCACGGTCTCCCCCAGGGGAACCGTGTGGTCCTCGATGTGGGCGTAGAGCAGGTCGATCCGGTCGAGCCCGAGGCGCTCCCGGCTGCGCTCGGCGGACTCGCGGATCACCTTCGCCGACAGCCCTTCGGGGTTGTCGACGTAGCTGGTGCCCGGCGCGAGCGGACGGGCGCCCAGCTTCGTCGCGATGACCACCTCGTCGCCGATCCCGCGGCTGCGCCGCCAGCGGCCGAGCAGTTCCTCGCTCTCGCCACCCTGGCCCCCGTTCTGCCAGAAGGCATAGTTGTCCGAGGTGTCGATGAAGGTGCCGCCCGCCTCGACGTACCGGTCGAGGATGGCGAACGAGGTGGCCTCGTCGGTGGCGGTGCCGAACAGCATCGCGCCGAGACTGAGCACACTGACCTCGCGGCGGGTGGCCGGGTCCGTGCCGATGGTGCGGTAGCGCATGTCTTCCTCCCCGTCGAAGCGTTGCCGGTCACCCTGCCCCTTCGAGTGCGCGCGAAGTCAACAACGGAGGGGCCCCGGGTCTCCCCGGGGCCCCTCCGACGTGTGACTGCTCAGCTCGGGATGTAGTCGAACTCGTCCGGGTTCGGGCCCGTCCGGCCGGCCTCGCCCCGGTCCAGCGAGGTGAGCCGCTCCATCGCGGTGTCGTCGAGCGTGAAGTCGAAGATCGCGAAGTTCTCCTCGATCCGCTTCGGCGTGGTCGACTTCGGGAAGACGATGTCGCCGCGCTGCACGTGCCAGCGCAACACCACCTGGGCCGGGGTCCGGCCGACCTGCTCGGCCACGTCGACGACAGTCGGGTCGTCGAGCACCTTGCCCTGCGCGATCGGCGACCACGCCTCGGTGAGGATGCCGTGCGCCTTGTCGTACGCCCGCACCTCCTCGTTGCCGAGGTACGGGTGCGCCTCGATCTGGTTGACCGCCGGCACCACGTCCGCCTCGGCGGCCAGCCGCTCCAGGTGCGCGACCTGGAAGTTGGACACGCCGATCGACCGGACCGTGCCCGCGTCACGCAGCTCCTCCAGCACCTTCCAGGTGGAGACGAAGTCGCCGTCGTAGCGGGTGGGCAGCGGCCAGTGGATCAGGAACAGGTCGAGGTAGTCGAACTTCAGCTCCCGCAGCGACTGCTCGAACGCCTTGCGGGCGTCGTCCGGCCGGTGGAAGCCGTTGTTCAGTTTGCTGGTGACGAAGACCTCGCCGCGGTCCAGGCCGGAGGCGCGCAGCGCCTGACCCACCTCGGCCTCGTTGCCGTACATCTGGGCGGTGTCGATGTGCCGGTAGCCGACCTCCAGCGCGGTGCCGACGGCCCGGACGGTGTCCTTCGGCTCGATCTGGAAGACGCCGAAGCCGAGCTGCGGGATGGTGTTGCCGTCGTTGAGTGCGATGTCCGGAATGCCGTTCTGGGCCATGAGAGCCTCATCTCCGATCGTGCGGTGCCCGGGGCGTGTCCGTGCCGACCGCCTCCCGGCCGTGCCAACCGGATGTCTCTACCCGCTCGCCACGCTTCCTCACATCGGGGACGAGCGTCAACCCCAGATCGACCGCGCCCACTCGGGGTGGTCGACGAACGGGTTGCGGTTGCCCTGCCAGCGCTCGTGGATGCGCTGGTTGCGGCGCTTCTCGAAGGCGTCCGGCGGATCCTGGTCGTTCCAGGCCAGCAGCTTCGACAGCCGCCCGAGGCGGGGTGCGGAGCCGTTGGAGACCGAGTCGTTCGGTTCCAGGTCCGGCCAGCCGTCGTCGCCCTCGTACCGGATCGCCATGTAGAGGATCATGCGGGCCACGTCGCCCTTCACCGCGTCGCGCGGCTCGAACGAGTCGGCGTCGGTGTAGCAGCCGGGCGCCTCGGCGACCGTGCCGCCGCCCGCATCGAAGTCCTTGTTGCCGCGCAACGAGTTGACCGACACGTCCTCCGGGCGAAGGTGGTGCACGTCGGTGCCGGGACCGGTGGCGGTGCCGAAGTCGCCGTGCGACTTGGCCCAGACGTGCTCCCGGTTCCAGTCGTTCGCGCCGCCGCCGTTGCTCGTCTTGCTCTGTGACCGTCCGCTGTAGAGCAGGACCACGTTCGCCGGGTTGGCCGGATCCTGGTCGGTGTCCTTCAGCGCGTCCCACACCTGGTCGTAGCTGAGCTTCGTCTGCACCCTGATGATGCCGTGCAGCGCGGTGCGCAGCGCCGTCCCGGTCTTGCCGGACGCAGCCGCGTAGTAGGCGTCCGGCGCGGCGGTGCCGGTCGGGCTCGGGGTCGGCGTGGGACTCGGCGTGGTGCCGCCGCCGAGGCTCATGGCGGTCGGGTTCTTCAGCCCGCCGTGGCTGAAGTACGCGGTGAGCGTGCCGGTGGCGGTGACCTGCCGCCCGCGCAGCGACGGGTTGGTGAGCAGCCCGAAGGTGCTCCGCCAGGCGGCCGTCACCTGCACGTACAGCATCCGGGCGGTGCCGGTCTCGCCGGCCTGGTCGGCGATGGCGATCGCGGTGTCGGCGGTGAAGCCCGAGGTGAGCACCGTGGTGGTGGCGGTGGGCTGGCCGATGACGTAGCCGGTGACGGTGGCCGTCCGGCCGTCCTGGGCGGCGAGGGCCTGCGCCACCGTCAGTGTGGTCGCGGCCGACGCGGCGCCGGTGACGCCGAGCGGGAACGCGACCGCGACGGTGAGCACGACCGCCGCGATCAGCCGCCCGGGTCGCGAGCGGGTGACGCACTTGATATTCATGATCAGCTATGTTAGTCGGATCGGGGTGAACTGCGGGAGGTCAGCGGGCCAACTTCTCGTCCCGGCCGGCCTCGAACAGCACCGGCCACGGCCGGGCCGCCGGGGCGAGGAGCGCCGGCCCGCCCGGTTCGTCGGGCGCGGCGAGCGTCTCGGTGGCGAGGTGGCCGAACATCGGCGCGGCGGGGTGCGCCGCACGGATCGGCCAGGCCGCGGAGATCCGCCGGACCAGCGGCGTACCGGTGATCGGCCGCCACGCGACACGTGGTTCCCGGCGGGCCAGCGCGGCGGGCTCGACGGCGACCGCGCCGCCGGCGAGGAGCAGACCGAACAGGAACTCCGGGTTGCGCGCGGGGCGGACCCGGGCCGGGGCGAAACCGTGCTGCCGGCACACGGTCAGCAGATGCTCGTGCCAGCCCGGAGCGGTGGCCGGTGGCGCGGTGACCAGGTCCATGCCGGCCAGATCGGCGAGCGCGATCTCCCGCGGTCGGGCCAGTGGCGAGGCCCGGGGCAGCAGCACACCCACAGGTACGTCCACCGGCTCACCGAAGCGCAGCCCGGCCCCGTCGACCGGATGGTGCAGCAGGCCGACGTCCAGCCGCCCGTCCGCGAGCATCCGGTGCTGCTCGGCGCTCGTCAGTTCGTGCAGGTCGAGGGCGAGCCCGGGCGCGCGGGCCGCGAGCGCGTCGAGCAGCGCGCGCAACGTCACGGCCGGGGTCTCCGGGGGTACGCCGGCACGCAGCACCCCGAGCGCGCCCCGGCGGACCCGGTCGGCGAGGTGACGCAGCCGGCGTTCACCGGCCAGCAGCTCGTCGGCCTCGCCGAGCAGCAACTGGCCGGCGGTGGTGAGGCCGACCTGGCGCTGTGACCTGTCGAACAGGGTGACGCCCAGCTCCCGCTCCAACCGCTGGATCGACTGGCTCAGCGGCGGCTGTGCCATGCCCAGCGTCTCGGCGGCCCGGCCGAAGTGCAGTTCCCGGGCGACCACCACGAAATGCCGCAGGTGCCGCAGCAGGTCCATCCGCGCACCCTAGCGTCGCCGCTGGTTACCGTGTCGGCGTGGATGTGGCGGAACGGGTCGGGGAGATCTTCGGGCGGGCCGGGGTGCGGGGTTGCCTGCACGTCGTGGACGTGGACGACCCGACCGGCGGTGAGGTGGCGCTGCGCGCCGACGAGCAGATCGTCATCGCCTCCATCTTCAAGATCATGGTGGTGCTGGAGTTCGCCCGGCAGGCGGCCGCCGGCCAGCTCGACCCGACCGAACGGGTGCTCGTCGGTGCCGCCGACCGGCTCGGCGGCTGGGGTGTGGCCGGCTGCGCCGACGACGTGGAGGTCTCCCTGCGCGACCTCGCGTACCTGGCCATGTCGGTGAGTGACAACACGGCGGCCGACCTGCTGCTGCGCCGGATCGGGGCGGACGTGCTGCCGATGCTGGCCGCGGAGCTGGACCTGCCGCGCACCCGGATCGTCGGCGGCCCCCGGCAACTCGTCGAGACGATGCTCTCCGACGTGGGCGCACGCACCGAGGCGGACTTCGCGCGGATCTTCCCCACCCTGTCGCCCGAACAGGTCCGCGCGATGCGGGTCTTCGACCCCGAGCACACCAGCTCCAGCACCGCCCGGGAGCTGACCCGGCTGCTCCGCCTGGTGTGGCGGGACGAGGCCGGCCCGGCGCCCGCGTGCGCCATGGTCCGGGAGCTGATGGCACGGCAGCTCTTCTGGACCCGGCTGGCCGCCGGTTTCCCACCCGGGGTCCGGGTCGCCGGGAAGACCGGCACCCTGCCGGGACTGCACCTCGAAGCCGGCGTCGCGGAGTACCCCGACGGCCGCAGGTACGCGATAGCGGTGGCGGTACGCACCGAACGGCTGGCCGCCCGCCGGATCGACGTGGACCTGGCGATGGGGGAGGCGGCCCGGACCGCCGTCGATTCGTTGCGTTGATCCGGGCCGGGCCACCGGCCTGGCCTGCGGTGATATCGGTCCGGATATCGGTCGTTGCGCTCGTCGATCTTGGACATCGGCGCCGGCGGGGTGGTGGTCTGGGCCTACCGATCACCGATCCCGAACGGGGAGGACGACACATGCCCGAGAACCAGCCGTCCGGCTACGCCCGCCGTCGACTGCTACGCGACACCGCGGTCGGCGCCGCCGCCGTCACCACCGCCGGACTCGTCGTCGGCGCCCCGGCCCGCGCCGCCGGGCCGAGCCCCGTCGCCGCGCCGAGCCGTGCCGCCGGCGGTACGCGACGCGGCGGCGCGGTGAGCTTCCGCTGGTGGGGTACCTCCGGCTGGCGGATCGACATGGGGGACCGGACGGTGCTCGTCGACCCGTACCTGAGCCGGTACGACACCGGGCTGTTCCGGAAGCCGTTCAACCCCGACACCCGGCTGACAGTGGCCGCCGACGTGGTCGACCGGCTCGCCGACCGGGCGGAGAACGTCTTCGTCACCCACACCCACTGGGACCACTTCAACGACGTGCCGCACATCGCCGCCCGGACCGGTGCCCGGGTCTTCGGCACGCTCACCGCGTATCACCTCGGCCTGGCGTACGGACTGCCGGCCGGGCAACTGGCCCCGGTCAAGGGCGGCGAGGTGCTCGACTTCGACGGGTACACGGTGGAGGTGGTCGGCTCGCTGCACAGCCGGAATCCCACCTGGTCGATGGCCTTCCCCGGGGTACGGGTCACCCGGCCGCCGCGTCCGGAGACGATCGCCGACCTGCCCGAGGGCGACACGCTGGCGTACCAGATCAGGATCGACGGCGGCCCGTCCGTGTTCTTCATGGGCGCCAGCGACTTCGACGAGCGCAAGCTGAGCGGACTCGCCCCGGACGTGGCGATGGTCGCCTCCGCCGCCACCACGGCGACCGCCGACTACGTGCCCCGGCTGATGGCCGCGCTGGACCGCCCGAAGGTCGTGGTGCCGGTGCACTGGGACAACTTCGAGACGCCGCTCACCAACCCGCCGACTGTCGCCGACAGCGACCGGGAACGCCTCGACGCCCTCGTCGCCGAGGTGCGCCGGGTCTCGCCGCGCAGCCGCGTGCTGGTGCCCGAGTACCACACCGCGTACCGATTCTGACGGCGCCGCTCAGGAGGCCGCCAGCCGGGCGTAGACGTCGCCGGAACGACCGGCCGGGCGGTACGTCTCCAGCAGGCGCACCAGCTCGGCCGCGTCCAGCCACCGATCACTGGCGAACCGCATGGTCTCCACGGGCGAGTAGTTGTAGCGGTAGCCACCCGCCGACGCGCCCAGCCGTTCCACCAGCTCCAACGCGGCCAGCGCGGAGTCGTGCGCGGGCGGCAGGTACTCGAACGACAGCCCGCGCACCGGACGGCTCAGCCCGGCCAGCACGTCGACCTCGAAGCCCTCGACGTCGACCTTGCAGAACGCCGGTACGCCGTGCCGCTCGATCAGGTCGTCCAGCGTCACCACCGGCACCTCGACCGACCGGTCCCAGCGGACCCCGGCGAAGCTCGGATCGGCGGTGACCGACTCGATCCACGACGACGACATGGTGGACACCGTCGGAGTCGCGCTGGACAGCTCCAGCCGCGCGCTCCCGGACCGGGCGCCGACAGCCGTCGGCTCGATCGTCACGTCGGCGTCCCGCCCGAAGCCCAGGCGCAGCACCCGCAGGCAGTCCGGCTGCGGCTCCACCGCCACGACGCGCGCGCCCAGCCGTCGCCAGGTGCGGACCCGGCCGCCGACGTGCGCGCCGATGTCGAAGCCGAGGTCGCCGGGGGAGAGGAACTGCCCGTAGAGCTGCCGGGCACGCCGGTGCTTGGCCGGCTGTCCGTGGTAGACGGCCAGGGAACGGGTGATCCCCCAGGCCCGCGCGAGCATCGTCACGACATCCCTAACTGTGAGTGGTGGACTTCGGTCCGAACGCGTGCAGGAACCGGTCGCGGAACGACTCCATCGGCCAGACCGGGGCCTGCGGGTCGGGGTTGAGGCCGTCCTGCCAGCCCCACCCGGCGATGCGGTCGAGCACTGCCGGGTCCTTGGCGACGACGGTGATCGGCACGTCCTTGCCGGCTCCCTCGCCGGTGACCGCCCGGGCCGGCTGGTGGTCGCCGAGGAACACGAGCACCAGGTTCTCGTCACCGTAGCGCTGCACGTAGGAGATCAGCGTGCGCAGCGTGTAGACCACCGACTGCCGGTACGCCTCCCGGGTGCCCTCCGCCGAGCGGTCGGCGCGCGCGGTCCCCTTGTACACCGAGCCGTCGCCGACGTCGTCCCAGTCCACGAGCGGCGGCACCGGCGTCCACGGGATGTGGCTGGACAGCAACGGGATCTCGGCCATCACCGGCGCATGTCCGGGTCCGCGCTCGCGGCGCTGGAACGTCGACAGCGTGTACTGGTCCGGCGGTGAGGAGAAGCTGAACAGCGGCCCCCGGTAGCCGAGTTCCTTCACCCCGTACACCTGGTCGGGGGAGAAGAAGTCGGCCTCCGGCCAGGCCCGGGTGAGTGCCGGCATGACCAGCGTGGTCCGCCAGCCGGCGCGCTTGAACGCGCCGTTGAGGGTCAGGTGGTCGCTGCGGACCAGGTTGGTGTAGCGCAACTGGTTGTCCGCCCGGATGCCGCTCATCAGGGTGGCGTGCGCGAGCCAGCTTCCGCCGCCGGTGGTGGACGAGGTGAGGAACGCGCTGCGGCTGCCGTATCCGGCCGCGCGCAACTGCCGGGTCCCCTCGTCCAGGACGGCGTCCACCTCCGGCGCGAGGTCCGGGTCCTCCAGCGCGACCCGGCCGTAGCTCTCCACGAACGTGAACAGCACGTCCTTGCCGCGCAGCGCGGTCAGCAACTCGTCGCCCGGCACGTTCTGGAACGGGTCGCCGGCGAGCTGCGTGTTCAGCGTCTCCTGGTCGTTGAGGCCCGCCCGTACCTGCCGGGCCCGGTCGTAGAGACCGGACGCCACCGTGTCGGCGGCGACCGGGACGCCCGGCACGATCTGTGCGCCGAGCACGGCGCAGACCACCCAGGCGGCGGCGAACGCGGTGGTCGCGCGCGCGGTGACCCGCCGGTGGCCGGCCACCACCCGGGTCAGCCGCCGCACCGACAGCGTCACCAGCAGCGGTACGGCGAGGACGGCGACCACGGCCAGCGCCACCGCGCCCACCTCGGCGGTCCGGCCGTACGACTCGGACAGGAACTCCGCGCCCGCGCCGAGGAACGTCCAGTCGGCGATCAGGTCGAAGGGGCGGTCCAGCACCAGCGAGAACCCGAGGTCGGTGACCTTGAGGACGAGGACCAGACCGAGCAGCGCGCCGAGGATCGTGGCCACCACCCGGCGCGGACGCGGCGGCAGGACCAGCAGCAGGGCGACGCCGATCAGCCCTTCCACCGGGATGCGCAGGAACGCGCGGGGGGTGAATTCGTTGACCTCGCTCGGCGCGACGAGTGCCACCAGCACGAGCACGGCAGCCAGCGCGGTGACCATCGCGGCGAGCACCCGCCGGGTACGCCGGCGGCCGGTCTGCCGGGCGTCGGCTGTATCGGCGTCCGGGGCGCCGCCGTCCTCGCGTGTGTCGGTGTCCGGAGTGGTGCGGTCCGGGACCCGGTCGCCCTCGGTCGTGGTGCCGGCGTCGTCGTCCGCCGCGCGGGACAGGTCGGTCACCGGTGCCGACCGCCGACCTCGGCGGGCTGCCGGGCGATCCGCACGCCCGGCGTCCACTCGGGCCGGTGACCCGCCGGTGCGGGGGAGACCGGCGCGGCCGGGAGCGCGCGCGGCGCCGGCCGTACGCGGTGCCGCCACAACCAGGCGACGTCACGGCCGAACGACTCGACGAGCATCGCGAGCGCGCCGAGAAGCACCGCGACTGCGAGCAGCCGGGGCAGGACGCCCGCCGCCACCACCGCCAGCGCGATGCCCTGCGTGGCGGCCACCACCTTGCGCCAGTAGCGCGGCGGCAGCGAACCGCGCATCCAGGGCAGCACCCAGCCGGCGGCGACGAAGACGTACCGCATCGCGCCGATCACCAGCACCCAGGCGCCCACCTGGTCGGCGACGTATCCGCAGAGGACCAGGACCAGGAAGGAGTCGACCTCCATGTCGAACCGGGCCCCCAGCGCGCTCACCGTGCCGGTACGCCGAGCCACCTGCCCGTCGACCCAGTCCAGCGACAGCGCCACCGCGCTCAGCACGACGAGCACCGGCACCACGATCGGCTCGCGGAACGAGTCGACGGTCAGCGCGGCAACGCCACCGGCGAGCGTCGCCCGGGTCAGCGTCACCCAGTCCGCAGGCCCGAGCCGGTCCGCGCCCGAGCGGCGCAGCCCGTATCCGAGCGCCGCGACCATCACCACCCCGAAGAGCAGACCGGCAAGCCAGCCGTACGCGCTCAGGCCGACCGTGCCGGCCAGGGCCGCGAGTACGCCGACCTGGAGAATCGCCCCCGCGAATGGATCAGTTCGAAGTGCGGACACCATGCCTCCGAGGTAGACGTCACGAACCACACGTGTGTACGGAGAACATGCCCGAACAGTTCGTTCTGATACCGGAAACGCGCCAGCAGAAGTAGCGGCACCGGCAGCTCCGCACGTTTGTTTGTTTGCACGTAAGTACGTACTTCCGTACTATCGCTGCCGTGGCAAGCGTGGAGGAACGGCTCGCGGCCCTGGAGGCCCAGGTGGCCCGGCTCGTCGGCGAGCGGGACGCCGGAGCCGGCGCGGCGACCGGCGAGGTCGCGCCGGCCGACGCCCTCTGGGCGCTCGGCGGCCTGAAACAGCGGATACCCGCCGACGGCACCGGGGCGGTGCTCTACACCGGCACTGTCCGCACCGGGGACCGGCACTACGACTGGCAGTACGGCTCCACAGTCGACGACCTGCTCGACGACGACTGGGCGGCACTGGCCGGCACGCTTACGGCGCTGGCGCATCCGGTGCGGCTGCGGCTGCTGCGGGAGATCCTCGGCGGGCGGCACGGCACCGCCGAACTGGCCGACCTCGACGGGCTCGGCACCACCGGTCAGCTCCATCATCACCTGCGGCAACTCGCCGCCGCCGGCTGGCTGCGCAGCGGTGCCCGAGGGCGCTACGACATCCCGCCCGAGCGGGTGGTGCCGCTGCTGGCCATCCTCACCGCAGCCCGCCGCTGATCCGGACATCCACCCCGACGGAAGGCAGCACCATGCGTACCCCGATCGTTCTCGCCGTCGCCGCCGGCCTCGCCGCCACGGCCGTGGCCGCCGTCCGGAAGCCCCGGCCACCGCGCCTGGGCCCGCAGCAGACAGGCGACGCGGACCTGGCCGCGACGGTCCGAGCCGCCGTCGACGACACCGAAGGGCTGCGCGGCCTCGCGGTCGCCGTGATCGAGGGCGACCGGGTCCGCGTCGCGGGCCTCGGCGAACGGGCGCGCGGCGGGCCGGCCGTCGAACCGGGCACGCCCTTCGAGATCGGCTCGATCGCCAAGCCGCTCACCGGGATGCTCCTGGCCCGGCAGGTGGCGGCCGGTGCGGTCGACCCCGACGACCGGCTGGCCGCCGTCCTGCCCGGCGTGACCGGTCCGGCCGGCGGCGTCACGCTCGCCGAACTCGCCAGTCACCGGGCCGGGCTGCCCCGGCTGGCACTCGACTCCACGGGTGCGACGATCCGCATGTGGTGGGCGGCGTCCACGGCCGGAAACGCGTACGCCGGCTACGACGTGGACCGGATCGTCGCCGTCGCCGCGAACACCGAGCCGGGCGGAGACCGCGGCACCGTCTCCTACTCGAACTTCGGCGCGGCGCTGCTCGGCCAGGCGCTGGCGGCCCGGGCCGGCGTCGGCTACCCGGAACTGCTGCGCCGGGACGTGCTGGGTCCGCTGGGCATGACCGCCACGCTGGCCGCCACCGAGGCCGGGCACCTGCCGGCCGGGCGGGCCGAGGGCGCCACCGCCGCCGGCCGCGCCGCCGACCCGTGGCTGGGCGCGGGCTACGCCCCGGCCGGCGTCGGAATCTGGTCCACGGCCGAGGACCTGGCCCGGCTCACCGCCGCGATGCTCGCCGGCACCGCCCCCGGCGCCGACGCCGCCATGCCCCGCTTCGACGCCGGGGACGACGGCCGGATCGGGTACGGCTGGTTCACCAGCCGGCACGGCGACCGGGAGATCGTCTGGCACAACGGGGGAACCGCTGGCTTCCGGGCGATCCTGGGCTTCGACCGGGCCGCCGGCCGGGGCGTGGTGGTGCTCGGCAACACCACGCGCGACGTGGACCCGATCGGCCTGCGACTGCTCGACGGCTGAGGTGACGCGGCGGTCAGCGGGCCCGGTCGGCGGTGTCCTCGTCGCGCCGGGCCAGCGCCGAACGGCGGTAGCCGTACAGCGCGTAGACGACCGCGCCGAGCAGGAACCAGGCGCCGAACCGCAGCCACGTCACCGGGTCGAGGAACGTGATCAGCCAGATCGAGAACACCACGCCGATCGCCGGCACCACGGGCATGCCGGGGAGCCGGAACGTCCGCGGCGCGTCCGGGCGGCGGTAGCGCAGCACGATCACCGCCACGCACACCACCACGAACGCCAGCAGGATGCCGATGTTCGTCAGCTCGGCGGCCTGCCGGATCGGCAGGAAACCGGCGATCAGCGCCGAGCCGACACCGACGATCCAGGTGACCCGGGTCGGCACCCGGCGTACCGGGTGGACCTTGGCGAACCAGCCGGGCAGCAGCCCGTCCCGGCTCATCGAGAACCACACCCGGGTCACGCCGAGCATGAACGTGAACATCACGGTGAGGATGCCGATGATCGCCCCGACCGCGATCACACTGGCCAGTCCGGAGAGCCCGACCGAGGCGAACGCGGAGGAGAAGCCGCTCTCCGGGTCGATGTCCCGGTAGTTCTGCATGCCGGTGAGCACCAGCGTGGCCAGCACGTACAGCACCATCGAGATGACCAGCGACCAGATGATCGCCTTGGGCATGTGCCGGCGGGCGTCCCGTGACTCCTCCGCGGCGGTGCTCATCGCGTCGTACCCGAAGACGGCGAAGAAGACGGTGGCCGCGCCGGTGATCGCGCCGCCGACGCCGAACGGGAAGAACGGCGAGTAGTTGGCGGTCTTCACGTGGAAGAAGCCGACCACGATCACCAGCAGCACGACGGCGACCTTGAGGCCCACCACGAACGTCTCGAACCGCGCGGCGGCCTTGATGCCCCGGGTCAGCAGGAACGCGATGAGCAGGCAGAGCACCACCGCGAACAGGTCCACCCGGTGCCCGTCGCCGGTGCCGGGCGCGCCGAGCATCCAGGCCGGCAGGTCCGCGCCCAGCTCGTTGACGAGGAAGCCGAAGTAGCCGGAGATGCCGATGGCCACGACGGCGACGATCGCCGTGTACTCCAGCAGCAGGTCCCAGCCGATGAACCAGCCGACCGCCTCGCCCAGCACCGCGTACCCGTAGGTGTAGGCCGACCCGGCCTTGGGGATCATGCCGGCGAACTCCGCGTACGAAAGCGCGGCGGCGGCGCTGGCCAGACCGGCGATCAGGAACGACACCAGCACGGCCGGGCCGGCGGTCTCGTTCGCCACCGCCCCGGCCAGCGCGAAGATGCCCGCGCCGATGATGCCGCCGACCCCGATCGCGGTGAGCTGCCACAACCCCAGTTCGCGGGAGAGGCCCGCGTCGGTCTCGTCGGCGATCTGCTCGACCGGCTTGCGCCGGAAGATGCCCTGTCCCACGGCCATGCCGGTTCCTCCCGTCGCACCGACGTACTCCGGCCGGGCCGCCGCCGTCCGGCGAGCCGCACCCGTATGGACGAACGTAGATGCTCGGCGCGAAGATCGCAGCGCGACCGCGGCGGTCAGCCCGGCGGTGGGCCGGCCACCAGCCGCCAGTACTGCCGTTTGCCCTCGTCGCGGACCACGACGCCGAGCCGGGCCAGCTCCCCGTGCAGCTCCCGGGTCTCGGCGTCGTGGCCGCCGTCGAGCGCCCGCTGCCGGGCGCGTAGCAGGGCGTCCGCGCCGGGCGGCAGGCCGGGCAGCCCTTCCACCCACCGCCGGTACGCGTCCCGGTGCGGGTCCTGGCCGGTCCACGGCCAGCCCTGCCTGGTGAACGCCTCCCGCAGCCGCTCGGTGTCCAGGTCGGACTTCTCCCGGGCCAGCTCGCCACCGGCGGTGTCCAGCAGCACCAGTGCCTTTCCGTCGACGAACACCCCCGCCACGTCGGCGCGGGCCAGCTCCCGGCCGTGCCCGTCGCGGTGCAGCCGTACCGTCCGGTGCCCGACCGTGACGGTCAGCCGCTCGCGGACCGCCACCACCGCCAGGAACAGGCCGCCGAGCAGGCCCACAGCGGCCCCGATCGGGTACGACCGCTCGTCCGGCCACCGGGCGAGCAGCTCGAACAGGCCCTGGAACGGAAACCAGGACAGCCCGGCGATCCAGCCGGACAGCGCGGTCAGCCCGGCGCCCAGACCTGCCCCCAGCAGCGGGAATCCCGCCCACATCAACACCAGCTCGCCGCGTCCGCCGTCGACCACGACGTCCTCGCCGGGTTGCCGGGCGGCCACGGTCAGGACACCTCCCGGCGCATGGTGCGGACCAGACCGGCGACCAGCGGCAGGAGCACCCAGACGGCGAGCGAGACGCCGAGCCGGCCCCACTGCCCGCCGGTCATCTCGGCGCCGAGCAGCGGCTCCATCGTGTACGAGGTGTCCAGCCAGCGGGCCGGCTCGCGCAGCGCCGAGATCATCGCGGCGAGCAGGCTCCACACGGTGGGCAGCAGCAGGTAGGCGACGATCGCCAGCGGCGTGTTCAGCAGCAGCAGGCCGAAGGCGGCGCCCATCAGCACGTTCACCACCTGGAACACGGCCGCGTGCGGCAGCAGTTGCCAGTCGAACGTCCAGGCGCCCGCCCCGCCGGTGGCGCGGGCGGCGAGCGTGCCGACGGCGGCGACGGCCAGGCTGACCAGCACCGAGGCGAGCGCGGCGAGCACCACCGCGACGAGTTTGGCGACGATCACCCGTTCCCGGCGCGGCACCAGCGCAAACGTGGTGAGCGCGCTGCGCTGCGACCACTCCCCGGTGATGGAGAGGATGCCGAGCACCGGCAGCAGCAGCCCGACCGGCAGCAGCGACGGGGTGAAGAAGGCGGTGAACGTCTGGTCGGCCGCGTCCACGACGAACAGCTGCACCACCACGATCACGGCGGCGATCAGCCCGATCGTGATCAGCAGCCAGCGTCCGGCCCGGGTGTCGGCGAGCTTGCGCAGTTCGACGGCGGTCAGCCGGGCCAGCGTCGGTCCGGCGACGGCGGCCTCGGGACGCGGCGGCGCGGGGGTACGGGTGGCGGTGGTCATCGGACGGCCTCCTTGGTCGACGCGCCGGCGGTGAGGGTGAGGAAGAGTTGTTCCAGGCCGCCGCTGCCGGCCGGGCGCAGCTCGGTGAGGACCAGTCCGGCGTCCGCCGCGGCCTGGCCGACCTCGCCCGGCTCGGCCCGGACCACGAAGCCGCCGTCGGTGCCGGCGGTGGCGGGCAGCGCGGCCCGATCCAGCGTCAGGCGCAGGGCGTGCGCGTCGCGGGCCCGCACGAGGGTGCCGGCGCCGGCGAGCAGCTCGTCCTTGCCGCCCTGGGCGACCACCCGGCCGCCGCCGATCACCACCAGCCGGTCGGCCACCGCCTCCACCTCGCGCAGCAGGTGCGAGGAGAGCAGCACCGTGCCGCCCCGGTCGGCGAAGTCGCGCAGCAGGCCGCGCATCCAGAAGATCCCCTCCGGGTCGAGGCCGTTTGCCGGCTCGTCCAGGATCAGGACCCGGGGGTCGCCCAGCAGCGCCAGCGCCAGGCCGAGCCGCTGCCGCATGCCCAGGGAGTACGCGCCGACGCGGCGCCGGGCCGCGGTGTCGTTCAGGCCGACCTGGTCGAGTGCCGCCGCCACCCGACCTCGGTCCACGCCCATGGTCCGGGCGGCGAGCGTGAGCGTCTCCCGGCCGGTCCGCCCGGCGTGCTGCGCCGAGGCGTCGAGCAGCACGCCGATCTCCCGCCCCGGGTTGGGCAGCTGCCGGTAGGGGCGGCCACCGACTGTGGCGCCGCCCGAGGTGGGCGGCGTCATCCCGCAGATCATCCGCATCGTGGTGGACTTCCCGGCGCCGTTCGGCCCGAGGAAACCGGTCACCGAACCCGGTTCGCACCGGAACGTGACGTCCTCGACGGCGGTGTGCGGGCCGTACCGCTTGGTGAGCTGGTCGACTTCGATCATGCCGTCGAGCCTGCCGGGGCCACCCGGTCACGCGCTGCGGCCGGCGGTCGGCGCCGCCGTCGACCTCGGTTCACCGCAGGCGTCGACTTTGGTAGCTGGTAGCCGGGCCGGAAGGCTTCCTAGCATGGACTGGTGACCAGCGCCGCCGTACCCGATCATCCCTGGCTCCTGCCGGGCTCCCTGGTGCCCGCCCGAGCCGCCCGGCGGACGCCGCGGGACTGGTTCGTGGACAGCGTGGTGTTCGTGATCGCGATCCTCTGGGTGTTGCTCGCACACGGCGACGTCACCAGCGCCACCCCGGAGTTCGGGCTCAACGCCGGTCCGGCCTGGTTGGAGGAGGTCGACGTGCTCGTCGGCCTGCTCGTCAGCGGTGCGCTCTGGCTGCGCCGGCGCTGGCCGGTCGGGCTGGCGGTGGCCACCGCGCCGCTGGCGCTCTTCTCGGTCACCTCCGGCGCGGCGCTGCTGATCATCACGTTCACCGTGCTCGTGCACCGGCCGCTACCGGTGGGCCTGGCCCTGGTCGGCTGGAATCTGCTGAGCCTGCCGGTCTACCTCGCGGTCCGGCCCGACCCGACGATGCCGTTCTGGGGCTCGGTGATCTGGACCGCGTTGTTCATCTGCGTGGTGGTGGCGTGGGCGCTGTTCGTCCGCGCCCGCCGCCAGCTGGTGCTGTCCCTGCGGGACCGGGCCGAGCGGGCCGAGGCCGAGCAGCAACTCCGGCTCGACCAGGCCCGGCAGCTCGAACGCGGCCGGATCGCCCGCGAGATGCACGACGTGCTCGCCCACCGGATCTCCCTGCTCAGCCTGCACGCGGGCGCGCTGGAGTTCCGGCCGGACGCGCCGCCGGAGGAGGTGGCGCGGGCGGCCGGGGTTATCCGGGCCAGCGCGCACGCCGCGCTCCAGGACCTGCGCGAGGTGATCGGCGTGCTGCGGGCCGAGGTCGGCTCCGAGGCCACGCCGGAACGGCCGCAGCCCACGCTGGCCGACGTGCCCGCGCTGGTCGCCGAGAGCCGCGACGCCGGGGTACGGGTCGCCGTGGTCGACGAGGTGATCGAGCCGGAGGCGGTGCCCGCCGCGATCGGGCGCAGCGCGTACCGGATCGTGCAGGAAGGGCTGACCAACGCCCGCAAGCACGCACCGGGCGCGGTGGTGACGGTCCGGCTCGCTGGCGGCCCGGGGGACGGGCTCGCGGTGGAGCTCCACAACCCGTGGCCGGTGGGCGCGTCGCCCACCGCCATTCCCGGTGCCGGCACCGGGCTGGTCGGGATCGCCGAGCGGGTCACGCTCGCCGGTGGCCGGCTCGAGCACGGGCGGGACGCCGACGGCGGGTTCCGGCTGACCGCCTGGCTGCCCTGGGCGGCGACCCGGTGAGCGCGCCGGTGCGGGTGCTGATCGTCGACGACGACCCGCTGGTCCGAGGCGCGCTGTCGATGATCCTCGGCGGCGTACCCGACCTGGCGGTGGTCGGCGAGGCCACCGACGGCGCCGAGGTGCCGGCGGCGGTCGCCGCGTACGCCCCGGACGTGGTGCTGATGGACATCCGGATGCCCCGGGTCGACGGGCTGGCCGCCACCGAGGCGCTGCGTGCCACAGCGGAACCGCCCGAGGTGCTGGTGCTCACCACGTTCGACGCCGACGAGCAGGTGCTGCGTGCGCTGCGCGCCGGGGCGAGCGGCTTCCTGCTCAAGGACACCCCGCCGGCCGAGATCGTGGCGGCGGTACGCCGGGTCGCGGCGGGGGAGGCGACGCTGTCCCCGGCGGTGACCCGCAAGCTCATCGCGCACGTCACCGGTACCGCGCCGGTGGCGAGCCCGGACCCGAAACGGGAGCGGGCGGTACAACTGCTCGACGGGCTCTCCGAGCGGGAGCGGGAGGTCGCGGTGCTGCTCGGCCGGGGCCGCACCAACGCGGAGATCTCCGCCGAGCTGTTCATGAGCGTGGCGACGGTGAAGGCGTACGTGTCGCGGCTGCTGACGAAGCTCGACCTGAACAACCGCGTGCAGGTGGCCCTGCTGGTCCAGGACGCCGGCCTGGTCTGACGCGCCGCGTGGCGGGATTGAACTGCTGCCGTTTCCCGGCCGTACCAGTGGTCGAGGATGTGGTGCGGCCGTTCCGCCGTACCGCTGCCGAGCTGCGGGAGGCCTGCCGTGCGAGTTGGTGAGCAGTCGACGGATCCCATCGACCAGATCCTGGGCGAGGTGCCGGTACCGGCACCGTTGACCCCCGAGGACGTCCGCCTCGCGGTCCGGGCGGTGGTGGTGCATGCCGCCGAGGAGTGGCCCGCGGGGCCGAAGTGCCGCAACGACGGGTCGTCGTTCCCCTGCCGGTTGCATCGCTGGGGCCGGCGCGTGCTGGAGACACACGGTCTCAACGACCGTCAGATCGACGCGCTGATCCGGCACGGCAACCCGTTCGTGCACGTGCCCTTCCCGTTCGTGCTGACCGGGCCGTCCGGCGCCCGTCCGGGCCCGGGGCAGGTGGCCCGCCCGGCCGGACAGGTGACGCGGCCGGGCGTACCCGGTCAGGCCGGCCGGCCCGTGCCGGGGCAGGTCGCCCGTCCCGCCGCCGCGGCTCAGGCGGCGCGCGGTCCGGTCCCGCGGGTCGCCGCGCCACCGGTGCGGCCCGGTCTGCGGCCCGTCGCCGCCCGGTCGGCTCCCACCGCCCGGCCCCGCTGGCCCCGGGCGAGCTGACCCCCGCCGCCCGGTTCCGGGCGGACCGCCTGCCTCCGGGCCACCGGCCCGGGGTGAGCTGACGCCCGGCGCCCGGTTCCGGTCGCGTAGACGCCCCGTCGCGGAGCGGCGTCGGTCGTGCCGGAGCATGCCGACGGCGGCCCGGCCGGGGAGCCCCCACCCCCGTGCCGGGCCGCCGTCACCGCCTCACTTGACTCCGCAGTCCGGGGCGGACCAGTCCCTGGTGTTCGCCACCTTGTCCCGGTTGTTCTCCCGCCGCGAGTCCACGTGCGTGTGGTCGTCGTGGTCCGGGTAGCCGGGCCCGTAGATGCCGCTAAAGCCCTGGTCACGGGCGGATCGGGCGATGTCGCAGAGGCTGCGGTGCTTGGCGATCAGGTCGGCCGCGGTGCCGTAGAGGTGCTGGCTGTCCGCGGCGCCGCCGACCTGCCGGTTGCAGGCGATGCTGCGGAACCCGCTGGTCACGTAGAGCGGCTTGTCGCCGAGGCTGCGCCGCAGCGCCTCCAGCTTCCACATGGTGCGCAGCGCGTTCTCCCGGGTGGCCGACGAGGAGAGCGGGCCGCCGGCCCACCCGCCCTTGCCGCAGCCGTTGTCCAGCTCGGCGTAGCTGAAGTGCTTCGGCGTGCAGTCGCTGTCCTTCTGCAGGTCGTAGATCTTGGCGAACGTCTGCGGTCCGGCCACGCCGTCGGCGCGCAGCCCGTACGCGGCCTGGAAGCGCTTGACCGCGGCGGCCGTCTCCGGGCCGTACACACCGTCGACCCGGACGATGCCGCCGTACGCGGCCCAGCCGGCCACCCGGATCTGGAGCTGCCGGACCTCGGCGCCGGAGCTTCCCTGGGACAGCGTCCGCTTCCAGGTGTAGCAGCCGTCGGCGTGCGCCGGTGGCGCGGCCACGACTGTCGCCACGGCGGCGCCGGGCAGGGCCAGCGCGAACGCGACCGCCGCCCGCTTCAGGGTGTTGACGCGCACAGAGTCCTCCTGATGTCAGAGCGGAACTGGGATGGGACGGGCACATCGACCGGTACGTCCCGTCTCTCTCACCGTGACAGGTGCGAGGATTCTTCGTGGTGATTAGCCGAAATTGTTCTCACATCGGTCGTTTGCTGGATATCAGCTGTGAATACTGCCTGTTTGCGTACGCGCCGCCGGGTGTCGCCCGTCGGAGGTGAGCGGTAACGTCTGCTCCCGGACCCGGGCGGCGACCTCGACGGGCGGGGAGGTGGGCGTTGGCGCGTGGCGGCGTGTTCTGCGTCGAGGGGCAGTGGCACCGCGACCTCAACGAACGAGGATCCGTCCTGCCCACGCTCGACCTGCTCGAACGACTCGGCCGCATCCGCTACATCCACAAGGACGCGGCCACCCGTGACGAGCTGTTCTACTTCGTCGACAGGTGGCTGCTCAAGCAGTACGCGGACCACCGGGTGGGCTTCTTCGCCATGCACGGCGAGCCGAGCCGGCTCTGCCTCACCGACTGGGACTCGGTCGAGCTGTCGGACGTGGCCGAGCGGATGGCCGGCCGCTGCGAGGGCCGCCGCCTCTACTTCGGCAGCTGCTCGGTGCTGCGTGCCTCCGACGCCACGCTACGCGAGTTCCTCGACGTCACCGGCGCGGCCCTGATCTGCGGCTTCACCCGCGAGGTGGACTGGGTCGAGTCGGCCGCCTTCGAGACGGTGCTGCTCGACGTGCTCGCCAACGGTCAGCGGCACAACGCCGCCGAGGTGCGGATGCGCTCGGCGCACTGGGCACCGCTCGCCGCGTACCTCGGTTTCCGGGTCATCTACGCCAACGGCCGCGCCTGGCGGCCCTCGGCGCGCCCGCGCGTGCCGGAGCAGGTCCCGGCGCAGCGGTCCGCAGGGCGTCCACGCTGAGAACGACGGGCGTGCCTGGTAGAACCGAGGGCATGGCACGCAGCATCGCGAAGAACACCCGGGTCGACCGGGACGCCCTGATCGAGTTCCTCCGCCCCCGCCACCACGTCGTGCTGATGACCACCCGCTCCGACGGTCGTCCGCAGTCCTCCCCGGTGGCCTGCGGCGTGGACGCCGAGGGCCGTCTGGTGATCTCCACCTATCCCGAGCGCGCCAAGGTCGCCAACATCCGCCGCGACCCGCGCGTCTCCGCGTGCGTGCTTTCCGACGACTGGAACGGCCCGTGGGTGCAGGTCGACGGCGTGGCCGAGGTGCTCGACCTGCCCGAGGCGCTGGAGCCGTTGGTCGAATACTTCCGCAGCATCTCCGGCGAGCACCCCGACTGGGACGAGTACCGGTCGGCGATGGTCGCGCAGGGCAAGTCGCTGATCCGCGTCACGATCGAGTCGTGGGGTCCGATCGCCACCGGCGGCTTCCCGGCCCGGCTGGCCGACTGAACCGGTACGCGCCGGGTCAGTACGCGACGGTGAACCGGGCGTTGCCGAACCGGGGATCCTCGATCTCGTCGACGATCGCCACCGCCAGATCCTCGTAGGTGAGCACCGAACGGCCCTGCGCGTCGGTCACCGGGTGGTCGGTGCCGGTGCGGTAGTGCCCGGTCCGCTCACCCGGGTGGAACTCCAGCGGCGGCGGCGAGACGTACGTCCAGGTCACCCCGTCCGCGCTGGTGCGGTAGAACTCCAGCGCGTCGGCCTGGCCGTGCGCCGAGTCCCGGTACTCCTCCGGGAAGTCCGGCTCGTCCAGGTAACGGGTGCCCTTCGGCGTGAGCAGCGTCGAGCCGCCGCCGACGTGGATCACCCGCGGTGGGTCCGGCAACTCACGCAACGTGTCGACCAGCGTCCGCGCGGCGTCGCGCCACAGCTCCCGCTCGCCACCGCCGATGGCCACCACCAGCACGTCCGCATCCTCGGCCAGTTCGCGTACGCTCCGCGCCGAGGTGGCGTCGCCGGTCACCGTGCGTACGCCGGGGGGTAGATAGCCGACCGCCTCCGGACGCCGCACCGCCGCTGTCACCCGGTGCCCCCGCTCGACCGCCTCGGCCGCGATCCGCGAACCTGCCGTCCCGCCGGCGCCGAACACGACGATGTCGCTCATGCCTCACAGGCTAGGCAGCCCACCGGGGGACGGCGGGACGTTCCGCCGAACCGGCTCAGTCGACGATCGCCGAGTAGACGAGCTGGCGCAACTGGCTGCGCAGCGGGTACGTGCTCGACGGCATCAGCTGGGTGAACAGCAACGCGGTGACCTCCTCGACCGGGTCCACCCAGAACGCGGTGCTGGCCAGTCCGCCCCAGTAGAACTCGCCGACGCTGCTCGGCACCCGCGACGGCACCGGGTCCAGCACCACCGCGAAGCCCAGCCCGAAGCCGATCCCGTCGAGGATCGTCTCGGCGAAGCCCTCCGGCGAGAACGACGCCAGGTCCCGGTTGCCCGGCAGATGGTTGCGGGTCATGAAGCGCACCGTCCGCGGCCCGAGCAGGCGCACGCCGTCCAGCTCGCCGCCGCGCAGCAGGAACTGGGTGAACCGGTGGTAGTCGGCCGCCGTGGAGACCAGCCCGCCGCCGCCGGAGTGCCAGGTCGGCTCCGCCAGCGCGGCCCGGCCCACCCCGTCGGCGCGTACCGCCTGCCCGGTCGCCGGGTGCGGGGCGTAGAGCGCGGCCAGGCGCTTCGCGTCCGCCGCGTCCACCCACCAGCGGGTGTCCGTCATGCCCAGCGGACCCAGGATCCGCTCGGCGAAGAACGCGTCCAGCGACTGCCCGGAGATCACCTCGACCAGGCGGCCCAGCACGTCGGTGGAGACGCCGTAGTTCCAGCTCGTGCCCGGCTGGAACAGCAGCGGCAGCCGGGCCAGCCCGGCCGAGGCCGCCGCCAGGTCCGCGCCCGCCGGCACGCCCAGGTCGAAGCCCGCCGCCCGGTACAGGCCGTCGACCACCGAGACCTGGGCGAAGCCGTACGTCAGGCCGGCCGTGTGGGTGAGCAGGTGCCAGATCCGGATCGGCTCGACCGCCGGCACGGTGTACGGCTTGAGCACCGAACCCCGGTCGTAGACGCGCACGTCGGCGAACTCCGGCAGCCAGCGGCTGACCGGGTCGTTCAGCTCGAACCGGCCCTCCTCCCAGAGCATCATCGCGGCGACCGAGGTGATCGGCTTGGTCATCGAGTAGATGCGCCAGAGCGTGTCCGGCTCGACCGGCGTACCGGCCTCCCGGTCCCGCAGCCCGTACGTCGAGGAGTGGGCGATCTCGCCCCGCCGGCTGACGACGATCTGCCAGCCGGCGAGCCGGCCGTCGTCGACGTACCGGGCGAAGTGATCGTCGATCCGCGCCAGCCGGGCGGGATCGAAGCCGACGTGGCCGGGGTCGGTGCTCACCGTGACACTCACGACCGCGAACCTACCCGCCGGTACCCGCGGCCGGGAAGTGTCACTAGGGTCGGTGGCATGCCCGAGCCGGTCGAGGACGTCACCTACCGCCAGCAGGACTGGTACGCCGAGGAGCTGGCCGACCGGCACTTCGTGCGGTGCGAGTTCTTCCACGTCGACCTGACCGAGGCGGTCAGCCGCGGCGCGGTCTTCACCGACTGCGTGTTCGGCAACGTGGCGTTCAACGCCTCCCGGCACACCGACTCGGCGTTCACCAGGTGCTCGTTCAGCAAATGCAACCTCTTCGAGGCCGAGTTCACCGGCTGCAAGCTGGTCGGCAGCACGTTCGACCGCTGCGACATGCGCCCGCTGCGCGTCGACCGGGGCGACTGGTCCTTCGTCACGCTCGCCGGGGCCGACCTGCGCGGGGCGCGGATCACCGACGTACGGATGCGGGAGGTCGACCTGACCGGCGCCGACCTCACCGGCGCGACGCTGACCGGCGTGGACCTCTCCGGCGCCCAGCTGCACGCCGCCAAGCTGATCCGGGCCGACCTGCGCGGCAGCGACCTGTCCGCGCTCGATCCGACGGCGGTGCAGCGTTCCGGCGCCCGGATCGACGCCGAGCAGGCGGTGATGCTGGCCCAGGTGCTCGGTTTCCAGGTGGGCTGAAAAGGCGCCGCGGGTTGTCAGGTTTTCCGGACACACTCGGGCACATGACATGGTGGTCCGATCTGGTGACGGCGGAGCCCGAGTTCGCGGCGCGGGTGCGCGCCCGCTTCGCGGTCCGCAAACACGGCACGATGGCGACACTGCGGCGGGACGGCTCCCTGCGGATCAGCGGCACCGAGTTCGACTTCGGCGACGACGGACAGCTGCGGCTGGGCAGCATGGCCGGCGCGCTCAAGGCGCGTGACCTGCTGCGTGACCCTCGAGTGGCGCTGCACAGCCCGACCGAGGACACCCCGCCGGACGACCCGTCCGCCTGGGACGGGGACGCGAAGATCGCCGGCCGGGCGCACGAGGAGCCGCCCGCCGAGGACGGCTCGCACCGCTTCCGGATCGAGCTGACCGAGGTGGTGCTCACCCGGGTCGGCGACCCACCCGACCACCTCGTGATCGAGAGCTGGCACCCCACCCGAGGCCGCCAACACCGAACCCGCCACTGACCCGCCGCCCGCCGCCCGCCCGCGCCTGCTCCCGTCGCCCGCCCGCGCCTGCTCCCGTCGATCATGAAGTTGACGGCACTCCGTGCCCGAAATGTCCCCGCCAACATCATGATCAACGGGGTTTGCGAGGGCGGGTGCGTCTGCCGCGTCGGGCCGGGGGAGATCTTGGTAGGAAATGGCCCCTATGGGGGCCATATTCTTCCAAGATCTTGTCCGCGGGAGGGGCTGGCGGGGGGTGGTGCGTGGGAATTGCGGGGGCCGATGACCTTCTCCAAGATCGCGTTCTGTGTCATCCTCCCTACGGCGAGCCACGGGGCCGGGCCGCTCGCCGCCGGTGGCCGAGGAGGGTCGGTGGCTGAGGACGACATCGCGCGGACCGGAATCCGAGTCGGGGGTTGGCTGCCCACGCCGGACGAATCGACGGACGCGCCCGAGCGCCCTACCGGTCCACGCCGCCTGCCCGGGGACACCGACCCCGGCGCATCCCGGCCGGTGATGCCCCCGGACGTCGAGCGCTCACCCTCCGACGCGGACGATCCGGTGCCGCCGCTCGACCTGGATCCGCCCGGTACCGCTGTCTGGCCGCCTCCGCGCGCCGCCGGCCCGCCGGCTTCCGACCTTCCGGCCGCCGGTCCGCTCCCGACCGACATGCCCGCACCCAGCCTGCCGGCGCCGCCCCCGCCCGCCCCGGGCCCGCTCACCCCGGGCCCGCTCGCTTCGGGTCCGATCGCGCCGGGTGTGCAAGCTCCGGGTCGGCTCAGCCTGGGTGTGCAAGCTTCGGGACCGATCGGTCCGGGTTCGATCGGCCCGGGACCACTCATCTCCGGAGCGGCTGCGCCGGCCGGCCCCGAGTCGCGTCCGAATCCGCCCGGCGGCCGGCTTCCGCTGGTCGGGCCGGCGCCGATCGGACTGCACCTGTCCGGTTCGCCGCCGATCCGGCCGGGCACCACTACCCACGATCCGGACGGCCCGGCAGGAGCCGCCCACGGCCCGGCGAGGTCGCCAGCGGCCGCGCCTGGCCCGGCAGGCCCGGCAGGCATCACCCACGATCCGGCAGACGCCGCCCACGGCCCGGCCGAGGTGGAAGCGCGGCCGGGCCGGCACTCCGCCTCGGAGAGTCTGACGGCGCGCCTCGCCGACCTGACCGGCGGGATCAGCGTCCGGCTGCGCGACGCGGCGCGGACCGGGCTGAGTCGGACGCCCGACCCGGCCCGGCCCTCGGTCGATGCCCCGGTCACCCGGGTCGCGGCGGCCCGGGCCCGGCGTCGACGCCGGCGCGCCGTGTTGGCAGCGGTGGCCGTGACCGGGCTGGTGACGGCGCTGGCGTACGCGGTCCGGTCGCCCGCGTCACCCCCGCGGGAGACCGCGCCGGTGGCGGCACCGACTGTGCAGGCACCCGGCGATCGGGCGCCGGTCGCGCCGGTCACCGGCGACCCGGTCTCGCCCGGCGGGCCGCTGCTCGACGTGGACCTGGCACCGCTGCCGGGGTCGTTGTCGCTCACCGACCTCGGTACGCGGGACTGGCGGCACTGGGGCGGTACCGGCGCGGACAGCTTCCACCGCAAGGCGGGCGGCAGCGGCGAGATCCAGGACCCGGGTGGCGAGCGGCTGGAGCACAACGCGGGCGCCTGTGACCTGCAGTGGACCGACGGCACGCCGACGGCGCGTCAGGAGGGCGCCCGGGCGGGTGTCTTCCAGCGCGGCGCCGGGAAGAGCTTCACGCTCGGCGTGACCGGGAGCGGGGATCTGCGTACGGTCCGGCTGTTCGTCGGCACCTTCTCGGCCGGTGCGCGGCTCGACCTGTCGCTGTCCAGTGGGGGCGACCCCGCCGTCCGCGAGGTCGCCCTCGCCGCGGGCGACCGCTTCTACCAGTACGTCATCCGCTTCCGGGCGGCCCCGGGGGAGCGGCTGCTGATCAGGTGGCAGGCCCTGACCGTGACCGGCGGCCAGAACGACGGGGTGGCGCTGCAGGCGATCACGGTAGGCTGAGCGGCCGGTCCGGCGAGCGGTCGCCAGGTAACGAACTGGAAACGCCCGTCACTCGACATATGGCGCAAAGGGCCATGCGGTGACACCGTGAAGCCCGTCGCACACCTGTCGTATCCGGCGGTGTCGTGACCGAAGTGGAGGGTGTGGTGGGCCAGGAGGACCGTCCGCGTACCGGCCCCGGCTCACACCGGCACGGCCTGCCGCGTACCCGGTCCGCGTTGCGCCGGCTGCGCCGCCGGCGTCGGCTGATGCTCGAAGGGCTGGCCGCCCTACTCTGCCTGGCGGCGCTGGCCGTCTACCTGGGCGTCGAACGGCACGACGCGCCGCGCGAGGAGCACGCCGGAGTGCCGGTGGCACCGCCCGGGCGGGTCGGGCTGCCGAACGAGGCCGACGACACGGTGGTCAACCCGGGCTTGCGTCCCCGGCAGCGGCCGCCGTCGCCGAGCCCGTCGCCGTCCACGCAGTCACCGTCACCGACGCCCGCGCTCCCGCCGACCGTCACCGTGACCCGCGCCGAGGTTCCCGCCACCGTCGACCTCACCGCCGCCGGGCCCACCGACTGGGTCCACTGGGGGCTCACCGGCGCCGACCGGACGGTCCGCAAGCGCGGTGGCTCCGGCGAGATCCGCGACGAGGGCGGCCGGGGGCGGCGGGAGAGC
Organism: Micromonospora sp. ANENR4; assembly: GCF_015354395.1. Classification (NCBI taxonomy): domain Bacteria; kingdom Bacillati; phylum Actinomycetota; class Actinomycetes; order Micromonosporales; family Micromonosporaceae; genus Micromonospora; species Micromonospora sp. ANENR4. The sequence goes on from NZ_JADKYQ010000003.1 coordinate 84,575, forward strand.
TTCAGCAACAACCCCGAGGCGTACGCGTGGCGTGACGGCAACCCGGTCGCGTCGGCGAGCGGCACCATGTCCGGCCTCTACACCTGCCATCGGGGCAGCGGGTTCAACCTGTCGGTGGCCGCTGACGGGCAGCAGCGCACGGTGCGTCTGTACGCCGGACTCTGGATGGCCCGGGGCCGCCTCGACGTGCGCGTCTCCAGCGGCGGCCCGGTGACCACGCTCCGGATGGAGGATCCGCACACGGCGCTCACCGCCGAGTTCACGATCAAGTTCCGTGCCTCGCGTGGCGCGCGGCTGCTGATGAGCTGGACGGTGGAGGAGTCGCTGGGCGACTGCGGCAACGTCAGCCTGCAGGCGGTGGCGCTGCGCTGAGCGGGGACAGTTTGTCCGTCGCGTACCCGGCCGGGCGTCGTACGTTTCCGTTGTCCCGTCCGACCATCCTCTGTGGAGGCCCGACCGATGACCGGCCCTGCCCCCGTCGTCCCCGCCCGCCCGCGCACCGACTGTGACGTGCTGCGCGAGATCCCGATGCCGCCGTACGTGACGGTCGAGGACGTCCAGTTCGCGGTGCGGGCGGTGGTGGTGCACGCTCCGCGGGCCTGGTCGGGCGGGACCATCTGCCGCAACGACGCCAGCCCGCACCCGTGCCGCCTGCACGTGTGGGGCCGCCGGGTGCTCACCCTGCGCGGACTGCCGTCGGCGGAGATCGACGCGCTGGTCGAGCGCGGCGACCCCGCCGCCGACCCGCGTCCGTACCGCCCCGGCGCCTGAGCACCGGGGCGGCCGGGCCGGTCAGCAGAGCGCGGGCTTCACCCAGGAGCACTCTCGCCCCTCCGGTACGCGCGGCGACTCCGGCGCGACCGGCACGGCCCGCCGAGCGGTCGCCGTCTCCTTCTCGGTGTACGAGGCGAGCGCGATGGCGATCTGGTCCTCCAGCCCCTTCACCGACGAGGTGAGGTAGTTGTTCAGCACGATCGAGAACGCGAGCAGCCGTCCGTCGGCGTCGGTGACGTAGCCGGAGAGCGCCGACGCGCCGGTCAGGCTGCCGGTCTTGGCGTGCACGTTGTTCGCGGCGGCGGTGCCGCCCATCCGGCTGCGCAGCGTCCCGCCCACGAACCGGTCCGGGTTGCCGGCCACCGGCAGCGCGGCGTACCAGGTGTCGAACCACGGTTCGGCGCGGACCGCCGAGAGCAGCGTGACGAACTGGGCCGGCGGGACGAGATTGCGCCGGGACAGGCCGGACCCGTCGCGCTGGCGCAGCGTGCCGGTGTCCACTCCGGCGTCACCCACGTACCCGCTGATCGCGGACAGCCCGGCGGCCCAGGTGCCGGCCCCGGACAGCTGTCGGCCCAGTTCCTTGGTGAGCACCTCGGCGTGACCGTTGTTGGAGAGCTTGAGGAACGGCACCATCAGGTCGGCCAGCGGCATCGAGTCGTGCCGGGCGAGCGGCTTGGCCGTGTCCGGGGTGGCGGTGCCGAGCACGGTCCGGCCGAGCACCCGTACGCCGTGCCGCCGCAGCGCGGAGCGGAACACGTCGGCGGCGTACCCGGTCGGTTCCCACACGGTCACCCAGTCGCTCTCGGCGGCCTGGCCGACCGCGATCTGGCCGGTCACCACCACCGTGTTGCCGCCGTGCTCACGTTCGAAGGAGATGGTGGTCTCGCCGTCGGCGACCGTCTCGGCCCGGTTGTCGATCCGCAGCCAGCCGTTGTCCGGGGTCATGGAGATCTTCGGCCGTGCGCCGGCCCGTGTGCCGGGGGTGGCGTGCACGATCACGGTGCCCGCGTCGTAATCGGTGTCCGGGGCGACCGTCAGCGCGGACACCTGCGCGGCGTAGTAGTAGGGCTCGTCGTCCCAGGTCCAGTCCGGACCGAGCCGGCCCCTGTCGTAGCGGGTGTCGTCGGCGACCAGATCGCCCGCGACCACGCGTACACCCGCCGCGGCGACCTGCTGCGCGAGGCGGTCGTAGTCGGCGGCGAGGATGGTGGGGTCGCCGCCGCCACGCAGGTAGAGGTCACCGGAGAGCATCCCGGCGCGGCGCGTCCCGTCGGCGCTGACCTCGGTGGTGAAGCGGTGACCCGGGCCGAGGAGTTCCATCGCCGCCGCCGAGGTGAGCAGCTTGGTGTTGGAGGCGGGGATGAGCCGCCGGGTGCCGTTGCGGTCGTAGAGCGTACGGCCGGTGGTGGTGTCGACGACCACCACGCCCGCCTGCGCCCCGTCGAGCCGGCTGTCGGCGAGGACCGCGTCGATTGTGGCGTTCAGCCGGGTCTGCGCGGGGGTGGGCGCTTCGGCGGTGGCGGTGGTGGTGCCGGCGGCGGCCGCGGTGGCGACCAGCGCCAGCACCGCGAGCGCCCGGGGGAATAGGCGTCGATGCATGGAAGGATGCTGCCACGGAGATTTCCTGCGGGAAAGGCTCCGGAGCGAAAGGTTATTTGCGGCTGCCGACGCCGGCACCGCAAACCCCTCGGTGTTCCCGGTACGGACCGGGGAAAACACCTGTTCACCGGGGAGCGGCCGATCGCCGGGTTCCGTTTGACGGATGACCTGGCAGCGGGCACGGTGGGGGTGAGGGCCGGGGAACCGCCCTGCTTCCAGCGCGGCGGGACCGTGTCTCGCCCGCTTCCGGGTCGCGAGCCGACCGCGTGGGCCGTGTCGCCCGCGAAACCCGACATCCAGCCATGAGGAGTTCAGCCATGCTGACCATGACCGACAACGCCGTCCTGGTGATCCGCGACCTCGCCGCCCAGCAGGACGTCGCCGACGCGGGCGGGCTGCGCATCGCCGCCGACACCGACGCCGGTTCGCTCTCGATCGAGCTGGTGCCGCAGCCGGTGCAGGGCGACCAGGTGGTGGACACCGAGGGGGCGCGCATCTTCCTCGACTCGGACGCGGCCGAGCTGCTCAACGACACGTCTGTGGACGCGGTCGTCGACGAGGAGGGCGTGGTCCAGTTCGGGTTCACCGAGAAGGAGTGAGCTCAGCCGGCCCGCTGGTCCGGTTCCGGCCGGACCAGCGCGGCCAGCACGTGCGCCAGATGGTGTGAGGTGCTCCACGCGATCCAGTTGGCCGGTGAGCCCGCGCCCGCACCCCGCCGGGCCCGCCGGACGATCTCGTGGTCGCCCCAGGAGAAGCCGGCCCCGGCCGGTGACCAGTGCGGCGCTGTGGTGAGCGTGCGGCACAGGTCGGCGAAGCGATCGTCGCCCCGCCCGCCCCGCCGCGACCAGCGGTACACCCACCACGCGTCGTCGGCGGCCCAGCGCAGCGTCGGGGTCCGGTCGCCCGGCTCGTCCGCGTCCCGTACCGCGCAGCAGACGCCGTAGTCGCCGTATCCGAGGCCCAGGTCGGCCAGGCGCCGCCAGAGCGACCAGTCGTAGCGGTCCAGCCGCACCGGTTCGTCCACCGGCAGCTGGGACAGCGACGGAGGCATTCCGCCCGCGGCCACCGTGACCGAGCGCCAGGCGTGCCGCCGAGCCCAGTGCGCCGCCCGCCGGACCCGTGGCTCGGCCAGCCGCACGTCGGCCTGGCAGCACACGTCCCCCGCGTCGAGCAGCAGATCGCACTGCTCGGGCAGCAGCCCGGTCACCCGCCACACCCGTTCCGCCGCCGCCGTCGCGGCGTCCGGTCCGGCCCGGTCCGGGCCGACCCGCAACCGGACCACCGCGTGGTGCGCCCAGGCCCGGGCCGCCGCGCCGTGCGCGGCCAGCCGCCGGTCACTGTCCGCGAGACCGATGACCGGCACCAGCGGTACGCCCCAGCGGGCCGGATCGTGGTCCGCGCCGTCCGGCAGCGCCGACACGTCGACGGCGGGCAGCAGGCCGTCGGGCAGCCGATTCAGCGCATCCACGATGGACGGCGCGTCGGCCGGAACGTCGAGGATCGGTGCGAGCAGCGCGGCGGAGGCGTCGTCGAGCCGGGTCAGCGCCTCCAGTTCCCCGCGCCGCGCGGCAAGCACCGGGCGGTAGGCCGGAGGTCGACCTCGGAGCGGCGGCACCATACTTCAATGTAGCCAGACGACTGCGCTGCGTCATGGTTTCCGGTCGGCTCCGGTTCCGGGAGCAGGCATCGCAGGGGTCGGTGGAGGGAACCCCGTAGTCGATCGTCAGGGCGACGTTTCCGCAGCTCAGAGCCGTCCACTGTCAATGATCGGACAGTCCTCCGGCTGGTTGCCGGGCGCTTCGCCGACATAGCGTCGGAATCACCGAGGGGGACCGCCGACGATCGCCCGGAAGTGTACGAACGCCTCCTGCCGGCGTACCGGCGGGAGAGAGGATCACCATGCCGAGCCGCAGGGCAAGGAGGGAAACCACCGGCCAGCCGATCCCGAGCATGCGGGATGCCGCGCGCGCCGACACCGAGATCAACTCGTGTTCACCGGTCGGGTTACCGCCGACCGCGCGCATGCTGTTCGCCGTTGTCGACGCCAACGGGCGGCTCGTCCGGGGCCTCGGCGCCACCTCGGCCACCCGGCTCGCCGCCGGGATGTACCAGGTCGCGTTCGACCAGGACGTGGCCGGGGCGGCGTACGTCGGGACGGTCGGCCCGGCGACGGCGAGCGGGCTGGTACCGCAAGGCGTCATCACGGTGGCGCCACGCTCGGGCATCGCCAACGCGGTGTTCGTCGAGACGCACGGCGCGAGCGGGCACGCGGACCGCCCGTTCCACCTGGCCGTGCTGGCCTGACCGGACCCGCGAACGAGCGCACGGCGCCGCACGACCTCCGGTCGTAACGTCGCCGCGCTCCGGCCGTCTCCCACCACCGCAGCCGTACGGCGGTACGCCGGCGGGGACCTGGCTCGACCGGTCCAGCCCGCACCGGTCTTGTCGGCAGCACATGCCCCTTCTCCGGGCATCCAAACCGGATCGGCGTGGGGAATTCCACCATCTGCGACTCCCGGCGTGGCGGGCGCGTGATCGGGGTATGAGCGGGCCATGGAGCATTTCACGATCGCGACAGTCGCCGAGAAGAGTCCCGACTTCCGCCGCGTGCTCTGGACCGGAGAGCACACCCAGCTGGTCATCATGACCATTCCGCCGGGCGGCGAGATCGGCGAGGAGGTCCACGAGGGCATCGACCAGATCCTCACGTTCGTCAGCGGCACCGGCGAGGCGCGGGTGGCCGGGGAGAAGAAGGAGGTCGTCTCCGGCGACCTGGTGGTCGTACCGGCCGGCACGAAGCACAACTTCGTCAACACCGGGCCGAACCCGCTGGTGCTCTACACCGTCTACGGCCCGCCGGAGCACGCCGACGGCGCGGTGCACAAGACGAAGGAGGAGGCGGACGCCGCCGAGGAGGCGGGCGAGGACGAGCCGCCCACCTCCTGACCGCACGTCTCGAGCGGGGCGCCACGATCTCGCCTGTCAGACGGGCGCCCCGCTGTGCACCAGCCCCGGATACTTGACGCCGGCCCCGGTGTTCAGCACCACCACGCGCTCACCGGGCCGGATCCACCCGCCCGCGCGCAGGTGCCGGGCGGCGGTCAGGCAGGCCGCGCCCTCCGGGCAGAGCAGCAGCCCCTCCCGGGCGGCGAAGTCGCGCAGGTCGGTGAGGATCTCGGCGTCGTCCACCGCGATCGCGGTGCCGGCGCTCTCCCGCAGCGCGGACAGGATCAGCTCGTCGCCGAGCGGCGCGGGTACGGTGATGCCGAACGCGACGGTGTGGGCGTCCTCCCACGGGGTGACGCGCTCCTCGCCGGCCGCGAACGCCCGCACGATCGGCGCGCACCCGGTGGACTGCACCGCGACCAGCCGGGGCAGCCGGTCCTCCACCCAGCCCAGCTCGCGCAACTCGTGCAGCGCCTTGTGGATGCCGATCAGCCCGACGCCACCGCCGGTCGGATAGACGATCACGTCGGGCACCTGCCAGCCGAGCTGCTCGACGATCTCGTACCCCATTGTCTTCTTGCCTTCGAGGCGGTACGGCTCGCGCAGCGTGCCGGCGTCGAAGATCCCGCCGTCCGACCCGGCGATCAGCTCGGCGACGTCCCGGCCCGCGTCGTTTATCAGGCCGTCGATCAGCCGCAGGTCGGCGCCCGCGGCGAGGCACTCCTCGCGGCAGATCGTCGGCGCGGCCAGCGGCATGGCGATCGTCGCGCCGATCCCGGCCCGCGCCGCGTACGTGGCCCAGGCCGCTCCCGCGTTGCCGTTCGTGGGCATGGCGATCCGCCGCACGCCCAGCTCCCGGGCCCGGCTCACGCCCACCGACGCGCCGCGCGCCTTGAACGAACCGGTCGGCGTCAGCCCCTCGTCCTTGACGATCAGATCCGCGATGCCGATCTCGTGGCCGTACGCCGGCGCGCGCCACATCGGCGTCCAGCCCTCGCCCAGCGTGGTCACGCACCGGGGGTCGGCCACCGGCAGCAGTTCCCGGTAACGCCACAGGTCGGCCGGGCGCAGCCCGAACTGCTCCGGCGCGACGGTGGCGGCCACCGCGGCGAGGTCGTAGCGGGCCAGCAGCGGCGAGCCGCAGCCGCAGAGGTTCTGCAACACGTCGGCCGGGTGTTCACTGCCGCAGCGCGGGCACTCCAGGTGCGTCAGGTGCACGGTGGTCCTCAGCTCGCGTCGATGCTCAGCCAGTGCCGGCTGCGCCGGCCCGGCTCGTACGGGGAGTCGAGGCGTTTCGCCACCACTCCCGGGAGCCCCTGCTCACGGGCGGCCCGTAGGGCGTCCGCGCCGACTCCCGGGAACCACGGCGGAGTCTGCCAGTGCGGACCCGTGAGCGCCAGGCCGTCGAGCAGGTCACGGCGTTGCGCGTACGGCACGTCGAGGCTGGACACGCCCTCCAGCCAGAGCAGGTCGACGGCGAGGAACTGACCGTCGCGCCGGGTCGGCGGACGGACCCGCCCGGCCGGGTCGATCCGGACCAGCACGCCGTCGAGCACCGCCTCGGCCGGGGCCAGCGCCTCGGCCATCGCCCGTGCCCAGGGGTACGACCCGCTGACGTCGGTGTCGTCGCCGTCGAGCAGCCGCAGCCGGCCGCCCGAGACGTACGCCATCGCGCGCACGCCCGCCCAGCGCAGCTCGTACCCCCAGGCGGCGGCGTCGCGCGGCAGCCGCCCGCCCTCGGCGGGGAGCATCGGGCGGACCAGCTCGGGCATCGGCGTCCAGCCCTCCGGTGCCGGGTCGGTGCGCCTGATCATCCAGTCCCGGCCCCGCCCGCCGGTGGCGAACAGGACGTACCGGCCCTTCGTGCGCTCGCCGTCGAGCACCACGATCACCTCGTCGTCGCGCCACTTCTCCGCGCGGTAGGTGCCGGTGTCGTGCACTGTCATCCGCCCGCCGCCGTACTCCCCGGCCGGGATCTCCCCGTGGAACGTCAGGTACTCCATCGGGTGGTCCTCGGTGTGCACCGCCAGGTGGTTGCGGCCCGGGTCGCGCGGCAGGCCGCGCGGCACCGCCCAGGAGGCGAGCACGCCGTCGTGCTCCAGGCGCAGGTCCCAGTGCAGGCTCCGGGCGTGGTGCTGCTGGATGACGAAGCGGGGGGCGCGCCGCGCGGACCGTTTCCGGCCGGCAGCCCGCTCGGGCACCGGTTCCGGGGTACGCGCGGCGTCCCGTTTCCGCCGGTACTCCTCCAGCCGGTCCGCCATCCCCGCATCCTCCCCCAGACCCGCCGTACGCGCCGGGATGCCGGTGTGTGTGCGGCCAACCGGGGTAGAACGGGGGACATGGACAGCGACCAGCCCACCCTTCCGCTCACCGGCGACGTCCGGATCCCGCTGCTCGGCTTCGGCACGTGGCAGGCCACCGGCGAGGCCGGGTACCAGGCGGTGCTCGCCGCGCTGGACGCCGGCTACCGGCACATCGACACGGCCACCATGTACGGCAACGAGAAGGAGGTCGGGCGGGCGGTGAAGGAGAGCGGTCTGCGCCGCGAGGACGTCTTCATCACCACCAAACTGCCGCCGGACCGGGTGGGCCGGGAGCGGGAGACCATCGAGGCCAGCCTGGCCGCCTTGGACACCGACTACGTCGACCTGTGGCTGGTGCACTGGCCGCCGTCCGCGCCGGGCGACAGCATCCCGGTGTGGCGGGAGATGCTCGCCGCGCGGGACGAGAACATGGCGCGCACGGTCGGGGTGAGCAACTACTCGATCGGGCAGATCGACGAGCTGATCCAGGCCACCGAGGAGACGCCCGCGGTCAACCAGATCCGCTGGAGCCCGTCGCTGTACGACAGGCACACGCACGCCGCCCACCGGGACCGGGGCGTGGCGCTGGAGGGGTACAGCCCGTTCAAGGCCAGTGACCTGTCCGACCCGGTGCTGGTCCGCATCGCCCAGGCGCACGACGTGTCACCGGCCCAGGTGGTGCTGCGCTGGCACATCGACCACGAGATCGTGGTCATCCCGAAGTCGGTCACGCCGGAGCGCATCCGGGCCAACGTCGACGTGTTCGGGTTCTCGCTCACCGCCGAGGAGATGCGCGACGTCGACGCACTCGCCGGCTGAGGCGTACCGGGGAAGGGGGCGCGGTCCGTCGCGGACCGCGCCCCCTTCTCGTGTGCGGTGGTCAGCCCCGGGCGCAGGTGGAGCCGTTGAGCGTGAAGCTGCTCGGCGCGGAGTAGCTGCCGTTCAGCGTCGCCTGGTAGCCGAAGCTGGTGGACGCCCCGGGCGCCAGCGTGCCGTTGTAGCCGGCGTTGCGGGCGGTCACCGCCGAGCCGCTCTGGCTCACGGTGGCGTTCCACGCGTTGGTGACGGTCTGCCCGGAGGGCAGGTTGTAGTTGAGCGTCCAGCCGTTGATCGTGCCGGAGCCGGTGTTCTTGACGGTCACGTCGGCGGTGAAGCCGTTGTTCCAGACGTTCGCCGCCTTGTAGGTGACGGTGCAGGACGCGCCGCCGGACGGCGGAGGCGTGGTCGGCGCGGACGTGGTCGGCGGCGGGTTGGAACCGGTGTTGACGCTCTGCGAGAACGAGTTCACCGCCAGTCCGACGCCGCCCTGCCACGGCTCGAACCCGGCCTGGATGCTGGTCAGGTACCAGTCGTTCGTGATCGCGCCCCGGTTGCGGGTGTCGTTGATGAACGCCATCGCGTCGAAGCTGAAGCTGGGGATGGCGGACGGCGACAGGTACGAGATGACGTTGTTGGAGCCGTTGCTGCCGCGCCAGACCTCCCAGGTGCGGCCGGCGATGCTGGCGGTGCCGACCGGCGAGCCGATGGGCTGGATCGAGCCCTGCCGGTTGAGCCAGATCATGATCTCCATCTGGTTCACGCCGTCGCGCTTGGGCGACGGGTCGAGCCAGATGTCGTACGACGCGTTGAAGATCGCGCCGCTGACGTAGTTGTAGCTGATGCTGGACGGGGCGCTGCTGATGTTCTTCACCTGCACCGGCAGGTTCGTGCCGGGCGAGCAGTTGGTGTAGTGGCAGCCCACGAAGATCGACGGGTACGCGACCGGCGCCCCGTTGGTCGGCGCGGAGCCGTCCGCCCGGGTGATCGAGAAGCCGGTCGAGGTGACGTTGATGCACTGCTGGGCACTGGTGCCCCAGCGGTTGTTCTGCACCACGTACTTGCCGCCGATGGTGGTCGAGCCGTACTGCTCGCAGATCTGGGTGTCGGCGGAGGCGGTGCCGCCGAGCGCGACGGCGACGAGGGTGCCGGCGGCGAGCAGTCCGGCCGCCGCGAGGGCCCTGAGTGGACGCTTCATGATGCTCCTTGGCTCGGCGCGGGGACGGCGCCGGTTCGGTCGGTGGTACGGGCGGGAGCGCTCCCACGATGCACTGCACACATTTACATGTCTCGAATCATTGCGCAAATGCGCCGGGCTCGTTAACGCTCCGCGTCCGGCCGGTGGCGCACGAGAGGACCGCGGCCGCCCCCTTCCCCCAGATGGAGGCGGGATTCCTGCCGGTGGGACGGGGTGCGCCGCCGACCGGCGGCCCGCGCCAGGGCGCACGGGCACTTCCGCCGCCTGGTTGCGGCGAGTAATGTCTTGCCTCCAACGCGTTCCGATCCCCCTCCGGAGGCGTACCCCGTGATGGGTGGTTCCCCCCTGCGCATCCTCGTCGTCGGCGCGGGCATCGCCGGCCTCGCCGTGGCCCGGGCGCTGCGCCTGGCGGGGTTCCGGCCCGACGTCACCGAACGGCTGCCACCCACCGAGACGATCGAGACCGGCCTCTACCTACCGGGCAACGCCGCCCGGGCGATGCGCCGGCTCGACCTCGACGGGCCGCTGCGCCCGCTCGGCCAGGTGATCCACCGGCAGCGCTTCCTCGACGCCGCCGGGGCGCCGCTGTGCGAGGTCGACCTCGACGCGCTCTGGGCCGGCGTGGGGGAGTGCCGGGCGCTGCCCCGGGCCGAACTGCACCGGGTACTGCTCACCGGTGCCGGCGGCGCGGTGCGCCACGGCGCCGAGGTGAGCACCGTCGACCCGCTGCCCGGGCGGGTCGCCGTCGGCTTCACCGACGGCACCACCGCGGAGTACGACCTGGTCGTCGGCGCTGACGGACCCCGCTCGGCGGTACGGACGCTCGCCGCGCTCGGCGGACCGCCACGCCCCGCCGGGCAGGTGGTCTACCGCGCCCTGGTGCGCGGCGGCCCCCGGATCGCGGACTGGACCGCCCTGCTCGGCCAGCGGGCCGGGTTCCTCGTGGTGCCGCTCGGCGCCGGACGGCTCTACTGCTACGCCGACGAGGCCGGCACCGACCTGCCCGCCGATCCGCTGGCCCGCCTGCACGAGCTGTTCGGCTCCTACGGCGGCCCGGTGCCCGAGGTGCTCGCCGCGCTGGAGAGCGTGTGCGTGGAGCGCACCGAGGAGGTCGAGCTGGGACGCTGGTTCCACGGCCGGGTGCTGCTCGTCGGTGATGCCGCTCACGCGACCGCGCCGACGCTGTCCCAGGGTGCCGCCATGGCGCTGGAGGACGCCGTCGTGCTCGCCGAGTCGCTGCGCGCCGCCGGCAGCGTCGACGCCGCGCTGATCGCGTACGAGAGTCGTCGCCGCCCGCGTACCCGCTGGGTGCGGGACCGGACCCGGGACCGCAACCGCACCCGCGACGTGCCGCCGGCGCTGCGCGACCCGTTGCTGCGCGGACGCGGCGGGCGGATCTTCCGGGAGCACTACCGGCTCCTGACCGGTCCCCTCTAGAGAGCGGGAGATCGTAGCCGCCCACCCCACGCGGCGGGGCCACCTACCGGGGACTATCCTCCCTACGGATGACGGCTGCGCCGATGACCAGCGCGCCGAGCGGGACAACCAGAACCGGAGGCCACTCGTGACCACCGTCGCACCCAAGCCGGTCGTGACCCGGCCCTGGCCGGTCCGCGAGCCGGTCAAGGGGTCGGCCATCGCGCGGCTGCTGCGCACCACGGACGCGAAGCAGATCGGGATCATGTACATGGTCACCGCGTTCGTGTTCTTCATGATCGGTGGCCTGATGGCCCTGATCATGCGTGCCGAACTCGCGCGACCGGGCCTGCAGTTCCTGTCGCCCGAGCAGTACAACCAGCTCTTCACGATGCACGGCACGATCATGCTGCTGTTCTTCGCGACGCCGATCGTGTTCGCCTTCGCGAACTACGTGGTGCCGCTGCAGATCGGCGCGCCGGACGTGTCGTTCCCCCGGCTCAACGCCTTCGCCTACTGGCTGTACCTGTTCGGTGGCACGCTCGCCACCGCGGGCTTCATCGCCCCGGGCGGCGCGGCCGACTTCGGCTGGACCGCGTACACGCCGCTGAGCACCGCCGACCACGCCCCGGGCGTGGGCGCCAACATGTGGGTCGTCGGCCTGGCCATCTCCGGTCTGGGCACGATCCTCGGCGCGGTCAACCTGATCACCACGATCCTGACCCTGCGCGCGCCCGGCATGACCATGTTCCGGATGCCGATCTTCACCTGGAACATGCTGGTCACCAGCCTGCTGGCGATCCTGGTCTTCCCGCTGCTGGCCGCCGCGCTGTTCGCGCTCGCCGCGGACCGCCTGATGGGCGCCCACGTGTACGACCCGGCGACCGGCGGGCCGATGCTGTGGCAGCACCTGTTCTGGTTCTTCGGTCACCCCGAGGTTTACATCATCGCGCTGCCGTTCTTCGGCATCATCAGCGAGATCATCCCGGTGTTCTCCCGGAAGCCGATCTTCGGCTACAAGGGCCTGGTGGCCGCCACCATCGCCATCGCCGCCCTGTCGATGAGCGTCTGGGCGCACCACATGTTCGCCACCGGCCAGGTGCTGCTGCCGTTCTTCAGCTTCCTGAGCTACCTGATCGCCGTGCCCACCGGTATGAAGTTCTTCAACTGGATCGGCACCATGTGGCGGGGCCAGATCACGTTCGAGACGCCGATGCTGTTCTCGATCGGCTTCCTGGTGACCTTCCTCTTCGGTGGTCTCACCGGTGTGCTGCTGGCCAGCCCGCCGCTCGACTTCCACCTGCACGACTCGTACTTCGTGGTGGCGCACTTCCACTACGTACTCTTCGGCACCATCGTGTTCGCGGTGTTCGCCGGCATCTACTTCTGGTTCCCGAAGATGTTCGGCCGGATGCTCGACGAGCGGCTCGGCAAGATCCACTTCTGGCTGACCATGATCGGCTTCCACACCACGTTCCTGGTGCAGCACTGGCTGGGCAACGAGGGCATGCCGCGCCGGTACGCCGACTACCAGGCCGCCGACGGCTTCACCACGCTGAACACGATCTCCACGATCGGCGCGTTCATCACCGGTATCTCGACGCTGCCGTTCATCTGGAACTGCTGGAAGTCGTACAAGACCGGCCCGGTAGTCGAGGTCGACGACCCGTGGGGCCACGGCAACTCGCTCGAGTGGGCCACCAGCTCCCCGCCGCCGCTGCGTAACTTCGACCGCATGCCGCGCATCCGCTCGGAGCGGCCGGCGTTCGACGCGAAGTTCCCCGAGCTGGCCGCCGGGCAGAGCCTGGCCGGTCCGCCGGAGGGTGGTGCCAAGCCGCTGACCAGCGAGGTCAACGGTGGCGCCAGCTACCAGGAGGACACCGCAGGCAACCTCGACCAGCGCTGACGCAGTCCAAGGCCGGGCGCCGCACTCCCCCACGGGGTGCGGCGCCCGCTCTGTTTCTCCCGCCCGTCCCCGCCCGTCCCCGCCCGCCCGTCCCCGCCCGTCCCCGTTGATCATGAAGTTGACGGTGTTCCGTGTCCGATTTGTCGCCGCCAACTTCATGATCGCCGGGGTGGGGGGCGGGGTGCGGCACCAGTTCGGGGGAGTGGTGGTGTCCGGAGCGCCTGGAGCCAGCCACTTCCCCGTACTGGTTTCGCCCCGCCTCGGGGCGCCCCGGTGATCAAGGGGTTTGTGTCGGTTTGGCCTGCATGGGGGGACACCAACTCCTTGGTCAACTTCCGGGAACGTGGGGTTCCGGCCGGGGCCGTCACGCGACGCCAGTACGGGGGAGTGGTGGTGTCCGGAGCGCCGGGACCTAGCCACTTCCCCGTACTGGTTTCGCCCCGCCTCGGGGAGTTGATCACGCGGGGTGGGGTGGGTGGAGGCGGGGGCGGGGCCCGGGGGCTAGCGGGACGCCAGGGCCAGGTCGGGGTCCGGGGTCGGGGTGAGGGCCGGGGTGCGGCGGTGGCGCAGCTCTATCGGGAGCACCGCCAGCGCCACCAGCGCGCCGATCGCGCCCGTGACCACGAAGCCCCACGCGGGCGCGGAGGCGTCGATGACCGCGCCGGCCAGCGGTGCGCCGAGCGCGATGCCGACCGTCACGGCGGAACCGTGCAGGCCCATCGCCAGACCCCGGACGGAGGACGGGGCCAGCCGGCTCACCGCGTCGGAGGTGGACGCGATGGTGGGGGCGCAGAGCGCACCGGCCGGGATCAGCGCCAGACACAGCAGCCACCAGTGCGACCCGCCCAGCCCGACCGGGATGGTGGTGAGGCTCAGCGCCGCCATCAGCGCCAGCGGGGAGAACGAGCGGCGTACCGCGCCGTAGGCGAAGCCGCCGGCCAGCGAGGCGACCGCCCAGGCGGCCAGCACGGCGCCGGTCCAGCCGACCTCGCCTCCCTCCCTGAGCACGGCGACCACCGCGACGTCGGTGCCGCCGAGCACCAGGGTGGCGGCGAGGCTGACCGCCAGGACGGCGAGCAGGCGCGGGGTGAGCCATTCGCGGCGGTGCACCGGGCGCGGCGGAGCGGCCGGTTCGTCGGCGGCCCGGATCGGCGGGTCGAGCACCCAGAAGCAGATGCCGGAGGCGACGATCCCGGCGCCGACTGCCCAGAGCGTCAGGCGCGGCGTGACGGCGGTGGCCAGGGCCACGGCGAGCGCCGGGCCGACCATGAACGACAGCTCCACGGCCATCGAGTCCAGCGCGTACGCGGGGCGGCGCTTCTCCACCGGCACCAGCGCGGCGATCGACTGGCGGACCATCGAGAAGATCGGCAGGGCGAGCAGCCCGGCGAAGAACGCTGCCGGCAGGAGTACCGGGTACGGCAGTGTGGGCGCGGCGGACCAGAACAGCGCCTCGGCGACTGTGGTGAGCACCAGCACCGGCCGGAGCCCTCGGCGGTCGATGAGCCGCCCGAGCAGCGGGGCGCCGACCGCCGCGCCGATCGTCGACGCGGCGCCGACCAGGCCGGCGGCGCCGTAGCCGCGGCCCAGGTCGAGCACCACGTAGAAGGTGAGCGTCACCCCGGTGGCGGTCAGCGGCACACGGGCGAGCACCGACACCAGCAGCAACGATCGGAGACCGGGTAGGGCGAGCGCTTCCCGGTAAGGCTTCAGGTTCACGACGGTCCGTACCTCCGGCGCCATCCTCGGGCCGGGGTACGACACCCGCAAGCAATTATCAGGTCAAGCGGCAGTGATCACAGGCTCGCCCACCATTGTCACCCCGGCGCCGTCCAGCGCCCGCAGCGCGACGTCGAGCGTGTCCGGCGCGACGGCGGCGGTCAGGTCGAGCAGCACCGTGGTCCGGAAGCCCTCCCGGGCGGCGTCCAGTGCGGTCGCGCGCACGCAGTGGTCGGTGGCGATGCCCACCACGTCGACCTGGTCCACGTCGTGCCGCCGCAGCCAGTCGGCCAGGCACTCGCCGTCGGTGGCGTGGCCCTCGAAACCGGAGTACGCGGCCGCGTGCTCGCCCTTGTGGAAGATCGCCTCCACCCGGTCGGTCGCCAACTCGGGGTGGAACTCGGAACCCGTCGTGCCGACCACGCAGTGCCGGGGCCAGGAGTCGACGTAGTCCGGCGGGTCGCCGAAGTGCGCGCCCGGGTCGATGTGGTAGTCCTTCGTCGCGACCACGTGGTCCCACCGGTCCGGCTCGGCGGCGAGCAGCCGGGAGATGCCGGCGGCCACGCCGGCCCCGCCACCGACCGCGAGGGAGCCGCCCTCGCAGAAGTCGTTCTGTACGTCCACGATGATCAGGGCGTTCGCCATCTGACGGGTTCCTCCTCAGCTCGCGGGTACGACGGTCACCGGTACGGCGGGATCCCCGGCGGAGAGCTTGAGCCCCTCCCACGGGATGGAGATCAGGCACTGGCGCAGGTGGTCCCGGGACTCCTCCAGCGTGGGCAGCGTCTCCGGCTCGCCCGACACCACGTACGAGCGCTGGAGCAGCCGGTCGTTCGGCTGCCGGTCCGGTACGCCCTGCGGCACGATGACCTCCTCGGTGGCGGTGCCGGTCGGCTTGTGCCGGCGGACCGCGACCTTCCGGCCGCCGATGGTGGCCTTGTGCTCGGAGCGCTTGACCACCGGCCGCCCCTCCACCTCGACCAGCTTGTAGACCAGGCCGGCGGTGGGCGCTCCGGAGCCGGTCACCACGGCGGTGCCGGCGCCGTACATGTCGACCGGTTCGGCGGCGAGCGCGGCGATGGCGTACTCGTCGAGATCGCCGGAGACGATGATCTTCGTCTCGGTGGCGCCGAGCGAGTCGAGCAGCTCCCGGGACTGCTGGGCGATCACCGCGAGGTCGCCGGAGTCGATCCGGACCGCCCGCAGCTCCGGCCCGGCCACCGCGATCGCGTTGCGGATGCCCTGGGCGATGTCGTACGTGTCGACGAGCAGCGTGGTGTCCTTGCCCAGCGTGGCGACCTGGGAGGCGAACGCCGCCCGCTCGTCGTCGTGCAGCAGCGTGAAGGCGTGCGCGGCGGTGCCCGCGGTGGGGATGCCGTAGCGCTGCCCGGCGGCCAGGTTGGAGGTGAACCGGAACCCGGCCAGGTACGCGGACCGCGCCGCTGCGACGGCGGCCTCCTCGTGCGCCCGGCGGGAGCCCATCTCGATCAGCGCCCGGCCCCGGGCCGCGGTGACCATCCGAGCCGCGGCGGCGGCGACCGCGCAGTCGTGGTTGAGCACCGACAGTACGAGCGTCTCCAGCACCACGCACTCGGCGAACGTGCCGGACACGGTGAGGATCGGCGAGCCGGGGAAGAACAACTCGCCCTCGGCGTAGCCGTCGATGTCGCCGGTGAACCGGTAGTCGGCCAGCCACTGCGCGGCCGGCTCGTCCACCACACCGGTACGGCGCAGGAAGTCGATCTCCGCCGGATCGAACCGGAAGTCGCGGATCATCTCGATCAGGCGGCCGGTTCCGGCGACCACGCCGTACCGGCGCCCGGCCGGCAGCCGCCGGCTGAACACCTCGAAGACGCAGCGTCGGTCGGCCGTGCCGTCACGCAGGGCCGCGCTGACCATGGTCAGCTCGTAGTGGTCGGTCAGCAGCGCGGGACGAAGGGTGCTCACCGCCCCAGCCTAGAGTTCAGCCCGGGTCCACGCCGTCGTGCCCCGGCATGGACCGCAGTGCGGCCCGCAACTCGCCGCGCCCGGCGACGCCGAGCTTGCTGTAGACGCGCTGGAGATGGTTCTCCACCGTGCGGGTCGACAGGAACAGCCGCTCGGCGATGGCGCGGCTGGTCACGCCGTCTGCGGCCAGCCGGGCGATCTCCCACTCCCGCTCGCTGAGCGCCGGGCGCAGCAGCCGCAGCGCCGGGGTGGAGATCTCGTCGCAGCGGCGCAGCAGATCCGCGAGGCGTTCCCGGATCGGCCCGGTGGCGCCGGCCCGGACGTGTCGCGTCCGATGCAGGGCCAGGGCGGTCGCCTCGGCCGCGTACACGATCAGCTCCCGGTCGGCGAAGCCGTCGGCGACCGCGAGCAGCGCGTCCGGCGAGCCGTCGACAGCGGCCCGGCCGAACCGGGCGACGAGCGGCGGCAGGACGCCGTCGACCTGCTCGGAGAGTTCGGCCAGGCGTTGCGCCACGGTACGCCGGCCACCGTCGGTGCAGGTCGGCCCGACCGGCGCGGCGGCCTGGTCCAGCCGGACCAGGTCGAGCAGGACGAGCAGCTCGTGCCCGGCCAGGCCGTCCTCGCGCAGCCGGTCGGCGAGCGCGCACAGGTGCTTGGTGGCCGCCGGCAGGTCACCCGTGGCGGCCTGGACCGCGCCCCGGGCCTGCTCCAGCCACGGGTAGAGCACGGCCATACCGGGCGCGTGCGTCCGGTCCGCCTCGGCCATCGCGTCGGCCGCGTGCGTCACGTCCCCGCGCAGCGCGGCGGCCTGGGCGCGCTCCGCGTGCGCGAGGCCCGCGTACACCCGGCTGGTGGCGAGCACCGCGCACGCCTCCAGGCTGGTCCGCAGCGCCTCGTCGCCACGCCCGCGCAGCCGCGCCGCGTACGCCTGGAGGATGGCCAGGTAGCCGGTGCCGAGCCGGAAGTCACCGGCCCCGGCCAGGTCGGCGAACTCGTCGGCGACGATCGCGTCGATGCCGGGCAGGTCGCCGGAGAGCGTCAGCCGGGTGCCCCGGGCCAGCTCCATGGCGAGCTGGAGGTAGGGCATGTCGGCCCGCCAGCACGCCGCCTCGGCCTGCACCCGGGCGATCGCTGTGGCGCTGCGCTGGTATTGCCCCTGCGCGGCCTGGAGGTGGGCGAGCGTGCAGCGGGCCAGCTCCCGGGCGGCCATCGGGGCGGCGGGCCGGTCCAGCACCTCCTGGGCCAGCCGTACCGCGACGTCGACGTCGAGCCGGTGCAGCCGCATGATGGCCTCGAACGCGCGTACCCGGGCCCGGTCGGCGGGGTCGCTCAGCTCCTCGCCGCGCGCGGCGATCTCCTCCACCGTGGACTCGCGGTTGAGCCCCCAGTAGCTGACCATGCCCCGCACGGTCAGCCACCGGCTGCGCCGCCGGTCGTCGTGGATCTCGCCGGCGACCTGGTCGAGCACGCCGATCGCCTCGTCCGGGCGGTCGCCGAACATGAGGATGGTGGCGAGCAGCTCGGCCGCGTCCGTGCCGCCGCCGGCCTCAAGCGCCGCGCGGGCCAGCCGGGTGGCAAGCGGCACGTCGTACCTGCCGAACGCCTGCACCGCCGCTTCGAGCAGCAGGGCCACGTCCTGCGCCGTACCCGAGTCGAGCCGCCACACCGCGACGCGCAGCAGGTCCTCCCGGCGGCGCTTGCCGACCTGTTCCAGCAGCCCGGCCAGGGTGGCCTGGAGCCGGCGGGTGCGGCTGACCGGGCAGTGCCGGCGCATCACCTCGCCGTAGAGCGGGTGCGCCAGCCGGACGTTGAGCCGCCGGTCGTCGTGGACCAGCGCGATGAGCCCGCGTTCCTCGGCCGTCTCCACGTCCGCCGGGTCGACCGCCCGTTCCAGCAGTTGCAGGCCCAGCGGCTCGCCGAAGGCGACAAGCTCGACGACCGCCCGGACGCCGGGGGTGAGCTGGCCGATCCGGGTGTCGATCAGCTCGGTGAGGTTGGGCGCCAGCTCCAGCCGGCCGGTCCAGGTCCAGAGCCCGTACCTGCGGTCCAGCGCGTCGTCGGCGGCGAGCACCAGCTCCCGCAGCAGCAGCGGGTTGCCGGCGGAGAGCTGGAACAGCCGGTCCGAGGAGCAGGCGTCGACCGGGCCGCCCAGGATGGCGGCGAGCAGCCCCGAGGTCTCGGTGCGGCACAGCGGGCCGAGCTCGACCAGGTCGGCCAGGTCGTCGGTCCAGAGTGCCCGGATCGGCAGCGGGACCTGTTCGCCGTTGCGCAGCGTCCCGATCACATACGCGTTCTCCGAGCGGGCGACCAGGTGCACGAGCGCCGCCGAGGGCGGATCGAGCAGATGCGCGTCGTCGACGGCGAGCACGATGGGCCGGCCGGCTGCCTGTTCCTGGAGCACGTCCAGGGCCCAGCGCAGGATTCCGGCGGGGGACAGGCCCTGCGGCTGCGAGGCGGGCAGCACCTGGACCAGCCCGCCGAACGGCAGCGCGGCAGTGGTGGCGCTGGCCGCGATGGACCAGATCGCGTACCGCTCGGGGGAGAGCGCGGCCACCCCTTCGCGCAGCAGCCGGCTCTTGCCGACCCCGGCGTCGCCGCCGAAGAGCAAACCGCGCCCCTCGGGGCCGCCGACCGCCGACAGCAGACGGTTGAGTTCATCAGTACGGCCGACGAACTCCCACCTACTCATCGATGCAGCATATCGACCGTGTTCCGTCCGCGTGCGTATCGTCACGCAGTGAAGTTGAGTAATCTGTTCATTACCCGTGAGTACCGGAGTTGTTGGCTGTCGGATGGCCGACACCCGTACTCTTCCGGCAGTCCCCGTACCCAGGGAAGATCCGCGACCGGCACCCCGGTCGCCCGACCGGGAGGCCCACCTGATGACACCGGGTCCGCTCCCTTCGGTCGACGTGCCCGACCCGCGCCGTCAGGCCGAGCCCTCCTCCGGAAGTGCCCCGCTGCCGACCCGGCTCGGTGTGACAGCGCCCGGTCCGGACGAGCCGATGGCGGTGGTCGTCGCCGGTCCGGCCGGCGCGAACCGACGCGAGCTGATCGCCGGCCTGCTCGGGATCGAGGCCGCGACGCTCGCCGTGCCGCCGGGGAGCAACCTGCTGATCCAGCACGCCGCCACCGCCACCCGCGCCGCGTACGTCCCGGGCTACCGCCAGCCGCACTCCTACGGCGCCGACCCGCTCGCGGCCGGCCCGGCGCTGGCCCGGCCGCCCCGCCGGGTCGAGCTGAGCCTGCCCGATCCGCTGCTGCGGCACTTCGCGGTGGTCGACACGCCTGATACCGGCACGCTCGGTGTGGCCGGCGGCCGGGTGCTGCGCGACGCCGTCGGCCGGGCCGGCGCGCTGCTCTTCGTGATCTCCGCCGACCAGGCGTTCAGCGCGGCCGAGCTGCACCTGCTGGCCGAGGTGGTGCGTACCCGGGTCGAGGTGTTCTTCGCCGTCACGCCCGGCGTGACCGGCCCGGCGCCGGACGACGACGCGCGGGCCCAGGACCGGACGGCGTCCGGCCGGGCCGGGTCCGCCCGCCCGCTCGACCCGGTCTCGGTCTCCATCGAGGCGCACCGCGCCGCGCTGCTGGCCGCCGTGCCGGCGCTCGCCCCGGCCCGGTGGTTCCCGGCCCGCCGCGCCGAGCTGCCGAACCTGCGCCGAGCGCTGGTGAACTGGGCCGCCGACGAGGTGCGGCGGCGCGGCAGCGCCCACCCGCCGGTGCCGGTCGGCGGGCACGGCCGGGTGCCGGTGCTCACCGGTGTCGAGCCGGGTGAGCTGGCCGACGGGATCGACCGCCAGGCCCGCGCCTGCGCCCGCCGGATCCGTCAGCACCTCGCCCTGGAGCTGGCGAACATCCACCTGCGGGTGGTGCAGGAGATCGTCTTCGGGGTCGGCTGCGCCGGCCTGCCGCAGATGCTCGACCGGGAGCTGGAGGCCCTGTCGCTGCTCGCCACCACGCAGTGCGACGAGGCCGTGCGGGGCCTGGTCGACGAGGCCGCCGCCCGGGTCTTCGGCGCGCCGCTGGCAGAGGGCGTACGCCGGCGGATCATCCACGCGGTGCGCTTGGGCCTGGCGGACCACCCGGACGCCCCCGAGCTGGACCGGGTGCTCCTGGTCACCAGCACGGCCGGGGTCGCCGGGCTGACCGGCGCGGGCGCCCTGGACGCGCTGGCCGGGCTGCCCGGCGCCCAGCGGGACGAGGTGCTCCCGCCGGTCGGCGTCGCCCTCAACGGCGGCTGCTGGCAGCACTGGCGGGCACCGGGCAACGACGACCCGAACGCCGCCCGTTCCTGGGCCCAGCGCGCGCTGCGCGAGGTCGAGCTCGAACTGTCCCGCGAGGTGTCCCGCCGCTTCGAGGTGATCCGTCTCTCGCTCGGCGGGGTGCTCGCCGATGCGGTCGACCACGGCATCCTGCTTGCCTGACCACGGCGCGGGCACACCGCGACCCGGGCTCGCGTACGCCGCCCGGGCGGGTGACGACGACCGCCGCGCCGTTCCGGTTCATCGGTTCCCCGGATCCGGTGGCACGATGGGGGGCATGGCGGCTCCACAGGTTGCGCCGGTCGAGACGCCGGACACCGAAGAGGTGCCGGTCTCCGACCGGCCGTGGGTGACCATCGTCTGGGACGATCCGGTCAACCTGATGACGTACGTGACCTGGGTGTTCCAGAAGCTCTTCGGGTACAGCCGGGAGAAGGCGGAGCGGCTCATGCTGGACGTGCACCACAAGGGCAAGGCCGTGGTCTCCAGCGGCGCGCGGGAGCGGATGGAGCACGACGCGGCGCAGCTGCACGCGTACGGCCTCTGGGCGACGGTGGACAGGTCATGAGCATGTTCCGCCGCCGGGGCGACCACTACGTGGCCACGTTCGCGGTCGACGAGGTCCGGGTCCTGCGCAAGGTCGCAGGCGAGGTGGTCGGCCTGCTGACCGACGGCTTCGACCACGGCGATCCGGTGGTCGGGCGGCTGTTTCCCGACGCCTACCCGGACGACGACGCCGGCACCGCCGAGTTCCGCCGCTACACCGAGGGCGACCTGAAGACCGGCAAGATCGACCAGGCGGGCGCCGTGCTCGCCGCGCTGCCCGACGGAGACGCCGGCGGCGAGGTGCGGCTGGACGCGGAGGCGGCCGAGGCGTGGCTGCGGGCGCTGAACGACGCCCGGCTGGCGATGGGCGTACGCCTGGAGATCAAGGACGGCACCGACCTGGGTGAGGAGCTCGACGACGCGGTCGCCGCGGACCCGGGCTCGTCCCGGGTGTTCCAACTGTCGGTCTACGCCTATCTCGGATATCTCCAGGAATCCCTGCTCAACGCGCTCATCGACTGAGTGGTGACGGTCGCCACCTCGCCGCCCGGCCGGGCCAGGGGCTAGGCTTGGCGGCGTGCTGAGCATCGACCGGTCGATCATCGACGCGATCGTCGCCCACGCGCGTCGGGACCACCCGGACGAGGCGTGCGGCGTGGTCGCCGGCCCCGTCGGCAGCGACACCCCGACCCGGCACATCCCGATGGACAACGCCGCCCGCTCCATGACGTTCTACGAGTTCGACTCGATGGAGCAGTTGCGGGTGTGGCGCGAGATGGACGACCGCGACGAGGAACCGGTCGTCATCTACCACTCGCACACCGCGACGGAGGCCTACCCGTCACGTACGGACGTCTCCTTCGCCGGCGAGCCGGGCGCGCACTACCTGCTCGTCTCGACCCGCGAGCCCGACACCGAGGAGATCCGCTCCTTCCGGATCGTCGACGGCGTGGTCACCGAGGAACCGGTGGAGATCGTGGACGCCGCCGTGGACCCGAACGCCGTCCAGTCCTACATGTTCGGGCAGAGCCCGGCGACGGTCGACTACGAGTGTTCCGGCCGCTGACCTTCAGCGCCGGCACCTTCCTTTTCCCGTCACCTGGCACGATCCCGAACGAGGAGCACGAGACATCATGGCCATCGAGGTTCGTATCCCCACCATCCTGCGCAGCTACACCGGCGGCGCGAAGGTCGTCGAGGGCAGCGGCGACACGCTCGCCGACCTGATCGCCGACCTGGACTCCCGGCACGGCGGCCTGAAGGCCCGCCTGGTCACCGACGCGGGCGCGCTGCACCGGTTCGTCAACGTCTACGTCAACGACGAGGACGTCCGCTTCCTCGGCGCGCTCGACGCCAAGCTCAACGACGGCGACAGCGTGACCATCCTGCCGGCCGTGGCCGGTGGCGCGTTCGGCTTCGCGGCCGCCGCGGCGATCGCCTCGCACGCGGTCTCCACGCGCGCCGCCCGCTGAGGGGGCCCGCGATGGCGCGGTACGAAAGCCTCCTCGACGCCTGCGGCGGCACGCCGCTGGTCGGGTTGCCCCGGCTCTCGCCGACGGTCCCGGCCGGGGCGCCGCCGGTGCGGCTCTGGGCCAAGCTGGAGGACCGGAACCCGACCGGCAGCATCAAGGACCGCGCGGCCCTGTTCATGGTGCGCGCGGCCGAGGAGTCCGGTCGGCTGCGTCCGGGTGACACGATCCTGGAGCCGACGAGCGGCAACACCGGCATCTCGCTGGCGATGGTGGCGAAGCTGCGCGGCTACCGGCTGGTCTGCGTGATGCCGGAGAACGTCTCCACCGAGCGGGTGCAACTGCTCCGCATGTACGGCGCGGAGATCATCTTCTCGCCCGCCGCGGGCGGCTCGAACCAGGCGGTCGCGACCGCGAAGCAGATCTCCGCCGAGCACCCGGACTGGGTGATGCTCTACCAGTACGGCAACGAGGCGAACGCCCGGGCGCACTACGAGACGACCGGGCCGGAGCTGCTCCAGGACCTGCCGGGCATCACCCACTTCGTGGCCGGGCTGGGCACCACCGGCACGCTCATGGGCACCGGGCGCTACCTGCGGGAGAAGGTCGAGGGCATCCAGATCGTGGCGGCCGAGCCGCGCTACGGCGAGCTGGTCTACGGTCTGCGCAACATCGACGAGGGTTACGTGCCCGAGCTGTACGACGCCGGGGTGCTGTCCCGCCGGTTCTCCGTGGGCACCCGGGACGCGGTGCTGCGTACCCGGCAGCTCGTCGAGGTGGAGGGCATCTTCGCCGGGTTCTCCACCGGCGCCATCCTGCACGCCGCGCTCGCGGTGGCGCACGAGGCGGTCCGCGACGGCCGCGGCGCGGACGTGGCGTTCGTGGTCTGCGACGGCGGCTGGAAGTACCTCTCGACCGGCGCGTACGGCGGCACCCTCGCCGACGCGGAGGAGGCCCTGGAGGGTCAGCTCTGGGCCTGACGGACCGATGGCCGGTCCGGCCGGTGGCGTGCCCGCCGGCCGGACCGCCGGTCTCGTCCGGAGCGGACGTGTATGGGTGTCACGTTGATGACAACTTCCGGCAGATGATTCTTGCCCGACCGGGGCGACGCGTAGGCTGCGCAGCGTGGCGAGCGCGTCGGTAGAGATCATCGGCGGCGCCGCCGCCGGCGCATCGACTACTCATGGTGAGATCGAGGCCACCGGATGAGACTGACCGTCCTCGGCTGCGCGGGCAGCTTCCCGGGGCCCGAATCCCCCTGTTCGGCCTATCTCATGGAAGCAGACGGCTTCCGGCTTCTGATCGACTTCGGGGTGGGGTCGCTCTCCACGCTCCAGCGTTACGTCGGGCTGCACGCCCCCGACGCCATCCTCCTCACCCACCTGCACTGCGACCACATGTTCGACGCCGTGTCCTACGTCGTGGTACGCCGGTACGCGCCGGACGGCCCGTACCCGCCCCTGCCGATGTACGCCCCGTCCGGCGCGCCCGACCGGTTGGCCGCCGCGTACGGGCAGGAGGAGGGCTCGGTCGAGGACGTCTACCAGTTCTACGGCCTCCAGCCGGGCACGTTCCCGATCGGCCCGTTCTCCGTCACCGTCGACCGGATGAACCACCCGGTGGAGACGTACGGGGTGCGGCTGGAGCACGGCGGCCGGGTGTTCTGCTACTCCGCCGACACCGCGCCCTGCGAGGCGCTGCTACGCCTGGCCCAGGACGCCGACGTGTTCCTCTGCGAGGCGAGCTACATGGACGGCGTGGAGAACCCGCCGGATCTGCACCTGACCGGCCGGGAGGCCGGTGAGGCGGCCACCAAGGCGGGCGTGGGACGGCTCCTGCTCACCCATCTCGTACCGGCCTGGGGCAGCGAGTCGCAGACCGTGGAGGCGGCGGCCGGGGCGTACGCCGGGCCGCTGGACGTGGTCCGGCCCGGCGCCTGCTACGAGGTCTGAGCCCGGCGGCGGCCCTGTCGTCGGCGGGCACCCGCGGGCGGTGCGATCACCGCACCGCATAGGGTGCAGGCATGGCGCGACCTGACGGGCGGCGGCCCGACCAACTCCGACCGGTGACCCTGACCCGGGGCTGGAGCACCCACCCGGAGGGCTCGGTGCTCGTCGAGTTCGGCGCGACCCGGGTCCTCTGCACGGCGAGCGTCACCGAGGGCGTGCCCCGCTGGCGCAAGGGCTCCGGGCTGGGCTGGGTGACCGCCGAGTACGCGATGCTGCCCCGCGCCACGAACACCCGTTCGGACCGGGAGAGCGTCCGCGGCAAGGTCGGCGGGCGCACGCACGAGATCTCCCGGCTGATCGGCCGCAGCCTGCGCGCCTGCGTCGACCTGAAGGCGCTCGGCGAGAACTCGATCGTGCTGGACTGCGACGTGCTCCAGGCCGACGGCGGCACCCGTACCGCCGCGATCACCGGCGCGTACGTCGCGCTTCACGACGCGGTCACCTGGCTGGCCGAGCGCAAGGCGCTGGCCGGCAAGGTGGAGAAGGTGATGCACCGCTCGGTGGCCGCGGTGAGCGTCGGGGTGATCGGCGGCGAGGCGATGCTCGACCTCTGCTACGCCGAGGACGTCACCGCCGAGGTCGACATGAACGTGGTCTGCACCGGCACCGGCGACTTCGTCGAGGTGCAGGGCACCGGTGAGGCGGGCGTCTTCGCCCGCGACCAGCTCGACGCGCTGCTCGACCTGGGCGTGGCGGGTTGTCTGGAACTGGCCGACGCGCAGCGGAAGGCGCTCTCGTCATGAACAAGGTCCTGCTCGCCACGCGGAACCGGAAGAAGCTCGTCGAGCTCCAGCGGATCCTGGACGGCGCGCTCGGCGCGCACCGGATCGCCCTGCTCGGGCTCGACGACGTCGAGGAGTACCCGGAGCTGCCGGAGACCGGCCTCACGTTCGGCGAGAACGCGCTGATCAAGGCGCGGGAGGGCTGCCGGCGTACCGGCCTGCCGACCATCGCTGATGACTCCGGGCTGGCGGTGGACGCGCTCAACGGCATGCCGGGTGTGTTCAGCGCCCGCTGGTCCGGCCGGCACGGCGACGACCACGCCAACCTCCAGCTCGTGCTGGACCAGGTCGCCGACGTGCCGGACGAGCACCGGGGCGCCGCATTCGTCTGCACCGTCGCGCTGGTGCTGCCCGGCGGCAAGGAGCACCTGGTCGACGGCCGCCAGTCCGGCCGGCTGCTGCGCGCGCCGCGCGGCGACGGCGGCTTCGGCTACGACCCGATCTTCCTGGGCGACGGGCAGGAGCGCACCAACGCGGAGCTGACGCCCGAGGAGAAGGACGCGGTCAGCCACCGCGGCAAGGCGCTGCGGGAACTGGCCAAGCTGGTCGCGAAGGTGCTCCCGCCCGCCGCCTGAGATCAGCCGAGCGGGCCGATCTCCCGCTCGATCGCCGCGCGCAACTCCGGGCCGCGTACCACGTCCCGCGCGGCCTCCATCAGCGGCGCGAGGAACACGTCCGGTCCCGGCTCGCCGATGGTGCCGCCGAGCGCGTCGAGCGCCGCCCGCCCGGCCGGTGACGGGGTCAGCGGCGCGCGGAGCTGGAGCCCGCGTACGGCCGCCAGCAGCTCCACCGCGAGCAGGCTGGTCAGGTTGTCCAGCACCGTGCGCAGCTTCTTGGTGGCCGCCCAGCCCATCGAGACGTGGTCCTCCTGCATGCCGCTGGTCGGCAGCGAGTCGATCGAGGCGGGCGCGGCGAGCCGGCGGTTCTCCGCCACGATCCCGGCGGCGGTGTACTGGGCGATCATGAGCCCGGAGTTCACCCCGGCGTCGGGGGACAGGAACGCGGGCAGCTCCCGGGAACGGGTGACGTCCAGCAGGCGGTCCACCCGCCGCTCGGCGATCGCGCCCACCTCGGCGGCGGCGATGGCCAGGTAGTCGGCGGCGAAGCCGAGCGGCGCGCCGTGGAAGTTGCCTGTCGACTCGACCCGCCCGTCCGGCAGCACCACCGGGTTGTCCACCACCGACAGCAGTTCCCGTCCCGCGACCACCTCGACGAAGTCGAGCGTGTCCCGGGCCGCGCCGGCGACCTGCGGGGCGCAGCGCATCGAGTACGCGTCCTGCACCGCGTGCGCCAGGTCGTCGCGGTGCGAGTCCATCACCGCCGAGCCCTGCAACAGCCGGTGGATGTTCGCCGCCGAGGCGGCCTGCCCGGGGTGCGGGCGGATCGCGTGCAGCTCGGGCAGGAACGGCCGCTCCGAGCCGAGCATCGCCTCGATGGCGAGCGCCGCCGTCACGTCCGCCATGGCGAACAGGTGCCGCGCGTCGGAGACGGCGAGCAGCAGCATGCCGAGCATGCCGTCGGTGCCGTTGATGAGCGCCAGCCCTTCCTTGGCCGCGAGCGACACCGGCTTGAGCCCGACCCGGCGCAGCGCGTCGGCGGCCGGGATGCGGTCACCGGCCGGGCCGAGCACCCAGCCCTCGCCGAGCAGCACCAGCGCGCAGTGCGCCAGCGGCGCCAGGTCGCCTGATGCGCCGAGCGAGCCGTGCTCCGGCACCCACGGGGTGACCTCGTGGTTGAGCAGGTCCACGAGCGCCTCGGCGACCAGCGGGCGGACACCGGAACGGCCGAGCGCCAGCGAGCGGACCCGCAGCAGCATCATGGCGCGTACCACCTCGCGCGGCATCGGCGCGCCCACCCCGGCGGCGTGCGAGCGGATCAGCGCGTGCTGAAGCTCGGCCCGCCGCTCCGGGGCGACGAACGTGTTGGCGAGGGCGCCGAAGCCGGTGGAGACGCCGTACACCGGCCGGCCGGCCGCCTCGATCCGGTCCACGATGGACCGCGAGGTCGCCATCGCCTCGGTGGCGGCCGGGTCGAGCACGACCTTTGCGGTGCCGCGGGCCACCGCGAGCACGTCGGCGGGGGTGACCCCGGTGGACAGGATGGTCACGGTGGTCATCGCGGCACTCCGTTGTGCAGAACCTGGCGGATCAGTGGCACCCCCGGCCGGTAGGCCAGGTGCAGGTGGGACGGGGCGTCGAGGACGATCAGGTCGGCCCGCGCCCCGGGGGTCAGCCGCCCCACGTCGGTGCGGCGCAGCGCCGCCGCCCCGCCGGCGGTCGCGGCCCACACCGCCTCCGCCGGGGTCATCCGCATCTCGCGTACGGCGAGCGCGACGCAGAACGGCATCGACGACGTGTACGACGAGCCGGGGTTGCAGTCGGTGGCGAGCGCGACAGTCACGCCCGCGTCGAGCAGCCGCCGGGCGTCCGGATAGGGCGACCGGGTGGAGAACTCGGCGCCCGGCAGCAGCGTGGCGACCGTCGCCGAGCCGGCCAGCGCGTCGATGTCGGCGTCGGTCAGGTGGGTGCAGTGGTCGACGCTGGCCGCGCCCATCTCCACGCCGAGCCGTACGCCCGGCCCGGGGCCGAGCTGGTTCGCGTGCAGCCGTACGCCCAGACCGGCGGCCTGCCCGCAGGCGAGGATCGCCCGCGCGTGGTCGGCGTCGAACGCGCCCCGCTCGCAGAACACGTCGATCCAGCGGGCGTACGGCGCGGCGGCGGCGAGCATCGGCCCGCAGACCAGGCCCACGTAGTCGTCCGGCCGGTCGGCGTACTCGGCGGGGACGACGTGCGCGCCGAGGAACGTGGTGTCGCCTGTGAACTCGGCGGCGATCCGCAGCGAGCGGGCCTCGTCGGCGACGTTCAGGCCGTACCCGCTCTTGATCTCGACGGTGGTGGTGCCCTGCCGCAGCATCTCGGCGCGCAGCCGGCCCACAGTGGCGCGCAGGTCGTCGTCGGAGGCCGCGCGGGTGGCGCCCACAGTGGTCCTGATGCCGCCGCCGGTGTAGGGCTCGCCGGCCATCCGGGCGGCGAACTCGCCGGCCCGGTCCCCGGCGAAGACCAGGTGGGCGTGACTGTCCACGAAGCCGGGCAGCACCGCCGCGCCACCGGCGTCGATCCGCCGGTCGGCGGCGGGCGCGTGCCGGGCCGGACCGGTCCAGGCCACCTCGCCGTCCTCGATCAACAGTGCGGCGTCGCGCCGGATGCCCAGCGGGTCGCCGTCGCGGCCGTCGTTCGTGACCAGCTCGCCGATGTGGTCCACGAGCAGGCTGCCGCGCGTCACGAGTCGTCCTTCGCGGTCACCGCCGCGATCGCGTCCCGCAGCTCGGTGGGCACGTCCACGGTGAGGTGCCGGCCGCCGTCCACCACGGGGCGGCCGTCGACCACGACGCTCGTCACGTCGGCGGCGGTGGCGGCGAAGAACGCGCCGACCGGCGGCACCCCGGCGGTGCGGGCGCTGTCCAGCCGTACCGTGACCAGGTCCGCCCGCTGCCCGACGGCGAGCCGGCCGGCGTCGCCCCAGCCCAGCGCGGCGTGCCCGCCGACGGTGGCGGCGCCGACCAGCTCGGCCGGCGTGAAGTGCCCCCGCCGCCGGGTACGCAGCCGCTCGTCCATCTCCAGCGCGCGGGCCTCCTCGAACAGGTCCACCACGGCTTGGCTGTCGCTGCCCAGGCTCAGCGGGCTGCCCGCGTCGGCCATCCGGCGTACCGGGCCGACCCCGTCGGCCAGGTCGCGTTCGGTGGTGGGGCAGACGCAGACCCGGGTACGGCTGTCGCCGAGCAGCGTCACGTCGGCGGCGGTCGGGTGGGTGGCGTGCACGGCTGTGGTGTGCGGGCCGAGCACGCCGTGGTCGGCCAGCAGCCGCGTCGGGGTGCACCCGTGCACCGCCCGGCAGGCGTCGTTCTCGGCCGGCTGCTCGGACAGGTGCACGTGCAGCGGCAGCCCGTTGCGGTCGGCCCAGCCGGCCACCGTGGCGAGCTGATCGGCCGGGACCGCGCGCACC
The DNA here is from genome assembly GCF_015354395.1 of Micromonospora sp. ANENR4. Lineage (NCBI taxonomy): Bacteria > Bacillati > Actinomycetota > Actinomycetes > Micromonosporales > Micromonosporaceae > Micromonospora > Micromonospora sp. ANENR4. Next base: position 114,272 of record NZ_JADKYQ010000003.1, read on the forward strand.
GAGTGGATGGCCGCGCCGAGCCGGACGTGGTCGTCGGCCGGGCGGAACGCGTCCACCCGCGCCGCCCAGCGCAGCGCGTCACCGTCGCCGAACCGGCGTTGCGGCCCGGCCAGCGGCGCGCCGTCCACGCCCCCGGCCAGGTACGCGGTGTCCAGCAGCGTGAGCCGGATCCCGGCGTGCGCGGCGGCCTCCACGAGCGCGGCGGACATGGCGTTCGGGTCGTCGTACGGGGTGCCGCCGGGACCGTGGTGCAGGTAGTGGAACTCGCCCACGCAGGTGATTCCGGACAGCGCCATCTCGGCGTACACGGCGCGGGCCAGCGCCAGGTAGGTGTCCGGGTCGAGCCGGATCGCGACGGCGTACATCAGGCTGCGCCAGGACCAGAAGTCGCCGCGCCCGTCGTGGGTGCGCCCGCGCAGCGCCCGGTGGAACGCGTGCGAGTGCGCGTTCGCCAGGCCGGGCAGCGTCAGCCCGGGCAACCGGACCGCGTCGGCGAGCACCTCCACCCCGGCGGTCGGCGGACCGTCCACGGTCAGCGGGGTGACAGCGGTGAGCCGCCCGTCGGTCGCCTCGATCAGCACGTCCCGGGTGGGCTCGGCGCGGTCGGGCAGCCAGGCGTACTCGGCCAGCCAGCGGGTCAGCGGCATGCCAGCTCCTCCAGCACCCGGGCCAGGGCGGCCACCCCGGCGGCGCAGTCGGCGTCGGTGGCCGCCTCGGCGGGGGAGTGCGACACCCCGGTCGGGTTGCGCACGAACAGCATCGCGGTGGGCAGGTGCGCCGCCAGCACGCCCGCGTCGTGCCCGGCGCCGGTGGGCAGCACCGGCGCGCCGAGCAGCGCGGCCAGCCGGTCGGCCAGCCCCCTGTCGAACGCGACGAGCGGGGTCGCCGACTCCTGCGTGCAGGTCAGCGTGGTGCCGTCGCGGCCGGCCCGGTCGGCGGCCTTGGTGCGTACCGCCTCGACCAGACCGTACAGCGTCTCCGCCTCGGCCGCCCGCGCGTCGAGCCAGCCGGTGACCCGGGACGGGATCGCGTTCGTGGCGTTCGGCTCGACCGACACCCGGCCCACTGTGGCATGCGCGTCGCGCAGCCGGGCCTCCTTGTTCGCCGCGAGCACGGTGAACGCGTAGGTGAGCATCGGGTCGCGGCGGTCGGCCATCCGGGTCGTACCCGCGTGGTTGCCCTCGCCGGTGAAGTCGAACCTCCACCGGCCGTGCGGCCAGATCGCGGACGCCACCGCGACCGGCGCGTCCAGGTCGACCAGCGCGCGGCCCTGCTCGACGTGCAGCTCCACGAAGGCCGCGAAGCGGCCGAGCAGCGCCGGGTCGGCGCCCGCCGGCCGCTCGCCCAGCGCCTGCGCGAAGGTCGTCCCGGCCTGGTCGCGCAGCCCGGCCGCGCGGTCGACGTCGATCTCGCCGGTGAGCAGGCGCGATCCCAGGCAGGGTACGCCGAACCGCGCGCCCTCCTCCTCCACGAACGCGGCCACCACCACCGGCCGGTCCGGGGTGACGCCCGCGGCCCGCAGCTCGTCCACGGCGAGGAACGCGCTCACGATGCCGAGCGGCCCGTCGTACGCGCCGCCGTGCGGCACCGAGTCGAAGTGGCTGCCGGTGAGCACCGCGTCCCCGGCCACCGGGTCGCCCCACCAGGCGAACAGGTTGCCGTTGCCGTCCTGCGACACCGGCATGCCCCGCCGGTCGGCCTGCTCCCGGAACCAGGCGCGCAGCCGCAGCTCCGGCTCGGTCAGCGCGTACCGCAGGTAGCCGCCGCTGCCGGCGTCCCGCCCGACCGGCGCGATCTCGTCCCACAGCTGGCGGAACCGGGCCGCCAGGTCGGTCACAGGTCTCCCTCGGTCATGGGGACGCGCACGCCGGTGCGCTCGGCGACCTCGCGCGCGTCGTCGTAGCCGGCGTCGACGTGCCTGATGACGCCCATCGCCGGGTCGTTTGTGAGCACCCGCTCGATCTTCTGCCCGGCCAGCGCGGTGCCGTCGGCCACGCAGACCTGGCCGGCGTGGATGGACCGGCCGATGCCGACGCCGCCGCCGTGGTGGATGGACACCCAGGACGCACCGCTCGCGGTGTTGACGAGCGCGTTCAGCAGCGGCCAGTCGGCGATCGCGTCGGAGCCGTCGGCCATCGCCTCGGTCTCCCGGTAGGGGCTGGCGACGCTGCCGCAGTCCAGGTGGTCCCGGCCGATCACCACCGGGGCGCTCAGCTCGCCGGAGGCGACCATCTCGTTGAACCGCACCCCGGCGCGTTCGCGCTCGCCGTAGCCGAGCCAGCAGATCCGCGCCGGCAGGCCCTGGAACGCGACCCGCTCGCCGGCCATCCGGATCCACCGGGCGAGGGACTCGTTCTCCGGGAACAGGTCGAGGATGGCCCGGTCGGTGGCGGCGATGTCCTTCGGGTCGCCGGAGAGCGCGGCCCAGCGGAACGGGCCCTTGCCCTCGCAGAACAACGGCCTGATGTACGCGGGCACGAACCCGGGGAAGTCGAACGCCCGCTCGTATCCGCCGAGCTTGGCCTCGCCCCGGATCGAGTTGCCGTAGTCGAAGACCTCGGCGCCCACGTCCAGGAAGCCGACCATCGCCTCCACGTGCTTCGCCATCGACGCCCGGGCCCGGTCGGTGAACTCGGCCGGCTTGGCCGCCGCGTAGTCCCGCGCGTCGCCGAGGTCCACGCCTTCCGGCACGTACGACAGCGGGTCGTGCGCGCTCGTCTGGTCGGTCACGATGTCGATCGCTACCCCGCGCGCCAGCAGCTCGGGGAAGACGGTGGCGGCGTTGCCGACCACCCCGACGCTCAGGGCCCGCCGGTCCCGCTTCGCGGCGAGCGCCCGCTCGACCGCGTCGTCGAGCGAGTCGGCGATCTCGTCGAGGTAGCGGTCGTGCGCCCGCCGCTCCAGCCGGGTCCGGTCCACGTCCACGATCAGGCAGACGCCGCCGTTCATGGTGACCGCCAGCGGCTGCGCACCGCCCATGCCGCCGCAGCCGGCGGTGAGCGTCAGCGTGCCGGCGAGCGTGCCGCCGAAGCGCTTGGCGGCGACAGCGGCGAACGTCTCGTACGTGCCCTGGAGGATGCCCTGGGTGCCGATGTAGATCCAGGAACCGGCGGTCATCTGCCCGTACATGGTCAGGCCCAGCGACTCCAGGCGGCGGAACTCCGGCCAGGTGGCCCAGTCGCCGACCAGGTTGGAGTTGGCCAGCAGTACGCGCGGCGCCCACTCGTGGGTGCGCATCACCCCGACCGGGCGGCCCGACTGCACGAGCATCGTCTCGTCGTCGCGCAGCTCGGTCAGCGTGCGCACGAGCGCGTGGTACGACGGCCAGTCCCGGGCCGCCTTGCCGGTGCCGCCGTAGACCACCAGGTCCTCGGGGCGCTCGGCGACCTCCGGGTCGAGATTGTTCATCAGCATCCGCAGGGCGGCCTCCTGTGGCCACCCCTTCGCGGTGCGTGCGGTGCCGCGGGCGGCGCGGACGGGCTGGTGCATCTCGTACTCCTCTCAGCCGAGGAACAACTGGCGGCGGGCGGCGGACGACTCGAACGCCTCGAGCCGGTTCTGGGTCTCGGCCGGCGCGGCGTCGCAGATTGCCTGGAGCACCACCATGGCCAGCGTCATCGGGGCGGTGTGCAGGTCGAAGACCAGGTCGGCGCCGACGGCGGCGGGCAGGACCACCTCGGCGTGCTCGGTGGCCGGGCTCACCGGTGAGTCGGTGATCGCCACGACGGTCAGCCCGGCGTCCCGGGCCTCGCGCAGCGCGTCCAGGGTCTCCCGGGGGTAGCGGGGCAGCACGAACGCGAGCATCGCCGTCGCGCCGGCCGCGACCGCCTGGTCCAGCCGGTCGACGAGCATGCTGCCGCCGTCGTCGAGCACCCGCACGTCCGGGTGCACCTTGGCGGCGAAGTACGCGAAGTACGCGGCGAGCGGCGCGGCGGCGCGCAGCCCGAGCACGGGCAGCGGACGGCTGGCCGCGAGCAGCTTCCCCACCTCGGCGACCCGCTCGGCGTCGGCGAGCTGCGCGGCGAGCCGGTCGAGATTGTCCCGCTCGGCGTGCACCGCCCGTTGCAGGGCGTTGCCGGCGGCCGGTTCGGCCGACCCGGTGACAGTCAGTTCCCGCAGGCGGCGGCGCAGCGCGGGGTAGCCGTCGTGCCCGAGCGCCATGGCGAACCGGGTCACCGACGGCTGGCTGACACCCGCCAGCTCGGCTACCTCGGCGGCGGACAGGTACGCCGCCGCGCCCGCGTGCCGCACCAGACAGTGGGCGATGCGGCGCTGGGTCGGGGTGAGCCGTACGCCGTGGAAGAGGTCGAGCAGGCGGTCGGGGGCGGCCGCACTGCCTTCATTCACGCCGCGACTCTATGCATGAAAACTTTCAGAGCGCAAGAGTGGCCCGACCGCAGGGAGATCCGGTGAGCGTGCTCTCTGTACTATCCGCACGGCGGGTGAGCAGAGGAGTGGGGCATGCAGCCGGAAGGTCCGTACAGGTTCACCGAGGTGCTGGGCGAGTGCCAGGTCGGCAGGGCCTGGGCCGCGCTCGACGGGCAGGACCGCGCGCTCACCGTGGCGGTCCTGGACGGCGCCGCCGCCGGTGACCAGCGCTGGCGTGAGGCGTTCACGAACGCGGCGAACGTGCTGGCCCAGACGCCCGGCGGCCACCGGTACGTGAACTCCGACTTCGCCGCCGGTCAGCCCTGGGTGGCGTATCCGTCCGACGAGGACGGCGCTGCCGAGCGGCTGTTCCGCAGCCTGGGCATGGACTACCAGCGCACCGCCACCGGCGAGATGCTCCCGCCGCCCCCGCCGGTGTCCGCGCCACCGCAGCAGGTCTCGTCGCCGCCGCAGCTGCCGTGGAGTCCGCAGCCGTGGGCGATGACGCCGCAGCAGCCGGTCTCCGGCGCGCCCGTCTCGTCCGGCGCGCCCGTGTCACCCGGTGTGCCGGTGTCGCCGGGCATGCCGGTGCCGGCGATCCCGGCCCAGGCCACCGCCCCGGATCCGCTCGTGCCGACCGGCGGTCCCCGGATCGCACCGGTCGCCCGCCCGCCGAAGAGCCGTACCGGACTGTGGATCGGGGGTCTGGTCATGGCGGCCGTGCTGGCCGGCGGCGCCGGTCTGCTGGCCGGGCGGTCGCTCGCCGACGGCGGCGAACCGTCCACTCCGACTGCCAGCGCATCCCCGGCGCTCTACGAGGCCACCCAGCAGTCGCTGAACAAGGCGAAGTTCGACGCCACGCTCATGCCGATCGCCGAGCCGTGGCTCGACGGCGTGGGCGGCTGCGCGATCAACACCGAGAAGAGCGGCCCCGGGCTCGCCGACGGCGAGAAGCAGCACGTCTTCTGCCGCTACCTGGGCGTGTCGCTGCACTTCGCCGAGTACGAGTCGGCCGAGAAGAAGGAGGCGGCGCGCGCCTTCCGCCAGCAGATGGGCATCATCGGCCGGGCGCTCGCGCCGGGCATGCGGGAGGCCGGTCCGGCCACCGGCGGCGTCAGCGGGGCGCAGGGCAGCTACGTCGAGTACGCCGGCAACGGCCAGGACGGCCGCCCGGTCTGCGGCATCTGGTGGGGCCGCGACGACAACACCAGCGCCATCTACATGGAGACGCCGTGCGGTGCCGGGCTGGGCGGCAACTGGGACGCGCTGCGCGACCTCTGGCAGCGGCACAGTTAACGGACAGCCGCGCCGTTCGGCGGCGGCACCAGGCAGACGTCGCTGCCCTTGGTGACGCCCGCGGCCAGGTCGAAGCGGACCACGCGTGCCCCGCCGAACTGCCGCTCGGTCACCGCCACGCCGCTGCCGCCGAGCCGGACGATGACGTCCCGGTTGGCCCCGTCGGCCCAGTCGGTGGCCTGGAACAGCCAGACCCGGGCCCGTCCGGGCAACAGCGTGGACACGGTGCGCCCGGGGCAGCCGCCGGGGCCGGCCGCTACCACGTAGGCGTCCGCCGCCGGGCCGTACCAGGCCTGCGCGTTCCACGACACGGTGGTGGCCAGCACCAGGTCACCCGGGCGGCGTTTGTCGTCCAGGTAGCCCAGCGCGCCCCGGTAGTCGACAGCGTTGGCGCCGCCGCCCTGGGCGAAGGCCCGCGCCGGATGGACAGTCGCCACCACGGCGGTCGCCAGTTGCGGAACGGCGAGCGCGAGCACCAGCACCACGCCGACCACCCACCGGATCCGGGCGGGCAGGCCGGCCCGCATCGGCGGCGGCGCGACGGCGAGCGCGGCGAGCAGCAGGCAGGCGGGCACCGCGTAGAGCGCCAGCCGGCCGTTGAACGGGTAGACCGACACGGCCGCGCCGGCCAGCCCGGCCGCCAGCGGCGTGAGCAGCACCAGCACCGCCACCGTGGACAGCCGGCGCAGCCCGGCGGCCGTGCCCAGCACCAGCAGCGGTACGACGACCCACGCCGACCAGGCCACGAACGGCACCGTGGCGAGACTCCGGTACGTGGCCGCGAGCCATTCCACGGTGGCGGCCAGGTCGGTGAGCGGGTGCGCCGGGTAGATCGACTTCGCCCGCCAGTACGCGGCGAGTTGCGGATCGGCGAGCCCCGGCGCCAGGAACAGCACGTACACCACGAGTGCGACCACGCCCCAGGCCGGCGCCGGGGCGAGGAACCGGCCGACCTCCCGCCACCTGCTCGCCCACTGCCGATCGGTGCGGGACAGCGCGTACCCGCCGAGCAGCACGCCGAGCGCGGCGGTGACCGGAATGGACAACGTGCTGACGAACGCCGTGACCGCCGCCGCCGACCAGAACACCGCCGACCCGGCCCAGGTGACGCCGTCCCGGACGAGCAGCAGCGCCAGCCCGACCACGAGCGTGACGCCGAACGCCTCGGCGCTGTACTGCTTGAGCTCGTTGGAGTAGCCGATCAGGAACGGCGCGACGGCGATCAGCAGCAGCGCCGCCAGCGCGGCGAGCGGCGGCAGGAGCCGCCGGCCGAGCCAGGCCACGAGCGGCAGCAGCGCCAGCCCGAACAGCAGTGGCACCAGCCGCAGCGCCCGCTCACCGTCGCCGAACTGCTCGTACGCGAACCGTTCCAGCCACAGCCAGCCGGGCGGCGCGGACTGGCTGAACGCCAGCGGCCGCAACAGGTCCAGGTAGCCGCGTTCCCGGATGTTGTGCGCCACGTACAGCTCGTCGCTCCAGAAGCTGCGCGCGTACGCCCACTGCCGGATCCGCAGCACGGCGCCCAGCGCGACCAGCAGGCCCGCGACGGACCAGTACGGGGAGCGGCTCAGCCGGTCCCACGCGACGGCGGCGTACGCCACCGGCGTGCCCGGCCGCGACGGCGCCGGTGTCGCGGGCGCCATCGAGGGGGAGAAGGCCGGGCGTGTCACGGACACGGCGAGACGGTATCAAAACGTCATTCACGTCAGCGGCCCCGCGACCGGCTCCGATCACTCCCCGACGCGGTCCGGCGCGGACATCGGGTCCGGAGTGGACGTCACGTCCCGAGTGGATGCGACCGACGGTACCGGCGTGCCGACCAGCCCGGCGGCCCGGCGGTGCCGGCGTGTGGGGCGCGGCAGGCCGACCAGGAACTCCGGGTACAGCCCGAAGAACGTCCGGGCGCTGCGCAGTTCCAGCGTGTGCGCGTGGGACCAGCGCACCGAGTTGGTTGCGCGGGCCCAGTGGTGGGTCCACCGCACGTCACCGAGCACCGCCACCGGCATCCCGTGCCGCCAGGCGCGCAGCCCCAGCTCGTGGTCCTCGTAGTAGAGGAAGAACCGCTCGTTCCACCCGCCCAGCTCGGTGACGTCGGCGGTTCGCCCGGCCACCGCCGCGCCCATCACCCAGGCCACGTGGCGCGTCTCGCCGGGCGCGGCCACCAGCCGATACGAGGCGTGCAGCCGGGACAGCGGCCACACCTTCCGGTTGCCGAGTTTCGCCGTCGCGTACGGGAAACCACGCCCGTTCGCCTGCGGCGTGCCGTCGGTGCCGAGCAGTTGCGGCGCGACCAGTCCGCCGTGCGTGTCCAGGTGCCGGGCCAGCGCGTCCAGTCCGTCCGGGCGTACCTCCAGGTCGGGGTTGGCGAACAGCACGTACCGGCCGGTCGCCTGGCGCAGCGCGACGTTGTTGGCCCGGGAGAAGCCGACGTTCTCCGGCAGCCGGATCACCCGCGCGCCCAGCTCCTCGGCGACCGCCGCGGAGTCGTCGGCGGAGGCGTTGTCGACGACCAGCCACTCGTACGGCTTCGGCCCGCGCCAGCAGCGGCGCAGCGTGTCCGCCGAGTGGTAGGTGACTGTCACCACGGTCCACGGCTGTGCCGTCATCACGCCCTCCGAGCGGTCAGGTAGCCGAGCAGCGACGCGAACCCGAACCGCCGCCCGGTCCAGCGGCGGCGAGCCGCCGGCCCCTCGGCCAGCCCGCGTCCGACGCCGCGCAGGAACGGGCGTAGCAGGCCCTGCCGGACCCGCCGGGCGGCCAGCGCGAGGTGCGCGAGCGCCAGCACCGGCACCGCCACGAGCAGCAGCGGCCAGGTGAACGTGCGGGACGCGACCAGCAGCCGGTTGCGGGCCAGCAGAAACGCCCGGAATCCCTGCAACCGGTCGTCGCCGTCCACGCTGTGCCCACCGGCGTGCGGCAGCACCACGTCCAGCGCGCGCGTGCGCAGGCCGGAGGCGTAGAGCCGGAACGCCAGGTCGGCGTCCTCGCCCCAAGCGAACAGGTGCTCGTCGAAGCCGCCGAACCGCCGGTACAGCGCGGCCGGGAAGACCGCCGCGCCGCCGGACGGGCCGAGCGGGGCACGGCCGGCGGTGGACCGCCTGTCGATGAACAGCGACACCGGGTTCAGGTCGATGCCCACGTACTCGCTGCCGTGCATGGCCAGGCCGACAGCGATCGGGGCGTCCGGGCCGGCGGCGACGGCGGCGCAGATCCGGGCCAGCGCGTCGTCCGGCAGCCACACGTCCGGGTTCAGCAGCAGCAGGTGGCTCGTGGTGACAGTCGCCGCCGCCCGGTTGCAGCCGGCCGCGAAACCCGGGTTGGTGGAGTCGGGCAGGTACGCGTACCGGTCGGCGGCCAGGTTCCCGGCGATCACCTCGGCGCACCCGTCGGCGGGCCAGTTGTCCGCGAAGACGAATCGGACCGGCAGGTCACCGGCGCTGCGGATCCAGGTCGGCAACGTCTCGGCGAGCATGCCGGCGGACCGGTAGAGGACGGTGACCACGGTGAGCCCGTCGAACGTCATGCCGTGCTCCTGCCCAGCCGGTGCAGCACCCAGAGGCCGGGCACGAGGCTCAGCCAGGTCGGATAGATCAGCGGATACAGCTCGTAGACGCCGAACAGCGCGAAGTAGACGACGAACGCCCGCGCCAGCTGTCCGGCCGGCGCGCGGGAGAACTCGAACCACCGCTCGGTAGCGCCCACCGCCAGCCCCAGCGCGGCCAGGAAGAACACCGCGCCCAGCGGGCCGTAGTCGAGCAGTGGGATGGCCACGAACGTCGCGGTGTTCATCAGGTACGGCTGGCTGAGCTGGGACGTCAGCCCGTACAGGTCCGCCTTGCCGACGATCGGCTCGACCCGGGAGCCGAGGAACGTCAGCGAGTACGTGCCGTACCGGGGTTCCAGGTGCTCCCGCTGCGACCACACCCGCCCGAACGTCTCGGTGGACGAACTCAGCGACAGGTCCAGCGACCCGGCGCTGCTGGTGAGCGCGTTGCTGCCGTAGCGGGCCCGGAACTCGGTCTCGAACGCGCCGGTGCCGGCCATGGTGCGCTGCCCGCCGAGGAACACCGCCGCGCCGAGCGCCAGCGCGCCGATCAGCAGCACCACAGGTGTCCGCGCGGCCAGGAACGACGCGGCCCGCCCCCGGGTACGCCGGACCGACAGCGCCGCGATCAGCGCGGGCGCGATACCCACCAGAACCGAGTTCTTGCTCGCGCCGAGCGCCGCGCCGACGGTGAAGACAGCGGTGAGCGCGTAGTAGACGGGCAGCGCCCGGCCGCGCGCGGACAACGCGCGCAGCAGCGAGACGGCCATGCCGAGCGTCCACGCCTCGGACAGCAGCCCGATGACCAGGTTGGACTGCTCGCGCAGCACCTGCCGGGCGGCGTCCGGGTTGTCGGCGAGCAGCGGCGGCACCGTTCCCCGGAACCGGATCGCCGCGGTCACCACAGCGATGCCGAGCAGCACGAACAGGTACGTCAGCAGGCGCCGCTCGGACGGCCAGGACAGCGCCGGACGGGACCGGTCGCCGTCCTCGTCCCGCCTGTCGATCAGCCGCCGGCCGGCCGCCCAGGCCAGCAGGAAGACGGTCACGTACCCGGCGAGCACCGGCAGCACGCCGCGACCGGCCCAGGAGTCGTACGGGCCGGGCAGCACCCGCACGGCGAGCAGCGCGGCGGTCCAGACGGCGGCGCAGGCGGCGAGCGCCCACATCCGCTGGCGCGCGGCGAACAGCGTGCCCACCGCCAGCGCGAGCGCGACGGCGATCCCGGTGTCGAGTATGGCCAGCAGCAGGGCCGCGCCCAGCGCGAACGAGATCCCGACCGACCAGAGGCGTCGCTCAGCGGCTGTCACGGGCGACCGTCCGGTACAGGTCGTGCCAGCTGTCCAGGCATCCGTCGAACGAGTGCCGGGCCGCGTACTGCCGGGCCAGCTCGCGCCGCCGCTCGTCCCACGCGGCCGGGTCGGTGGCCGTCCGCACGGCGGCGGCGAGCGCCTGCGGCGTCAGGTCCGCCCGGTACGCGAGCACGCCGTCACCGGCGGCCGTCACCTCGGTCAGGCCGCCCGCGCCCGAGTGCACCACCGGCACACCCAGCGACATCGCCTCCAGCGCGCTGCGCCCGAACGCCTCCACCCGGGACGGCACCAGCAGGCAGTGCAGTCGTTGCAGGAACGGCGCGGCGTCGACCCGGCCGACCAGGTGCAGGTTCGGCCGCTCCCCGACGGCGACGGTGCCCGCGCCGGCGACCAGGAACTCCACGTCCGGCAGCGCGGCGGCGACGTCCCCGAGCAGGTCGGCGCCCTTCTCCCGTTCCAGCCGGCCGAGGAAGCCGACCCGGACCGGGCCGTCGGGTGCGGGGCCGCCGGTGTCACCGACCTGCGGCCAGATGGCGGGCAGCGGGTTCGGGATCACCCGCACGTCACGGATCCGCCCGCGTACCCGCAGCTCGTGGGCCTCGAAGCCGGAAACCGCGACCGTCGCGTGCGGCCGCAGCCGCCGGAACATCAGGTCGGTGCTGATGTTGGCCTGCACGGCGGCCTTGGCGCGCATCGTCTCCGCCGCGTCGCGGTACTGCCAGAGGCTGTTGTGCAGCGTCACCACGAGCGGCGTGCGGCGGCCCCGCACGCCCAGGCCGGCGCGGGCGTGCATCGCGGCGGAGAGCAGGTGTGCGCTCACCACGTCCGGCCGCAGCTCCTCGACCAGCGCGCGGATGCCGCGCGCGTACCCCAGGTCCACCCGCTTGGCCGCGCCGAGCGGACGCCACGGCACGCCCGCGTCCCGCAACGCCGCCGCGACCTCGTCGTCCGGGGTGGCGGCGAGCACGTCGACGCCGCGGGCCGCGAGCGCCGGAAGCATCTCGATCAGGAAGCGCTCGGCGCCGCCGAGCTGCCGCCGCCCCGACCCGCCGGTGGTGCAGACGAACAGCACCCTCATCGGACGCCCATGCCTTCCAGGGCGCCGCGGGCGATCGCCCGCCGCGCCGCCCCGCCGCCCACCGCCGCCCGGGCCAGCACCCCCAGCGTGTACGCGGAGCAGGCCACTGTGCCCCGCCATCCGGCCAGCTCACGGCTGGCCCGGATGAACTCGCGGGTCTGCCGGCGGGAGATCTCCTCCGCCGCCCACCGGCGCTTCGCGCTCGCGTCGTCCTCGTGCGTGACCACGGCGTCCGGCAGGTACGCCAGGCGCAGCCCGAGCCGCCGCACCGCCCAGCACAGCCGCAGGTCCTCCGAGTAGAAGAACGACGACTCGTCCACCCCGCCGATCCGGTCCAGCGTCTCCCGCCGGATCGCCACGAACGGCCCGGAGAGCCAGTCGCCACGCTCCGGCGGCGCCACGATCCGCAGCCTCGGGAACACCAGGCTGAGCCCGGTGGCGTGCGCGACGCCGGTGCCCACTGTGAGGAACCGGCCGGCTGCGGTCTGGTCATGGCCGGTCGCGTCGAGCACCTTCGGGAACGCCGCGCCCACAGCCGGGTCGTCCAGTTCGGCCGCCAGCCGCTCGATCGCACCCGGACGCACCAGGATGTCGTTGTTGGACAGCACCACCCGGGAGCGGGTGCTGTGCCGGACACCGAGGTTCATGCCCTTGGCGTAGCCGAGGTTCGTCTCCGAACGCACGTACCGGGCGCCGGTCTCGGCACACATCGCCCGCAGCCTGTCGCTGATCTCGGCGGCGCTGCCGTTGTCCACCACGACGGCTTCCACACCCTCGGGCAGCGAGCGGACGCAGCCGTCGGTGCGCTCGAAGTCTTCCCAGGTCAACACGACGATTGAGACGTCCACCGCTAGGCCATCCGATTGACGAGGAGGTGCGTGGACCGCTGGAGTCGCTGCCGGGTGCGCAACGCGTAGACGCCGTAGGCGACAGACGACGCGACCGCGGCGCCGAGCGCGCCGGCCCACGGGATGAGCAGAACGTACAGCACCACCGACACCGACATGGTGACCAGGGCCACGGCGGTGGTGGCCCGCTCGCCCGCGCGCTTGAGCAGCGCCGCGCTCCACGTCTTGCCGGCCGACAACGCCAGCGTGCCGGGCAGCAGGAGCAGTCCGAAGATCCAGGCGTCGTGGTAGTCGGGCGCCAGCACGCCGAGCACCGCCAGACCGATCACGGCGAGCGCGGCGATCGGCAGCGCCGACCTGACCACGTCGCGGCCGTGGTCGCCGATCGCGTCCGGGTCGCGTTCGGCCAGGATCCGCTGCGCCCGTACCACCGCGCCGGACTGCGCGAACTCCAGCGCGGCGACCGCCAGCGCGAACACGCCGAGCGCGCCCGCGCCGGCGAACCGGGCCACCAGGACCTGGCTCAGCCGGTACGTCAGCATCTGCGCGCACACCCCGACGTGCAGCCGGCCCACCGCGAGCAGGTCGGCGCGGTACTCCGTACGCCCGGCCGTCGCCGCCGGCACCGGACCGAACCGCCGCGCCCAGCCCAGCACCGCCACCCCGAGCACCGTCGCGGTGACGACCTGCACGCCCAGCCAGAGGACGCTCCACAGGCCACCGTCGAGCCGGTGGCCCAGCCACAGCAGCCCGTACCCGGCCACCAGCACCGCACCGCCGAGCGCCCGCATGGTGTAGACGAACCAGAACCGCTTCAGGCGCAGGCCGAGCGAGGCAGCAGTGTTGAACACGGTGAGCGCGCAACCCGCCCCGATGCCGACCGGGTGGCTGCCCAGCCCGGCCAGCGTGGTCAGCAGCGCCGCGGCCAGCGCGGTGAGGCCGAGTGACACGGTCAGGATGCCGGCGATCCACAGGCGACCGCGCGACATGATCCAGCCGGCCGGGCGGGACAGCAGGAACGTGTCGACGGACAGGCCGCCGAGTGCCGCGCCCACTGTGGCGCTGACCATGTTCGCCGCGAGTTCGCCGCGTTCCGCCGCCGGCAGCGTCACCGACACCAGCGCGGCGAGGCCGGTCAGGCCCAGGGCGACCAGATAGAGACGCTCGGGGGAGACGATCCGCCGGAGTCGGCCTAACACCCGGCGCCCAGGCGCCGGCGCCGGCCACGAGCCGGCCACGCGGAATCCACTCGATCTTCCCCCGAGATGCGCGGATGTGTGCGGGCCTGTTCTACCCGACATGAGCGCCGCCGCGCAATGGACCCGGCGGGCGGGTACGCCCAGGGCTCCACCCCGCCGGTAGGGTGACGCGTCGTGGACCTCGCCCACTTCCGCGACACGATCGGCAGGCGGTGGCCGATCGTGCTGGCGCTGACGCTGCTGTGCGGCGCGTGCACCGGGGTCCTCGCCGAACGCCGGCCGCCGGTCTACCGGGCCGAGACCCAGATGCTCGTCACGTTCGCCGCCGAGAAGTCGGCCGAGCCCCAGCCCCGCCCGCCTGCGGACGAGGCGGGCCGGCTGATGCAGCGGCGGGTGAAGACGTACGCCACCATGATGAACACGCCCCGGCTGACCCGCCCGGTGATCGACTCGCTCGGACTGCCGTACACCACCGACGACCTGGCCGGCCGCGTCGTCGCATCGTCCACTGTCAACTCGCTGGCGATCGACGTGGCGGTCACCGACCGCTCCGCCGGCACGGCCGCGGCGATCGCCGCCGCGCTCGCCGCCGAACTGCAACGGATCGCCGAACGTGACTTGCCGCCCGCCGGACTCGGGCTCAAGGCCCACGTCGCGGTGGTCCGGGCCGCCGCGCCGCCACCGCGTCCCGAGCCGGTGCGGTGGCAGTGGTACGCCCTCGGCGGCGCGCTCGGCGGCCTGGCCGTCGGGGTCGGCATCGCGCTGGTGCTCGGCTACCGCCGGGCCGGCACTCCGGTGAGCGCGGACGTGCGGGCGCTCTGGGCGACGGTGGCGCGCCGCCGTCCGGCCGACGCCGTCGCGGAGCCGGCGGGTGTGCCGGGTCAGAGCGACGGCCGGATGTCCAACGCTTCGGTGAAGGAGCGGCAGGCGTCGTAGCCGGGCAACAGGCCCGCCGCCCGCGCCTCGGCCAGGCGCGGTGCCGACGCGTCCCGCTCGGACAGCAGCGGCGTCGCCGCCGGCCAGTCGATCCCGAGGTCCGGATCGAGCGGGTGCACCGTGTGCTCGGCCGCCGGGTTGTACGTGGCGGAGCAGAGGTAGCTGAGCGTCGCGTCGTCGGTGAGCGCGCAGAACCCGTGCCCCAGCCCCTCGGCCAGGTAGACGGCCCGCCGGTCGGTGTCGTCGAGGCGTACCGCCTCCCACCGGCCGTACGTCGGCGAGCCGACCCGCACGTCCACCACCACGTCCAGCACCGCCCCGCGTACGCAGGTGACGTACTTGGCCTGCCCGGGCGGTACGTCCGCGAAGTGGATGCCGCGCACCACGTCCCGCGCCGACACGGACAGGTTGCCCTGCGCCAGCCGCAGCGGATGCCCGACCGCCTCGGCGAGCCGATCGAAGCGGTACCACTCCAGGAACTGGCCGCGCGGGTCGCCGTGCAGGCGCGGGGTCACCTCCCAGGCGCCCTCGATGCCCAGCGGACGGATCTTCACGATGCGCCCCCCGTCCCGGACCGGTCGGCGAGCAGGCCCAGCAGGTACTCGCCGTAGCCGCTGCGGGTCAGCGGATGGGCCAGCATCCGCAGCCGCTCGTCGTCGATCAGCCCGGACCGCCAGACGACCTCCTCGACGCAGCCGATCTTCATGCCCTGGCGTTCCTCGATCACCCGGACGAACTCGGCGGCCTGCATCATCGACGCGAACGTGCCGGTGTCCAGCCACGCCGTGCCCCGGTCGAGCACTGTCACCGTCAGCTCGCCCCACGCCCGGTACGTCTCGTTGATCGCGGTGATCTCCAGCTCGCCCCGGGGGCTCGGGGTCAGCTTGCGGGCGATGTCGACCACCCGGTTGTCGTAGAAGTAGAGGCCCGGCACCGCGTACCGGGACCGGGGGCGGGCCGGCTTCTCCTCGATCGACAGCACCCGGCCGGCGTCGTCGAACTCGACCACGCCGTAGTCCTGCGGATTCGCCACCGGATACGCGAAGACCCGCCCGCCGGCCGGTTCGCCGTGCTGCGCGAGCTGCCGGCCGAGCCCGACGCCGTGGAAGATGTTGTCGCCGAGGATCAGCGCCACCGACTCCTCGCCGACGAAGTCGGCGCCGAGCAGGAACGCCTGCGCGATGCCCTCCGGGCGGGGCTGCTCGGTGTACGTCAGGCGCAGCCCCCACTGGCTGCCGTCGCCGAGCAGCCGTTCGAACTGGGCGCGGTCCTCCGGTGTGGTCACCACCAGGATCTCCCGCACCCCGGCCATCACCAGAGTGGAGAGCGGGTAGTAGACCATCGGCTTGTCGAACACCGGCATCAGTTGCTTCGAGACGGCCCGGGTGATCGGCCAGAGCCGGGATCCGGTGCCACCGGCGAGAAGGATTCCGCGCACCCGCGGAGACTACCCGCGACGCCGCCGCCCCCGTGGCCCGTCGACGTCCCGCCCGGGCTGCCGCTACGGCGTAGACTCCACGACCCGTGAGGATCCTCGTCACCGGCGGCGCCGGCTTCATCGGGTCGGAGTACGTGCGGATGCTGCTGGGCGTACCCGGCGGCGACGCGGCCGGGGTGCCGGTCGAGGGCCCGGCCGCGCTCACCGTGCTGGACAAGCTCACCTACTCCGGCAACCTGGCGAACCTGGCACCGGTACGCGACGATCCCCGGCTGCGCTTCGTCCACGGTGACATCTGCGATCCGGCACTTGTCGACGAGGTGGTGCCGGGCCACGACGTGATCGTCCACTTCGCCGCCGAGTCGCACGTGGACCGTTCGATCACCGGCGCGGCACCGTTCGTCACCACGAACGTCCTCGGCACCCAGACGCTGCTGGACGCCGCGCTGCGGCACGGCGTCCGCCGGTTCGTGCACGTCTCCACCGACGAGGTGTACGGCTCGATCGACTCCGGCTCGTGGACGGAGGACTGGCCGCTGGCGCCGAACTCGCCGTACTCCGCGTCGAAGGCCGGGTCGGACCTGCTGGCGCTGTCCTACCACCGCACCCACGGCCTGGACGTCGTGGTGACCCGCTGCTCCAACAACTACGGGCCGTACCAGTTCCCGGAGAAGGTCGTCCCGCTGTTCGTGACCAACCTGCTCGACGGCGGCACCGTGCCGCTCTACGGCGACGGCGGCAACGTCCGGGACTGGCTGCACGTGCACGACCACTGCCGGGGCGTGGCGATGGTGCAGGAGAAGGGGCGGGCCGGCGAGGTCTACCACATCGGCGGCGGCACCGAGCTGACCAACCGGCAGCTCACCGAGCGGCTCCTGGCGGCGTGCGGGGCCGGCTGGGACCGGGTCGTGCCGGTCACCGACCGCAAGGGCCACGACCGCCGGTACTCGCTGGACATCAGCAAGATCAGCAGCGAGCTGGGGTACGCCCCGAGCATCGACCTCGAGAGGGGCCTGGCCGAGACGATCAGCTGGTACCGGGAGAACCGGGCCTGGTGGGAGCCGCTGAAGACGGCCGGCCCCGAATGACCCGGATCCTGGTCACCGGCGCGGGCGGGATGCTCGGGCGGGACCTGCTCGCCGTGCTGCGGACCCGGCCGGACCTGTCCGTCACCGCCGCCGGCCACGCCGACCTCGACGTCACCGACACGCACGCGGTCCGGGACGCGGTGGGCGGCCACGACGTGGTGTTCAACGCCGCCGCGTGGACCGACGTGGACGGCGCCGAGACGCGCGAGCGGGACGCCACCGCCGTCAACGGCGACGCGGTGGCCGCGCTGGCCGGCGCCTGTGCCGTGTCCGGCGCGCGCCTCGTGCACGTCTCCACCGACTACGTGTTCGCCGGGGACGCCACCGAGCCCTACCCGGAGGACGCTCCGACCGACCCGGTCAACGCGTACGGGCGCAGCAAGCTCGCCGGGGAGCGGGCGGTGGCCCGGCTGCTGCCCGAGACCGGGTACGTGGTGCGCACCGCCTGGCTCTACGCCACCCACGGGCGCAACTTCGTCACCACGATGCTGCGGCTGGCGGCCGAACGCGACCGGCTCGACGTGGTGGACGACCAGCGCGGCCAGCCGACCTGGTCGTACCGGCTCGCGGAGCGTCTCGTGGCGCTCGCCGACGCGGCGCTCGCCGGCGACGCGGCGCCGGGGACGTACCACGGCACCGCCGCCGGCGAGACCACCTGGTACGGCCTGGCCCGCGCCGTCTTCGTCCTGCGTGGTCTCGACCCGGACCGGGTCCGGCCGACGACGAGCGACAGCTTCCCGCGCCCGGCGCCGCGCCCCCGCTACAGCGTGCTGGCGCACGGCCGGTGGGCCGCCGCGAAGCTGCCGCCGCCGGGTGAGTGGCACGCGGACCTGGCCGAGGCGCTCAGCGCCCTCCGCCCCGGAACACCTCGGTGACGGTACGCAGCACGATCTTGATGTCGAGCCAGAGCGACCAGTTCTCGACGTAGTAGTTGTCGAACCGCGCCCGGTCCGAGATCGGCGTGTCCCCGCGCAGGCCGCTGACCTGAGCCAGCCCGGTGAGTCCGACCGGTACACGGTGCCGCATCGCGTACCTCGGGTACTCCATGGAGAACTTCTCCACGAAGTACGGCCGCTCCGGCCGGGGTCCCACCACGCTCATCTCGCCGCGCAGGATGTTCCACAGCTGCGGCAGCTCGTCCAGCGAGGTCCGCCGCATGAACCGCCCGATCGGCCCGACCCGCTCGTCGTGCGCGATCGACCAGGTGGTCTGCGACTCGAGCTCGTCGGCCGGGCGCATCGACCGGAACTTGATCACGTGGAACGGCTTGCCGTACCGGCCGATGCGCTCCTGACGGAAGAACACGCCCCGGCCGCCGTCGAGGAACGTGGCGGCGGCGCAGAGCAGCAGCAGCGGGCTCAGCGCCAGCAGGGCGGTCACCGCGAACACCACGTCGGAGGCGCGCTTGAGCCGCCACCGGGGCCCGGTGAGCGTGGTGTCGCCGATCTTGATGATCGGGATGGCGCCGATGTGGTCGGGGTAGCCGCCCTGCGACCGCGACCCCCACAGGCGCGGCACCGCCCACAGGTCACAGCGGGAACTGGCCGGACGCAGCAGCGCCTCCATCAGGTCGGCCTCGGAGCAGTCCGGGTCCGCGATGACGAGGACCTCGCACTCCAGCATGTCGGCGAGTTTCTCCAGGTCGTCGATCGTGCCGATGAGCGGCAACGCGCCGATCCGCGGCCGTGACGGGGCGTCGACAGCGCCGACGAACCGCAGCCCGTACTGCGGGTATCGGCGCAGCAGCCGGGCCAGCTCACCGCCGATCGGCCCGCCGCCGATCACTATCGCGTTGTGCTCCACCCACCGCCGCTTGCGGGCCAGCAGGATGAGCCGGCTGTTCAGCGCCCGTCCGACGATCACCAGGCCGGCGGAGAGCGCGACGCCGCGCATGAACCCGCTGACGTGCGGCACCGAGTCGTGCCGCAGCGCCGCGATGATGGCACCCACCGCGCCGGAGGCCAGCAGCCGGCCGCCGAGGCTCGGCAGCTCGTCCAGGATGCTGATGTGCCGCCGCGGCCGGTAGAGCCCGCCCGCGGCGAACAGGCCCACTGTGAGCGCGGCGTTGAACAACGTGCCACGCCAGTAGTCCTGAGTCAGCAGCAGCGGCGTGAGCAGCGCCGCGACGTCGATGGGCGCGGTCACCATCCAGGCCCGCAACCGACGGGTACGCGTCGACGCCCGCGACCCCGCGTACGGCAGCACAGTGGTCGTGTCCATGCCGCTGTCCATCGGCGTGTTCATGGCCACACCGGACGGCGGCGCAGACGGATGCTCGAACGCCGGCAGGCGTGGCATGGTCGATCCTCCCCCGTGACGCCGCCGGCCCGGATACAGAGACCGACGGCGATCGCAGGATACGAGCGACCCCGCCCCGCCGCCAGCACCGGCATGGCAGATCGACGTCCTACTTTCCGCTGATGGCGAGGATCTCGGGGACCGAGTCGCGGCGCACCGCGTCGAACAGCGTCTTCGAGCGCGCCGGATCGGGGAACACGACGCTCTCGCTGCCGACCCGGCCGGTGCCCTTGACCGGGCAGGTGAAGAACGTCAGGTTGCCGCCGCGCAGGCCCCGCATCTCCATCGCGAGGTCCACCAGCGACAGTGACTTGTCGACGGCCACCGAGTCGGACGTGGCGCGGACGAACGAGTTCAGCTTGGCCGGGTTGGTCAGCACACCGCCCGAGGCGGCCTTGTCCAGGATCGCCTTGATCACCTGCTGCTGGTGCCGGATACGCGCGAAGTCGCCGTCCGGGAAGGCGTGCCGCTCCCGCGCGTAGTCCAGCGCGGCGGCCCCGTCCATCGTTTGCCGGCCCTTCTCGAAGGTCCGCGTGCCGATCAGTGAGTACTTCGTGGTGAAGCCCTTCTCCACGTCGATCTCGACACCGCCGAGCGCGTCGATGATCTCCTTGAAGCCGGCGAAGTCGACCATCGCCACATTGTCCACCCGTACGCCGCTGAACTTCTCCACCGTCTGCACCATCAGCGGCACACCGCCCCAGGCGTACGCGGCATTGATCTTCGCGTCACGACCGCCGCGGCCCTCCTTCGACTTCGGGACGGCCGTCCAGGTGTCGCGGGGGATCGAGATGAGCTGGGCGCTCGACCGGTCCTTCGGCAGGTGGGCCAGGATGATCGTGTCGCTGCGCGAGCCGCCGGTGCTCTCCGGGTCGCGGGAGTCGCTGCCCAGGATCATGATGTTCATCGCACCCTTGGCCTCGACCTGCGGCCGCGACTCCTCCGGGACGCCCTCGAAGGCGTCGACCCGCTCGATCGACTTGTCGACCGAGCGGTAGTAGAGGCCGCCGGCCACTGCGGTGCCGCCGCTCAGCAGCACCACCACGAGCAGCACGATCAGGGCGATCCGCCGCCCCCGGCGGCGCCGGGGCGCCTTCTCCTCCACCGGCCCGCCCGGCTCCACATCGGAGCCCTGCGCACGACTGTCGGAATCGGTGAGCTGGTGGCGATCTGACATGCCGCGATGCTACTGAGTCACGTCGTACCGTGTGGACCCGCGCCCGGACGGTGACGCCCCGGCGGCGTGGGACCGTCGCGGTGAGGTGGCCGGTTCCGGGCCTTGCCGCCGGACGGCCATCGGATCGATGATGGTGAGGAATGCCACATCGACCGAGGAGTCGAGATGCAGGTCATCCACCAACCGCGGGTGGCGTGGGACGCCGCCCGGGTCATCGGCGGGGCGATCCACGACGAGCAGCTGTTCGGCTGGCTCCGCGGCGAACTCGGTGCCCTGATGGGCCCCGCGGCGGCGGTGGCCCTCGACGAGAGCCGGGACCGGGTCCGCCTGGCCGGCGACGCCCGGCTGCCGGTCGAGACCGGCGTGTGGCGCGTCCGCCTGGAGGACTCGCTGCGGCAGCGCCCCGACCTGGCCGGCGGGCTGTCCGGTGTCGTCTCCACCGCCCGTACGCTGCGCCCGGTTTAGCTTTCGCTTAGCTCGCTTGTCCCACGGCACGCCGGTCCGGCAGCATCGACCGGCGTGACCGACGGCACCGCACCCCACCCGCCGACCACCGGCGCCGCGCCCGGACCCGCCACCCCGGACGACCGGCGCCGCACCGCCGGACGCCGTCGCCGCCTGGCCGCCGCCGGGCTGGTCACCGTCGCCGCCGCGGTCGCGGTGACCCTCGCGGTACGCGGCGGTGCCGCCCCCGCCTGCGCCGCCCCGGCTGGGCGCGCTGCCGTGGCCGCTCCTCCGCCCGCCGTTCTGCCGCCCGGCGCTGCCCTGGCGGCGGCTGCCGCCCCGCCCGTCGTCGGCGTGACGCACAGCGGCAAGGCCACCTTCTACGACTCCGAGGGCTCCGGCGGCAACTGCTCCCGGCCCGCCGCGCCCGCCGACCGGTTGTACGTCGCGCTCGGCCCGAGCGAGTACGCCTCCGGCGCCTCCTGCGGCGGCTTCCTCGACGTCACCGGCCCACGCGGCACCGTCCGGGTGCTCGTGATGGACCAGTGCCCGGAGTGCGCACCAGGTCACCTCGACCTGTCCGCCGAGGCGTTCGCCCGGATCGCCGACCCGGTGCAGGGAGTGGTGAAGGTCAGCTACCGCGCGGTGGTGAACCCGAGGCTGCCCGGCCCGCTCACCTTCCGCATGAAGGAGGGCTCGTCGCAGTGGTGGTTCGCCGTCCTGGTCGGTGACCACGGCAACCCGCTGCGCTCGGTCGAGGTGCGGCAGAACGGTTCGTGGCGGGCGGCGCAGCGGCAGGACTACAACTACTGGCTGATCCCGTCCGGAGCCGGTCCCGGGCCGTACGAGATCCGGGTCACCGACGTGTACGGCCACCGCGTTATGGCCACCGGCGTCCGGATGCTCCCCGGCCAGGTGCAACGCAGCAGGACCCGCATGTACGGCGCCGATCCCGCCACCCCCGGACCCACCCCGAAGAAGCCGACCCCCACCCCCAGGACGCAGACCTCCAGTCCTCCGGCCTCCCTCACGCCGTCGCCCACCCTCACCCCGGCCCTCACGGAACCCCTGGTGCAGGCAGCCGCCACCCCTCCCACCCAGGCCCCCTGCTCCTGACCCCGCGCCCGCCCGCTCAGCTCGCCGATCTTGCACTTGCGGCCCTCGATCTACCCCGGGATGCGGCTTTTGCGGAGGCGGAAAGTGCAAGATCGGCGGGGCAGGGCGGGCGAGGACGGGACGGGGTCAGGGGGAGGTGGGGAGGTCGAGCCACATGAGGATCTCGTCGCGGGCGTCGGTGGGGGACAGGCGCAGCGCGGCGGGGAGGCGGCCGATCTCGCGGTAGCCGAGGCGCTTGTAGAAGCGGTCCAGCCCCAGGCCGTCGCGGACCGTCACGTGCAGCGCCGCCAGCCCGAGGCCGCGGGCGATCCGCTCGGCCTCGCGCATCAGCACCGCGCCGTGGCCGCGTCCCTGCGTGTCCGGGTGCACCATGACGCGCTTGAGCACCCGCCAGTGCGTCTTGAGGTGGAACCGGTTGTCGGCGATGACCAGCACCGCGACCAGCTTCTCGCCCTCGTAGCCGGCGAGCAGCCGGTCCGGCCCGTCCGCCACCTCGTCGAGCGTGGAGGTGGCGAGCGGGCGTACGTCGTCGGCCGTCACCGGGGCGACGAAGCCGACGGCGCCGCCGGCGTTCGTCACGTCCACCCAGAGCGCGATGATCTGCTCGCGCAATTCGGGAGTCGGGTCGGGGTCGAGTACGAAGCGCAGGTCCACGACGCCATCCTGCGCGTGACGACGCGGCCCGGACCCGCGTTCGTGACGCGGGTGACACAGTTGATGGTGCGGGAGGGGGGTTTCGAACCCCCACGTCCTCTCGGACACAGGCTCCTAAGGCCTGCGCGTCTGCCGTTCCGCCACTCCCGCCGACCCGCTGAGTTTAGAGCGTCGTGCCGCAGGCGTGTGTACTCCGGGCCGTGACCGGAACGACCTCAGTCGAGGCCGAGGTCCCGGCGCAGCTTGGCGACGTGACCGGTGGCCCGCACGTTGTAGAACGCCTGCTCGATCTTGCCGTCCTCGTCCACCACGAACGTCGAGCGGATCACGCCGGTGACGGTGCGGCCGTACATCTGCTTCTCGCCGAAGGCGCCATACGCCGTCAGCACCGCCTTGTCCTCGTCGGAGACCAGCGGGAACGTGATGGCGTCCCGGTCGCGGAACTTGGCGAGCTTCGCCGGCTTGTCCGGCGAGATGCCCACCACCTCGTAGCCGGCGGCTTGGAGGGAGGCGAGCGAGTCCCGGAAGTCACACGCCTGCTTCGTGCAGCCGGGCGTCATGGCGGCCGGGTACGCGTACAGGATGACCTTGCGGCCGCGCAGGCCGGACAGGGACAGCGTGCCGCCGTCGTCGGTGGGGAGAGTGAAGTCGGGGGCGGGGTCGCCGGG
The DNA here is from genome assembly GCF_015354395.1 of Micromonospora sp. ANENR4. Lineage (NCBI taxonomy): Bacteria > Bacillati > Actinomycetota > Actinomycetes > Micromonosporales > Micromonosporaceae > Micromonospora > Micromonospora sp. ANENR4. The sequence continues at coordinate 137,737 of NZ_JADKYQ010000003.1, forward strand.
CTCGAGGCGGTCGGTCATGGCGGTGACGATACCTCCGGGCCGGTGCGGCCGGCGGGCGGCGACGCGCGGGCGCGGTGACGGCCATCATGAGGTTGTTGCCAGATATTGGCAACAGTGCCTTCCTGGAAATACGCTGAGCGCGTGGACACCCTGGCGATGCACATCTCCAACGGGATCATCAACGGTCCGGTCGCCGCGATCTTCGCGGCTCTCGCCCTCGCCGCGCTCGCCTTCTGCGTGCTGCGGGGCCGAGCCGACCTCGACGACCGGCTGGCTCCGATGGCCGGGCTGGTGGCGGCGTTCATCTTCGCCGTGCAGATGCTCAACTTCCCGATCTTCACCGCCGGGGTCAGCGGTCACCTGCTCGGCGGCGCGCTGGCCGCGCTGCTCGTCGGCCCCTGGGTCGGCGCGCTCTGCGTCGCCGTGGTGCTCATCGTGCAGGCGCTGGTCTTCGGTGACGGCGGGGTGGCGATGCTCGGCCTCAACATCACCAACATGGCGCTGCTCGGCACCGCCGCCGCGTACCTGCTGATCGCGCTCCTGCTGCGCGTGCTGCCGCGTACCCCGGCCGGGCTGGCGGTCACCGCCTTCGTGTCCGCGCTGGTCAGCGTGGTGGTCGCGTCCCAGGGCTTCGTCCTGCAGTACTGGCTGGGCGGCACCACCGACCTCGGCGGCAACCTCACCGGCCTGGCCGGCACCATGGCCTTCGCCCACCTGCTCATCGGCATCGGCGAGGGCCTGATCACCGCGACCACCGTGGTCACCGTCGCCAAGGTCCGACCCGACCTGGTGTACGCGCTGCGCGCCCTCAAGCCGGCCACGCCGGCTCCCGCCGTCCCGGTCGCCGGAGGTGCCCGATGAGCAAGCGTCACTGGCCGTTCCTGCTCGGCGGCCTGCTGGTGGCCCTGCTGCTGGCCGGCGTGGTCAGCAACTACGCCTCCTCGCACCCGGACGGCCTCGACTCGTCGCTGCTCAAGGGCTGCACCGTCAACGCCGACGACGAGATCACCGGCGGTAGCTGCCCGGCCCAGCAGGCCAAGGACCACGAGTTGGCGGACAGCCCGCTGGCCGACTACGGCGTCCGCGGCATCGGCAACGACTTCCTCTCCACCGGCCTGTCCGGCGTACTCGGCGTGCTGCTCACCTTCGCGCTCGGCGGCGGCCTGTTCTGGCTGGCCCGCCGCCGCGGCCCCGCCACGCCCGTCACGTCCGCCGGCCCCGGGGCGCGTGACACGACCACCGCGAGCACCGACCCGGCGGACGACGCAGCGACCCCGTCCACCGGCACCCGCTGACCGTGGGCGCAGGGCACGCGCACGCGCTCTACCGCGAGTCCGGCTCGCCGGTGCACCGCCTTCCGCCCGAGGTGAAGATCGCCGCGATGGTGCTGTTCACCATCGCCGTGGTGGCGACGCCCCGGGAGGCGTACTGGGCCTTCGGCGGCTACGCGCTCCTGGTCGCCGCGGTGGCCGCGCTGGCCCGGGTCGGCCCGCGCTGGCTGCTCAGCCGGGCGCTGATCGAGCTGCCGTTCGTGCTGTTCGCGTTCGCGCTGCCGTTCCTCGGGGCGGGGGAGCGGGTCGAGGTGGCAGGGCTCGCCCTGTCCGTCGACGGGCTGCACGGCGCGTTCAACATCCTCGCCAAGGGCACGCTCGGCGTACTCGCGTCGCTCCTGCTGGCGGCGACCACGACGACGCGTGACCTGCTGCTCGGCCTGGACCGGCTGCGGTGCCCGCAGATCCTCACCCAGATCGCCACGTTCATGCTCCGCTACCTGGAGGTACTCGTCGGCGAGGCCCGCCGGATGCGCGTGGCGCGGGTGTCGCGTGGCGACGACCCACGGTTCCTGTGGCAGCTGCGCGGCTTCGCGGCCGGGGTCGGCGCGCTGTTCCTGCGCGCGTTCGAGCGCGGCGAGCGGGTCTACCTGGCGATGCTCTCGCGCGGCTACACCGGCCGGATGCCGGCGGTGTGGCAGGGGGCCGGCGCGGCCACCGCCGGCCAGTGGGCGGCCGCCGCGACGGTGCCGGCGATCGCGGCCACCATCGCCGCCGTCGCGCTCGTCCTGCAATGATCGGGTACGTGCAGCAGCCGCCCTCCCTCGACGTCGACGGCGTCCGGTACGCGTATCCGGACGGTCATGTCGCCCTGCACGGCGTGGACCTGACCGTGCCGCGCGGCGATCGGGTGGCGCTGCTCGGGCCCAACGGCGCGGGCAAGACCACGCTCGTGCTGCACCTCAACGGCATCCTCACCCCGACCGAGGGCACGGTGACCGTCGGCGGCCTGACCGTCAGCCGGGACCGGGACACGCTGGCCGAGGTACGCCGCCGCGTCGGCATCGTCTTCCAGGACCCGGACGACCAGCTGTTCCTGCCCACAGTCGCCGAGGACGTGGCGTTCGGCCCGGCCAACCTGGGCCTGCGCGGCGCCGAGCTGGCCGCCCGGGTCGACGAGGCGCTCACGGCGGTCGGTATGAGCGAGCACCGGGACCGTGCGCCGCACCACCTGTCTTTCGGGCAGCGGCGCCGAGTGGCGGTGGCGACGGTGCTGGCCATGCGCCCGGAGATCCTGGTACTGGACGAGCCGTCGTCGAACCTCGACCCGGCCGCCCGCCGCGAGCTGGCGGAGATCCTGCGCTCCCTGCCGGTGACGCTGCTCATGGTCACCCACGACCTGCCGTACGCGGCCGAGCTGTGCCCCCGCTCGGTCATCCTGGACGGCGGCCGCATCGTCGCCGACGCCCCCACCCTTGACCTGCTGGCAGACGAGGCGCTGCTGACAGCCCACCGCCTGGAGCTCCCTTACGGCTTCGCCCCCCGCCCCACCTGACCCGGCCCTCGCCCGTCCCGCCCTCGCCGTGCCGCCCTCCTCCGCCGCGATCTTGCACTTTCGTCCGGGCATCCGGGACAAAAGCCGCAAGCTCGGGGCGGCAACTGCAAGATCACGCCGTCCAAGGGGTGCGTGCGGCGGGAGTGGAACGTGATGGGTGTGTCGGGGGCGGTTTGACACCCGTGGTGTTCCACTCGGGCGTGCCCGGCGCTCGCAGCTCTCGGTGATCCTACGGTTGCGGCCCCGGAGATGTGGTGAATGCCGTGGATGCCGGGGCGGAAAGTGCAAGATCGCGGGGTTGGGGGGCGGGAGTTCCTCGTTCGGCCGGTTGTTGTGGCGCACGGCCTCCCGTTACGCGAGATTGGCGTTCCGCGTGGTGGGAGCAGTGGAGATCTTGGTAGGAAAGGGCCCCTATGGGGGCCGTTTGGTACCAAGATCTCGCCGCGGGCGGGGCGGGCGGGCGGGGCGGGTTAGGGCGTGGGGGTTGGGTGGGGGGTGGGGCGGGCTGCTCTTGCAGCGGTGCGCAGGCGCAGCAGGCCCGCCGCCACCGCTCCGGCACCCGTCGCCAGGCCGAGCACCACCAGCACCCGCACCAGCGTGGCCGGGCCGGCGGCCGGGGGGATCGCGCGGGACAGCGCGGCCAGGTTCGTCGCCCCGGCGAACAGCGTGAGGCAGGCGCCTGCGAGCGCCAGCACGAAGTCGGCGGCCGGGCGGCGGGCCAGCGCGTACCCACCCGCGGCGAGCGCGCCGAGCCCGGTGAGCAGCGTCCACACCTGCCCGGTGACCAGCTCGGCGAGCGTTCCGCCGACGCCGGGCGCGCCGGTGTCCAGCGCGCGGGCGACGGTGAGCGCCACAGTCGCGGCGCCGCCCACGGCGAGCAGCGCGCCCACCCCGCGCAGCGCCCGCACCCCGGCGGCGGTACCGCCCGGCGCGAGTCCGGCCGCGCCGATCAGCAGGAAGCCCAGCGTGGCGGCGACCCACCAGGGGTACGGGTCGGGCGGCGGCACCCAGTCCAGCGTGCCGCGTACGGCTCCGGCGGTGTCACCGGCGCGCAGCGGCACCGCCCAGTCGCGTACCCGATGTTCCCGGTCCGGGTCGGCGGCGACGGCGGCCGGCGGAGCCTCCTCCCGCCACAGCGTGCGCTGATCGTGCCAGCGGGCGGTGGGGCCGTCGTCGATCCGCCGCCAGTCGGGCGCGGCGGCCGGGTTCGCCTCGGCCGGCAGCCGGGTCTCTCCGGCCAGCGTCCGGTTCAGGTACGTGGCGGGGGAGTGGGTGTTCTCGTACACGCCGCCCGGGCCGATGCGCAGGTACGGCTCACCGGAGTAGCCGAACACGGTGACCTCGGCGCCGGTGTCGTTCGTCAGCTCCAGCCGCGCGCCGGCCTCCACCATCCGCGCGGTGAGGCCGGGGTGGTCCGGGTCGACGCCGCTGATCGTGGCGCGGTAGTCGGTGCCGTCGGGCGCGTCCGCGCCGTGCGCGGCGGCCGGCGTGGCGAGCGTGAGCAGCGCGGTGGCCGCGACGGCGAGCACCAGCGCGGCCCGGCGCAGGGGTGCGATCACTTGCCGGCCGCCTCCACCGCCGACTTGATCCCCTCGGGGCTGCGGTCCTGGAGTTCACTGCCGTTGACCTTGATGGTCGGGGTGCCGGTCACGCCGGACTTGCTCGCCTCGTCGGTGACGTGCTCGGTCCACGACCGGTACGTGCCGTCGGAGACGCAGGAGGCGAACTCGTCCCGGTTCAGCCCGACGCCCGCGCCGATGTCGACGAGTTCGTCGTTGCTGAGTCCGGCGCCGCCCTCCGGCGGCTGCTTGGCGAAGAGCTGGTCGGTGAACTCACGGAACTTGCCGCCCTGCGCGGCGCAGCCGGAGGCGGCCGAGGAGCGGGTCGAGTATTCGGTGGTGGAGAAGCGGTTCAGGAACGCCACCGGGTGGAACACCAGCTTGGCCTTGCCCTCGCTGACGAGCTGGTTGAGCGTCTCGCCGTTGATCTGCTGGAACTGCTTGCAGGCCGGGCAGAGGTAGTCCTCGTACAGGTCGATGGTGACCGGCCCGGTGCCGAGCACGATGCCGGTGCCGGCATCGTTGGCCCCGGGCGGGGCGGTGAACTCGTCGGACTTCTGGCTGGAGTAGACCGCCCAGCCGATGCCGCCGGCGATGACGAGCACCAGCACCGCGGCGATCGAGGTCCAGAGCGTCCGCTTGCGCCGCTTCTCCCGGGCGATCTGCTCGCGTACGACCCGGGCCGCGTCCTTGCGCCCCTTGCGACTACTCATCGGTGTCCTCCACGGTGTCGTCGCCCGCCAGCCACCCGTCCACGGAGAACGGCGTGCGGGGCCAGATCAGCAGGAACCCGGCGAGTACCAGGAACCCGAGGTCCCGGAGGATCTCCGGGAGGTAGCTGGGCGTCTGGCCGGCGGCGAGCTGCCCGCCGCTGCCGAAACACCCGCAGTCGATGGCCAGGCCCCGGGCCCAGGCCGAGGCGATGCCGGCGATGAAGACCACGAGCAGCGCCGCTGAGACGCCGGCGCTGATCCGGGTGGCGAGCCCGGCGATCAGCAGCACGCCCAGGGCCAGCTCGACGAACGGCAGCGCCGCGCCGATCACGGTGGCCACGTCGTACGGCATCACCTGGTAGGCGTTCACGGCCCGGCCGGAGGCGGCCAGGTCACCGACCTTGGTGCCGCCGGCGATCAGCCACACGGCGGCGAGCCCGAGGCGGGCCGCGACGCCGAGCCAGGGCCGCAGGGCCTGCCAGCGGCCGGCCCGAGGTGAGGGGGAGGGGGTCACAGTCATTCGTCGTCCGAGCGCCACGAAAGGTTCCCGCTATCCGGCCAGCGTGTCGCCGACGGCGTCGACCAGGTCGTCGCGGGCGCGGGCGACCCGGGAGCGGATGGTGCCCACCGGCACCCCCTCCACGTCGGCGGCCTCGGCGTACGACAGGCCGAGCAGTTGGGTGAGCACGAACGCGGAGCGCCGCTCGGCGGACAGCCGGCGGACCAGGTCGGTGGCACCGAGCTGCCCGGCGGGGTCCGGGTAGGGGCGGTCGGTGGCTGCCTGGGCGGCGAGCCGCGCGTCGAGCCGGCGGCGGCGCACGACGGTGCGCAGGTGGTCGGCGCAGGCCCGCCGGGCGATGCCGAGCAGCCAGGTCCGCACGCTGGAGCGCCCCTCGAAGCCGGACAGCGCCCGGAACGCCCGCAGGTACGTCTCCTGGGTGAGGTCGTCCGCCGTGTCCGGGTCGACGAGCGCGGCGGCGAAGCGCCACACCTCGGCCTGGGTGGCCCGGACGAAGGCGGCCTGAGCGTCGCGGTTCCCGTCGCGGGCGGCCAGCGCCCAGCCGGTGGCCGCGTCCCGGGCAGCGTCGGGCGCCGACTCGGGGCGGTCGGCGGCGGTGTCGCGCGGGCCGGGGATCACGTCACCCGAGGTTACGCGGCGTACCTGGAGGGGACAGGGTCCTTCGACCCATTCCGTGGTCCCGCACACGCCGGGAACTTTTTCCGGCCGCCGTCCGACTACCCTCCCATGACCTCCGAGCAGGCCCGGCGTGGCGCGCGCCGCCGCACCGGGTGGGCGCTCGGTCACGCCCGCCGGAGACCGGCTCGCCGGACCCGCGCCGGTTCGGGAACCATTGCGGTCATGACTGCTGCCGTACGCCGCCCGTCCCGGGTCGTCGCCGCCCGCTCCGGGGCCGTCGCCGGGCTGCTGCTCCTGCTGGTGGCCCTGCTGCTCGCCCCGGCCTCCCCGGCTGCCGCCCACGCGGTGCTGGTGAGCAGCAGCCCGGCCGCCTCCGCCGTGGTGCCCGAGGCGCCCGCGCAGGTGGTGATCACGTTCAGTGAGGGCGTCCGCAAGGTGCCCGGGAAGGTCCGGGTGATCGCCCCCGACGGCTCGCGCGCCGACCGGGGCGAGCCGACGTTCCAGGGTGCCGAGGTCACCATCCCGGTGGACCCGTCCGCCGGGCGCGGCACCTACCTGGTGAGCTACCGGGTCATCTCGGCCGACAGCCACCCCGTCTCCGGCGCCTTCACCTACTCCGTCGGCGCACCGTCCGAGCCACCCACCGACAGCGGTTCGGACAACCGGGCGAACCCGGTAACCGAGAACGCGGTGAAGGTGGCGAAGTACGCCGGCTACGCCGGGTTGCTGCTGCTCGTCGGCCCGGCGCTGGTGCTCGCCGCGCTCTGGCCGCGCCGGCTGTCCCGCCGGGGTCCGGCGCGGCTGGCCTGGACCGGGCTGGGGCTGCTGGCGGTGGCCACGGTGGCGGAGGTGTGGCTTCAGGTGCCGTACGTCAACGGCGGCGGCCTGTTCGACGTCACCGGTTCGGGCCTGAGTGACGTGCTCGGCAGCGCTTACGGCACCACCCACCTGGTCCGGCTGGGCCTGCTCGCCGCGGCGGCGTTCCTGCTCCGGCCGCTGTTCGCCGGCCCGATCGGCCGTACCGACGGGATCATCCTGGCGGTCCTCGGCGGCGCGGCGCTGTTCACCTGGCCGCTGTCCGGGCACGCGGCGGCGTCGCCCGCGCCCGCGGTGTCGGTGGTGGTGGACGCGGTGCACCTGGGCGGCATGGCGGTGTGGCTGGGCGGCCTGGTCATGCTCGCGGTGTTCCTGCTGCGCCGGGCCGACGAGCGCGAGCTGGACGCGATCCTGCCGATCTGGTCCCGCTGGGCGGCGCTCGCGGTGGCCGCGCTGCTGCTGGCCGGCACCGTGCAGGGCCTGATCGAGGTGGCCGGTCTGCAGCCGCTGTTCGACACCACGTACGGCCGGCTCCTGCTCGCCAAGATCGCGCTGTTCGTGCTGGTGATCGGCGTGGCCGCGTACTCCCGGGCGCTGGTGCGGCGGCGGGTCGCCGCAGGCCGGCCGGGCTCGATGCGGCGGGCCGTGGTGGCCGAGCTGGTGATCACGGCGGTGGTGCTGGGCGTGTCGGCGACGCTCGTGCAGACCACCCCGGCGCGCACCGCCGCCGCGAACGTCGCGGGCGCCGAGCAGGGCTACTTCTCGGCCACGCTGAGCAGCCCGATCTACTCGCTGGAGGTCCAGGTGGACCCGGCGGAGACCGGCAACAACTCGATGCACCTGTACGCCTACACCAAGGACAGCCGCCCGCAGCCGGTGCAGGAGTGGAAGGTCACCGCCGCGCTGCCGTCGGCCGGGATCGAGCCGATCACCGTCCCGCTGCTGCCGTTGAGCGACAACCACGCCACCGGCGAGATCAACCTGCCGGCCCGGGGTGACTGGCAGGTGCGCATCACCGTCCGTACGACCGACATCGACCAGGCCACGGTGACCGCCACCGTGCCGATCAAGTAACGGAAGGTCCCATCTGATGATCCGTCTCCGGCGCTCCGCGACAGTCGCCGCGCTGACCCTCACCGCCGTCGCCACGGCCGTGCTCGGCGTGGCCGGCCCGGCCTCGGCGCACGTCACGATCAACCCGGCCGAGGGTACGCAGGGCGGCTACGGCCGGTTCGCGTTCCGGGTGCCGAACGAGAGCGACACGGCGTCGACAGTCAAGGTCGAGGTGAACCTGCCGGAGAACGCCCCGATCGGCTCGGTCTCCACCATGCCGGTGGCGGGCTGGACGGTGGCGGTGGAGAAGCGCAAGGTCGACCCGCCGATCGAGGTGCACGGCAGCCAGCTCACCGAGGCGGTCTCCAAGCTGACCTTCACGGCCGCGCCGAACGGCGGCGTGAAGCCGGGCGAGTTCCAGGAGTTCCCGGTGTCGATGGGCCCGCTGCCGCAGGCCGACACGATGGTGTTCAAGGTGCTCCAGACGTACTCCGACGGCAACGTCTCCCGGTGGATCGAGGAGCCGACGCCGGGCGCGGAGGAGCCGGAGAACCCGGCGCCGGTGCTCAAGCTGGCCGCGGCGGCGCCCGCCTCGTCCGCTGTGAGCGCGCCGGCCGCCGCAGCCGACGACGATGACGACGACGACGGCTCCGGCGGGGCCACGGCCCTCGGCGTGGCCGGCCTGGTCGCCGGACTGGGCGGCCTGGCCCTCGGCGGTCTGGCGTTCGCGCGTACCCGGCGGGAGCCCGCCGCGAAGTCCTGAACGCGAGCCACGCACCGGCCCGGCGGAACGATCCGCCGGGCCGGTCGCCGTTCCGGCCCCGGTGCCGCCGATATCCGGCGATCGGCCGACCCCCGTCGGTAAGGTCGGCCGGGTAATCGGCTACCGAGAGGGACGAAGCGAATGCGTTTCGTACGCACGATCGCCGGCGTGGTGCTGCTGGCGTTGGGGATTCCGGCGCTGCTGGCGGGCGGAGGTCTCTGGCTCGCCGCCCGGCACGCCGACCCGGACGGCGGCTTCGGCGCCCGGTTCGAGCCGGTCCGCACACCGGCCCGCGCGGTGCTGGTGACCGACGTGGACGCGTTGCTGCGCGCCGACCTGCCGTTGGCGCGTACCGGGCAGGCCCGGCTGCACCTGACCGCGCGGGACGACGACGGCCCGGTCTTCCTCGGCCTCGCCCCGGCCGACCAGGTGCGACTGTGGCTGGCCGACGTTCCGCACAGCACCGTGCGCCGCGTCGCGGTCACCCGGGGTCCGCTGCCCGTCGATCTCGACCCGGCCATCGCCGGCGCCGGCACCGCCGCGCCGATGACCCAGCCCTTCTGGGTGCGCGAGGGCGTCGGCTCCCTGGAGTGGAGCCCGGCGGAGCTGTCCGGCCGGTCGCTGAGCCTGGTCGTGATGCGCGTGGACGGCGCGGACGGGCTCGACCTGCGGATGCGTGCCGAGTTGCGGGCCGGGTGGTTCCCCGGGCTGGCGTGGGCGCTGCTGGCCGGCGGGACGCTGCTGCTGGTCCTCGCCGTGGCGGTGCTGCTGCGCCCGCTGCGCCCGCGTGAGGTGGTCTTCGTGGTCGAGCCGGACCAGGTGCCGGTGCTGGCCGGGCGTCTCGGCGTCACCTCGCTGAGCGGCCTGGGCCGCCAGCCGGGCCCGGCGTCGCGACCCGAGCGGCACCTGGTGGCGGTGGGCTCCGGCTCCGGCGGGCGGACCCGGGCCGCGATCGCCCCGCCGCCCAGCCGGTGCCCCGACGGCAGCGACTGACGAGGCGAATCCGAACGGCCCTCCGCGCTGCCGACGCGGAGGGCCGTTCTTCACCGGGGGATCGGTGCTACCTGGGAGAAAACTGAGGTAGTTGATACCAGATTAGCGCTGATCGCCATTTGTTGCGAGGTGTGTCCGTTCAGTCCGGGTCGTCGGTTTCTCGCCCGCACGCCGGCGGATCGGCAGCACCGCGAGCAGGAGCAGGCTGAGCAGCACGTACACGTTGCGGACGACGAAGTCGACTGGATCGTCCGTGTGCACGATGGCGGTGCCCCAGTCCTGGAACGTCACCAACCCGTACACGATCGGCAGGCCGACGACGGCGACCAGCGCGAAGAGGCCGCCGCGCCGGCGGGCGCCGGCGGGCGTCGCCGGGTCGGCGTCCAGTGCCACGTCGACGAGCACCACCACAGCGGGGATGAACCAGTACAGATGGTGGATCCAGGTGATCGGGCTGACCAGCCCGCCCACCAGCCCGGTCACTGTGAGACCCACGAGCGCGTCCCCCGCCCGGGCCGCGCGCGCGGCCCGCCACAGGCCGAACGCGGCCACCGCCAGCGCGAGCAGCAGCCACAGCAGCCGGTCCGGCTCGGCCGGCGCGGTCAGGCGGCTGAGCAGCCCGAACAGCGACTGGTTGCCGGTGTAGTCGGGGCGGCCCACCCGGTCGGTCACCCACAGCTCGTGCGTCCAGAACCGCCACGAGTCACCAGGCGCGACCGCCGCGGCCAGCAGCGTGGCAACGGCCGCCGTCACCGCCGCCACGGCCGCCGCCCGCCACTTCCGGGCGGCCAGCAGGTAGACCACGAAGATGCCGGGGAACAGCTTGAGCGCCGCGGCCAGGCCCACGCCCACACCGGCCCAGCGCCGCCCCTGCGGTACGGCGAACAGCAGGTCGGCCAGGATCAGCACCACCAGCAGCATGTTGATCTGCCCGAGCGTGAGCGTCTCCCGCGTGCTCTCCACCGCCAGCACCAGCAGCACGGCGACGGTCAGGCCGAACCCGCGCGGCAGGTCGTGCCGCCGCAGCACCGGCAGCACCAGCCAGCGGGTGGTCACCACCACGGCGGCCACCGTCAGCACCGCGAAGGCGGCGATCGCCACCCCGAGCCGCAGATACCCGAACGGCGCCAGCAGCAGCGCCGCGAACGGCGGATAGGTGAAGTAGAGCGCGCCCTGCACGCGGTCCGGCTGGACGTAGTCGTAGAGCGGGTGCCCGGCCGCCCACCAGTCCATCGCCGACATGTAGATCTTCTGGTCGTAGTAGTCGTGACGCAGGTTGCGCAGGTAGGGCGCCGGCAGGATCGCGATCAGCGCCAGCACCGTGAGCACCCGGAGAGCCGTACGCCCGCCCGCGTCGTCGCGGGGGACGGCGGGTGGGGCGACGGGTTCGGCTGGCACGCAGGAAACCCTAGCGGTCCACCTCGGCCGCCGGGCCGAGGCGCGGGCGCGTCGGCGGCGCGTAGTCTGTTCCGGTGGCTGATCTTCTCGTCTGGATCGACTGTGAGATGACCGGGCTCGACCTGCGGCGGGACGCCCTGATCGAGGTCGCCGCGCTCGTCACCGATCCCGACCTCAACGTGCTCGGTGACGGCGTCGACGTGGTGATCCACGCCGACGACGAGGCGCTCGACGGCATGCCGGAGATCGTGCGGACCATGCACGCCAAGTCCGGCCTCACCGAGGAGGTACGCCGCTCCACGGTGACGCTGGCCGAGGCCGAGGACATGGTGCTCGACTACGTGACCAGCTACGTGAAGGACCCGCGTACGGCCCCGCTGTGCGGCAACTCGATCGCCACCGACAGGGGTTTCCTGGCCCGCGACATGACCCGGCTCGACGCGCACCTGCACTACCGGATGATCGACGTGTCCTCGATCAAGGAGCTGTGCCGGCGCTGGTACCCGCGGGTGTACTTCGGGCAGCCGCAGAAGGGCCTGGCCCACCGGGCCCTCGCGGACATCCGGGAGAGCATCCGCGAGCTGGAGTACTACCGGCGGACCGTGTTCGTGCCGCTGCCGGGGCCGGACGTCGAGGCCGCGAAGGCGATCGCCGCCCAGCTCTGAGGGCCCCGCCCAACCCGGTGGACGGGGTCGGCGGGAGTGTGGCTATGATTAGTCCGCGCACCGCCCCGGGCGACCGGAGCGGCGAGCATGGTGGCTGTAGCTCAGTTGGCAGAGCACCGGGTTGTGGTCCCGGTTGTCGTGGGTTCAATTCCCATCAGTCACCCCAACGACGAAGCCCCCTCCTCCGGGAGGGGGCTTCGTCGTGTGCGTGGGTCAGGGGGTGGGCTCGACGCTGGGCGTACCGGCGTCCGGCGTGGTGTCGGCCGACGGCGGCTCGTACGGCAGGGCGCTGCCCTTGACGTACTCGTCCCAGCTCATGTTCCAGTCGGTCCAGCCGTTGCCGTTCTGGAGCTTGCGCTCGGTGCCCTTCACGGTGATCGGGTCACCGATGCGGGTGTTGGCGAACAGCCAGTTGCCTTCCTTCATCGAGACGTTGACGCAGCCGTGCGACACGTTCGTGCGGCCCTGCACGCCCTCGGACCACGGCGCGGCGTGGATGAACTCGCCGCCCCAGGTGAGCCGCTGGGCGTAGTCGATCTCGGTGCGGTAGCCCTCCTCCGGGCCCAGCTCCTCCAGGGTGTCGAAGACCGTGTGCCGGAGCTTCTCGATCACCACCATGGTGCCGCTGGAGGAGGGGGTGCTCTTCTTGCCCAGGCTGACCGGGATGGTCTTGACCACCTTGCCGTCGCGGGTGACGGTCATCCGCTTGGTGCGGTTGTCGACAGTCATCACGAACGACGGACCGATCTTGACGTCGACGCTGAGGTCGGCCCGGCCGTACCAGCCGCCGCCCAGCGGCAGCCCGCCCGCCTGCACCTTGTAGCTGACGGTGCTGTTGGCCTTCCAGAACGTCTTCGGCCGGTAGCGCACCTCGGTCGGGCTCACCCAGTGCCAGATGCCCTCCTGGGCCGGCTTCGAGGTGACTGTCATCCGGCGCTGGATGTCGTCGCGGTAGTCCTCCGGGATGGCCCGGCCGAACTTCACGATCAGCGGCATGCCGACACCCACGACCTGGTTGTCGCCGAGGAAGCTGGTGACCCGGATCTGCTTGGCCGGCTTCGCCATCGTGGTGAACGTGCTGGTGGCGGTGGCGGGCTTGCCGTCGTCGCCGGTGGCGGTGACGGTCGCCGTGTACGTCTGCCCGTACTCCAGGGCCGCTGACGGCAGCCAGCTGGTGCCGTCCGCCGCGAGCGTGCCGTCGACGACCTTGCCGGCGGCGTCCTTCAGCTCGACTGTGGTCTCCTGCGCCTCCTTCGTGGTGAAGGTGACGGCGGTGGACGCCGGTACGTCCTTGGCGTCGGCGGCGGGCTCGCTGATGGTGGCCGCCGCCTTCGGGGCCTTCTCGCCGCCGTCGCCGCCGCCCTGCCAGCTCGACGGCTTGTCGCCGCCGCCGCTGGTGCAGGCGGTCAGGGCCATCGCGGCGGCGAGCAGCCCGGCTGCCAGCGCACGGCGGCGGCCGACGCGTCGGGCGCTCGCGCCCCGGATCGGTTCGTCCTGGCCAGCTCGCATGACTCCCTCACAAGGTGATGCCGTTCCCCGTCGTCTCAGGTCAGACGCGCCGGAGCGGGTACGCGTTGCCGGACGTGAAACGGAACACCCCGCGCGGGTGTAACGATTCCACTGGCGTCCGGCGCTTCGTCGGAGGTGGCGTGTCCGACCACGTTACGCCGGTCAGAACGGCGCCGGCTGCCCGCCCTGCGGAACCGGCAGCGCGCTGCCGGCGACGAACTGCGACCAGCTCATGCTCCACGCCGTCCAGCCGTTGCCGGGGGCCAGGCGGCGCTCGGTGCCCTTCACCGTGATCGGGTCGCCCACCATCGTCTTGCCGAACAGCCACCGGCCGTTGGCCATCGACACGTTGACGCAGCCGTGCGAGACGTTGCGGCGCCCCTGCACGCCCTCGGACCAGGGCGCGGCGTGGATGTACTCGCCGCCCCAGGTGATCCGCTGGGCGAAGTCGATCTCGGTGACGTAGCGGTTGGCCGGGTCCGGCTCGCTGCGGGTGTCGAAGACGGTGGACTCCTTCTTCTCCATCACCACCATCGTGCCGCTGGAGGAGGGGGTGCTCTTCTTGCCCAGGCTCACCGGCAGGGTACGGATCACCGTGCCGTTCTCGGAGACCGTCATCTGCTTGGTGGCGTTGTCCACTGTCATCTCGAACGCGCGGCCGATCTTGGCGGTGGCGCTGCGGTCGATGTTGCCGTAGCGGCCGTTGCTCAGCGGGATCCCGGCCAGCGCCAGCCGGACCGTGATCGTGGTGCCGGTCTTCCAGTACTCCGGGGCCCGGTAGTACGCCTGCGTACCGTTGTCGACCCAGTGCCAGGCGCCGGGCTGCGGCGGGTCGGTCTGCACGAACATCCGCTTCTGCACCGCGGCGCGGTCCTTCTTCGGGATGCCCGGGGAGAACTCGGCGACCACCGGCATGGCCACGCCGTACGTCTTGCCGCTGAACATGTAGAGGCCGGAGCCGATCATCGACTTGGGCTTGGCCATCGTGGTGAACGTGCTGGTGCCCTGGTAGGTCCGACCGTCCTTGCCGGCGCCGGTGACCGTGGCGGTGTACTTGGTGCCGTACTTCAGCGCTGCCGACGGCACCCAGCTGGAGCCGTCGCGCCGCATCCGCCCGGCGACGTTCGTCCCGTCGGCGGTGGCGAGCATCACCTTCGACACGGTGCCGCCACCGGGGATGCGGGCGCTGATCTCGGTGCTGACCGGCCGGGCGTTCGCGCCGTCGGCGGGGCTCACCGTCAGCGGCGGGGCGGCGGCGTTGTCGCTGGGTGCGACGCTCGGGTCGGGCGCGGAGGACGAGACGCCGCCCACCTGCTGCTGGCCGGGCACGAACTCCGGCTTCTTCCCCTCGTCATCGCCGCCGCCGCACCCGGTCAGCGCCAGCGACGCCGTCAGGACCAGGACGCCCACCGTCGCCCCGGCCCGCGCGAACCTGCCCATGCCCACCCCTGTCATCGCGTGCCTGGCGGACATCGTGCCGTATCGACGCTCACACACCCGCCCCCGCGCCGGATCGGATGACCGTTTTGACCGCTTTCGCCGGTTAAGCTCGTCCGAAGGGTGGACCCCGGTATCGGATTGGAACCCGCCTCGGCGGGCGTGCTAATCTTCTTCCCGTTGTCAGCGAGCGCCGCTAGCTCAACTGGCAGAGCAGCGGACTCTTAATCCGCGGGTTCGGGGTTCGAGTCCCTGGCGGCGCACCAACGATCAAGGCCTTGACCGGGCGCTCCACGCCGGTCGGGGCCTTCTTCGCGTACGGCGCCGGGAGCGACCGTCCGTGGGTGGAACGCCACGGGTGTCAAACCGGCCGGAAGGCACCCATGACGTTCCACCGAGGCGCGGTTCGTGTGGTCGCCCTGAGCTGATCATGGTCGCGGCTGCCACGATGGACGCTGTGCTCGGCCCGGGTGCGCCCGCTGACCCCAGGGGAGGGATCGTGTCCGCTGAGTCCACCGGCAGCCCGGACACGATCCTCGTCTGCATCCGGGGCAACTCCGGCTCGGGCAAGAGCAGCATCGCCCGCGAGCTGCGACGCCGGCACGGCCGGGGGTGCGCCCTCGTCGAACAGGACTACCTGCGCCGCATCGTCCTGCGCGAACGGGACAAGCCCGGCGGCGTCGCCCCCGCGTTGATCGAGCAGACCGTCCGGTTCGCCCTCGACCACGGCTACCACGTGATCCTGGAAGGCATCCTGTACACCGGCCGCTACCGCGACGTGCTGACCTCGCTGCGCGACGGCCACCGGGGGCGGTCGCTGTTCTGCTACCTCGACGTGTCGCTGGCCGAGACGCTGCGCCGGCACCTGACGCGCCCGCAGGCCGGTGACTTCACCGCCGAGCAGATGAGCGGCTGGTACGCCGCGCACGACGTCCTGGGCTGGCCCGGCGAACTCGTCCTCCCGGAGACCACCGGCCTGGACGAGGCGGTCGAGGCGATCGCGGCCGTCTCCGGGCTGCCCCAGGACGGGCGCGACGACGACAGACGCTAGCCGGCGTCACTTGCCCTTCCGGTTACCGCAAGGGGCAGTCTGGGGTCATGTTGTCGATCAGCGAGTTCAGCCAGATGTGTCACCTGTCGCCGCAGGCGCTGCGCTTCTACCACGCCGAAGGGCTGCTCGTGCCCGCCGAGGTCGACGACCGGACCGGCCACCGCTCGTACGCCTTCGAGCAGGTGGAACGGGCCATGCTGATCACCCTGCTGCGGGACGCCGGGATGAGCGTCAAGCTGGTCCGGCGTGCCCTCGACGAGCCGGACCAGGCGATCGCCCTGCTCGACCGGCACAGCGACGAGGTCAGCCGGCAACGGCAGACTCAGGCAGACGCCATCGCGGCGGCCCGCGCCGTCTTCGAGGCGCAGCCCGAACCGCGGTTGCGGCACGTACCGGCCACGACGGTGGTGGCGCGGCTCGTACCCGGCACACCGCTGGGCCGGGACGCGCAGGAGTGGGACCGGGCCGAGGAGATCATCACTGCGGCGGCGGCCGACCTGGTCACCACCGTGCGGCAGGCCGGCGTCACCTGCCTCGGTGAGCCGTGGCGGACGCCGGCGCTGGAGACACCGGAACAGGACCGGCGGGTACTCGACGGCGCCGGGCCGTTCTGGACGGTCAAGGTCGCGGTGGACGGCATCCCGGAGACGCTGCCGTCCCTGCCCGCCGACCTGATCGTGCAGACGCCCGACGCCCACGACGAGCTGTCCGTCTTCATGCCGGGCCGCAACACGATGGCCAAGTACTGCACAGTGGTCCTGCGCCTGCTCGACGCCGTCCCGCCCGACGGCGACCGGTTCGTCGACCTCGCGCGTCTGCGTCAGGAGGTGCGGCCCGACGGCGTACTGAGCAGCGCGCCCGTCGAACGCCGACCGGAGTGACCCACGGAGGACTTGAGCGCTGAACCGGCCCGCAGCCCGGATATCCGAAGGTCGGCCAGACCCCGACGATCGGCGCCGCAGTGCTTTCGACAGGCAATCGTCTTCGCCGATTACCTCGCGCGCGTTGCGCATGATGATCACCAACGCGTCACTCCGCGGACGAGGGCGATCCCGACGCCCGAATGCGGCGAATATCGCTCGATGTTCTGACGATTCGAATCGTCTTTCCGCGGTCACTGTTCGGCGCTCCGCGCTGGACCGATGACCTGCCCGAGCGGTTGGCGGGACGCCCTCCGCCGCCATTTCGGTGTGTCCATGAGTCTGATTGGTCCGGCACTGCCTCCCGATGGGCGAGTACCGCATCGGCTGATTGCTCGATCAATGACGACTACGCCGTGTCATATTCGAAGATGGCGATGCGTGAAAATAGTTCGCAATGGTGAAGCGGTCCGCTCGGGGTCAGTTGACCGCGGCAACCATCTACTGATCTGCGGTTTTGAAGATCGACCCGACCGCCCAATGCCGCCACTCGTGGATGCGGCAGTCGTCACAAGCTCCAATGTGGAAGGCGAGTTTGGTTACCGAGAGTGCTGACCTGTTGATCGGATGTCCAGTTCGGCGTGATCCGTCCTGACGGAACGTGTCCGGCCTTGTGCGCTGAGGCAGGGCGCCCTTAGAGTCCCGCTCGCACAACTGGAAAGCACACGGGGGAGGGTTTGTGGCACGTCGAGTGACGGCCACTGTCCGTTCGTGCCTGGCTGCGGGTGTCGCCGTACTGACGGCGGCCGCGTTGGCGGGTGTACCGGGAGAGCCGGCGGAGTATCTCGCCGCTGGCCCGGACGGCGTGACAGGCGGCGTGGAGAGCCGGACCGATGAGGCGGTGTCCCTTCGGGCCGCCCGCGAGTCCGGCAAGCCGGTGCAGGTCAAGAGCCTCACGTCGGAGACGACAGAGGTCTTCGCACTGCCGGACGGTCAGTTCCGGGCCGAGCTGTCGATCGGCGCGAGCCGGATCCGGCGCGGTGACCAGTGGGTTCCGGTCGATCTGACCCTGCGCAAGGGCGCGGACGGGCGGATCGCCGCCGTCGCCCACCCCTTCGATCTCGTCGTCTCCGGCGCGCAGCCGAGCGGTACGCCGGAGCTGGCCGTCCTCGGCCACGGAGCGGATCGGCTCGCGGTCGGCTGGGCCGGCCGGCTGCCCGAGCCGAAGCTGGACGGCGGACGAGCCACCTACGTCGACACGCTGCCCGGGGTGGACCTGGTCGTCGAGGCGACCCGCGCCGGCATGGAGGCGTTCTTCGTCGTCAAGGACCGCAGCGCCGTGAAGCATGTCGCCCGCCTCACACTGCCGATCACCGGGGCGAACGCCGCCCGGGCGGTCCGCGACGCCAGCGGCAACACCGCCATCGAGGACGCCGCCGGCCGGGTGGTCGCGCACACCCCCGCGCTGCGGATGTGGGACGCGCGGGTCGACACGCTCGGCAACCCCATCGCCGAGACGGCTGTCGCATCCACGATCGCCCCCGCCGCCGAGGCCCGTGGAACCGGCGGGCTCGACCTGACGCTGACCCCGGACCTGCGCTGGCTGAACGACTCCAAGCGGGAGTACCCGATCGTCATCGACCCGACGATCAACCCGCTGTACACCACCTTCGACACGTACATCCAGGCCGGCGACACGGTCAACCGGGGCGGCACCGACGACCTCCGGCTCGGCCGGCTCGGTCCGACCGGACCCGTCACCCGGTCCTTGCTGCGCTGGGACACCGAGGCCCTCGTCGGCAAGCAGATCACCTCCGCCACCGTCTCGTTCTGGAACTGGTGGTCGCCCCTGTGTGAGGGCCGGTCGTGGGAGCTCTGGACCGTGGGTGCGGTGGCCGACGACATGATCTGGGACACCCAGCCGACGTGGAACAACCAGGAGGCGACCACCCTCGCCACCGCCGGCTACGACGCCAGCTGCAACGACGCCTGGATCGGGATCAGCGGGACCGCGTTCTTCCAGCGCGCGGCGAACGCCGGTGACACCCGCGCCGACATGGGTCTTCGGGCCACCGACGAAACCGATTCGAAGTCCTTCAAGCAGTTCCGCTCCCGCAACGCCGCAGCCAGTACCGAGGTGCCCAAGGCCAGCGTCACCTACAACTCGCGGCCGACCGTGACGGCCCGGTCGACAGTCCCTGCCACCACCTGCGTGACCGGCTCGGGCCGTCCCCTCGTCAACACGCTGACGCCGCAGCTCAAGGCCACCGTCGCCGACGGCGACGGCACCGCGATGACCGTCACCTTCGAGTGGTGGGCGATGAACGCGGAGAAGGCGATCGGTTCCGCGTCGTCCAGCAACGTCGCCTCCGGCGCCACGGTGGCGGCGACCGTTCCCGCCGGTGCCTTCGTCGACGGCGGTATCTACCGCTGGCGGGTGAAGGCCGCCGACGGCGTCTCCGGCAGCGACGTCTGGTCGTCGTTCTGCGAGATGCAGGTGTACACCACGGCCACGCCGGTCACCGGCTGCACCGGCGGAACGGACAGCGACTTCAACGGCGACGGTGTCGCCGACATCGCGATCGCCGACCCGGAGGCCACTGTCAACGGTCAGATCCGGGCCGGCCGGATCAACGTCACGTACGGCGGCAGCACCACCGTGCACACCCTGCACGAGGGTGGCGCGAACATGCCCGGTGCAGCCGAGGCGGGTGACCGCTTCGGCACGTCGATCGCCGCGTACGACGCCAACAACGACGGGTGCACCGACCTGGCGGTCGGCGTGCCGAACCAGGCCGTCAGCGGCCAGGCCCAGGCCGGTGTCGTCTACGTACTGCTCGGCTCACCCGCCGGCCTTGCGCAGGGCCCGCCCGCCGTCACGTACCACCAGGACAGCGCCAACGTCCCCGACGCGGCCGAGGCGTACGACTGGTTCGGCTTCGCCGTCGCCGGCAGCCGGACGGCCGGCGGTGAGCCGTACCTCGTCATCGGCGTGCCCGGTGAAGGGCTGACCGGCGGTGCGCTGGCGGGCATCGTCCACTACCTCCGGGGCAACGTCAACGTGGCGATGTCCCAGGGCAGCGGCATCCCGGGCGCGGCCGAGATCGACGACCGGACGGGCTATGCGGTGGCCGCCTCCACGTACCACTGGGCGGTCGGTTCCCCGGGCGAGGCGATCGGCACCGAGGCCTTCGCCGGATCGGTGAACGTCTTCAGTCACACGCTGAGCAACGGGCTGCCGACCCTCGCCGCCGGCCTGGAGCAGAACGTCGCCAACGTCTCGAACGACGCCGAGGCCAACGACAACTTCGGCAAGTCGATCTCGATCGCGCCGTACCGGCCCGTCGGTGCTCCCGCCGGCCAGGCCGACTCGCTGGTCGTCGTCGGCGTGCCGGGTGAGGACCTGGTCGTCGCGGCCACAAACACCCCGGCGCCGGACGCCGGGCTGGTGCACCGGTTCCACGTCACTGCCGCGAACACCTTCACCGAACTGCCCGCGATCACGTACGCCTCGGAGGACGGTGACTACCTCGGCGAGAAGGTCGTGGTGGTGAACACCGCGCCGGGCAGTGAGGGCACCAACGCGACGATGTTCGTCGCGATCGGCGTGCCGGGTGAGGACGCGGGCACGTCGGTGGCCGACTCCGGACGGGTACGTATCTTCCCGGCGCTGGCGAATCCGATCGGCACCCCGACCACGCTGCACCGGGAATCGGGCGGCATGCCGGGGACGGCCGGCGCCCAGGAACTGGTCGGCGCCTCGCTCTCGGCCACCTCGCAGCGTCTCTACGTCGGCACTCCCTACGGCACCGACGCCGTATACGGGTTCACCTGGTCCGATCTGAAGGCGGGCAACACGGTCCCGAGCCTCACCTGGCAGCCGGGACAGGGCGGTCTCCCCACCGGGCACAGCGCGTTCGGGGCGGCGATCAGCTGATGAAGACCATCGACATGAGCAGTTATCCAGCGGGGGAGGACCAGAGGGTGGCCCGTCGTACGAGAAAACGGGGCCGGGTGTTCACGCTCGGGCTCACGCTCGGCCTCGCCGGCCTGATGTCCACAGCGGTGTTCGTCCAGCCCCCGGAGCCGGCGCCGCGTACCGCCGCGGCCTCCGAGGACCTCGTCCGGGACACCGAGGCCGAGGCGCTGGTGGCCGCCAGGGCGCTCAACCAGCCGGTCGAGGTGCTGGCGCACCGCACGGAGTACCGCGACGTCTTCGCGCAGCCGGATGGCACGCTCATCGCCAACGGCCACACCCAGCCGGTGCGGGTCACCCAGGGAGACGCCTGGGTGCCCGCCGACTCCACCCTGGTGGTTCAGCCCGACGGCTCCTACGGCCCGGCCGCCGCCCTGCTCGGCATGCAGCTCTCCCAGGGCGGCACCGCGCCGCTGATGGTGGTCACCCGGGACCAGAAGAGCATGACTCTGACCTGGCCGCACGGGCCGCTTCCCGCTCCCGTGGTCGAGGAGAGCAAGGCGACCTACCCGAACGTGTTCCAGGATGTCGACCTGGTCGCGAACGTCACCGTCGAGGGCTTCTCGCACGTACTGGTGGTCAAGACGCCGGAGGCGGCCGATCTGCCGGAACTTCAGAACCTCCGGCTCGGCGTCGCCGCGGTGGGCCTGACCATCGAGGAGACGGCCGAGGGTGGTGTGGTCGCCCTGGACCCGGTCACCGGCAACCCGGTCCTGGAGGCGGATGCGCCGACCATGTGGGACAGCGGAAGCCAGGAGGGGGGCGATGCGGCCGCGGCGCGGTCGCTGGACACCTCGTCCACCGACCCGGGCGCGGCCTCGGCCGAGGGGCCGGGCGACACGTCGGAGGTGGCTCCGGTCGGCCTCGACTACTCGGACAACACCCTCACCCTCACCCCGGACCGGTCCATGCTCACCGATCCGGAGGCCTCGTTCCCGCTGTACATCGACCCGGTCTGGCAGAGCAGCACCAACAGCGCCTGGGCGATGGTGGACAGCGGCTACCCCAACGAGGAGTACTGGAAGTTCGACGGCAAGCGGCACGAACGCATCGGCCTCTGCCCCAGCTCCTGCAACAACTCGAAGGTCAAGCGCCTGTTCTACCGGCTCGCCACGCCGTACTCGGGCAAGACGATCCTGGAGGCCACCTTCCGGGTCACCCTGCAACACGTCTACAACTCGACCGCCCGGGCGGCGGCGCTCTACCTGATGCCGGCCGGGATCACCTCCTCCACCAACTGGAGCAACCAGCCCGGCGGCTCGGGCTGGTCCGGAGCGACGCACCTCGCCACCAGCTCACCGACCAAGACGCAGGCCACCTGTACCTCCACCAACCAGAACACGGAGTGGAACGCGAAGGCCGCGGTGCAGCAGGCGGTGACCAAGGGCTGGAGCAACGTGACCCTCGGCCTGCGGTCGGTCAGCGAGAGCGACTCGACGCACACCAAGCGGTTCTGCGACAACGGCGTCCTCTCGGTCCGCTACAACCGTGCGCCGGTGATCGCCAACCTCAACGAACTCACCATGTCTCCCGGCGGGCAGTGTGTGTACGGTTCCGGCGCCCCCTACGTGGACGTGCCGCCGCGGCTGAACGCGGTGCTGCGGGACCCGGACCACTCCTCGGCCCACACCGAGCAGATCAAGGCCGAGTTCAAGGTGACCTGGACGCCGGCCGGCGGGGCGTTGCAGACGCGCTCGTACACCACTCCGCTGAAGGCCAGCGGATCGGTCTTCTCGTACACGGTCCCGAGTGACATCGCGCAGAACGTCCCCATCTCCTGGGAGGTACGGGCCAGCGACAACACCAGCTGGGGTCCGTGGAGCAGTGAGGGCTCGCGCAACGTCTGTCAGTTCCTCTACGACAAGACCAGCCCCAGCGCGCCCGACGTCGACTCCGCGGTGTACCTGCCGCAGGACGCGGCCGACAACGGGACGGCGAGCGCGTCGAACTGCATCGAGAGCGACGAGTGGCTGGGTTCGATCGGTGTGCCAGGCAACTTCGTCTTCGACTCCGCCGCCACGGACGTGGTGGAGTACCGGTACGGCTTCAACACCAACCCGGCGCCGGGCGTGAACGTGCTTCGGCCCACGACCGACGGCGGACCGGTCACCCTGCCGAACTGGTACCCGGACAAGGAGGGCCCGCGGACGATCAACGTCCAGGCCGTCGACCGGGCCGGTCGGTCGAGCAGCATCGCCTCGTGCACGTTCCGGGTGGGCAAGCGACCGCCGACCGCCCAGTGGTCGCTCGGCGAGGTCGCGGGCGAGGACGGCGCCGGCGACGGGCTCGGTGACAACGACGCGACGGCGGGAAGTGGCGTCACGTTCGGGGTCGAGGGTCCGGGCGGGACGTCCGACACGGCGGCCCGGTTCGACGGGACGGCCGACGCCCACCTCACGACCAGCAAGCCGGTCCTGACCGACACGTCGGCGAGCTTCGCCGTCACCGGCTGGTTCAAGGTCGACGATGCCGGCCGGCGGCAGGTCGCGGTCAGCCAGGACGGTACCGGTGAGCCAGGGTTCGCGCTGGGCGTCGAGGGCGGATCCTGGTTCTTCCGGATGCCGGTCAACGACGTCAACTCACTGGGCCGCTGGCAGGTCGACGGTGCGGCGGCCACGACGGGTTGGACGTACGTGACGGCCATCTTCGACGGGCCGAAGAAGGAGATGTCGCTCCAGGTCGGGAACAACGCCCCGCGCATCGCCCAGCGCAGATCGCTGACCAAGGCGCGCGGTCCGCTCCAGATCGGCCGTGTGCTGACCAAGAGCGGTTACGCCGACAACTGGGAAGGGGCGATGGCGGACGTCTCCGTCTTCGACCGGCTGATCATCGCCGACGAGGTCACCGGCCTGCAGAAGACGGCGCCGAGCCGCAAGGCGTACTGGCGGTTGAACGCGGAGACCAACAAGGTCAGTCCCGAGGAGCGCGGTGGCGCGGGACTCACTCTGGGCAGCGGTGCGACGGTCTTCAAGCACCCGGTCCTGTCCCTGCTCGGCGGTGGTCACCTCGCGCTGACCGGCAACGCGGACAGCTACGCCAGCACGTCGACCAACGCGGACATGGCGGGCAGTTTCTCGATCAGCGCCCGGGTCAAGCTGACCAGCAACTGTGCCGGTACCCCGATGACCGTCTTCTCGCAGAAGGGCACCAACGGCAGTTCGGTCGTGGTGCGCTGCAACAACGCCGGGCAGTGGGAACTGGCGATGGCGAGCACCGACACGGTGGCGCCGGAGTGGACCACGAAGGCCACGGATGAGGCGCCGAAGCTCGTCGGCAAGGGTGACCACCTGACCCTCGTCTACAACGGCTACGCCCGCGAAATGGCCCTGTACGTCAACGGGTCCTTCACCGAGGCGATCCAGCTGGTGTCGCCGTTCGTCGCCACCGGTGGGGTGCAGCTGGGCCGCGCCTGGCTCGACGGCGCCTTCAAGGAGCACCTGTCCGGCGCCGTCGACGACGTCCGGGTCTACGACGGCGTGGCCGACAAGGTCCTGATCGAGAAGCTCAACGTCCAGGTCCGCGAACAACTCTCGCTCTGACGTGACAGGCGGTGGGTCCGCCCGCTCCCGGGCGGGCCCACCGGCACGCGAGACCTTTCCCCGTTATTCTCCCCCAACCCCTGGAGGGGTGATGTTCTCCCGACTCCTGGTCCGGTCCGGCGGGTTCGTCCGCCACACCGTACGACCGGTTTCCTGGGCGATGGCCGGTGTCATGGCCGCCGGCTTCATCCAGATCGCGACCCCACCCGCCTCGGCCGAGGCGAAGCCGAACCGTCCGTCGACCTCGGACGCGTCGAAGGTCCTGCCCAAGCGCGACCCGCTGCCGGCCAAACCGAAGGCGGCCAACCCGGCGGTGGCTGCCGCCTCCACCGCCCCGGCGAAGGTCACCTGGCCCGCCGCCGGCGCCGCGGACATCACCGTGCCGGCGCCCGCGTCGGCCCGGTCCACCGCCGGGAAGGCCCCGGCGGCCAGCGCCAAGATCGGCGGCCTGCCGGTCGCGGTGTCGGCCGCGCCCGCCGCCGCGGCCGCCGCGGCGGACTCGGCCGGTCCGGCCTCCGCTCCCGGCAAGGTACGCATCGAGGTGCTCGACCGGAAGGCCTCGGAGAAGGCCAAGGTCGACGGCCCGATCGTCCGGCTCAACCGGGCCGACGGTCAGGCCGCTGCCGGGAACGTCCGTCTCGACCTCGGCTACGGCGGGGTCGCCGGTGCGTTCGGTGGCGACTTCGGCGCCCGGCTGCGGCTGGTCCGCCTGCCCGAGTGCGCGCTGACCACGCCGGAGAAGGCCCAGTGTGCCCCGGTTCCGCTGCCGACGACGAACGACAGCGCCGCCGAGACGCTCTCCGCCGAGGCGGGCACCGGGGCGCTCTTCGCCATGACCGCCACCGACTCCTCCTCGCAGGGCGACTACGGCGCGACGAAGCTGTCGCCGTCGTCGAAGTGGTCGGTGGCCCCCTCCACGGGTGGCTTCTCCTGGAGCTACCCGCTGCGGAGCCCGCCGGTGCCGGGCGGCGGCGCGCCGCCGATCGCGCTTGCCTACTCGTCGCAGTCGGTCGACGGCCGGACCGCGACGACAAACAACCAGGGTTCGTGGATCGGTGAGGGCTTCAACTACGAGCCCGGGCACATCGAGCGCCGGTACAAGCCCTGCTCGGACGACGGGCACGACCAGTACGCCGACCAGTGCTGGGCGTACGACAACGCGACCATCCTGCTCAACGGCAAGTCGACGGAACTGGTCAAGACCGGTGACACCTGGCGGTTCGGGACCGACGACGGCTCGAAGGTCGAGCGGCTCACCGGCGCGGTGAACGGTGACAACGACGGCGAGTACTGGCGGGTCACCACCACCGACGGCACCCAGTACCACTTCGGCCTGAACCGGCTTCCCGGCTGGACCTCCGGCAAGGAGGAGACCGGCTCGGCCTGGACCGTGCCGATCTACGGCGACGACTCGGGCGAGCCCTGCTACAACGCGACGTTCACGTCGGCGTACTGCGACCAGGCGTGGCGTTGGAGCCTCGACTACGTCAAGGACCGCTACGGCAACGTCACCTCGTACTTCTACGAGAAGGAGATCAACTACTACGCCCGGGGCAAGAAGACCGACGTCAACGGTGTTCCGTACGTCCGGGGCGGCTGGCTCAAGCGGGTCGACTACGGCCAGCGGCACGAGGCCGTCTACACGACCAACGCCCCCGCCCGGGTGCGCTTCGAGACCAAGGAACGGTGCCTGCCGTCCGGCAACGTCGACTGCGACCCGCAGGATCTGAACAACACCACCGCGCCCTACTGGCCGGATGTGCCGTTCGACCGGAACTGCGCCAAGGACACCAAGTGCAAGCTCGACCAGATCACCCCGACGTTCTGGACCCGGGCCCGGCTGACCGGCATCACCACCGAGATCCGCGAGGGCACCGGCTGGACGCCGGTGGACAACTGGAAGCTCGACCACCTGCTCACCGACAACGGTGACGGCTCGCGGACCCTCTGGCTCCACAAGATCACCCACACCGGCCTCTACGGGCCGGGTGCCGACATCGCCATGCCGTCGGTCGAACTGGGCGGTCTGCAACTGCCCAACCGGATCGACCGCGACGGCGACAACATCGCCCCGCTGGTCCGTTTCCGGCTGGCGACCGTGTGGACCGACGCCGGTGGTCAGATCGACGTCAACTACGCCAGCCCGGACTGCACCAAGAGCACGCTGCCCACACCGGGCAACAGCACCAGGCGCTGCTATCCGGTGAAGTGGAACCCGCTCGGCAGCGGCGACCCGATCACCGACTGGTTCCACAAGTACGTGGTCGAGCAGGTCGTCGAGACCGACCGCACCGGCGGGGCGCCGGACATGGTGACCCGCTACCAGTACCTGGACGGCGCGGCCTGGCGGCACGCCGACCCGGACGGCATCTCCGACCCGAAGGACCTGACCTGGAGCGACTGGCGCGGTTACGGCCGCGTGATCGTCACGGCCGGCGACGGCCAGGTCCAGACGACCAAGACGGAGTACCGCTACCTGCGAGGGATGCACGGCGACAAGGATCCGGACGGCGGCACTCGTACCGTCAGCGTCGCCGACTCCACCGGCGGGAGCCACACCGACCACAACGAGTTCTCCGGCCACCAGCTGGAGAGCGTGGTCTACGACGGCGCCGACGCGGTCAGCAAGAGCATCGCCGTCCCGTGGCGGCACAACACCGCGACGGAGACCCACAGCTGGGGCAGCAAGAAGGCCTGGTTCATCAACACCACCACCGCCCGGAGCCTGGTCGCCCTGGCCGCCGGAGGGTGGCGGGAGACGAAGCAGACCTCGTCCTTCGAGACCAGCTTCGGACGGGTGACCGAGACCGAGAACGAGGGTGACGTGGCGGTCACCGGCGACGAGGCCTGCAGCCGGACCACGTACGCCGACAACGCGGCCGCCCACCTGTACAGCCTGGTGTCGCGGGTCGAGTCGGTGTCGGTGGCGTGCTCGGCCACCCCCGATCGCAGCAAGCAGGTCATCTCCGACACCCGGACGCTCTACGACGGCAAGGCGTTCGGCGTCGCGCCGACGCTGGGCAACCCGACCCGGACCGAGCGGCTGAAGAGCCACAACGGCACGACGGCCACCTACATCCGCGCGTCGGAGGGCACGTTCGACGCGTACGGCCGGCCCTTGACCGCCGTCGACGCGCTGGGCCGGGTCACGAAGACCGTGTACACGGACACCAACGGCCTGACCACCAAGGTCAAGGAGACCAACCCGCTGCAGTTCGTCACCACCACCGACTACGCCCCGGCGTGGGGTGTGCCGATCGGCCAGGTGGACCAGAACGGCCTCAAGAGCGTCCTGGAGTACGACGCCCTGGGCCGGTTGGCGAAGGTCTGGATGCCGGACCGGACGGGCGCCAGCGGGCTGGAGCCGAGCATCCGCTACAGCTACCTGGTCCGCACCGACAAGCCGGTCGCCATCAAGACCGAGCGGCGGCAGAACGACGGCTCCTACAGCGTCGAGTACAAGCTGCACGACGGTCTGCTGCGGCCCCGCCAGGTGCAGTCGGAGGGCCCGGACGGCACCCGTACGGTCGCCGACACCTTCTACACCGGCACCGGCCAGATGGCGAAGACGTACGCGACGTACACGGTCGCGGGCACGCCCACCGACGTGATCTACCCGGCCGTCAACGGTGACGTCAACGGCCAGACGCTGTACGTCTACGACGGCGCGGACCGGGTCACGGCGGAGATCTTCGCGGTCGCGGGCAACGAGAAGTGGCGCACCACGACCACCTACGGCGGCGACCGGGTTTCGGTCGATCCGCCGGCCGGCGGCACCCCGACGACCTCGATCACGAACGCCCTCGGGAAGACCACCGAACTGCGGCAGTACAAGGGCAGCGGGCCGACGGGCGACTTCGACAAGACCGAGTACACCTACACGCACGCCGGCCAGTTGAAGACGGTCAAGGACCCGGCGGGCAACGTCTGGACCCACGAGTACGACCAGCTGGGCCGCAAGACGAAGTCGACCGACCCGGACTCCGGCGCGTCGACGTTCGGCTACGACGACCTGGACCGGCTCACCAGCACCACGAACGTTCTCCAGCAGACGATCAGCACCAAGTACGACGAGATCGGCCGCAAGATCGCCGTCTACAAGGGGGCCGCCGACACCGGCGAGCTGCTGAGCAGCTGGACGTACGACCTGGAGATGCTGGGCGAACTCTCCTCGACGAGCCGCTGGATCGACGGGCACGAGTACGCCACGTACTTCTCGATCTACGACGAGTTCTACCGGCCGCACGCCACCTACTACTCCGTGCCCGAGCACGCCGGTGCCGAACTGGCCGGCTTCTACACCTTCGGCACGGAGTACAACCGGGACGGCAGCGTCCAGTCGGTGAGCATGTCGGACGGCGGTGGGCTGCCGTTCGAGACTGTCGCCTACACCTACGACGATCTTGAGCGACTGACCGCGGCGACCGGTGACGCCCCTTACCTGACCGACGTCGAGTACGCCGGCACCGGCGAGGTCCTGCAGACCGAGGCCCGGGTGGGCACCCGGAAGGTCTGGTCGACCTACGAGTACGAGCAGGGCTCCAAGCGGCTCACCCGGCAACGGCTGGACCGCGAGTCGGCCCCGGTCGTGGACATCGACGCCCGCTACACCTACGACCAGTCCGGCAACATCCTGCGGATCGCCAACAACCCGTCCGGGACGCAGGACACGCAGTGCTTCACGTACGACTACCTGCGCCGGATGGAGCGGGCCTGGACGTCGGCGAGCACCGCGACCGACCCGTGCGCCGGCGGGCCCTCGGTCACCGGGGTGGGCGGCGTGGCCCCGTACCACCACGCCTACACCTTCGACGTCACGGGCAACCGCAAGACCGAGGTCCAGTACGGGACCAACGGCACTCCGCTCATCGAGCGCAGCTACACCTATCCGGCCGCGGGCCAGGCGCAGCCGCACACGCTGAGCCAGATGACGGAGAAGACTCCGCAGGGCGACCGGCTGTACTCGTACGAGTACGACGCGGCCGGCAACACGAAGAAGCGGACGAGGACCGGCGAGGACCAGACCCTGGTCTGGGACGCCGAGGGCAACCTCGAGTCGGTCACCGAAGCCGGCAAGAAGACCAGCTTCCTCTATGACGTCGACGGCTCCCGGATGCTCCGCAAGGAGCCGGCCTCGACCACGCTCTACCTGCCGGGCATGGAGATCCGGCTGAACCACCAGACCCGGTCCACCGACGCCACCCGGTACTACTCGCTTCCGGGCGGGGCGAGCCTGGTCCGCAAGGTGGACGGCCTCCGGTACGTCGCGAACGACCATCACGGCACCGGCCAGGCAGTCGTGGACCAGAGCGGCGCTGTCACGCACCGGCGGATGACCCCGTACGGCGAGAACCGGGGTGCCTCGCCCGGTCAGTGGCCGACGGAGAAGGGCTTCGTCAACGGGAACATCGATTCCACGACAGGCCTGGTCAACATCGGCGCGCGGGAGTACGACACGATCACCGGCCGGTTCATCTCGGTCGACCCGATCATCGACGTCAACGACCCGCAGCAGATGAACGGGTACGCGTACGCCAACAACAACCCGATCTCGTTCTCCGACCCGGACGGCCTCAAGGCCTGTTCCGACGACGCCTGCGGTCCGGGCGCCGACTACGAGGACATGTACGGCAACTACCACAAGGTCAAGGGCCACAACGACGGGTGCGGTGGTTGCTCGGGGGCGTACGACCCGGACGAGCCCACGATCAACGTCCACAACAACCCGCGGGCATCAGCGGAGGAGCGGGCCGCAGCCGCGCGGGCGGCGGCGGAGAAGGAAAGGCAGCGGCGGATCGCCGCGGCCAAGGCGAAGATGCTCAACGCCGCCAAGGCCCTGGCGAAGATCCTGATGGACGAGTTGGGCATCACCGATGCCCTGGACTGCTTCCTCAAGGGCGACATGGGCGGCTGCCTGGCCACGGCAGTCAACGTCGCGGGCGCGGCGATCGGCGGTGCCCTGGGCAAGCTGGCCGTCAGATACGGCGCTCCATGGAAGTGGAAGAAACTCGCCAACCTGACCAGCCGGGTCAAGGGCCTGCTCATCGACCTGGTCGACAACGCCAAGGCATTCATCAACTGCAAGAACAGCTTCGTGCCCGGCACGTTGGTGGTGATGGCCGACGGGTCGCGCAAGCCGATCGAGGACGTCAAGACCGGCGACATGGTGTTGGTGACCGATCCGGTGACCGGCAAGACGACGATCAAGCCGGTGGTGGCGACCATCATCGGTCAGGGCAGCAAGAACCTGGTCGAGGTCACCATCGATCCCGACGGTGACAGCGGCGATGCCACGGCGCGCGTGGTTGCCACCGACAACCACCCATTCTGGGTACCCGGCTTGGACGAGTGGGTCGACGCCGCCGATCTGCGGGCCGGTCAGTGGCTACATACCTCGGCCGGTACCCATGTGCAGATCAGCGCGACCCGGCAGTGGACGGAACCGGCGCAGGTCCACAACCTCACGATCGACGACATCCACACGTATTACGTGGTAGCCGGCGTCACGCCGGTCCTTGTTCACAACGTTAACAATGCCGCGTGTGCGGTCGCTGGTGGTCCATATCGGGGCGGACCGCATGGGGACCTGAATGCGCCGCGAGGGTCTGGCATCGAACGTAATCACATGCCTGCAAATAGCATCAGCCCGCTATCCACGGCCAGAGGTCCCGCGATTCAGATGGACACTGCGGACCACTATCGGACTGCAAGCTGGGGATCGGGTACTGCAGCGAAGCATTACCGGGCACGACAGAAAGCGTTGGTTGACGCTGGGGATTGGGCCGGGGCGATAAAGATGGACGTCGACGATATTCAGAGCAAGTTTGGCTCCAAGTATGATGACGCCATACATGAGATGATTAGCAACTTGCCGATATGTCTCAGTCCGTGTTAATGCCTTCAGTGTGGTGTGGTCGCGGGTAATATGCTGATCGCAGCGCAGGAGAACGAAGGGGGGTTCGACCATGCCGGAGGGTTCAAGAGTGTTGGAAGTCCTGCCTGGGATCGGCCTTGATCGTGCCCGGTTCGGGGAGAGTCGTTCCAGTCACCGCGAGCGGCTCGGAAGCTACAAGGCTTTCGAGCGAGTGCCGGGCTCGGGGGTGACCGACATCTATGAAGATGGAATGGTCATGCTGTCCTACGACGAGTCGGACCGCCTCGTCTTCATAGAGATTGGAGGCGAAACGGCGGTGTTGCTTGGTGGAATCCAATTAACCGGAAGGCCCCTCGGGGCTGTGCTTGATGAGCTGGCTCAGGGTGATATCCCGGTTGAGTTCGACGGCGACTCGTCGTACGCAATCTCGTCTACCGGAGTTGAACTATTTACCAGCTCTCCGGATGACATCAATGAGCCAGTTGGAGGGGTTTCGGTAATCCTGGCCGGGCGGCAGTGATGTTGCGACTCAGCGCGTAGTCGGACAGTTTTCGGGGCGTGCCGGCTCCGTACTTCGTGCAGAAGTGCGGAGTCGCGCGCCCCGGTTGCTGTCGGACGCTCAGCGGCGTGCAGATGAATACGGTGCTCCCCGAATGGGCAGTCGGCCCGGCGGTGGCGCAGCAGCACGGTCAGACGCGGGCACACTACTAGCTGGCAGTCAGGGCAACTGGCTGGCTGAAGGCCATGCCAGGGCAGGCGACCGACGCCGCCTTGAAGCCCTAGCCCAGACCGACATTACCGTCATATGCCGCATCCGCCGCATCGCCAGCCGTAGATCGCCTCATCGGGCCGCCGGCCGCACAGATCCATCCACCAGCACACCAGGCGGCGACCGAGTAGACGTCCTCGGTCGCCGCCGTGCCCGCGTAATCAGCGCGGCTAACCGCGCCCGCGTCGCCGTCGCGGCTACGGACGAAATCGCAGCCAATCAATGAGCTCTATCGCGTGGCTGAGCGAAAGCCCATCGACGATGCGACACTGCCGCGGCCAACACCACCCCGGCCATCGGCGTAACGTAGGTGGGAACCCTTGCCGGTCGTCAACGGATTCAAAGGCTAGCCACGACGGTCAGCGAGCCGACCCGTCGCCGGACTCGGCGAGCCGCTTGAGGTTCAGCAACTGCCGGCGGGCCATCACCAGGTCGCCGAGGCATCCGCCGAGGGCGATCACCGGGTTCGTCCGCATCACCACCTTGAGCAGCAGGCGGGTGGTGTTCCCAGCGTCGGGCACCAGGACGTACGACAGAACCGCGCCCATGATCTCGCCGGTGAGGTGGTGTCCCGGCTCGACCGCGAGGATCCGGCCCCGACGCCGTCCGCCGGCAGTCGTGAACGCCTCGCCCACCACCGGCTCGGGAAGGTCCACCAACCGTTGCGGTGAGCGGCGGCCGAGGTTGTCGATCCAGTCGTACGAGTACGGCGCGAGCCGGATCTGGGCGACCCACCGCCACACGGCGGAAGGTGGCGCGTCCACGCTCACCCCGCGCCAGGCCCGCAGGTTGGGCGCGGGAACGACGTCGTCGCACGGATACCGGCGACGTGTCTCGTCGTCGGAGACACCCCACCGGTCACCCAGCATCGGCCCGCCCCAGCACCAGCGTGGTCCGCAGGTCGAGCACGACCGTGCCGCCGAAGTCGTCGACCAGCCGGTCGAGGGCGGCGATCCCACGTCGTTGCTGCTCCGGTGTGCGGGACAGGTACGGCCCGAACGTGCGCATCAGCGCCAGGTACCGCTCCTTGTCCAGCGGCAGCTCCCGCCGGAACACCTCGCGGCGTACGTCGTCGAACTGCCCGCTGTCGAGGATGTCCCGATGGAACCAGTCGACGGGCCGCTTCCGGACGGTGGGGTCGACGGATCGCAGTGCGGCCCGGACGGCGGCCTGCTGGTCGGCGTCGGCGTAGTCGTAGCGGTGCCCGAAGACGGCGAGCGTGCCGCCGGGTGCCAGGGCGCGCCGGGCCAGGGCGTTGCGGGTGGCCGGGTCCAGCCAGTGCCAGGCCATCGCGCAGGCGAGCACGTCCACCCCGCCGGTGGGCGGCGACCACCGCTCGAACGTCGTGGCCTCGATGCGCGCTTCCGGGAACCGCTCGGCCAGCCGGGCCGCCATCAGTGCGTCGGGCTCCACGCAGGTCAGTGGCGCGCCGAGGCGGGCCAGCACCTCGGTGCCCTTGCCGGTGCCCGCGCCGACCTCGACGACTGAGGCCGGTGCGCCGCCGTGGTAGGCGACTATCGACTCGGCGATCTCCGGGGGATATCCGGGCCGGGCGCGCTCGTACAGGTCGGCGACCGTACCGAAGACATTCATCACCAGCAGGATACGGCTCCGACCGGTCCCCGACAGACCGCGCGGAATCCGGCCCACCCGCTTCTACAGTCCGCACCATGAGGTGGACCCTGCGGCTGGTGGCGGCGCTCGGCGTACTCGTGACCGCTCTGGCGACCGGGGCGGCGAGCGGCGCCGCGGCGCCCGCCGACGGCGGCCTCGGCCTGGCCCTGCGGCCCGGCCAGGCCGACTACCGCGCCGGGGACCAGGTCCGCCTCGATCTCACCGTCACGAACACCACCGGGTCGGCGTGCGCGCTCGCCACCGGGCCCGTCGGCACCGTGCAGATCACGGGGGTACGCCGGGACGGGCGCGACGTCGAGCCGACGCTGGCCCGCAGCTTCTTCGAGGACGGGATCGGCGCCGCCACCACCGCCGGGCTCACCACTGTGGAGCCGGGAGCGACCGCTGCCGTGGGATTGACCGGGGTACGGCTGCGCGACGGCGAGGTCGTGCTCCGCTCGGTGGCCGCCACCCCGGACGGCGGTGGGCTGGACACGCTCTGGCCGGTCGGCGCACCCGGCCGGTACGAGGTGACCGCCGGCTACGTGACGCTGCCGGTCACCGGCGCGACGAACCCGTGCGCGGGCGCGACTGCGCTGCGGACCGCCACGTTCACCGTGTCCGACGACGGCGGGACCGGACGGCGCTGGCTCTGGCTCGTCGGCGGGGGAGCACTAGCGCTGCTCGTCGTCGCGCTGGTCGTGCTGCTGGTACGCCGACGACGCCGGCCGACAGCCGCCGCCGTGGCCCTGGTGCTGCTGGTGGCCGTCGGCGCGTACGTCGGCGGTGGTGCCCGGCCGGCGCGGGCCGACTACGGCGTCGACCCGACCGCCGGGGTGCCGGTCAGCGGCGTCGACTTCCAGGCGGCTGTCGACGGCTGCCTGGCCGGGTTCGCGCTACCCGGCGGCGACCCGTCCGGCCTGCTGCCCCGGCTGCGCGACAAGAAGAGTCCCCGGGTGCGGATCATCCCGACCACTGGTGGCTCCGGCGCGTTCGAGACGCCGGACAGCGCCGACGGCAAGGGCTCCTCGACCGTCACGTGGAACCCGACCTCCACCGACCCGTACGGCGACGGGGTGGCCCGCGACCCCTGCGCCGCGCTGTACCACGAGCTGAACCACGCCGACGACATCTCCCGCAACGCGGTGCCGCAGGGCGAGTGCGGCGGCACCGGCATCCGTACCGCTGAGGTGAAGGCGACGCTCGCGGAGAACCGCTACCGGGCGGCGAAGGGGCTGCCGCCGCGCACCGAGTACGACGGGAAGACGCTGCCGAAGAACCTCGACGAGTGCAAGAAGCCGGCCAAGAAGACGCCGCCGCCGAAGGGGCCGGTGAAGCTCTGCGAGGACGGCGTCGACTGCGGCGGCAGCAACGGCGACCCGCACCTGGTCACGTTCGACCGGGTCGCCTACGACTTCCAGGCGGTCGGCGAGTTCACGCTGGTGGCAGCCACCGGCGGCGACCCGCTGGAGGTGCAGGTCCGGCAGGCCCCGATGGCCGGCACGCGCACCGCCTCGGTCAACTCGGCCGTCGCGTTCCGGGTCGGCGCACACCGCGTCGCGCTCACCCTCACCGACGGCGGCACCCGGGTGCACGTCGACGGCGCGTCACCGGCCGCGCTGCCGGACCGCACCGACCTGGTCGGCGGCGGCATCCTCACCCGCCGTCCGTCGGACACCGGCCCCACGGACGGGTACGACGTGACGTGGCCGGACGGGTCCGCCGCGGCGGTGGACCAGATCGGCCGCTACGGCTACCGCGTGCTGGTCCGGCTCGCCGAGACCAGGGCCGGAAAGGTACGCGGACTGCTCGGCGACTTCGACGGCGACCCGGCCGACGACATCGCGCCCGCCTCCGGGGCGGCGCTGGCCCAGCCGGTGCCGTTCGCGAAGCTCTATCCCGCGTACGCGGACAGCTGGCGGATCACCAGGGACCGTTCGCTGCTGCACTACGACGACGGGCAGGACACCGGTACCTTCACCGACCGCGCGTTCCCGGAACGGGAGATCACCGTCGGCGACCTCGACCCGGCCCGGCGCGCGGCGGCCGAACAGGTCTGCCGCTGGGCCGGTGTCACCGCGCCCGCCCAGCTCACCGAATGCGTCTTCGACGTCGCGGTCAGCGGCCGACCCGAGTTCGCCGTGGCCGGCGCGAGCACCGAACGGGTCGCCCCACCGGCCGCCACCCCGATCACCGCCGTACCCGTCGCCACCGCCACGCTCACCCCCGGCGGCGCGCCGCTGACGTTCGCGGCGCGAGCCGGGGACGCCGTCTTCGTCGATGCCACCGCACCGGGGATCGGGGACCGCTGCTCGCCGTACGTGCTCACCGAACCGGACGGACGGGAGATCGCCAGCGGATGCAACATCAAGGGCACTGGGTACGTCGACCGCGTCGACCTCACCGCCACCGGCACGTACGCGCTGCGGGTCGTCGCCGCGCCAGGTGACACCGGCCGCGCCGCCGTGCGGGTGTACACGGCCCGGGACAGCGACGAGACGCTGCAACCGAACGGCCCGGCGGTCACCGCGACAGTCGCACAACCCGGCGCGCGGGCGCGTTACCGGTTCACCGGGCGCGCCGGCGAGCGCGTCTACGTGGAGGTGCCGACGAGCACGCTCACCGACCAGTGCTCCCCGCTGGAGCTACGGGACGCCGATGGGCGGCTGCTGCGCAGCGGCTGCGTGATCAACGGCGTCGGTGAGGTCGACGGCACGCCGCTGCCCGCCGACGGGACGTACACCGTGGTGGTCGACCCCACCGAACGCGGCACCGGCACGGCCACGCTGCGGGTGGTCACCAGCCGGGACCGGGAGGCGACGATCACCGTCGGCGGGCCGCCTGTCGTCGCCGTCGTGGACCGGCCCGGCGCGATCACCGGCTACCGGTTCACCGCTGCGGCCGGCACGTCCGTGACGGTGAGTGCGACCGCCTCCGATCTGCCGGACCAGTGCGGCGTGCTGGCGCTGCGCGCGCCCGACGGCAGCACCGTCGGCAGCGGCTGCGTGATCAACGGGGCCGGTGAACTCGGGCCGACCGTGGTGCCGGCGTCCGGGGCGTACACCCTGGTGGTGGACCCGTCCGGGGCCGCGACCGGGCAGGTCACGCTGGCGGTGCGGTGAGGCCGACCCTGGTTTTCGGGGGTGGCCGGCGGGCGTGCTAACGTCTCGTCCCGTTGTCAGCGAGCGCCGCTAGCTCAACTGGCAGAGCAGCGGACTCTTAATCCGCGGGTTCGGGGTTCGAGTCCCTGGCGGCGCACCAACGATCAAGGCTCTGACCTGGTGTTACGCACCGGGTCGGGGCCTTTTTCGCTTACGCGGGTGATGGGTGGTCGCTCGGAGGGTGCTCGGGAGCTGTTGGACCGGTCTGGCATGGGTGGGACTGAACGCGGGTCTCGTGTGCGTGCGGCGCGCACCGCTGGTTCTTTCCCGGGGTTGATGGGCCAGACGTGTCCGGGCGTTAGGCGAGAGCTTCCGGGGCGCGCCGCCGCCACCACGCGGTGAAGAGGGTTATTACCTGCGTCTTGATCTCGTCCGTGATGATCCCGTGCGCGTCGCCCATCAGCGGCCTGACGGCGTGCTTGTAGACCTCTGGGTGGTGTTCGACAGAGGGGCAGGTGAACATGGCCAGCATTCGGAGGGCGCGCAGGGTGTCTGTACCCATAAGGGGAAAGTGAGCTTCCAGTAGCCTCGCCAGGGCTGACCACACCTTGTCCACGACAAGGCGGATGACAGCGTCGGTCACCAGCCGGGGCAGTCCCGAATCGAACCGCTGCGACAGCACGCCGGTGATGAACTGCTTGGCGGTATCCGTGAGCAGGTCGACGGCCTTGTTGATCCTCTCGATCAACTGGATCAGGCCCACCAGCAGGCTGCACCACGTGTGATCGGCCAGGAGCCTCTTGACCTCCCTGGCGTCAGCCTTGTTCCGGACGAGGCTGTCTATGCCGGCTGAGATCTCGGGCCACGTGCTCTCCATGACCTCTCCGGCGACGGCGTCTATCCGGCCAAGGTCTGATGACGTCGATGATGGTTCAACATCGCGGGGCAACCGACCGTTGATCTTGGTTCGGTTGTCGGCGGCCCACAGGTAGTCGGCGATGTCCAGACGTGCAAGGTCAAAGTAGACCTGGCGGTTGTGGGCGTTAAAACCCCGACGTCCGGATCGTTGGTCCGCTTCTGCCTCTTCCTTGAGTTCGCGCCGCCGGTCGTCGCGCTTCTCTGGCTGGTCGGCGGCTAGGCTCGTCCATCCTTGCCAGCCGTGTTGCGAGCCCCCGCAGCCTGAACACTTGCAGCCTGGCCTTTGAGCGTTTGCGCAGTTAGCCCTGTGGGTGTTAGTCATCATCCGCGAGTCACCGCCCGGTCCGTTGTGCTCAACGTGACTAGCCGGTGACCCTACGTTAATGCAACGATGGTTGCCAATGTATGTGCGAACGGGTCGGGGCAGCTCGACTTTCAGCCTCAACCTTCTGCGGGCGTTCTGCCTGTTGGGAGCCTATAGATCCGCTCCTTCGGCTGGGCTATGACGGATTATTGATAGACCACTCTTCCCTCATTTGCATTCACTTGCTTCGCTTGCGCAGGCCGATGGCCAAGGCTCGGGCTGGACAGGTTGTGGTGCTCCGGAGCCTGCGCTGATTCCATGAGGGGACACCCTGGGAGCTCATCGTGGGTCTTTCGGATGCCACCCCGAGCGTCGACTCTGGTTGGGCTGTCGACTCGACGCCATTGACTTGATGTGATGGCGCGGATGCGCTGTGCTGTCAGGTGGTCGTCGTCCGATCGGAGGTGATCGTGGCCGCGCAGGTGGATCCCGAGTGGTGGAGTTCGGGGCTGTGGAACGGCCGACCGATCAGTGAGTTCCTGCGACAACGCGACATCACTGCGGTCTTCCGCTTTCTTCACGCCAGAGGCGTGTCCTACGGCAGGATCGCGGCTCTCGTTGGCCTCTCGCCCCACCGCGCTACTGAGATCGCCAAGGGCGTCCGGCAGGTCACGGCGTACGAGGTGCTGGAACGGATCGCCGTGGGTCTGCACATTCCGCGTCCGGCCATGGGGCTCGGCCGCGACGAGGACAGCGCCATGCCGGTTGACTCCAGCATCGAGACCGTGGCCGGTGGAGCGGGTCGATCGCCTGCCCGAATGAGGAGCAGCGAGGTCGGAGGCCTGGTCAGACTCCGTCTGGGACTGGACGAGGCTCTGGCGGCGTCGAGTGTCGCCCCTCGGCAGCTTGAGCTGATCGAGCAAAGCGCCGGCGAGCACCTGCGGGTCTATCCCTCAGCTTCGTCGCAGACGATGCTGTCACTGCTGGCGGCCGACTGCCGAGAGGTGCAGGTGCTATCGCTTCGGCGCCAGCCGGCGGCGGTCCAGGCCCGGCTAACGGCGGTGGCGGCTCTGTTGGCGACGATGTGCGCTGACGCGTTGATGAGGCTCGGGGATGTCGCCGAGGCTCGACGGTGGTACGGCACAGCGATCCACGCGGCGGACGACAGCGGGGAGGCTCGGTTCCGGGTGCTCGTGCGCGCCCAGGCGGCGATGCTGCCGTACTACTTCGGGGATCCCGCCCAGACCGTCGCTCTGGCTGATGCGGCTCTGGCGGCCACGTCGGTCGCGTCGTCGTCGGGTGCCCTGGCGGCTGCGGGCCGAGCTCGTGCCCTGGCCAGAATCGGTGCCACCGAGCAGGCGCGATCGGCCGTCGATCAGGCACGCCGGCTGTTCGATCAGGCCGGCGACGAGGACACCGACGTGGCGTTCAGGTTCCCGGCGAAGCGGCTGCTGCTCTACCTCTCAGGCGCGTACACCTGGCTCGGTGACACGGTGAAGGCGTACCGGGTTCAGGACGAGGCATTGCGGCTCTATGGCACGGCTCCGGCCGTACCGATCGACGTGGCGCTCATCGCCCTGGACCGGTCCATGTGCCTCGCGCGGGACCGGCGGGCGACCGAGGCGGCGGCGACCGCGCGTGACGCCGTCGTGGACCTGCCCGAGGCGCAGCGGACGGAGATCATTCTGACCCGCGCGACCGACGTAGCCACGGCGATCCCCGAAGAGAGCCAGCGGGGTGAGGTCGCCACCTTGACGGACTACATACGGGCCTGCCGCGAGCGCGCCCGTAGGCTGGGGGCCACAGCCGCACTCGGTCCCTAGGAGCCCCATGTTCGTCGAGGCGCGCACCCGACCGGTGCTCGCCGAGGTATGTCGTCTCCTCGGCTACGCCGACTCGAACGCGGCTCTGCTGCGGCACCACACCAACGCCGTCTACGCCGTCGGGGACGTCGTCATCAAGATCGCCCCTGGCGACCAGCACCTGGACCGGGTGCGCGCGATGGTGGCCGTGGTCGACTGGCTGGTGGACCGAGATTTCCCCACGGTCGGCCTTCACCCGAGCCTGTCCCAGCCGTTGGAGGTGGGCGGGCACGCCGTCACTGTCTGGCAGCGTCTGGACCCCGCACACGACCATCCCATCACCGTCTCCGAGCTCGGAAGCCTTCTCCGGGATCTGCATTCCCTGCCTGTTCCGCAGCTGCCATTGCCCGTGCTGCGGCCGATCCATGGCATCGAGCTATCCGTGACCCGTTCGGAGATCCTGAACGGCAAGGAACAGGATCTGCTGCTGGGCCGGCTCGAGACGCTGGCCGCCGGCTGGGAGGCGATGCGGTTTCCCCGTGGCACGAGCCTGATCCAGTCAGATCCGCAGATTCGCAACGCGCTCCGGCGTTTCGACGGCACGCCCGTACTCGCCGACTGGGACGGCGCCGCCCTTGGGCCCCGCGAGTGGGACATCGCCACGGTCGCTGTCCACTGCCGCCGGTTCGATCCGCCCGGCTCCGATGCCTTCGCCGGCTTCACCGCCGCCTACGGCTGGGATGCCACCTGCTGGCCGGGGTTCGAGGAGCTGTGCCAGCTTCGCGAGCTGCAGATGATCGCTACCAACGCCCGAAAGTCCCGCCCCGGGACCGAGGCCGCCGACGAGGTGCACCACCGGATTGCAGGACTTGTCCACGGCGGGCCGGAACTCCGCCGCTGGCACATCCTCTGAAATGAATCTCGTAAGGACGGCGTAGTACCGCCTGTCTTCCTCGCATCGGTCGGGGCCGACCACAGTGAGGCCCACCGTGGCCCACCACGCTGGGTCTGTCTCGGGCCCGTGCCGCCCGCGATCGTGGACGTCAGGAACACGTCGGCGGAACGGTCCAGGACGATCCGGATCCCATGGCGTCGGCGGGTCAGCGGCAATGTCACGCCAGGGAGCCCTAGATGGACGTGTCGATCGGCGACAGGTCGGAATGCGACCCGACGCACCGGCAAGTGCTCGCGCCGGACACTCCGTCGACCGTACGGATGAATCCCCGTTCGCGTACCGCCATGAGGGCTGCGCGGGTGGGTGATCGGCGGTCTGCTCCCAGCCGCCGTGGTGCGGCGGCGGGCTCGCCCTTCCCCCGGCGGGCCCGCCGCTCATCGCTGCTGGTGGGGGTGACGGCATGACGGTCTACGTCTCGCGTAACGCCATGACCGGCCAGTCTCGGCGCCCCGAGCCTAGGGGGACGGCCTCGGCGGGGCAGGTGTGGCCCGTTGATCCGCCGCTGCTCACCTTCGTGTGGCGTCGGCTGTTCGAGCAGCAGGCCCGCGAGGGCGGTCGCCGGTGACCGGGCAGCAGCGCCGTCCCGCAGTGAACCGGCTCGTACCCGCCGAGGTGGAACATCTGCCGACGCGCCCGCTGTGGCTGTGCCGCCGATGCGGGCAGCCGTGGCCCTGCGGCGCAGCGAAGCTCGCGCTCCTGGCCGAGTACCGAGAAGTGCCGGTGAGCCTGTTCCTCTACCTGGCCGGCTGCCTGCACGACGCGATCGACGACCTGCACCGGCTCAACCCGAGCGTCACGGGCAGCGCCGCCGACATGTTCGACCGGTTCCTCGGCTGGCCGGCCCGCCACGCTTCCGCCTATCGGGTCAGCACCACCACGGCCAGCATCGACGAGGAGGCCACCTCGTGAACGGCCTCGGCCTCATCAACGCCACTGGCCAACCGGCGGTCTCCGGCAGCTTCCACACCCTGGTCGTGCAGCCGACGAGCTACTGCAACCTCGACTGCACCTACTGCTACCTGCCCGACCGGAAATCCCGGCGCATGATGAGCGGCGCGGTCGCGCAGGCCTGCGCCGAATCGATCGCCCTGCAGAACAGCGGTCATCCCGTGAGTGTCGTGTGGCACGGGGGCGAACCCACCGCCACACCCATCGGGCTGTTCCGGGAGCTGCTGGCCCCGTTCGAGGAGCTGCGGCGCGCGGGCATGGTGCGTCACGAGATCCAGACGAACGCGACGCTGATCAACCGGCAGTGGTGCGAGCTGTTCACCGCCTACGGGTTCGAGGTCGGGGTCAGCATCGACGGACCGGGCGCGTTGAACCGGAACCGCCTCGACCGGGC
Source organism: Micromonospora sp. ANENR4 (assembly GCF_015354395.1). Classification (NCBI taxonomy): domain Bacteria; kingdom Bacillati; phylum Actinomycetota; class Actinomycetes; order Micromonosporales; family Micromonosporaceae; genus Micromonospora; species Micromonospora sp. ANENR4. The sequence continues at coordinate 179,712 of NZ_JADKYQ010000003.1, forward strand.
CGGCAACCCGACGGACGCTCGCACCCTGCGCGGCATGCACATGCTGGCCGACACGGGGCTGAGGTACTCGGTGATCTGTGTGGTCACCCCGGAAACCATCGACCACGCGGAAGCCCTCGTCGACCTATTCGCCGGCCTGCCCGGCTGCGAGTCCGTGGGCTTCAACATCGAAGAGCAGGAGGGCGCCGACCGGGCACCGGTCTCGGAGGATGCCGCGTACCGGTTCTGGCAGCACCTCATCGCACGTCGCGTCGGCGGCAGCCCGCTGCGGATCCGCGATGTGGACCGGCTGGCCGACTATCTCGCCGCCACCCGCGCCGGACACGTCGACCACGCCCCGTACGAGCCGATCCCGACCGTCTCTTGGGATGGGCAGGTAGTGCTGCTGTCACCGGAGCTGCTCGGCATCACCGAGCCGCGATACGGCGACTTCATCGCCGGCAACGTTCTCCATCAGCCCATCACCGCCATGCTCGCCCGCGCCGGCGACCTGGACTACGTCGCCGAGTTCGTCACGGCCCTCAACGACTGCGCCGACCACTGCGACTTCTACGACTTCTGCCGCGGCGCCCAGGCCGGCAACCGCTACTTCGAGCACGCGACGTTCACCGCCCGTGAGACGACCTACTGCCGGACCGCCCGACAGGCCCTCGTCCGAGCCGCCGCGGACCACCTCACCCCTCAAGGAGGAGCACCATGACCAACGCACTCGCGACCCTCGTCAACGCCGCACCCGAGCAACTCGCCCGCCTCGGCGTCGACCCGCAGCGGTCGGTAGCGTCGATCGACGCGGCGAGGTTCGACAACCGCCCCACCTGGGACAACCGCGGAAAGTTCGACAGTCGACCCGGCTGGGACAACTGGAACAAGAAGAAGTAGCCGCCCCACGCGGGGTGGCGTGCCCACCCCGCACCCACACAGGTTGAGGACACATGCGCACCACCACGATCGGCGACGTGAAGGTCCTGTTGCCAGACCTCGAACCGGACGACCTCGACACCACCACAGACCTCGCCGACGGCCTCACCGAGGCCCTCGTCAATGGCGCGGCGTGGCGCGGCTCGCACCTTGAGGACGCCAGTATACGCAGCAGTCTGATCACCGGCGTAGACCTGAGCGAGAGCACCTGGGAAGCCGGCAGCCTCTACGGCTGCGAGATCACCCGCACCGACTTCTCCGGCGCGACCCTGACCGGCATCACCATCGAACGCTGCGCGATCACCGGCTCCCGGTTCACCGGCACCAGACTCACCGACGTACGCCTCAAGGATGTTCTGTTCGACGGCTGCCGCTTCGACTACGCCACACTTCAGCGCGTCACCGCCGCCGGCTCGGTCGCGTTCACCGACTGCGCTCTCACCAACGGCGCGTGGTCTTCCTGCCGACTACCGCGGATCGCGCTGCGGTCATGTGATCTTGCCGGTCTGGAACTGGATTCCTGCCTCCTCGACGGGGCCGACCTGCGGGGCAGCCGGCTCCACGGCCTCAAGGCGCCGCTGGACAACCTGCGCGGTGTCACGCTCGGCGAGGACCAACTTCCTGACCTCACCCAGCTGACCATCGCCGCCTTCAACCTCGCCGTCCGCAAAGACTGATGACGAAAGCCAGGGTCCGGCTACTCCGTACCAGGGCCTTTTCGTCGTGGCCGCTCGCCGGCGGCAGCCTGGGCAGACCCCGGACCCATCGACGGCCGGGCGGAATAGATCATATTCTGACCCGTCGAAGGAGGCCGTCGTGTCCGCCACCCGGAGCGTGCTCACCCCGGCCACGTCGGCCGGTCCAACCGGCCTGCGCCCCCGCACCTGGACCGCGCTGATCGTGCTCGGGCTCGTCGGGCAGATGGCCTGGACCATCGAGAACATCTACCTGAATCTGTTCGTGTACGACACGATCACCGACGATCCCAACGCGATCGCCACGATGGTCGCCGCCAGCGCCGTCACCGCCACGGTCGCCACCCTGCTGCTCGGTGCCCTCTCCGACCGGACCGGCCGGCGCCGGTCGTTCATCGCCGGCGGCTACCTGCTGTGGGGCGTCTCCACTGCCGCCTTCGGTTTCCTGACAGTGGGGTTCGTGGAGGACATCGCGCCCGTGGCGAACGTCGTGCTGGTCACGGCGATCGCGGTCATCACGCTGGACTGTCTGATGTCCTTCCTCGGCTCGGGGGCGAACGACGCGGCGTTCCAGGCGTGGGTCACCGACGTGACCGAGCCGGCGAACCGCGGCCGGGTCGAGTCGGTGCTCGCCGTCATGCCGCTGGTCTCGATGCTGGTCATCTTCGGCGGGTTCGACGGGCTGGCCCGCACCGGGAACTGGCAACTGTTCTTCGTGGTCATCGGCGCGCTCATGGCCGTGGCCGGTTTGCTGGCCTGGTTCCTGGTCGAGGACAGCCCGTCACTCGTCCGGCACGAGGGCGGCTACCTGCGCGCCGTCGTCCACGGTCTGCGCCCGGCCGCCGTCCGGGCCAACCCGGGGCTCTACCTCGCCCTGGCGGCCTGGTCGATCTGGGGGATCTCCACCCAGGTGTTCCTGCCGTATCTGATCATCTACCTGCAGCGGTATCTGCGGATCGAGGGGTACGCGATAGTCCTGGCCGTCGTCCTCGTCACGGCGTCGGCGGTGAGCGTGGTCGGCGGGCGGCTCATCGACCGCGTCGGCAAGGTGCGCTTCCTGCTGCCGGCAGTAGTGGTCTATGGCACCGGGCTGGCGCTGATGTTCTTCGCCCGCGGCATGGTGCCCGTGATCGCCGCCGGGATCGTGATGATGTCGGGCTTCATGCTCGTGCTCGCCCCGATCGGTGCCATCGTGCGCGACTACTCACCGCCGGACCGGGCCGGCCATGTCCAGGGGCTGCGGATGGTCTTCGCCATCCTCGTCCCGATGCTCGTCGGTCCGTACCTCGGCGCCGCCGTGATCACCGGCGCCGGCGAGGTCTACGAGGATCTCGGCGTGGTGAAGCAGGTTCCGACGCCGGGCATCTTCCTCATGGCGCTCGCAGTGCTGGTCCTCATTTCGGTGCCGGCCGTGGCGCTGCGGCGGCGGGAGCAGGAGGCTCGGGCATGACGCTGCTGACGACGTGGGGTGCCACGCTCGACGCGGAGCGTGTCCTGCCCGAGTATCCCCGCCCGCAGTTCGCCCGGGACAGTCATCTCAACCTCAACGGCCGGTGGAAGTACGCGATCACCGGTTCGTCCACCGAGCCGGAACGCTACGACGGCCGGATCCTCGTGCCGTTCTCTCCGGAGTCCGCGCTCTCCGGCGTCGGGCGGCAGCTCCAACCGGGCGAGACGCTCTGGTACCGCCGTCCGCTGACCCTCCCGGCGGGCTTTCACGCTGCCGGTTCGCGCCTGTTGCTGCACTTCGGCGCGGTCGACCAGACCTGCCGGGTCTACCTGAACGATGTTCCGGTCGGCGGCCACACCGGCGGGTATCTGCCGTTCACCTGCGACATCACCGACGCGCTCCGCGAGGACGCCAACGTCCTGGTCGTGGCGGTCCAGGACGACAGCGACACCGGCCACCACTCCCGGGGCAAGCAGCGGCTGCGCCGCGGCGGCATCTGGTACACCGCCCAGTCCGGGATCTGGCAGACGGTGTGGGCCGAGAGCGTGCCCGCCGTACACCTGCGGAGCCTCACCCTGACCCCGCTCCTCGACGAGCGGTGCGTCGAGGTGACGGCGCACGCGACGGCGGATGCCGGCGACGCCGGCATCCGGATCCTGGCCGACGGGGTCGCGGTGGCCGAGGCCACCGCGCCCGTCGGCGTAGCGGTGCGCATCCCGATCCCCGAGGTACGGCAGTGGAGCCCCGAGGATCCGTTCCTCTACGACGTGACCGCCGAGTTGGGCGCGGACCGGGTACGCAGCTATTTCGGCATGCGCTCGTTCGGTGTCGGACCGGACCCCGACGGCGTGCCCCGGCTGCTGCTCAACGGCCGGCCGTACTTCCACGCCGGGATCCTCGATCAGGGCTACTGGTCGGACGGCATGTACACGGCGCCCTCCGACGAGGCGATGATCGCCGACATCGCCACCATGAAGCGGCTCGGGTTCACCATGCTGCGCAAGCACATCAAGATCGAGCCGCTGCGCTGGTACCACCACTGCGACCGGCTGGGGATGCTGGTCTGGCAGGACATGGTAAACGGCGGCAGCAGTTACCACCCGCTGGTCGTCACCGCGCCGGCGGTGACGCCGCTGCGGCTGCCCGACCGGGGCCGGTGGCGGCGCTGGTTCGGCCGTGCCGACGCCGGCGGACGGGCCCGGTTCCGGGCCGAGCTGCGCGACACCGTCGAGCATCTGCGCAACGTGGTGAGCCTCGCCGTGTGGGTGCCCTTCAACGAGGGCTGGGGGCAGTTCGACGCGGCCCGGATCGCCCGCGACGTCGCCGAACTCGACAGCACCCGTACTGTCGACCACGCCAGCGGCTGGCACGACCAGGGCGGCGGTGACCTGCGCAGCCTGCACGTCTATTTCCGCCGCTTCCGGGTGCCGCGGCGACGCGGCGACCGGCGGGTGCTGGTGCTGTCGGAGTACGGCGGCTACAACCTGCGCGTCGACGGGCACGCCTTCAGCCGCAAGGATTTCGGCTATCGGCGGTGCCGGAGCGCCGAGGAACTGGCGGAGGCGTTCACGCGGCTGCACCACGAGCAGATCGTGCCCGCGATCCGGACCGGTCTGAGCGCGACCGTCTACACCCAGCTGTCCGACGTGGAGGACGAGCTGAACGGCTTGCTCACGTACGACCGGCGCGTGGTCAAGCTTCCCGAGGAGGTGGTCCGGCAGGTCAACGAGCGGCTGCGTCACCAGCGGTTCTGAGCTTCCTCCGCCCAGCCGGCCAGGCCGTCCACCGCCACCCGTTCGCCGTCGTCCGCCTGGACCCAGCCGGAGAAGTGCCCGAAGCACTGGTGGGTCTCGCTCGCCACGACGCCGAGGTTGGTGCGCGAGATCTTCTCGTGGAACGGGTGGAACTCCACAGCGACCCGATCACCGCTGATCCGCCACGGCCGCAGCCAGTCGTGGCGGTCGTAGCTCCACTGCAGTTCGGCGCCGAGCTTGTGCAGCCGGCCGCCGAGAAACAGCGCGTTCTCGGTCGAGCCGGTGCCGTCGGTCCACTTGCCGCCGAGCTGGATCGACACGTCCGATCCACTGCCCGCCGCCCAGTTCCAGGTGATCGCGTACGGCCACTTGCCCCGGCCGTGGTCGAGCACGGCGAACGAGTCCCGCTCGTCCACGGCGTGCGTCGTGCCGTCGACCCGTAGCGAGCCGCGCACCGGCCGCCCGACGTCCTTGACCGTGTACTGGAACCGGCGCGGGCTCCACGGGACCACGACGCCGAGCGACTCGTGGCCGGGCGGGAGCGGCACCACGAGGTCGATCTCGATGCCCGGCGCGGTGGCACGGATCGTGCTGCCCTCGCCTGTCTGGTCGATGTCGATCGACAGGCCGCTCCCACGGGCGCTCACGGTGCCCGCTCCGCTGACCGGCGGCAGCACGGCGCCACGGGCGAACGGGACCACGACGTCCTTGCCGGTCTCGACCTTCGTGGCGCGGTCGAGCACGTAGACACCGTGCACCCCGGCGTAGTCCAGCGACGACGCGACGAGACCGACGATGTGGGTGGGCGTCACGATCCCCCAGTACTCCCAGCGCTTGGCCCTTCCCCAGCCGCGCAGGTTCGCCCGGTGCAGCGGCCGGCGGGTCCAGCCGACCGCGGCGGAGTTGAGCCGCCCGTCCGGCAGGCACAGGTCGACCGGCTCGACGATCTCCTTCTCGTGCGTCATCGGGGGAGCGTAGCGACCGCCTCAGTAGTCGATGTTGATGGCGGCGACCTGGCGGCTGCCGTTGAAGACGATCGCCGGGCCGGCGAAGCGGGAACTGGCGTACGTCAGCGCCGTCTTGTGCCCGGGGCTGTTGAACCAGGCCTCGATCATCTGCTCCGGCGAGGAGTTGCCCGACGAGGCGAACAACACCTCGTGCCCGCAGTGCTGCAGGCCGCTCGCGTTGAGGTTCTTACGTACGCAGGACTCCGCCTCCCGGTGCTGCGCCGCGCCGAGTTTGACCTCGTTCAGCCCGAGCGCGCGACGCCGCTCGTTGAGCAGCACCAGCAGCCGCCGTTCCGGGGCGGACAGGCCGGTGGACGTGGCGGCGGACCTGGAGGGCGACGACGACGGGGTCGGCCTGGGCGACTTGCTGGGCTTCGCCGACCTGCTGGGGGTGGGGATCGGGCGGGCAGCGGTCGGGGACGGCTCCACCGCGGCCGGCGAGGGTGTGAGCGCCGGTGCGGCGGTCGCGGCCGAGGGCTGCGCGGCTGCCGCCCTCGCCTGCTGCGGTTTCGGCTCGCTCGGGTAGTTGGCGAGGACGAGCGCGCCGCCTCCGGCCACCGCGACGGCGGCGACGACGCCGACCAGGACCTTGGACAACGAGAGCCCCGGCCGGGCTCCGGCGGTCACGGCGTGGAGGCCCGGCGAGGCGGCCTGCGACCCGGCGACGGTGTGCATCGTGTGGGTGACGTCCGAGGCGAGTGCGGCCGGGGGCGGCGTGAGCGCCAGACCGGCCAGCAGCCGCTCGGCGGGGACCAGGTCGTTCGTCGCGTCCGGGCAGTGCGGGCAGTCCCGGATGTGCCGGGCGAACCGCTTGCGCCACACCGGCGCCGGCTGACGGTCCCAGCGGGCGGCCGCGTCGGCCAGGGCGGCGCAACCGGGCCGGGCGGTGAGCGCCCGCACCACCAGCCGGGCGGTGTCCAGCTGAGCCTTCATCCGGGACACCCGGACGGTCACGTGGTGCGGCGCCAGGTTCAGGGCGTCGACCAGGTCGGCGCGGCTGAGGTGACCGGCCTCGACCAGCCACCAGAGGGACAGCAGGTGACGGTGGTCGTCATCCAGCCAGCGGGTGGCCAGGACGACCTCCCGGCGCTGGTCGGAGAGGCGGAGCTGGGTAAGCGTCAGGTCCTCGAAGTCCGAGCGCGGGTCGATCACGGTGTCGATGTCCTCCGGCGGCGCCGGTGTGGCGGCCCGGCGCTGCGTGTGGGTGCGGATCTCGTTCATCGTGACGGCCACCAGCCACGAGCGGAAGAGCTGCGGCTCGCGCACGCCCGCCAGGCCGCGTACGACGTTCAGCATCGTGTTCTGCACCACGTCGTCGACGTCTGCCGACCGGTTCAGTGCCCGGCCCACGATGTTGTAGACCAGCGGCAGACAGTGCGAGACCAGCTCGTCCATCGCCGCCCGGTCGCCGCGGCGCGCCGCGTCCACCACCGCCGACATGCCGGCCCTGCTCGGGTACGCGGGATAGGACACCCTCACCACCTCGTCTTCGCGCAAACGATCTCGTACACGGTGGAGACTGTCCGGTACGCGGTCAGGTCACACAAAATGCGTGCCCTGTCGGAGGAGAGCGCTATCTTCTCCGCCATGCCATTGATCACAGTCACCGACGAGGTCGTCGGAGCGCCGAGCGGACCCGCATGGACCATCGAGGTCTTCGAGGAAGAGGTACGCCTCGACGAGCTGATCCGGCGACGCGTCTTCCTGGAGATCGCCGAGTCCGGCGTGGACGCCGATCCGGAGGAGCGCACCCGGACGACGCTGGAGGCGTTCGGCCGTAACGCCTTCGTGGTGCTCGTCGACGACCGCCAGGTAACCGCCCTGGACGAGAAGGTCCGCCTGCACGCGGGATCCCGCGTCACCTTCCTCAAGCTCGTCCCGCTGGTGGGTGGCTGAATGAAGACGTACGACCCCGAGTCGGCCCTGCGCGATGTGGCCGCCACCGCCAAGAAGTGGTGGGGCCCGAGCGCCCAGAACCTCAACGAGACCGCCAAGCAGGAATTCGTCGACCGGGTGGTGACGGTGTGCGGCTGGGCACCGGCGGGGACGGTCCCGGCGCTGCTCGCCGCGCTCAAAGATCCGCACGGGCCCTACGATCTCGCTGCGCCGTTGGTCGAGCTGCTGCCGGAGGCCACCCGGAAGGTCGAGTCGGTTGCCGCCGCCGTGGCCGACCTGACCGGCGACGACGCGGATCACGACAGGCGTGTCGCCGCCGCTTCCACCCTGATCGACAGCCTGCCGCACCTGCCGTACCAGCACGAGGAGCCGTGGGACCGGGCCCGGGGCGAGGCGTGGCGCCGGACGGCGGAACTGCTGGCCGCGCAACCGGCACCGGTACGGCAGGTGGTGTTCGACGCGCTGGCGGTGCCGGGGCTCAACAAGGACGGGGCGAGCAAGCTGATCACTGCCGCGCGCTCCGGCGGCGGGCTCGACGGCTCGGCCTGGCTCGGCCGGCTCGGCACTCAAGCATGGCTGGGATTCAATTACTGGAGTTGGCACCTCAAGCGGTTCACCTGGGAGGCCATCCAGGCGGAGGCCTCGGCCGGGCGGGTGGATCCGGCGGCGTTGGCGACCTGGCGGCGGACCCGGATCGAGCGTTCCTCCAGCGACACGAGCGACGAGGCCGATCGGATGTGGCCGATCCCCAACGTCGGTGAGCAGTGGGCCGACCGCGCCGTCGCGGACATCGAGGCGATGCCGGCGGATCGCCGGTCCGCGTGGGAGGCGCTGCTGGCGCACTGTCCGGTCGAGGTGGACAAGGCGAAGCCGACGGCCGGTTGGCGCAAGCAGGCTCGGTCGCTGCTCGACGCGGTGGGCGTCGACGATTTCACCGCCCGGCTCGACGACTGGCTCCCGCTCGTCGGGCAGGCGCGCAGCCTGCCGCTGCGCATGACCACATGCTGCCCCGGCCACATCAAGGACATGCCATCACGGATGATCGACCGCTACAACGTCGGGCTGCTGTGGGGCCTGATCTGGATGCGGACGATGTGCCCGCCGTCGGAGGAGAGCCTGCGCAGCCTCGGCCAGATCGCGGAACGGGCCGCCCGCAAGATCTCCGGCCACGGCCCGGCGAGCCCGAAACTGGCGAACGTCGCGGTCGCGGCGCTCGTCGACACCGATCACCCGGCCGCGCTCGCCCAACTGGCGCGGCTGTCCTCGCGGCTGACCTACAAGAGCACCCTGCGCCTGGTGGAGAAGGGGCTGACCCGGCACGCCGAGGCGCGCGGCGTCAGCCGGGAGGACGTCGAGGAGATGGCCCTGCCCGGCTTCGGGCTGCCGCTCGCGGACAAGCTGGGCGACTGCTCGTACGAGCTGGAGGTGCGCGGTGTCGACGCCGTAGTGGTGTGGCGCAACGCCGACGGCAAGGTGGTCAAGACGCCTCCGGCCCAGGTGCGCAAGGAGCACGGCGAGGAGGTGAAGGAGCTGAAGGCGACTGTCGTCGACGTCGCCGCGACGCTCGTCGCCACCCGCGACCGGCTGGAAGGGCTCCTGCGGCGCGACCGTTCGTGGACCGTCGAGCAGTGGCGCGAACGGTTCCTGGACCATCCGCTGGCCCGTACGCTGGCCCGGCGTCTGGTCTGGACCGTCGATGGCGTCGCCTGCTGCTGGGCCGGTGAGGCGCTGCGAACAATGGACGACACCGTGGTCGAGCCGGCCGACGAGGCGACGGTCCGGCTGTGGCATCCGGTGCTCGACCCCGACGCGGTGGGGTCGTGGCGAGACTTCCTCAGCCGGCACGGGATCACCCAGCCGTTCAAGCAGGCGCACCGGGAGCAGTACCTGCTCACCGACGCGGAGCGGGCCACGGGCATGTACTCCAACCGGTTCGCCGCGCACATCGTGCGTCAGCACCGGCTCAACGCGCTGCTGTCCCGGCGCGGCTGGTCGTACGTCCAGCACCGCAACGATGGGGCCTCGTACGACCTGCCCTGGCTGGCCCTCCCGGACTGGGGGCTGCGCGCCGAGCTGGGTGTCGCCGGGATCGAGGACCGGGGCGACGACCTCGTGTTCGACACGATGGGGACCGACCAGCTGTTCTTCATCCGGGGAGAGCGCCTGCCGGTTCCGCTGGCGGAGGTGCCGCCGGTCGTGCTGAGCGAGGTGATGCGCGACGTCGACCTGTTCGTGGCCGCGGCCGGGGTGGGCGCCGACCCGAACTGGTACGACGGCGGGCCGGAGGGCCGGTACCGCGACTACTGGGCGGGGAGCAGCTTCGGCGAGCTGACCCCGACCGGCCGCACACGCCGGGAGGTGCTGGCGGACCTGATCCCCCGGCTGGCGATCGCCGGCCGCTGCACGCTCACCGACAGGTTCCTGGAGGTACGCGGCGACCTGCACACGTATCGGATCCACTGCGGCTCGGGGAACATCCTGATCGCCCCGGACGAGCGGTACCTGTGCATCATCCCGGACTCGGCGAAGGCGAAGGAGCCGGAGATGTACCTGCCCTTCGAAGGCGACAGCCGGCTCACCGAGATCATCAGCAAGGCGTTGCTGCTTGCCGCCGACAAGAGGATCAAGGATCCGGTGATCCTGCACCAGCTGTGAGGCCGCCGGCGGGCGCCGGGCCCAGGTTCAGCCCGGCGCCCGCTTCGGCAGCAACAGCTCCTCGTGGTCGAGTTCGCGCTCCAGCACGCGCAGTTCCTCGTCCGGCAGCCGCCCGGAGTCGCGCCACCGCAGCAACTCCTCCCGCTGCGCTTCGAGGACGCTCCGGCGGACCCGCAGCGCCGTCTCGTACTCCGGTGAGGTGGGCAGCTCCGACGAGCCGCTCTGCTGGATCAGGTCGAGCCGCCCCCGGTAGCGGGCCAGCCGGGTCTGCAACTGGGCCCGCGTGGTGTCGACGGCGACCCGGCTGTCCGGCTCCTCGGCGACGACGGTGTCGAGGCGTGCCAGCGCCGCCTCCACCGCTGCCGAGCGGGCCTCGTTGCGTACCCGGGCCTGGTCGGCCTCGTTGGCGCGCAGGCCGAGCATCCGCACGAGCGGCGCGAACGTCAGGCCCTGCCCGACCAGCGTCACCAGGACGACCACGAACGTGCAGAACAGCAGCAGGTCACGATCGGGGAAGGGGTCTCCGCTGCGGGTGGTCAGCGGCAGCGTGAAGATCGCGGCGAGGCTGATCACGCCGCGCGTACCGGACCAGCTCAGCGCCACCACCTCGCGGGCGGTCAGCCCGCGGGCGTTGCGGTCGACGCCACCGAGCCGGCGTGCGGCGTCCGGCTCGTCGGTGTCGTCCTGCTCGGCGACGCCACCCAGCCGGGTGTGCAGCGACCGGGGGAGCCACTGGGTCAGGATCAGCCAGGCGGGACGCAGGAGCAGCACCACACCGACCGACACCGCGACGGCGATGACGATGGTCGACGTCTCGTACTGGCGCAGGCCCCGCACGACGGCGGGGAGCTGCTGGCCGATCAGCAGGAAGACGAAGCCTTCGAGGAGGAAGTCGACGAGCCGCCACACCGCGTTCGTCTGGAGGCGGGCGGCCCCGGAGCCGAACTGCGGCGTCTGGTGGCCGACGATCAGGCCGGCGACCACCACTGCCAGCACGCCGGAGACGTGCAGCGCCTCGCCCAGCAGGTACGCCACGAACGGTGTCGCGAGCGAGATCGCGTTGGACAGCAGCGGGTCCGCGGTGAGCGGCCGGACCAGTCGTTTCGCCCGGGCGACGACCACGCCCACCGCGATGCCGCCCGCCGCCGCCAGCACGAACTGCCCGATCGCGGCGTGGAACGAGAACTCGCCGCCCACGGCGGCGGCCACGGCGACGCTGAGCATGGTCAGCGCGGTGGCGTCGTTCAGCAGTCCCTCGCCCTGGATGATCGTGACCATCTTCGGCGGCAGGTTCACCCGGCGCCCCACGGCCAGGGCGGCGACCGGGTCGGGCGGGGCGACGGCGGCGCCGACAGCGATGCCTGCGGCCAGCGTCGCGCCGGCCACGAACAGGTGGAACCCGACGCCCACGAGCAGCCCGGTGAGCAGTACCAGCACCACGGAGAGGCTGACCACGATCCGCAGGTTCCGGCGGATGTCCAGCAGCGACGAGTCGAGCGCGGCGCTGTAGAGCAGCGGCGGCAGCACGACCATGAGCACCAGCTCGGGATCGAGCCCGATGTTGGGGCCGGGGAGCAGCGCGTACGCGATGCCGATGAGGGGCAGCAGCGCGGCCGCCGGCAGGCCGGTCCGGGATGCCACCCACCGCACGGCGATGACGACCGCGACGGCGGCGAGCACGAACAGCAGTGTCGAATGGGTGCTCACCCCGACCGACACTACCGGCGCCGAGATCACCAGGCGACGCGGACTGCACCGTCAACCAGGGGTTGACGGGTAGGAGTCGTCAACCTATGGTTGACGCATGGAGGAGACCGAACCGCTCAAGATGACCCATCCGGTACGCCTCGACGACCTCATCGACGGCATCAAGAAGGCACACACCGACGCGCTCGACCAGCTGGCCGACGCGGTCCTCGTCGCCGACCACCTGGGCGACGTGGCGGACCACCTGATCGGGCACTTCGTCGACCAGGCGCGCCGCTCCGGCGCCTCGTGGACGGAGATCGGCCGCAGCATGGGCGTCACCAAGCAGGCCGCCCAGAAGCGTTCCGCCGCCAAGGCGGAGACCGCCGCCGCGCTCGACCCGAACTCCGGGTTCGGCCGCTTCACCCCGCGCGCCCGCAATGTGGTGCTGGCCTCGCAGGAGGAGGCGCGGGCCGCGGGCAACGCCGAGATCACCCCGGGCCACGTCGCGCTCGGACTGCTCGCCGAGCCGGAAGGACTGGCCGCCGCGGCGATCGTGGCTCGGGGCGTACCCCTGGAGCGGCTGCGGGAGGTCGTCACCGCGACGCTACCGGCGAAGGCCGACCCGGTCCCGGACCTGATCCCCTACGACGCGCGGGCCAAGAAGGTCCTGGAGCTGACGTTCCGGGAGGCGCTGCGGATGGGGCACAACTACATCGGTACGGAGCACATCCTGCTCGCCCTGCTGGAGGAGGAGGGCGACGACGGCGTGCTGCGCGGCCTCGGCCTGGAGAAGTCCGAACTGGAGTCGGCGTTCGAGGCGGCGCTCGCCGAGATCACCCGGAAAGGGGCCTGACCTCGCGCCGGGCACGCGTCACGGGGGCGCGTGCCCGGCGTCCGGGTCGTCAGCCGGCGACGGGGAAGCCGTACCGGGCGGCGTGCTCCGGGTCGGCGGGGTCGACCTGGCGGATGCCGGCGTCGGCCAGCCGCTTGTTCACCTCGTCGAGGTGCTCCCGGACCAGCCGGGCCTCCTCCTCGGTGACCCGGCCGCGGTGCGGGCGCCCGGCGTGTTCGATGGTGCCGTAGTCGATCCTCTCGGTGGCGCGGCGGGCCTTCGGCGGCTTGACCCGCTCGGCGGTCCGCAGCAGCTGCGCCATCGGCACGTCGGTCGCCATCGCGTCGAACTCGCTGGCGGTCAGCACCACCCGGCGCGGCTCACCGTGGCCGTGCCGGTCGTGGATCTCCACCACCGCGACGTCGAGCGCCGCGTCGTCGATGCTCTCCACCTCGACTGCGGTGGCGTCCAGCTGCACGGGGCCGGCGACCAGGTCCGGGTGCTCCAGGACGACGACCTTGACCACCTCGTCGTCGGGGCTGAGCACCTGACCGGTGAAGTCGGAGACGTGGATCGTCTTCTTGCCCATGCGCGGAGCTTCTCCTGTCGTAGGCCGGAAATCGGACCACAAGACGCTACCGCACAGGTGTGCGAAGGCCGGTACGCCGCCCGGCCGGTGTGTCGCCGCCCGCCCTCAGAGGGGCGTGAGGCCACGCCAGGAGGCGGTGCCGGCCGGTTGCGCGTTCAGTTCGGCCCAGGAGAGTCCCCGGACGCGGGCCTCGCGGTACGCCGGCTGCGCCGGAAACCGTCCGGCGTCTGCGGCGGCCCGCCAGCCGCGCTCCGGGTCCTGCTGGAATCGGTCATTCGGTTCGTGAGGCATGACCACTACCGTCCCAGAGAAACTTGTCCATGTATGAAAATGAATATGACGCAGGGTCGATGCCTTCGGTTCCGTGAAGCGCCGGAGTTCCTGCGGCCGGGGGCGGAAGCAGGGATCGGCGTCCGTCGCTGGCGTGCCGACCCTCTACCCATCGGCCGCACGTCTCAACCCCCGCGCGATCGCGGAATTCGGCGGACACGAGCGCGGCGTCCCGGCGTACCATGATCACGTGCTCGACCGGCGGGTCTTCCTTCATCTGGCGACCTGGTTGGGGCAGTGGCCGGCGGGCCCCGGGCTGCACGTGGTCCGGTCCCACCGCCGCGCCCGCCCGGCCTGGGACGGGCGGCTGCGCCCGGCCGTCGCGGTGACAGCGGACGGCAGCACCGTCCTCTCGGTGGCCGCCGACCGGGTCGAGGCGGTCCGGACCCTGGTGCGCGACCGGCCGCTCGGGGAGTGGCTGCCCGACCTGCCGGGCGCGGTCGGCACGCCCGAGTTCGTCGCGCACACCTCGGTCTTCCGCTGGTGCACCGACCCGGCGCCGCTGCCGGAGGTGGGGGAGTGGGTGCCGCCCACGCTGCCCGGGCTGCCGCCGTGGCTGCGGCTGTTCGACAGGGAGGTGCTGGTGGTCCGCGGCGCCGACGGCGCGTACCGGGCCGGCGTGGGGATCAAGCGGCACGACGCGTACGGGCACGAGCTGGCGGTGGGCACGGTGCCGGCGGCGCGCGGGCGTGGCCTGGCCCGGCGGCTGGTCGCGCAGGCGGCCCGCCGGGTGCTCGACGAGGGGGCGATCCCCACCTACCTGCACGACCCGGGCAACGCGGCGTCCGGCCGGGTGGCCGAGGCGGCCGGGTTCCCGGACCGCGGCCTCACCGCGTTCGGCGTCTTCCCCCGCTGAGCCGGCCCGGCATCCCCGGCCTGGCGCGGACCGTGGATCCCGGGCCGGATCCACGGTCCGCTGCTCTCCCCCCCCAGGCCCCGACATCGGTAACGCTATGTGTTAGTGCCGGTGGTCAACAAGGGGTGTGCCACTGTCCGGTTGCGGACTCTCACCTGCGCAATCGCTGTCAGGCGCGGTGGTGAGATCAGTGACGCAGCGTGTGGATCAGGGTGAGCGCCTGACGTGTGACGGGTCGCAGCACGCGCAGCCGGGACAGCCCCACCAGCCGGTCCACGAGCGGCACCACGCCGTCGATGAGCTGCCGGGTCTTGACCTGACCGTCCGAGCGGTCGTGCACCCAGTAGAGCACCACCCCCATGTAGCCGAGCCAGAGCAGCTCGGGCAGCGCCTCGCGCAGCTCGTCGTCGAGCTTGACGGTGGACCCGGTGAGCGCCTCGCGGAACAGCGCGATCGACATGTCCCGGGGCTCCGACGACTCGGCGGAGAACGGGCTCAGCGGCGAGGTCGGCTCGGCCGCCGTCTTGAAGAAGGCGCCAGCGAACGCGTGGTACGGGCTCAGCACGTCGATGCCCGCGTGCAGCACCCCGGCCAGGCGCGGGCCGAAGTCCCGCTCCCGGGCGAGCACCGTGTCGGCCGCCGCCCGGTGCTCGCGCTGGGTGCCCGCGTAGAACTCCTGGACCAGGTGCTCCTTGGAGCCGAAGTAGTAGTAGGCGTTGCCCACCGCCACGCCCGCCTCCTGGGCGACCGCGCGCATCGTCGTGCGGGCGTATCCGCGCTCGCGGAACAGCCGCATCGCGGTGTCCAGGATCAGCTGGCGGGTCTGCTCACCCCGGGCCGTCGACCCCTGGCCAGCCGCAGCTGTCGTCGGCGCACTCTGCTCGGTCATCGTCGTCACCGTATCCCGGTTCCCGGATCCGCTCGCGGACCGCGGAGGCCGCCGCCACCACCTTGCGGGCCAGCGGCAGCAGGTGTGGACGGGCCAGCCGCTCGGCCGTGCCGCGGTGCTCGGCCAGCGCCCACAGGCAGGCGAACCAGGCGCCGTCGCCGCGGTAGACCGCGCCGGTGTCGGCGACCACCGTCAGGTCGCGCAACGTCGCGTCGTGGTCCAGCCCGGGGAAGCGCCGCCGGGCCTCGGCGGAACCGGCCGGCACGAACTCCAGCGGTACGAGCTGGGCGCGCGAGGCGAGCCAGCGCCGGGCGGCCCGGCACATCGGGCAGTCCGCGTCGAACAGGACGGTGAACCCGCGGATCCCACCGGCCCCGTGCCCGGTGGGATCCTGCGGGTGCCCGCCCGGGGCGGACGTCACCGGGCCGGCGGGTTCGGACCCGCCGGTACCGGTCCGCCCTGCGGCGGGAGCATTCTGACCGGCGGCAGCGGTGGGTGGGTGGCCTGCTGCCGCAGGCGGCCGCGCCGGTAGCGGCCGAGCGCGAAGACGTTGAAGAAGTGCAGCGCGCCGAGCACCAGCAGGACGAATCCCACCTTCATGGAGAGCTGCTCCAGTGCCTGGCTGGTGTCGCCGACCGGACCGGACTCCTTCATCGCCACCGTGACGTAGCCGAGGTTGAGCAGGTAGAAGCCGACCACCAGCAGGCTGTTGACGGCCTCGGCCAGCCGGCTGTCGGCGAACACGTCCTGCAGGAACACCAGCCCGTTGCGGGACAGTGCCCGCGCCACCCAGACGGTGAGGCCGATGCTCACCGTCAGGTAGGCCAGGTACATCCAGACCTTCACGTCCATCCCCGTAGCCTCTCTTGAACGTGTTCAAATCGCTGGCGCACTGAGCGTACGACAGATTTTGAACGTGTTCAAGAGGGCGGCCCGCAGCCCTTCCGGGCAGCGGGCCGCGTGGGGGTGCGGGTCAGGCGGTCAGGCCGAGCGCGTCGGCGGCGGCCCGGCCGTTGGCGTGACTGGCGCCGTGGGTGGCGACGAACGCGCGCGCGCCCGCCGGCCGCCACGCGCCCGGCCAGCCCATCTCGACCACAGTCACCCGATGCGTGGCGGCCAGCGCCTCGACCAGCTCGCGCGCGCCGGGCAGCCGGTGCAGGTGCCGCCCGACCAGCACGACCGGCCGGTCCCCGGCGAGCCGCCGCACCTGCTCCGGGTCGGTCTCGCCCGCCACCGCGCGCGCCTGCTCGATCCCGGCGGCCAGGTGCGGGCCGAGTCCCCACGGCACCCGCCCCTCGGCGATGGTGGAGGTGGCGTGCACCTGCACCACCAGGGGAGCGGTGTCGCGGGTGAGGTCGCCCTCCACGCGTACCGCCCGCAGCGCGGCGGCGTAGCCGAGGCCGTCTGCGGCGGGCGGCGGGGCGTCGGCGGGCCCGGTGGCGGCGGCGAGCGCGGCGGTCCGGCCGGCCGCCTCCTCGACCCGCCCACGCGCCAGCCGTCCGTCGGCCATCGCCGCGACGATCTCGGCGGCGACCGACTCGACCAGCTCGGCGTCCACCCGAGCGCCGATGCAGAGCAGGTCCGCGCCGGCGGCCAGGGCCCGGACCGCGCCCGCGCCGACCCCGCCGGCGGCGAGCACCGCGCCCTTCATCTCCAGCGCGTCGGTGATCACCGCGCCGGTGAAGCCGTACTCGACGCGCAGCAGGTCGTGCAGGACCGCGCGGCTGAACGTGGCCGGGCCGTCGCCGGTCAGCGCCGGCACCCGGATGTGCGCGGTCATCACCGCGCGGACGCCCGCGTCGACCACGGCGGCGAACGGCGGCAGGTCGCGTTCCCGCAGGACGGCCGGCTGCACGTCGACAGTGGGCAGCTCGTGGTGGGAGTCCGCGACTGTGGCGCCGTGCCCGGGGAAGTGCTTGGCGCAGGCGGCCACACCGGTCGACTGGAGACCGGCGACGGCGGCGGCCGAGTGGACGGCGACCCGCTTCGGGTCCGCCCCGAACGAGCGGGTGCCGATCACCGGGTTCTCGTCGGCGGTGTTGACGTCGACGGTGGGGGCGAGGTCGACGGTGATGCCCAGCGCGGCCAGCTCCGCGCCGATCGCCGCGTACACCCGGCGGGTGAGATCGGGGTCGTCCACCGCGCCGAGCGCGGCGTTTCCGGGGTACGGGCTGCCGGTGGCGTGCGCCAGCCGGGTGACGTCGCCGCCCTCCTCGTCGATCGCGACGATCACGTCGGGGCGGCCGGCACGCAGCGCCGCCGTGGACGCCGCGACCTGGGCCGGGTCGTGGATGTTGGTGCCGAACAGGGTGTGCCCGGCGAGCCCGTCGGCGAGCAGGTCGACCGCCCAGCCCGGCGGGACCGGTCCCGGGTACGCGGCAAGCAGCGTGCCCAGCGCGAGCCGGCGCAGTCCTGGATCCAGACCCACGAGTATCCCCTTTCCCTGCCGGGTCGTCCGACCTCCGCGCATGGGGGTGGCCGATACGCTAACGGGCGCCCCTCGGCAGGCGTTTTGTGGTTAGAAAACTTTACTGAAAATTGAGGACGACGGCATGAGTGCGACCCGGCTGCCCGGTACCCCCCGACTCCTGCGGGCGCTCAACGACCGTGCGGCGCTGGAGCTGCTGCTCGAGCGCGGCCCGCTGACCCGGGCCCGGATCGGTGAGCTGACCGGGCTGTCCAAGGTCACCGCGTCCCAGCTCGTCGAGCGGCTGGAGGAGCGCGGCCTGGTCGCCCGGGTCGGCGAGCAGGCCGGCGGGCGGGGCCCGAACGCCCAGCTCTACGCCGTCCGGCCGAGCAGCGCGTACGTGGTGGGCGTCGAGGTGGGCGCGGAACGGGTGGTCGCCGCCTGCGCCGACATCACCGGCACCGTGGCCGGACGGGTCGAGCAGTCCACCAGGGACACCGACGACCCGGTCGGCGTGGTGCACAACGCCGTGGTCCAGGCGGCCGCCAGTGCCGGGGCGGAGCTGTCCGCCGTCCGGCGCGTCGTGCTCGGCACCCCCGGCCTGGTCGACCCGCAGACCGGTGACATCACGTTCGCGTTCAACCTGCCGCGCTGGCACAGCGGCCTGCTCGCCGCGCTGCGCGAGGACCTGGACACCCCCGTCGTGTTCGAGAACGACGTGAACCTCGCGGCGGTGGCCGAGGCGCAGTCCGGCGCGGCCCGTGGCACCGCCGACTTCGTGCTGGTCTGGGTGGACGCGGGCGTCGGCCTGGCGATCATGCTGGGCGGCCGGCTGCACCACGGCAGCAGCGGCGCGGCCGGCGAGATCGGTTACCTGCCGGTACCCGGCGCGCCCATCCCGCGCGATGTGTCCAAGCGGGCCAAGCCGGCGTTTCAGCAGCTCGTCGGCGCCGACGCGGTACGCGCGGTGGCAGCCGAGCACGGGTTCGCCAGCCCGGAGGCGGCCGAGCAGGGCGTCGCGGCGGCCCGGGCCGCCGAGGTGGTCCGCGCGGCGATCGCGGCCGGCACCGCCGGTGGGCCGATGCTCGACGAACTGGCCCGGCGGCTGGCGCTCGGTGTGGCGAGCACCTGCGTGGTGCTGGATCCGCCGCTGGTGGTGCTCGCCGGCGCGGTCGGCCAGGCGGGCGGGGCGGCGCTGGCCGAGCGGGTGCAGCACGAGGTCGCCGCGATCACGCTGGTCCGGCCCCGGGTGGTGACGACCGGGCTGACCGAGGAGCCGATCCTGCGCGGCGCGCTGCGTACCGCGCTGGACGCCGTACGCGACGAGGTGTTCGGCTCGACGGTCGGCTGACCGCGTCGTGCACCCTGGCGCCATGTGAAGGAATCCTTCATCATGGCGCCAGGGTCCGCAAGGAGTTGCCGGATCGCGGCTCCGGTCAGATCAGGTCACGGCGGCGGAACACCGTGAACGCCGCAGCCACCAGCGCGCCGGTGAGCCCGAGCAGCACCACCAGGCCCGACGTCCAGGTGAGCGTGTAGGAGCCGTCGCAGTAGCCGGAGATCCCGGAGCCGCAGGCATTGTTGTCCCACAGCCGGACCTCGCCGGACAGCCAGGCCGCCAGGTGGCTGGACAGCATGTACCGGTCCGGCCGGCCGACCTCCAGGATCTGGAACACCAGCCGGGCACCCAGCTCCCACACCACCAGGTACGCGGCCACCGTGCCGAGCGCCGCCGAGGTGTGCCGGCCCAGCGTGGCCACGGCGAACCCGAGCGCCGCGGCGAGCAGCACCAGCACCAGCCCCCGCGCCCAGATCGCGGCGAGCGACGGCCAGAAGTCGCCGCCGGTGCGCCCGACCAGGCCGGAGGCCTGGCCGATCAACCAGAACGCCCCGAGGTACGCCACCGACGCCAGCACCGAGAGGCCGAGCAACCCGCCCAGCAGCGTGCCCAGCTTCGCGGCGAGCACCGTCGGCCGCCGGGGCCGCCACAGCAGCAGGTTCACCACCCCGCCCGAGTTCAGGTCGGCCCCGATGTAGGAGGCGCCGACCAGGAACCCGAACAGCGTCAGGAACGCGATCAGGAAGTAGAGCAGCGGCTCGGCCTCCTTGGCGAAGACGAACACACCGCTGAGGTAGTCGGCAGCGGTCGGCAGCTCCTCGATCTGGGCCGGGTCGATCTGGGCGCAGTCGCGCGGCAGATAGTCGTTCTCGCCCAGCGGTAGCCCGCCCTCCCGGATCCGCAGGCAGCGGTCGTACGCCATCTCCATCTGGCGCACGCTCTCCGCCGCCTGGGTCTGGGCCCGGCTCAGCTCCGCCGGGCTGGGCCGGTGCGAACCGGCGAGCGTGGTCGCCACCGTCACCGCGAAGGCGACAGCCAGCAGCACCACCATGAGCTGCACGAAACGCCGGGCGGCCAGCCGCTCCAGCTCGGCACGGACCAGGTTCACGCGTCCACCTCCCGGGTCTCCCGGACGTCGAGGTCGATCACTCCGTCGTTCGGCGGAGCGCCGTCGACCTGCCGCGGCACCGCCACGTGCTCGTGGCCGCCGGTCAGCTCCAGGAAGACGCTCTCCAGGTCCGGCCGCAGCGGGACCAGCTCCCGCACCCACACGCCCTGCTCGCCGAGCGTCCGGCTGATCGTCTCCGGATCCTCCACACCGGTCACCACCAGGTGGTCCGGCGCGACGGCCACCGACAGGCCGGCCCGGCCCAGCAGCTCCCCGGCCCGCTCCGGGTCGGCCACCCGGACCCGCCACTGGTGCTGGTCGAAGCCGGCCAGCACCTCCTGCACCGGCCCGTACGCGACCCGCTGCCCCCGGCTCACGATCGTCACGTGGTCGCAGATCAACTGGATCTCGGCCAGGATGTGGCTCGACAGCAGCACCGTCACCCCGGCCTCGGCGAGCGACCGGGTCAGGTCGCGCATCTCCCGGATGCCGGCCGGGTCCAGCCCGTTCGCCGGCTCGTCCAGGATCAGCAGCTCCGGGTTCTTCAGCAGGGCCGACGCGACCGCCAGCCGCTGCTTCATGCCCAGCGAGTAGCCCCTGACCCGCTCGTCGCCCCGGTCGCGCAGCCCGACCTGCTCCAGCACCTCGTCCACCCGGCTGGTCGGCACACCGCCTGCGAGCGCCAGCAACCGCAGCGTCCGGTGCGCGGTGAAGTTGGCGAAGAACTGCGGGCTCTCCACGATCGCGCCGACCCGGCCGGCCACGTCCGGCAGGTGCTCGGGGGACTCGGCGCCCAGCACGCGCATCCGCCCGGAGTCCGGCCGGACCAGCCCCAGCAGCGCACGCAGCGTGGTGGTCTTCCCGGACCCGTTCGGCCCGAGGAAACCGTGCACCTGGCCCGCCTCGACCAGCATGTCGAAGCCGTCGACGGCGACCCGGCGCCCCTGGCGCAGCGTGTGGAACGTCTTGCGGAGGCCGGCGATCTCGATGACCGCGCTCATCCGCGCGCCTTCCGGCAGCGGTCGGGCATGGGTGTCCTTCCGGAAGTGGTGACCAACGACACGGCGCCCCACCCTATGGCGGCGGCGCCGCCCGTGGGGGGCGCCGGGCCGGGTGCGTGATTGGATGGAGCGGTGACTGGTGACCTGATCCCCGGCGCCCCGGGCGCCCCCGCCCCCTCGACCGTGGACGCGGATCTGGTGGTCAGCCTCGACGGGGTCGTCGTCAAGCGTTCCGGCACCGCGCTGGTGCACGACGTCGACTGGCGGGTCGAGCTGGACGAACGGTGGGTGGTGCTCGGGCCGAACGGCGCGGGCAAGACCACGCTGCTCAACCTGGCCGCCGGCCGGCTGCACCCGACCAGCGGCGTCGCGCACGTGCTCGGCGAGCGCATCGGCCGTACCGACGTCAACGAGCTGCGTACCCGCATCGGTCTGTCCACCGCGACGCTCGCCGAGCGGATCCCCGCCGAGGAGCGGGTCGTCGACGTGGTGGTGACCGCCGCCTGGTCGGTGGTCGGCCGCTGGCGGGAGAGCTACGACCGCACCGACGTGGCGCGCGCCGCCGCGCTGCTGCGCCAGCTCGGCGTCGGACACCTCACCGACCGCACGTACGGCACGCTGTCCGAGGGCGAGCGCAAGCGCGTGCAGATCGCCCGCGCCCTGATGACCGACCCGGAGCTGCTGCTCCTCGACGAGCCGGCCGCCGGGCTCGACCTGGGCGGGCGCGAGGACCTGGTGGCCCGGCTGGCCGAGCTGGCGTACGACCCGGACGCGCCCGCGATGGTGCTGGTCACCCACCACGTCGAGGAGATCCCGCCGGGCTTCACCCACGCGCTGCTGCTGCGCGAGGGCGGCGTGGTGGCGCAGGGCCTGCTCGCCGACGTGCTCACCGCCGACAACCTGTCGAAGACGTTCGGCCTTCCGCTGGTGGTCACGCGGTCCGGCGACCGCTGGGCCGCCCGCGCCGCCTGAGCGGCGGGACGACACCGTGCCGCAGACCCGGATCGCCGTCGTCGGCAGCGCCAACATGGACCTCGTCGGCATCGGCGCGGCGCTGCCCCGGCCCGGCGAGACGGTGCTGGGCGACGACTTCGTCATGGTGCCCGGCGGCAAGGGCGCCAACCAGGCCGTCGCCGCGGTACGCGCCGGCGCGTCCTGCGTCTTCCTCGGCGCGATCGGCTCGGACTCGTTCGGCGTGACGCTGCGGGCCCGGATGACCGCGGCCGGCGTGGACACCGGCCACCTGCGGGTGGTCTACGGCCCGTCCGGCGTCGCGCTGGTCATGGTCGGCGGCGCGGGGGAGAACGCCATCCTGGTCACCCCCGGGGCGAACGCCGCGTTCACGTCGCTGACCGCGGACGAGCTCTCCGCCGTACGCGATGCGGATGTGCTGGTCGCGCAGCTGGAGGTGCCGGTCGAGACGGTGACCGAGGCGGCGCTGGCGGCCCGGTCGGCGGACACTCGGGTGGTACTCAACGCGGCGCCGGCCCGATCGGTGCCGGCCGAGCTGCTGGCGGCGACCGACCTGCTCGTGGTGAACGAGCCGGAGGCGCAGGCGCTGACCGGTCGCGGCCGGGACGAGCCGGCGGCGCTGCTGGACCTGGTGCCCCGGGCGGTGCTGACGCTCGGCGGCGACGGCGCGTGGTACGTCGACCGGGACCGGCCGGCGACACACGTGCCGGCGGTGCCGGTGGACGTGGTCGACTCGACCGCCGCCGGGGACGCGTTCACCGCCGCGCTCGCGGTGGCCTGGGGCGAGGGTCGGGACCTGGCCGACGCGGTGCGCTGGGCGGCGGCCGCCGGTGCGGCGTGCGTACGCAAGCTCGGCGCCTCGGTCGCGCTGCCCCATCGGGCGGAGATCGACGAGCTGTTCCCGGCCGGCTGAGCCTCAGCCGGCCGGTTCGTCGGTGAGGCGCTCGCCGCGCCGGCGCAGCATGCCGAGCCCGGGGATGCCGGCGACCGCGAGCTTGAGATCGCGCGTGACGTCCAGCAGGTCGTGCAGGTCCGGGCCGACCCGGTCCAGCGTGGCCAGGATCGGCAGCACGTCCGAGGTGAGGTGGTCCTTGAGCTTCGGCAACTCGTCCACGAGCCGGATCGCGGCGGTCACCTCCTCCGGGCTGAGCTGCTCCACGAACCGCGCCGCCATCGGCGCGGCCCGCCGCAGCGTCGCCTCGTACGCGGCGAGCAGCTCGTTCGCGACGCCCGTCGCCTTCTCCGCTGTCGCGAGCGTGCCCGCCGCCCGCGCGGTCACCGTCTCCGCCTCGGTCACCACCCCTGCCGCGCCGCGGGCCACCCGGTCGGCCTCGCCGACCACCACTGCCGCCGCCTCGGAGACCCGCTGCGCCTCGCCGACCACGGCAGTCGCCGCGGCGGCCACCTCGGTCGCCGTGTCGATCGCCGCAGTGGCGGCGGCGCTGATCACCGCCACCTCGCGGACCGCCGTCTCCGCGCCGGTGAGCACCCGGTCGGTGCGGTCGAGCGCGCCCTCGATCCGGTCCACCACCCCGTCGATCCGCCGGACCAGCGCCTCCACCTGGTCGAGGACGGCGAAGGCCCGAGCGGGTACCGAGGCCACCGTGGCGGCCGAGCCGAGCGCCTGGTCCAGTGCGGTACGGGTGAGGCCGAGCACGGCGCCGGGCCGGGGAAGAGGGATCGCCATGACATCCAGTGTGCGGCGTCGCGGCCAGTGCCGCCCGGCGGCGGCCGGGCGGCGACTGTCACTCCGGGCCGCCGACGCGGCGTAGGGTGCCGGCATGCCCACCCCCGGCCCGGCGTCGCGGCGACTGCTCGCCTGCGGCGTGGTCGCGCTGCTCGCCGTCGTCCTGGGCGCTCTGCTCCTGGCCCGCGCCGACGCCGGTCTGAGCACGCGGCGGGCGACGGTGGCGGGAGTGCCGCTGACCGAGGTCCGGGCGGACGGCGTGAGCGGCGACCGGCGGCCCGGGGTGGTGATCGCGCACGGCTTCGCCGGGTCGGCCCGGCTGATGCGGCCGCTGGCCGACTCGGTGGCCCGCCGGGGCGGGATCGCGGTGCTGCTCGACTTCGCCGGCCACGGCGCCAGCCACGCCCGGCTACCCGGCGCGGGCCGGGACGAGGAACGCAGCCGGGCGCTGCTGCGGCACGACCTGGACGTCGCGGTCGCCTGGCTGCGCGGGCGTCCCGGCGTCGACAGGGACCGGATCGTCCTGGTCGGGCACTCGATGGGTGCCGGCGCTGTCGTCCGGTACGCGGTCGCGCATCCGGAGATCGACCGGACCGTGGCGATCTCGCTGCCCGACGGCGGTGACGTGCCGGCGGGCTGGCCGGGGAGGCTGACGCTCGTGGTGGGCGGGCTGGAGTTCGCCGGTTTCCGCCAGGCGGTCGACGAGGCGTCACGGGACGCGGCGCCGGGCACCCGCACGCGGGTGGCGGCGCCCGGCGTCGAGCACGTGTCGGTGCTGTTCGCGCCGCGTACCCACGCCGCGGTTCTGTACGCGCTGCCGAACCCTGCCGGCGGGCTGCCACCGTCCCCGCTGACCCGGCCGGCCGGCGCCGGGCTGCTGCTGGCGGGGCTCGCGCTGGGCTTCGTGCCACTGGCGGCGTTGCTGCCGCGCCGGGCGCGGGCGGGCACCGGCGGTCCGCGTACCGGGCGGTGGCTCGCCGCGACGGTGCCGGCGGCGGGCGTGGGCGCCGTGCTCGCCGCGCTGTTGCCGACCGCCCGGTCGCCGCTCGCCGTGGGCGGATACGTGGCGGTGTTCCTGCTGCTCACCAGCGTGCTGCTGGCCGCCGCGGCGCGCTTCGCGCAACCCCGCCGGCCACCGGCGACCGGGGGTGGCGTCCGGTCCGCTGTCGTCGCCGTCGTGCTCCTCGGGTACGCGGTGCTCGCCGTCGCGCTGCCGCTTCATCTCGGTCTCACCTCGACCGTGCCGGTCGGGGCCCGGTGGTGGCTGCTGCCCCTGGTGACGTTCTGCTGCCTGGCGTTCCTGCTCGGCGCCGAGCGGCTCGCGGACGGCCACGGCGTCCGGTACGCGGCCACCGGCGGGATCGCCGTGCTGGTGCTCGCCGTCGCCGCGGTCATCGGCCTGGCACCCGGGTTCGTGCTGCTGGTGGTGCCCCTGTTCGCGGCGCTTGTGGCCTGGCAGGCGGCCTGGGCCGTGGTGCTGCGCCGCCGGGCCGCGCCGTGGTGGCTGGCGCCGTCGGTAGGGGCGGTGGTGCTCGCCTGGCCGATCGCGACCACGCTGCCGCTCACCTGAGTCGCCGCTATCGGCGGTCGGTCTGCTGCTCCACGGCGCGTTGCACGGCCCGGTAGATCTGCCCGAACCGCAGCGCGTCGGGCGTACGGACCAGCATCGTCTCCCGGCCGTGGTGCTGCACCCACAGCTCGTGCACCCGGTTGCCGCGCTCGTAGGAACGGTCGAGCCAGCCGAGCGGCACCTCCAGGAACGGGGTGAGCGCCAGTCCCACCACCAC
The DNA here is from genome assembly GCF_015354395.1 of Micromonospora sp. ANENR4. Lineage (NCBI taxonomy): Bacteria > Bacillati > Actinomycetota > Actinomycetes > Micromonosporales > Micromonosporaceae > Micromonospora > Micromonospora sp. ANENR4. The sequence goes on from NZ_JADKYQ010000003.1 coordinate 205,573, forward strand.
GAACGCGGCCAGGATGATCAGGGCCAGTTTCCACTCGCCCCGGTCCTGCGCGGACCAGGCCAGCGAGAGCACGCAGACCACCGCGACCAGTGGTGGCAGCGACAGCAGCAGGACCAGCACCCCGCGGCCCAGCACCCGCCCGCGGACGGCGAGTGTGGTGGTGCCGCGCGCGTGCCAGACGTACGTGACGTCGGCGAGCGCGACGGCCTGACCGCCAGCGTGGATGGCCTCGGAGGTGACCTGCACGGCGTCGTCCCGGTAATAGAGGACCATGAATCAGCCTAACCGCGTGTGTCGATGCCGGCGACGCGTGCGCCGGTAGGCTGGCGGCATGACGGACCGGAACGCGGTCGGAACCGGCGGTGACGAGCAGGCGCGCAACGTCGAGGTGGTCAAGCGCTACCTGCGCACCTTCGTCACGAAGGACCTGGCCGAACTGGCCGAGGTGGTCGACGAGGACGTGGAGATCTACGGCTCCGGCAGCGCGGTACGCGGCCGGCGCTACACCGAGGCGGCCGTCTCCTCGCCCGGCCTGACCGTGCTCGACCAGGAGATCCAGGAGATCTTCGCGGCCGGGGACCGGGTGGTGGTGTCGCTGGCGCAGACGTACCGGCGGGACGCGACAGGGGCGACCACAGTGCAGAGCGCCTGCAAGATGTACCGCCTGGCCGGCGGCCGGATCGTCCAGTTCTGGGGCGAGCAGGACACCTACGGCCTGTTGCGCGGGCTGGGCCTGCTGCCGGACGAGCCGATCACGTTCTGACCCGTCGCGGCAGGACCCGTCGCGGCAGGACCGGTCGCGGGACGACCGGTCGCGGGACGACCGGGCGCGGCGGGGAGGCTCTCCACGGCCCGCTGCACCGCCCGGTAGATCTGCCCGAAGCGCATCGCGTCGCGGGTGTGCAGCAGCCGCACCGGGCGGCCCCGCCATTGCGCCCACATCTCCATCTCCCGGCTGCCCCGGGCGTACGAGCGGTCCAGGTGTTCGAAGAGGAAGTCCGCGAGCGGCCCGACGGCGAGGCCGACCAGCACCGAGACGCCGACGATGGCGACGGTGACCACCGCCGAGCGCTGCAGCCACACGGCCAGCGCGATGCCCAGCGCGGCGGCCACCAGCGGCCCGGCGAGCGCGGCCCCGATCGCGCCGCGCCCGGCGAGCACCCGCCAGGAGCGGTCGCCCTGCCGGTGCCACACGGTGGTCAGTTCGGCCAGCGGGTAGCTGCGCCCGTCCACCCGTACCGCGGTGGAGGTGACCTGGACGGAACGGTCGTCGTAGTAGGTGATCATGGCCTCACTCCCGGTGGCGGGGCGGCGGCGACTGCGGCGGCGACCTGGGGAGTCGCCGACACCACACTGTCTACCCCAACGAGGCGAGTCGTAAGGTTGGCACGCGACTTCGACGAGGAAGTGAGGGCAGCGTGGGCGAGTTCGTCAGGCTGGAAGTGAAGGACGGCATCGGCACCATCCGGCTGGAGCGGCCGCCGATGAACGCGCTCAACACCCAGGTGCAGGAGGAGTTGCGCGCCGCCGCGTCGGCGGCCACCGCCGACGCCGAGGTCCGCGCCGTGATCGTGTACGGCGGCGAGAAGGTCTTCGCGGCCGGTGCGGACATCAAGGAGATGGCCGACATGTCCTACGTGGACATGGCGGAGCGCGCGGCCGACCTGTCCAGCGCGCTCGGCGCGATCGCCCGCATCCCCAAGCCGGTCGTCGCCGCGATCACCGGGTACGCGCTCGGCGGCGGCTGCGAGCTGGCGCTGGCCTGCGACTGGCGGATCGTCGCCGAGGACGCCAAGCTCGGCCAGCCGGAGATCAAGCTCGGCATCATCCCGGGCGCCGGCGGCACCCAGCGGCTGGCCCGCCTGGTCGGCCCGGCCCGCGCCAAGGACCTGATCATGACCGGGCGGATGGTCGACGCCGCCGAGGCGCTGCGCATCGGCCTGGCCGACCGGGTGGTCCCGGCCGCCGAGGTCTACGACGCCGCGGTGGCGTACGTGAAGCCGTTCCTGACCGGGCCGGTGCAGGCGCTGCGCGCGGCGAAGGCGGCTGTCGACGGCGGTCTGGACATGGACCTCACCTCGGGCCTGGCCTGGGAGAGCCAGCTCTTCGCAGCGCTGTTCGCCACCGACGACCGGCGCGAGGGCATGGCCGCGTTCGTGGAGAAGCGCAAGCCGGGCTTCACCGGTCGCTGACGCGAGAGCTGTTCACATCCGCGATACCGGCCAGTAGCGTGACCCCGGTCGGTCGACGAAGGGGAATGGCATGACGGAGCGGATCGAGGGCCACGGGGGCGATCTGGCACTCGCGGCACTACGCGCGCACGGCGTACGGGAGATGTTCACGCTGTCCGGCGGGCACGTCTTCCCGCTCTACGACGCCGCGCACAAGGCGGGTTTCCCCCTCTACGACGTGCGGCACGAGCAGTCCGCCGTGTTCGCCGCCGAGGCGGTCGCCAAGCTCCAGCGCCGCCCCGGCCTGGCCGTGCTCACCGCCGGCCCCGGCGTCACAAACGGGGTCTCCGGCCTGACCAGCGCGTTCTTCAACGCCTCGCCGGTGCTGGTGCTCGGTGGACGGGCGCCGCAGTTCCGCTGGGGCTCGGGCAGCCTCCAGGAGATGGACCACCTGCCGCTGGTCGCGCCGGTGACCAAGCACGCCGAGACGGTGTTCAGCGCCGACGACATCCCGCGCGCGGTGTCGGCGGCGCTGACCACCGCGCTCACTCCGCACCGCGGCCCGGTGTTCCTGGACTTCCCGCTGGAGGCGGTCTTCTCCGTCGGTGACGCCGACCTGCCGGCGGTCACGCCGCCGGCCCCGATCGAGCCGGACCCGGACGAGGTGGCGAAGGCGGCCCGCCTGATCGCCGGCGCGTCCCGGCCCGTGATCATCGCCGGCTCCGACGTGTACGCGGGCGACGCCGTCGACGCGCTGCGCGCCGCCGCCGAGTCGCTGCGGGTGCCAGTGTTCACAAACGGGATGGGCCGGGGCGCGCTCCCGCCGGAGCACCCGCTCGCCTTCGCCAAGGCCCGCCGGGTCGCGCTCAAGGGCGCCGACGTGGTCGTGGTGATCGGCACCCCGCTGGACTTCCGGCTCTCCTTCGGCGACTTCGGCGACGCGCAGGTGGTGCACGTCGTGGACGCACCGAGCCAGCGGGCCGGGCACGTGCAGCCGGCCGCCGCGCCGGCCGGTGACCTGCGGCTGATCCTGGGTGCGTTCGCCGACCACACCGGCGACCGGGCCGACCACGCCGACTGGATCGCCGAGCTGCGGACCGCCGAGGACGCGGCGAAGGCCCGCGACGCGGAGGAGATGGCCGCCGAGAGCGACCCGATCCGCCCGGCCCGGATCTACGGCGAGCTGCGCCGGGCGCTCGCGCCTGATGCCATCACCATCGGCGACGGCGGCGACTTCGTGTCGTACGCCGGTCGGTACCTGGAGCCGGCCCAGCCCGGCACCTGGCTCGACCCCGGCCCGTACGGGTGCCTCGGCACCGGCATGGGCTACGCGATGGGCGCCCGGGTCAGTCACCCGGACCGGCAGATCTGCGTGCTGATGGGCGACGGCGCGGCCGGCTTCTCGCTGATGGACGTGGAGTCGCTGGTCCGGCAGAAGCTGCCGGTGGTGATCGTGGTCGGCAACAACGGCATCTGGGGGCTGGAGAAGCACCCGATGCGGGCGATGTACGGCTACGACGTGGCCGCCGACCTCCAGCCCGGCCTGCGCTACGACAAGGTGGTCGAGGCGCTCGGCGGCGCGGGCGAGACGGTGGAGAAGGCCGCCGACCTCGGGCCCGCGCTGGGGCGCGCGTTCGACTCGGGCGTGCCGTACCTGGTGAACGTGCTGACCGACCCCGCGGACGCGTACCCCCGTTCGTCGAACCTGGCCTGACCACGGCGCGTACGGGCCGTCCGCCGGGTGACCGGCGGGCGGCCCGCGGCGCGTCTCAGACCTCGGGGCGGTCCCGGTCGTCCGGCCGGCGCAGTTCCTCCTCGCGGCGGCGCAGGTCCTCCTCCCACAGCCGCAGCCGTTCCTGGTCCTCGCGGCGGGACCGCTCGTCCAGCGAGGCGAGGAACTCCGGGTCGTCGTCCGGGGCGAGCGGCCGGCGGGCCGGGGCGGCCGGACGGGCCGTGCCGGTGACGCCGGCGGTGCCGGCCGGGCGTTCGCGGCCCACGAGGAACCAGGCGATCGAGCCGACCAGCGGGAAGAAGAGAATGATCAGCACCCAGATCATCCGGGGCAGCGCCTTGACCTTCTCCTCGTCGGCGGAGAGGCAGCTGATCAGCGCGCACACGGCGAGGACGATCTGGACCAGGAAGAGCAGCACGTAGAGGCGGGCCATGCCTCATGATGGCTCACCGCCGCTCGTCAGTGCACCCCGCCGAGCACGTGCGCCACGCCGAGCAGCGCCAGTCCGGCCGCGCCGAGCGCGGTCAGCGGCACCGACCATCTGTCGAACCGGCGCGGTCCGGTGCCGGTGGCCCGGTGCCACGTCACCACGAGCACGGCGAGCCAGACCACTACCGCGAGCCCGGCCGGCGCCGCGTCCGCGGGCCGGCCGCCGAACGCCGGCCGGAGCTGGAGCAGCAGCACCGCGGTGAGCGTGAGCAGCGTCCGCCGCCACGCCAGCCGGGTGCGCTCGGGTTGCAGGCCGGGGTCACGGGTCACCGCGCGCCGCCCACCAGCACGGCGGCCACCAGCAGCAGCGCGCCGACCGCGACGACGAGCGCCAGGACGGCCGGGAAGCGGGACGCGGGCAACTCCTCGTTCAGCCGCATGGCGCGTTCGGTGCGTGCCCAGTGGTCGACCGCCCGGATCGAGACGGTGGCGCCGAGCAGCAGCAGCGCGACCGCGAGCCCCTCGCGCAGGTGGGCCAGGCGCAGCGGCGGCAGGAACTGCGCGGCGGCCAGCCCGCCCGCCACCAGCGCGAGACCTGTTCGCAGCCAGGCCAGGAACGTCCGTTCGTTCGCCAGCGAGAAGCGGTAGTCCGGCGGGGTGCCGACCGAACGCAGCTCACGCGGGTCGAACCAGCTCTTGATCGACTCCCACACGCTGCCGATTATCCGCTTTGCCCCGCGCCTAGCCTGGGGGGATGACCGATCTTGACGCGCGCGAGCTGCGTGACGCCTACGACAGCCAGCTTCGTCCGGAGTTGCCCGATCCGGCGCCCGCCGGCGTGACGGTGGAGCGCGACGGCCCGCTGTTCCGCGTGCTCGGCCTCGACCACCGCGGCTTCCTCACCTACCGGACGCTCGACGGCCTGGCCGGCGCCGAGCTGGACGCGCTGATCGCCCGGCAGGTCGAGGTCTTCCGGGAACGGGGCGAGGCGGTCGAGTGGAAGCTCGCCGGTCACGACGAGCCGGCCGACCTGGCCGACCGGCTGCGCGCCGCCGGGTTCGTCCCGGAGGACCAGGAGACGGTAGTGGTCGGCCCGGTCGCGCCGCTCGCCGCCGCCGTCCCGGTGCTCCCCGAGGGGGTACGCCTGCGCGAGGTCACCAGCCGGGCCGACCTGGAGCGGATCGCCGACATGGAGGAGGAGGTCTGGCGGGAGGACCGCAGCCACCTGGTGTACGGGCTGGCCCGGGAGATCGAGGCGGATCCGCAGTCGATCACGATCGTGGTGGCCGAGGCGGGGGAGACGGTGGTCAGTGCGGGCTGGATCCGCTACCAGCGTGGCACCGGCTTCGCCAGCCTGTGGGGCGGCTCGACGCTGCCGCAGTGGCGCAGGAAGGGCATCTACCGGGCGCTGGTGGCGTACCGGGCGCGACTGGCGCAGCAGCGCGGCAAGGCGTTGCTGCAGGTGGACTGCTCGCCGGACAGCCGGCCCATCCTGGAGCGGCTCGGGCTCGTTGCGGTCACCACCTCCACGCCCTACGTCTACACTCCGTGATCATGGAGCGGTTGACGGCGGACGAGCGGCTCACCCTGAAGACCGGCGCGTTCGGTGCCGTGTTCCTGGTCTCCAACGCCGTACCGGGGGTGCTGGCGATGGTGCGGGAGAGCTTCGCCGCCTCCGGCGCGCTCGGCGAGGTGGGCGGCGTGGTGAAGGAGGCGCTGACCACCGGGCCGCTGCCGCAACTCCCTCGGGACTCGGTCCTGGAGGTCGAGTCGGTGGTGCTGCCCGCGCTGGGCCGGTCGGTGGAGATCCTGCGCGCCAAGTCGCCGGGGGACGTCGAGACGTACCGGTCGGTGGTGCTGGACGCGGCGGATCGGGTGGCGCAGGCGCACCGGGGGATCGAGCCGGCCGAGGCGGCGGCGATCGAGAAGATCCGGCAGGCGCTGACCGAGGCGGCGTGACGGCGGTGAGTTGCGTCACTCCGGGCCGCCGGGGCGGCCATGCTACTTGCGGGTAACATTGCCTCGTGGGGAAGTGCACAGCTGCCCGCGGTTGACCCACGTTGCGTCACGCGGGAGGCTGCGCCCGTGACTGGGCGAGTGATCGCTACACCAAACAGGAGGGTCGTCGAAGCGCGATGAACATCGTCGTACTCGTCAAGCAGGTGCCCGATTCGGGCGCGGACCGCAACCTGCGTTCTGACGACAACACCGTCGACCGCGGTTCGGCGAACAACGTCATCAACGAGATGGACGAGTACGCCATCGAGGAGGCGTTGAAGATCAAGGAGGCGCACGGCGGCGAGGTCACCATCCTGACCATGGGTCCGGACCGGGCGACCGAGTCGATCCGCAAGGCGCTCTCCATGGGCCCGGACAAGGCCGTCCACGTCGTCGACGACGCCCTGCACGGCTCCTGCGCGGTGGCCACCTCGAAGGTGCTCGCCGCCGCCCTCGGTCAGCTGGGCGCCGACCTGGTCATCTGCGGCGCCGAGTCGACCGACGGCCGGGTGCAGGTCATGCCGCACATGATCGCCGAGCGGCTGGGCGTGGCCGCCCTGACCGGCGCGCGCAAGCTCACCGTCGACGGGTCCAGCCTGACCGTCGAGCGGCAGACCGAGGAGGGCTACGAGGTGGTCACCGCCTCGACCCCGGCCGTGGTCTCCGTCTGGGACACCATCAACGAGCCGCGCTACCCGTCCTTCAAGGGGATCATGGCGGCCAAGAAGAAGCCGGTGCAGACGCTCTCCCTGGGCGACCTGGGCGTGGCCCCGGCCGAGGTGGGCTTCGACGGCGCCACCAGCGCTGTGGTGGAGCACTCCAAGCGCCCGCCGCGCTCCGGCGGCGAGAAGATCACCGACGAGGGCGAGGGCGGCGTGAAGCTGGTCGAGTTCCTCGCCACCGAGAAGTTCGTGTGAGAGGTCACTGACATGTCTGAGGTTCTCGTCGTCGTCGAAGCCACCAAGGAATTCGGCGTCAAGAAGGTCACCCTGGAGATGCTCACCCTCGCCCGCGAGCTGGGCAGCCCGAGCGCGGTCGTCCTCGGTGGCGCCGGCGCCGCCGAGGCGCTGAGCGCCAAGCTCGGCGAGTACGGCGCGGAGAAGATCTACGCGGCCGAGGGTGAGGAGATCGACGGCTACCTGGTGGCCCCCAAGGCGACTGTGGTCGCCGAGCTGGTCAAGCGCGTCCAGCCGGCCGCCGTGCTGCTCGCCTCGTCGCAGGAGGGCAAGGAGATCGCCGCCCGCCTCGCGGTCAAGCTGGACAACGGCATCCTGACCGACGTGGTCGGCCTGGCCGCCGACGGCACCGCCACCCAGGTGGCGTTCGCCGGCTCCACCATCGTCAAGTCCAAGGTCACCAAGGGCCTGCCGCTGGTCACCGTCCGGCCGAACTCGCTCAACCCGGCCCCGGCCGCTGCCACCCCGGCGGTCGAGCAGCTCACCGTGTCGGTCACCGACGCGGACAAGCTGGCCAAGGTCGTCGAGCGGGTCGCCGAGCAGAAGGGCTCCCGCCCCGAGCTGACCGAGGCGTCGGTGGTCGTCTCCGGCGGCCGCGGTGTCGGCAACGCCGACAACTTCAAGCTGGTCGAGGAGATGGCCGACCTGCTCGGCGGCGCGGTCGGCGCGTCCCGCGCGGCAGTCGACTCCGGCTACTACCCGCACCAGTTCCAGGTGGGCCAGACCGGCAAGACCGTCTCCCCGCAGCTCTACGTCGCGCTGGGCATCTCCGGCGCGATCCAGCACCGGGCCGGCATGCAGACCTCGAAGACCATCGTCGCGGTGAACAAGGACGCCGAGGCGCCGATCTTCGAGCTGGCCGACTACGGCGTGGTCGGCGACCTGTTCAAGGTCGTCCCGCAGGCCGCCGAGGAGATCCGCAAGCGCAAGTGAGCGTCGCGTGACAGAAGGCCGCCGCCCGGTGCACCGGGCGGCGGCCTTTCTCGTAGGGAGCTGATCGGCGGGCCGGGGAGCTGAGCCGGCCCGCCGATCAGCCCGTCAGGGTGCCCCTCAGCAGGCTGTCGCCGGAGTGGCCGGGCTTGTTGTCGTACTGCTCCGCGCTGACGTCGACCACGGTGTAGGTACGCAGGTCGACGTTCGGGGGGATCGGCAGGAGCGCGTCCCCTGATCCGTTGCTCAGCGTACCCACGGAGAACATATCCATCGTGTTCGGATCGATCAGCCAGACCTCGTAGTACCCCGGAACGGTCGGGAGATTCGCCACGTGCAGATGCAATCGGTTGTCGCCGAGCACCCGGGCGTCGCCGGAGGCGTCCTTCGGCGTCGAACCGAACGCGGCGAGCGGCGCGCTGGCCAGCACAGACGGCTGCGGATCGGCCGGCTCGCCACCGCCGCCGCCGAGCACCGCGGCCGTACCGGCCACGCCGATCACCGCGGCGGCGGTGGCGGTGACCGCCGTGGTCGCCCACCCGGGCCAGCGCCGGGTCCGCCGCGGACGACGTGCCACGACGGGTACGGCGGCCGGCTCCACCGGGTCGGCCGGGCGCGGCAGGCGCCGATCGGTCAGCGTCGGCAGCTCCTCGGCGGCCCGGATCTCGGCCACGATGCCCTGCCAGATGTGCTCGGGCGGGTCGGGCAGCTCGGCCAGTCCCTGCGTGCCCGCGCCGAGCCCGGCGACGTGCTGGAGCGTCTCCATCTCGCCCCGGCAGTGGTCGCAGGTGTCCAGATGGGTGGCCTCGCCGTCAGCCGCCTCGCTCTCACCGAGCGCCAGAAAGACCAGCCGGTCGTGGTCCAGGTGCTGCACCGTCCACCTCCCATCTGCGTTTCAGGCTCTGCATGCCGCGTCTGATGTGACTCTTGACGGTGCCGAGCGGCACTCCGGTCACCGCCGCGATCTGCTGATGTGTCAGGTCGTCGTAGAACGCCAGCTCCAGCATCCGGCGCTGCTCGTCGGGAAGCCGGGCCAGCTCGTCGGCGACCACCAGCCGGTCGACCACCGTGTCCGGGTCGGGGCCGGTGGAGACCGGTTCCGGCAGTTGCTTCACCGTCTCGACCACCCGGGTCTCCCGGGCCGAGGCCCGGATCCGGTCGACCACCTTGCGCCGCCCGATTCCGAGCAGCCAGCCGACCAGTGAGCCTTTCGCCGGGTCGAACGTCTCCCGGCCGAGCCAGGCGGCGACGAACGTCGCCTGGGTCACGTCCTCGGCGTCACTGCGGTTCACGAGCGTCGTGGTGGCCAGGTGCAGCACCGCCCGCCCGTACCTGTCGTACGCCTCTCGCAGGGCCGCCTCGTCGCCGTCGCGGAACCGGGTGGCGAGGTCGTCCTCGCCCGGCGGTTCGGGGCCCTGCCTGGCCGCCGTCACCGGGCGGCTCGCCTTCCGTGGGGCATGCCCGACTGTAACTCCCACAGCCCTCGCCCCACTCTCCCGGTGTGTCGGTCACGACCCTCGTCACCTCTCCTTCGTCGCCGGAGGGTCCGGCGGATGCGCCCGGAGACGGGAAAAAGAAATCGGATCCGGGCGCATCCGGGGGCGACGGAGCCGGCGTAACCCGTTCTGCAAGCCAGGCCTGACGAATCAGCATCAACCACCAGGAGGCAGACAATGCAGTACGCGATGTTCCGTCGGGTCGCCGCGGGCGGCGCGGTGGCCGCCCTCACCTTCGCCGGCGTCGGCGCCGCCACCATGAGCCCGGCCTACGCCGCCTCGTCGAAGGTCTCCGTGGTCCACGGCATCCCGGACACCCCGGTCGACGTGTACGTCAACGGCGAGAAGACGCTGAACAACTTCAAGCCCGGTGACGTGGCCGGCCCGCTCACCCTGCCCGAGGGGGAGTACGACATCGCCCTGACCAAGCCCGGTGAGGCGGTCGACAAGGCGATCCTGAAGGTGGACGACGCGAAGGTGCCGGGCGGGGCGAACATCAGCCTCGCCGCCCACCTGAGCGCCGCCGGCGAGCCGCAGATCACCCCGTTCGTCAACGACGTGTCCAAGGTGGGTGCCGGCAAGGCCCGGCTGATCGTCCGGCACACCGCCGCCGCCCCGGCCGTCGACGTGCGGGCCGGCGGCAAGCCGGTCTTCGAGGACCTGACCAACCCGAAGGAGGCGAAGGCGGACGTGGCCGCCGGCTCGGTCGAGGCGGACGTGGTGCTCGCCGGCACCGACACCGTCGCCATCGGCCCGGCCGACCTGAACCTGAAGGAGGGCACCGCCACCATCGTCTACGCGATCGGCTCGGCCGAGGCGAAGAACCTGAGCGTGGTCGCCCAGACCATCAACGGGCTGCACTCGGCGCCGGGCGGCGTGCCCAGCGGCACCGGCGGCCAGGCCGGCACCGGCGTGGACACCTGGTGGTACGTGCTGGCCGGGGCCGGCGTGCTGCTCCTGGTCGGCGGCGGGGCGCGGGTGGCGGCAACCGCCCGGGCCGGTCGCCGGTGACGGTGCGCAACCGCGGGGCGCTGGCGGCGATGGCCGCCGGCGCCGCCGCGCTCATCCTGGCGACGGTGGTGGCGTGCGGATCGGAGCCCGCCGAGGACGTCGGCGGCGACGAGGTGACCGCCCTGGCGAGCGCCACACCCACGCCCACGCCGGCGGCGACCGGCGGCGGTTCGGTCCCGGTGAACCCGGGGACGCTGCCCGGCGACAGCGAGATCGTGCCGCCGGTGAAGCTGAGCATCCCGCCGATCCGGGTCACCGCGACAGTCAACCCGGTCGGCGTCAACGAGCGCACCGACGAGTTCGAGGTGCCGCCCAGCGTGGACCAGGTCGGCTGGTACCGCTACGGCCCCGGCCTGGAGGCCGGCGCCGGCTCGGTGGTGATCGCCGGGCACGTGGACAGCGCCGAGCAGGGCAAGGGGGCGTTCTTCCGGCTGCGTGAGCTGGGCCAGGGGGACGAGCTGACCGCCACCGGCTCGGACGGCCGCGAGCGCGCCTACCGGGTGGTGGCCCGGGAGGAGTACCGGAAGTCGAAGATCCCGCTGGAGCGGTACTTCGCCCGCGACGGGAAGCCCCGTCTCACGCTGATCACCTGCGGCGGGCCGTTCGACGCGAAGACCCGCAGCTACCGGGACAACATCGTGATCACAGCCGTTCCCGCGTGATCACGGGCGTTCCGCGTGAGCGGCCGGACCGCCCCGGGTGGGACGGGGCGGTCCGGCCCCCGGCGCCGGGTACGCAGGCCGTTAGGCTGAACCGTGATGGCATACCTTGATCACGCGGCGACGACCCCGATGCTGGACGAGGCACTCGAGGCGTACGTCGCCGTCGCCCGCGAGGTGGGCAACGCGTCGTCGTTGCACGCGGCGGGTCGCCGGGCCCGGCGACGGGTGGAGGAGTCCCGCGAGCGGGTGGCCGCCGCGCTCGGTGCCCGCCCCTCCGAGGTGATCTTCACCGGCGGCGGCACGGAGAGCGACAACCTCGCCGTGAAGGGCGTCTTCTGGGCCCGCCGCGACGCCCGGGCCGAGCGGGTCCGGGTCGTCTCCAGCGCAGTCGAGCACCATGCCGTGCTCGACGCGGTGGACTGGCTGGTCGAGCACGAAAGCGCGGAGGCCGGCCGGCTGCCGGTCGACGCGGCCGGGCGGCTCGACCCGGAACGCCTGCGCGCCGAGCTGGCCGAGCACGGCGAGCGCGTCGCGGTGGTCACCGCCATGTGGGCGAACAACGAGGTGGGCACCGTCCAGCCGGTGGCCGAGCTGGCCGCCGTCGCCGCCGAGCACGGGGTGCCGTTCCACACCGACGCCATCCAGGCGGTCGGGCAGGTACCTGTCGACTTCGCCGCCAGCGGCGTGTCGGCGCTCACCGTGACCGGGCACAAGCTCGGCGGCCCGACCGGCGTGGGCGCGCTGCTGCTGGCCCGCGACGTCCCGGCCACCCCGCTGCTGCACGGCGGCGGCCAGGAACGCGACGTGCGTTCCGGGACGCTCGACACCGCGGGCATCGTCGCGTTCGCGGTCGCCGTCGAGGCCGCGGTGAAGGGCCAGCAGGAGTACGCGGCCCGCGTCGCCGCGCTCCGCGACGAGCTGGTCGAGCGGGTCCGGCAGGCCGTCCCCGAGGTGATCTTCAACGGTGACCCGGCCGACCGGCTCCCCGGCAACGCGCACTTCTCCTTCCCCGGCTGCGAGGGGGACGCGCTGCTGCTGCTCCTGGACGCCCAGGGCATCGCCTGCTCGACCGGGTCGGCCTGCTCGGCCGGCGTGGCCCAGCCCTCGCACGTCCTGCTGGCGATGGGCGCCGACGACGACCGGGCCCGGTCCTCGCTGCGCTTCACGCTCGGCCACACGAGCACCGGCGCGGACGTGGACGCGCTGATCGCCGCGCTCCCGGCGGCGGTGGAGCGGGCCCGCCGCGCGGCCGCCCTCCGTACGCCCCGCTGACCCGGATACCCTCGGTGAGGACGAGGGGAGTGGGCCGGTGAGGGTTCTGGCGGCGATGTCGGGCGGGGTGGACTCCGCCGTCGCGGCGGCGCGGGCGGTGGAGGCCGGGCACGACGTGACGGGCGTGCACCTGGCGCTGGCCCGTAACCCGCAGACGTACCGCACCGGTGCTCGCGGCTGCTGCACGCTGGAGGACTCCCGGGACGCCCGGCGCGCCGCCGACGTGCTCGGCATCCCGTTCTACGTGTGGGACATGGCCGACCGGTTCCACGACGACGTGGTGGACGACTTCGTGGCCGAGTACGCCGCCGGGCGTACCCCGAATCCCTGCCTGCGCTGCAACGAGAAGATCAAGTTCGCCGCGGTGCTGGACCGGGCCGTGGCCCTGGGCTTCGACGCGGTGGTGACCGGCCACCACGCCCGGCTCGGCGCCGACGGCCTTCTGCGGCGCAGCGTCGACGCGGCCAAGGACCAGTCGTACGTGCTGGCGGTGCTGACCCGCGCGCAGCTCGACCGGTCGATCTTCCCGCTGGGCGACTCGACGAAGGCCGAGGTGCGCGCGGAGGCCGCCCGGCGCGGCCTGGCGGTGGCCGACAAGCCCGACTCGCACGACATCTGCTTCATCGCCGACGGCGACACCCGCGGCTTCCTCGCGGAGCGGCTCGGTGAGGCGCCGGGCCAGGTGGTGGACGCGCTCACCGGCGCGGTGGTGGGCAGCCACAGCGGCGCCTACCAGTACACCGTCGGGCAGCGGCGCGGCCTGCACCTGGACCGCCCGGCGCCGGACGGCCGCCCCCGCTACGTGCTGTCCATCACCCCGACCACCAACACGGTGACCGTCGGCCCGGCCGAGGCGCTGGAGGTCTCGGACGTGCGCGCCACGCGCCCGGTGTGGACCGGCGGGCCACGCCCGGACGGGCCGGTCGAGTGCGAGGTGCAGCTGCGGGCCCACGGCGACGTGGTGCCGGCCGCCGTCGAGGTCGACGCCGACGGCCTGCGCGCGTCGCTGCGCCGCCCGGTCCGCGGTGTCGCCGCCGGCCAGGCGATCGTGGCCTACCGGCCGGACCCGGCCGGCGACGTGGTCCTCGGCTCCGCCACCATCACCGCCGCCTGACCTCGTACGGGCAGCGGATAGGCTGCGGCCGTGACTGAGCAGGCGTGGCCCTGGCCCACCGGCGCGGCGACCGGGATCGGGTCGCTGCCCGGCACCGACATCGCCGAGGCGCAGCGGATCGTGCTCGGCGAGCTGCCCGCCCTGCCGCACCTGCCCGAACTGCCCGCCCGAGGGCCGGGCGCGGACCTCGTCGGCCGCAGCGCCGGCCTGCTCGTCGAACTGCCTGTCGAGCTGTACGCGGCCCGCTGGCGCATCGCCCCGCGCCCCGGCCGGGACCTGCGCCGCGCCCGCGACCTGATGGAACGCGACCTCGACCAGCTGGCCGAGCAGGCCGAGGAGTACGCCGGCCCGGTCAAGGTCCAGGCCGCCGGGCCGTTCACCCTGGCCGCCGCGCTGGAGCTGCCGATCGGCGGCCGGATGCTGCGCGACCCCGGCGCGGTACGCGACCTCGCCGGTTCGCTCGGCGAAGGGCTGCGCGGGCACGTCGAGGCGGTGACCCGGCGGCTGCCCCGCGCCTCGGTGCTGCTCCAGCTCGACGAGCCGTCCCTGCCGGCGGTGCTGGCCGGGCGGGTGCCCACCGAGAGCGGCCTCGGCACCCACCGTCCGGTGGAGACCGAGGTGGCGCGGGCGCTGCTGCGCGACGTGATCGAGGCGGCCGGCGTACCGGCGCTCGTGCACTGCTGCGCGCCGGACGTACCGCTGGAGCTGATCCGCTCCGCCGGTGCGGCAGGCGTCGCGCTCGACCTGTCGCTGGTCACCGACCTCGACCCGCTCGGCGAGGCGATCGACGCCGGGCTCGGGCTGCTGGCCGGCGCCGCGCCGACGCTGCCGCCGCCGTCCGGCCGGGCGCCGACGTCGGCCCAGGTCGCCGACCGGGTGCGGCGGGTCTGGGACCAGCTCGGCTTCCCTCGCCGCCGGCTGGCCGAGCAGGTGGTGGTCACTCCCGCGTGCGGCCTGGCCGGCGCCACCCCGGGGTACGCCCGCGCGGTGCTCACCGCCTGCCGCGACGCGGGCCGGCGGCTCGCCGAGGACTGACGTTTTTCCGTCGTACCCGCCGGGCACGATGACCGGCATGATTGGACGACTGCGTTCCACAGTGATCGACTGCCCCGATCCGCACGCGCTCGCCGCCTTCTACTCCGAGCTGCTCGGCCTGCCGCTGGTGGAGGAGAACTCCGACGGCGACGAGTGGGTGGTGCTCGGCGGTCCACCCGGGCACCAGCCACGGGTGGCCTTCCAACGGGCGCCGGGCCTGCGCGCCCCCGACTGGCCCGACCCGGCCCGGCCGCAGCAGTTCCACCTCGACGTGACAGTCGACGACATCGAGGCGGCCGAGAAGGCGGCGCTGGCGCTCGGCGCGCGGCGGCTACCGGGCGAGGGGGAGGGCTTCCGGGTCTACGCCGACCCGGCCGGCCACCCGTTCTGCCTCTGCTGGGACTGATCTTCCCCGGCTTGCGTGGTGGGGGCATGATCGCCACCGTGACCGCCTCCACCGCCACCGGCCGCGCCGCCGGTTCGCTGTTCGGCCTGGCCTACGGCGACGCCCTGGGCAAGCCGACCGAGTTCCTCACCGTCACCGAGATCGTCCGCCGCTACGGTCCGGCCGGTCCGCGCGAGCTGACCGGCGACCCGGCCCTGGTCACCGACGACACCCAGATGGCGCTCGCCGTGGCGTGGGCGCTGCACGACGCGCCCGCGTACACGGCCGAGGCGGTGGAGCCGCTGCTGCGGCAGCGCTTCGTCGACTGGTCCATCAGCCCGGAGAACAACCGCGCCCCCGGCATGACCTGCCTGCGGGCCTGCGCCGAGCTGGCCCGGGGTGCCCGCTGGCAGGAGGCCACTGTCGCCGGCTCGAAGGGCTGCGGCGCTAACATGCGCGTCACCCCGGTCGGGCTGCTCGACGTCGACCTGGACACGATGGCCGGGCTGGCCCAGCTCCAGGCCGGCCTCACCCACGGCCATCCGACCGGGCTGGCGGCGAGCGAGCTGACCGCGTACGCGGTCCGGCTGCTGCGCGACGGCGCTGCGCTGCCGGAACTGCCCGGCCTGCTCACCGATCGGGCCCGGGAGCAGCGCACCGTCTACCGCGACGACTGGCTCGGTGACCTGTGGCAGCGGCCCGGCGAGAGCAGCGCGGCCGAGTTCGTCGCCCGGGGCTGGGACGACTGCCTGCGCGTGCTCGGCCGGCTGGAGGCGGCGCTGGCCCGCCCGGACGACGGCGGCGACCCGTGCCGGCTCACCGGCGAGGGGTGGATCGCCGAGGAGGCGCTCGCCACCGCGTTGCTCTGCGCGCTGCGCCACCGCGACGACCCGGTCGGCGCGCTGGCCCGGGGCGCCACCACGGCCGGTGACTCGGACTCCATCGCCGCGCTGGCCGGCGCGTTCGTCGGCGCCGCGTACGGCATCGCCGCCTGGCCCGCCGGGTGGGCCGGCCGGATCGAGTACGCCGGTCAGCTCACCGCGCTCGCCGCCGCGTTCGACGGGGAGGCGTCCGGCGGCGGCTCCCGCGGCGAGGGGTGACGCGCTCGCTCAGCCGGCGAGGTGGCTCAGCCGCCGGACACCACGCCACAGGTCCGGGTCGCAGGTGCCGGCCCGGTCGGCGAACGCGCCCAGCGGCACCGGGATCGGCTCGCTCACGTCGAGGTAGCTGTCGTGGTCGGCGCCCGGATCCCAGTCCCGGGTCGGGATCGGCAGGTGGTCGTCCCGGTCCGACTTGTCCTGGCTGGTGATCTTCAGTACCTCGGCGTCCCCGCCGTCGACCCGCAGCACCAGACAGGGACGCACCTTCGAACCGGTCCCGTCGGCGTACGGCACGTCGGCCCACCAGATCTCCCCGGGGCGCGGCTCGTCCCGGTCCCGCCCGGCGCCCCGGGGCCTCGGCGCCGCGCCGGCGCGGTCACCCCGTGGCCCGGTGCCGGCCCGCTCGTCGCCGCGCCCTCCGCCGGGCCGGTCGGTGCCGGTCCGGCCGCCACGCCCGGTGTCCCGCCGCCCGTCGGCCCGGCCGCGCGTGCCGGCGGCGCGGTCGGCCGCGCGGCGGCGCCACTCGTTCCACAGCCAGCCGGCCGCGACGCAGGCCACGATCACCAGCGCCCAGATCACCCCGTCGCGCATCCGCCGCCCGCCTTCCGACCGTTGTCGCCCACTACCGCCGACGCGATCGTCGCACGGCCGCGGCGGACCCGCCCGGGTGGCGCGGCGGGCACCGGTCCGCCCTGCTCGGCGCAGGTGACCGGACGGCTGTCACAGCCGACCGCTACGGTTCTCGGGTAGCACCAACACGGGAGGTCGACAGCGGTGTCCGAAGGCGGCGGCGTGTCCGAAGAAGCGGTTCCCCCAGCGGTCGACGCGGCCCAGGACGCGGCGGCCGGCGCCGAGCCGACCCCGGCGGCCCGGGAGCGGCACGCCACGCTCAGCCAGGAGCTGACCGAACACCAGTACCGCTACTACGTCCTCGACGCGCCGACCGTCACCGACGCCGAGTTCGACGAGCAGCTGCGGGAGCTGGAGGCGCTGGAGGCCGAATACCCGGCGCTGCGCACCCCCGACTCACCCACCCAGCGGGTCGGCGGCACCTTCTCCACCGACTTCACCCCGGTCGCGCACGCCGAGCGGATGCTCTCGCTCGACAACGCCTTCGCCGACGAGGAACTGGCCGCCTGGTCCGAGCGGGTCGAGCGGGACGCCGGCGGCCCGGTGCCCTACCTGTGCGAGCTGAAGGTCGACGGGCTCGCCATCAACCTCACCTACTCCAAGGGCCGGCTGGTGCGCGCGGCCACCCGGGGCGACGGCCGCACCGGCGAGGACGTCACCGCCAACGTGCGCAGCATCAAGGGTGTGCCGGCCCGGCTGACCCCGGCCGACGACTTCCCCGACGTGCCCGATCTCCTGGAGGTGCGCGGCGAGATCTACTTCCCGGTGGCCGCGTTCGCCGACCTGAACGCGAGCCTGGTCGAGCAGGGCAAGGCGCCGTTCGCCAACCCGCGCAACGCCGCCGCCGGCAGCCTGCGGCAGAAGGACCCCCGGGTGACCGCCTCCCGCCCGCTGCGCCTTGTGGTGCACGGCATCGGCGCGCGCACCGGGTTCCGGCCGGCCGCGCAGTCCGAGTCGTACGCCGCGCTCAAGGCGTGGGGGCTGCCCACCAGCGACCGGTGGCGGGTGGTGGACGACCTGGCCGGCGTCGCTGACTACATCGCCTACTACGGCAAGCACCGGCACGACGTCGAGCACGAGATCGACGGCGTGGTGGTCAAGGTCGACCCGGTCTCCATCCAGGGCCGCCTCGGCTCGACCAGCCGCGCGCCCCGCTGGGCGATCGCCTTCAAATATCCGCCGGAGGAGGTGAACACCAAGCTGCTCGACATCGAGGTGGAGGTCGGGCGCACCGGCCGGGTCACCCCGCGCGCCGTGCTCGAACCGGTCCGGGTGGCCGGCTCCACCGTCGCCTACGCCACCCTGCACAACGCCCGCGAGGTCGAGCGCAAGGGCGTGCTCATCGGCGACACGGTGGTGCTGCGCAAGGCCGGCGACGTGATCCCCGAGGTGCTCGGCCCGGTGGTCGAGTTGCGCCCGGCCGACGCCCGCCCGTTCGTCATGCCGACCACCTGCCCGGCCTGCGGCACCCCGCTCGCGCCGGCCAAGGAGAGCGACGTCGACATCCGCTGCCCCAACGGGCGCGCCTGCCCCGGTCAGATCCGCGAGCGGGTCTTCTACCTGGCCAGCCGCAAGGTGCTCGACATCGAGGTGCTCGGCGAGAGGGGCGCGGCGGCGCTTCTGGACGCCCAGATCATCACCAACGAGGGCGACCTGTTCCAGCTCGACGCCGAGCAGTTGAGCCGGTCGCCGTTCTTCGTCAACAAGGACGGCAGCCTGGGCAGCAACGCCACCAAGCTGCTCGAGAACCTCGCCGAGGCCAAGGAACGCGACCTGTGGCGCGTGCTGGTGGCGCTGTCCATCCGGCACGTCGGCCCGACCGCCGCCCAGGCGCTCGCCCGGCACTTCCGCTCGGTCGCCGCGATCGAGGCCGCCGGTGAGGAGGAGCTGTCCTCCGTGGACGGCGTCGGCCCGACCATCGCCGCGAGCGTGAAGGAGTGGTTCGCCGTCGACTGGCACCGCGACGTGGTGCGCAAGTGGGCCGAGGCGGGCGTCCGGATGGCCGAGGAGGCCGCCGACGAGGGGCCGCGACCGCTCGACGGCGTCACTGTGGTGGTCACCGGCACGCTGAGCGGGTTCAGCCGCGACCAGGCGGCCGAGGCGATCCAGGTCCGGGGCGGCAAGGTGACCGGCTCGGTCTCCAAGAAGACGGGTTTCGTGGTGGTCGGCGACAACCCCGGCTCCAAGGCCGACAAGGCCGCCACCCTGAAACTGCCGATCCTCGACGAGGACGGCTTCCGGGTGCTGCTCGACTCCGGCCCGGAGGCGGCCCGCGAGGTGGCCCGGGTGGAGGACTGACAGGCTGGTCACAGCTTTCGTCCGGCGGATACCAAGTTAATTACGACTCCGACCGATTCGTGACTGTCGTGTCGGGGAAATCGCCTCGGAGGGCGTTTCATTGGCGTACGACGCGTGACGGCGCGCGCCAGGACGTTCCCCGGGAGGTGCGATGGAGACCGGCGACCCGCGTAACTCCGTCCCGCCCGGGCGGAGCGGGCCGTTCTTCGGCTTCGTCGCCGCGATCGGCGCGGTCGCTCTGCTGGTCTCGGCCGGGCCGCTCGTCGCGCTCACCGACCGGCTGACCGAGCTGCCGGCCGCGTTCTGGACGATGGCGGTGCTCGCCGTCGCCTGCGACGCCCGCCCGTTCGTCCCGCCCGGCCGCCGGCAGACGTCTGCGGTGTTCCCGTCGACCTGCTTCACCTTCGCGATCCTGCTCGGCTGGGGCTTCGGCCCGGCTGTCGCGGTGCAGGCCGTCGCCGTGGCGGTCAGCGGCTGGCGACTCGGGTACGCCCCCTGGCGCACCGGCTTCAACGCCGCGCAGTACGCGTGCGCGCTCGCCGCCGCGTACGCGGTCACCCGGCTCGGTCCGGGCGAGCTGTTCGGCGGAGGCCGGCTGCACTGGACCGACGTGGCGGCGGTGGGCGGCGCGACGCTCGCCTGGTTCGTGGTCAACTACGGGCTGGTCAGCTCCGCGGTCCGGCTGCGTTTCGGCGACAGGTGGTGGCCCAGCGTCCGCAGCGGCCTGGCGTACGAGCTGCTGTCCACCGGTTCGCTGCTGCTGCTCGCGCCGGTGCTGGTGGCCGCGGCCCGGGCCAGCGCGGCGCTGATCCCGCTGGTGCTGGTGCCGCTGTTCGCCGTCTACCGGATGGCCCGGCTCTCCGAGGAGCGGGAACAGCTCGCCGACGTGGACCCGCTCACCGGGCTGCCCAACCGCAAGGCGCTGCTCACCGAGGTGGCCGAGCAGGTGCACCTGCACGGCGAGCGGGCCGCCCGGGGCGCGCCGGACGCGCACCTGGCGCTGCTGCTGCTCGACCTCGACCGGTTCAAGCACGTCAACGACGCGCTCGGGCACGCGGTGGGGGATCGCCTGCTGGTCGAGGTGAGCGCCCGGCTGATGGGCGCTGTGGGCGCCGGTGACATGGTGGCGCGGCTCGGCGGCGACGAGTTCGCCATCGTCGTACCCCGGCTCACCGACATCGACCAGGCCCGCGAGCGGGCCGGCCGGGTGGTCGCCGCGCTCGCCGAACCGGTGCCGCTGGACGGGCTGCCGCTGGACGTGGGCGGCGCCATCGGCATCGCGCTCTACCCGGACCACGGCGAGGACTTCGCCACCCTGATGCGTCACGCCGACGTGGCCATGTACGACGCGAAGCACCGCAACGACACGGTGGCGGTGTACGCGCCGGAGTCCGACCACAACTCGGCCGAGCGCCTCAGTCTGCTGGCCGACCTGCGCCGGGTGCTGGAGTCCGGCCCGTCCGCGCAGGGCGGGGAGACGGTCGGCGTACGCGGGGGTGACGGCGCGGCCCTGACCCCGGCGCTGCCGGTGCGGGCCGACCGCCCGGCCCGCAACCAGCGCCCGGCGCGCGAGGGCGGCCGGGGACGGTCCGGTGACGGGCCGAACCGGTGGCTGCGGCGCCGCCGCGACCGCGCGGAGGAGCGGCACGACGACGACCTGATCGAGCAGATCCTCACCCGCGCCGACCCGATCCGCCGCCGGGCCGCCCGGGCCGGCGCCGGACCGGGTGCGGGTCCGCTCGTGGTCGGCGACGCGGAGTTCGCGCCGGAGACCGCCGACGCCGACGTCACCCAGGACGCGGAGGCGGCCGTGAGCACCGGCGCGCCGGGCGTCATCGGGCCGACCGCCGACGGGAGCACCGCGGCTGAGGCGGACGAGCAGGCCGGGCACCCGGGCGAGATCACCATGTACTACCAGCCGCAGATCGCCATCGCCACCGGCGAGGTGGTGGGCGTCGAGGCGCTGCTGCGCTGGCGGCACCCGCGCCGGGGCATGGTCGACCCGGGCGAGCTGATCCAGGTCGCCGAGCAGAGCGCGGTGATGCGGCTGCTCACCCGCCGCGTGGTCGACGACGTGGTGGAGCAGCTCGCCAAGTGGTCGGCGGCCGGGCTCACGCTGCGGGCCGCGCTCAACGTCAGCGTCCGGGACCTGCACACCGGCGAGATCGCCGACCAGATCGCCGACCGGCTGACCCGGTACGGCGTGCCGCCCGAGCGCCTCCAGGTGGAGATCACCGAGGGCGCGCTGATGGCCGACCCGCGGCGGGTGCTCGCCAGCATCACCCAGTTGCACCGCATCGGCGTCGGCATCGCGCTGGACGACTTCGGCACCGGCTACTCGTCGCTGCAGCACCTGCGCCGGCTCCCGCTGTCCGAGGTGAAGGTGGACAGGTCGTTCGTCCTCGGAATGGCCGAGGACCCGGACGACGCGGCGATCGTCCGCTCGATGATCGAGCTGGCCGGCGCGCTCGGGCTGCGGGTGGTCGCCGAGGGCGTGGAGGACGAGCGCACCTGGCGGCTGCTGCACGCCGCCGGGTGCGACGTGGCGCAGGGCTGGTTCCACGCCCGGCCGATGCCGGCCGAGGACCTGGTGGCCTGGCTGTCCCGCTACCGTCCGGTGCGTCCGGCGGAGGCGGTGGGCCGCGGCGGTCCGGCGCCGGAGGGGGAGTCGAAGGCGTCGTCGTGACGGCGGGACAATAGACTCGCTCCGGTCACCGCGCGTCATCGAGCACGCCCGTACGCGCGGCCGGTCCACCGCAGACGTCTCAGGACAGCCACGAAGGGGGCACTGATGGCCGCCATCTCCCGCGAGGAGGTCGCGCACCTCGCGCGACTGTCGCGGCTCGCCGTCACGGAGGAGGAACTGGACACCTTCGCCGGCCAGCTGGATGTGATCCTCCAGTCGGTCGCGCAGGTCGGCGAGGTCGCCGCGGCGGACATCCCGCCGACGTCCCACTCCGTGCCGCTGACGAACGTGCTCCGCGAGGACGTGGTGCGGCCGGGTCTGACCCCGCAGGAGGCGCTGTCGGGCGCCCCCGACGCCGAGGAGCAGCGGTTCCGCGTCCCGCGGATCCTGGACGAGGATGTGGCCTCATGAGCGAGCTGACGAAGCTGAGCGCCGTGGAGATCGCCGGGCTGGTGGCGAGCGGCGAGACCTCCGCGGTCGAGGTCACCCAGGCCCACCTGGACCGCATCGGCGCCGTCGACGATCGGGTGCACGCGTTCCTGCACGTCGACACCGAGGGAGCGCTGGCCGCCGCGCGTGCCGTGGACGAGCGCCGCGCCGCCGGTGCGGAGCTGGGCCCGCTCGCCGGTGTGCCGGTCGCGGTGAAGGACGTGCTCACCACCAAGGGCGTACCGACCACCGTCGGGTCGAAGATCCTGGAGGGCTGGCGCCCGCCGTACGACTCGACGATCGTCGAGCGGCTGCGCGACGCCGGCACGGTGATGCTCGGCAAGACGAACATGGACGAGTTCGCGATGGGCTCCTCCACCGAATACTCCGCGTACGGGCCGACCCGTAACCCGTGGGACCTGGAG
Source organism: Micromonospora sp. ANENR4 (assembly GCF_015354395.1). Taxonomy (NCBI): domain Bacteria; kingdom Bacillati; phylum Actinomycetota; class Actinomycetes; order Micromonosporales; family Micromonosporaceae; genus Micromonospora; species Micromonospora sp. ANENR4. Next base: position 228,332 of record NZ_JADKYQ010000003.1, read on the forward strand.
CGGATTCCGGGCGGCTCCGGCGGTGGCAGCGCGGCGGCGCTGGCCGCGTACGAGGCACCGCTGTCGATCGGCTCGGACACCGGCGGCTCGATCCGCCAGCCCGGCGCGGTCACCGGCACCGTCGGCGCGAAGCCCACCTACGGCGGCACCTCCCGCTACGGCCTGGTCGCGTTCTCGTCCTCGCTGGACACGCCCGGCCCGTGCGCGCGTACCGTGCTCGACGCCGCGTTGCTGCACCAGGTGATCGGCGGTCACGACCCGCGCGACTCCACCTCGATCCCGGCCCCGGCGCCGGACGTGGTGGCCGCGGCGCGGCTCGGCGCCACCGGTGACCTGACCGGCGTGAAGCTCGGCGTGGTCACCGAGTTCACCGGTGAGGGCGCGGAGCCGGGCGTGATGGCCGCGTTCCGCGACGCGGCCGAGGCGCTGGCGAAGCTGGGCGCCGAGATCGTCGAGGTCTCCTGCCCGCACTTCAAGTACGCGCTGCCGGCGTACTACCTGATCGCGCCCAGCGAGTGCTCCTCCAACCTGGCCCGGTTCGACGGCGTCCGGTTCGGCCTGCGGGTCGGCGACGACGGCAACCGGTCGCTGGAGGAGGTCATGTCGCTGACCCGCGAGGCCGGCTTCGGCCCCGAGGTCAAGCGCCGCATCATGATCGGCACGTACGCGCTCTCGTCGGGCTACTACGACGCCTACTACGGCCAGGCGCAGAAGGTCCGCACGCTCATCACTCGGGACTTCACCAGCGCGTTCGAGCAGGTCGATGCGCTGATCTCGCCGACCACGCCGTTCGTGGCGTTCCCGATCGGTTCGCGTACCGCCGACCCGTACCAGATGTACCTGGCCGACCTGTTCACCATCCCGACGAACCTGTACGGCGGCCCGGCCATCTCGGTGCCGTGCGGCCTGTCCGACGGGCTCCCGGTCGGCTTCCAGATCATGGCGCCGACGATGGCCGACGACCGGATGTACCGGGTCGCGGCCGCGCTGGAGGGCGCCGTCGGCACGCTCACCCCGCCGGCGCTCTGAACCAAGCGGTACGGAGGCGGCCCGGCCGCCTCCGTACCGACACGGTGATCACCGATCAGTGGATTGCCCGGGGTCACTGGCACTGGTCGAATAGACTCCGAGTCTGCTGATTCGACTGGACTGTGGCCCGCTGGCGGACGCGAGCGGTTCCGACCGAGAGCTGGATGTGCGATGGGGACACTTCGCCCGGTCATGGCCCTGACGATGGTCGTCGCGTTGCTGCTGGGCGCCGGTCAACCGGCCGCCGCGCAACCGGCTACCGCCGCCACCGAGACCGTCACCATCACGTCGGGCAAGCCCCGGTCGGTGATGGTGATCGGGCAGGTCTACGCGATCCACACCGTCGAGGCGACGGGTGGCACCGGGCCGTACTCGTTGACAGTGGTGTCGGGCGGCCTGCCGACGGGGATGCTCGTGGTGGGGACGTCGCTCGGTGGTGCGCCGACCACGCCGGGGACCTACACGTTCACGCTGCGGATGACCGACAAGAACGGCCTCTTCGACGAGCAGACGGCGACGATCGAGGTACGCGAACCGACTGTCGTCATCACGTCGGGCAAGCCCCGGTCGCCCATGTACCTCGGCCGGGTGTACGCGATCCACACCGTCGAGGCGACGGGTGGCACCGGGCCGTACTCGTTGACAGTGGTGTCGGGCGGCCTGCCGACGGGAATGCTCGTGGTGGGGACGTCGCTCGGTGGTGCGCCGACCACGCCGGGCACGTACACGTTCACGTTACGGATGACCGACAAGAACGGCCGCTTCGACGAGCAGAACGCCACTGTCGTCGTCGCCGAGGCAGCGGCCGCGTTCACCTCCGGCGAACCGCCCGCTGCCACCGTCGGAAAGCGGTACTCCTTCCGGTTCACCGCCGACGGCGACTCGGACATCGTGTTCGCCCTGGCCGCCGGGGCCCTGCCGGACGGCCTCACCCTCGACGACAAGGGCAAGCTCAGCGGCACCCCGAGCAAGGCCGGTACGTTCGCCTTCACCGTCGGCGCGAAGGGGTACAGCACCAGCGCCACGAAGGAGGTGTCGCTGACCGTCGCAGCCCGCACCCCGGCCACCCCCACGGCCTCCCCGACCGGCTCGACGCCCGACCCGGACGACCCGACTGCGACGCCGACGCCGAGCGACCCGGCCGCCACGCCGTCGGAGAGCAGCCTCCCCGCGACGCCCCAGCCGACGCCCTCGCCGTCGAAGGTGAGCGGCGCGTGGCTGCCGATCACCGGACCGGGTTCGCCGCTCGTCCTGCTGCTGCTGAGCGTCGTGGCCTTCTCCATCGGCGGCATCCTGCTCGTTCTGGCCTACAACCGCCGGCGGACCTTCACCACACCCGAGTGACACCCGGCCCGGGCCCGGTCCCCGTCGCGGGGCCCGCGCGGTGATCTCGAAGCCCGGCAGCGGGGTGGCCGGGCCAGCCGATTAGGCTGGAACGGTTCTGTCCGGATCGCGCCTGGAGCTCAGATGACGACGACACTGCCCGCGTACGACGAGGTCGTCGCGCGCTTCGAACCGGTGATCGGCCTGGAGACCCACGTCGAGCTGGGCACGAACACCAAGATGTGGTGCGGCTGCCCGACCGACTTCGGCGGCGAGCCGAACACCCGGGTCTGCCCGGTCTGCCTCGGCCTGCCCGGTTCGCTGCCGGTGGCGAACAAGGCCGCCATCGAGGCGACCATCCGGATCGGGCTGGCGCTGAACTGCTCGATCGCGCAGTGGTGCCGGTTCGCCCGGAAGAACTACTTCTACCCGGACATGCCGAAGAACTTCCAGATCAGCCAGTACGACGAGCCGCTGTGCTTCGACGGCTACCTGGACGTCGAGGTCAACGGCGAGCTGGTGCGCATCGGCATCGAGCGGGTGCACCTGGAGGAGGACACCGGCAAGACGCTGCACGTCGGCGGCGCCACCGGTCGCATCCACGGCGCCACCGAGTCGCTCGTCGACTACAACCGGGCCGGCATCCCGCTCGTCGAGATCGTCACCAAGCCCATCCCCGGCACCGGCGCGCTCGCGCCCGAGGTCGCCCGCGCGTACGTCGCCGAGCTGCGTGACGTGATCCGCTCGCTCGGCGTCTCCGACGTGCGGATGGAGGAGGGCTCGCTGCGCTGTGACGTCAACACCTCCCTCAACCGGCCGGGTGAGGAGTGGGGCACCCGCACCGAGACCAAGAACGTCAACTCGCTGCGCTCGGTCGAGCGGGCGGTGCGTTCGGAGATGCTGCGCCAGGCGTCGGTGCTGGAGGCCGGTGGGCGAATCACTCAGGAGACCCGGCACTTCCACGAGGACACCGGGGACACCACGTCGGGCCGGTCCAAGGAGACCGCCACCGACTACCGGTACTTCCCGGAGCCGGACCTGGTGCCGCTCGCCCCGGACACCGCGTGGGTGGCCGAGCTGAAGGCGGCCCTGCCGGAGCTGCCGCGGCTGCGCCGCAAGCGGATCCAGCAGGAGTGGGGCCTGTCCGACCTCGACATGCAGTCGGTGGTCAACGCCGGCGCGGTCGAGCTGATCGAGGCGACTGTTGCCGCCGGTGCCACCCCTGCCGCCGCCCGGAAGTGGTGGCTGGGTGAGCTGTCCCGCCGCGCCAACGAGACCGGCGTGGAGCTGGCCGACGTGGGCGCCACCCCGGCCCAGGTCGCCGAGCTGCAGGGCCTCGTCGACGCCGGCCAGCTCAACGACAAGCTGGCCCGTACCGTGCTGGAGGGCGTGGTGGCCGGCGAGGGCTCGCCGACCGAGATCATGACCAACCGCAACCTGGAGGTCGTCTCGGACACCGGCGCGCTCACCGCCGCCGTGGACGAGGCGATCGCCGCCAACCCGGACGTCGCCGACAAGATCCGCAGCGGCAAGGTCGCGGCGGCCGGCGCGCTGGTCGGCGCGGTCATGAAGACCACCCGCGGCCAGGCGGACGCGAAGACCGTCCGCGAGCTGATCCTGGCGCGCCTCGGCGCCTGATCCGGTCGTGTGGGCCCTTTCCCGGCAGGGGAGGGGCCCTTCGTCCGCTCCTCACCCCGCAGAGGGCGTCAACGGCGACGCCCGGATGGAGTCACCGTGAACCAGCACGACCTCGACGTCCTCGACGAGATCCAGCGCCGGGTGCTCTGGCTCGCCACCCGCATCGTCGACGCGGCCAACCACGACCGCGACACCGGTGACGGGGTGAAGGTCGGCGGCCACCAGGCATCAAGCGCCTCCCTGGTCACCGCGATGACCGCGCTCTGGTTCCAGCACCTGGACGCCGAGGACCGGGTGGCGGTGAAGCCGCACGCCTCGCCGGTGTTCCACGCGATCCAGTACCTGCTCGGCAACCTCGACAAGTCGTACCTGCCCAAGCTGCGGGCGCGCGGCGGGCTCCAGTCGTACCCGTCGCGCACCAAGGACCCGGACGAGGTGGACTTCTCCACCGGCTCGGTCGGCCTGGGCGCCGCCGCGCCGCTGTTCGCCGCCGTCACCCGCCGCTACGTCGACGCGCACTTCGGCGCGCGCCCGCACTCCCGGTTCGTCGCCATCATCGGCGACGCCGAGCTGGACGAGGGCAACATCTGGGAGGCGGTCGCCGACCCGGCCACCACCGGGCTCGGCAACGTGATGTGGCTCGTCGACTTCAACCGCCAGTCGCTGGACCGGGTCGTCCCCGGCATCCGCATCAACCAGTGGCGCGGCCAGTTCGAGGCGGCCGGCTGGCACGTCGTGGAGGTCAAGTACGGCCGTCGGCTCGCCGAGGCGTACGCCCGGCCGGGTGGCGCGGCGCTGCGCGACTGGATCGACCGGATGCCCAACGAGCAGTACCAGTCGCTGTTCGGACTGGCCGGTCCGGCGCTGCGCAAGCAGTTCCTGGACGGCGCGCCGGCCGAGGTCGCCGCGTTCGTCGCCGACATCGGCGACGACGAGCTGGGTCCGCTCGTCACCGACCTGGGCGGGCACGACGCACAGGCCATGCTCGACGCGTACGCCCAGTGCGACGCGGTCACCGACCGGCCCAGCGTCGTGTTCGCGTACACGGTGAAGGGCTGGGGTCTGCCGATCGCCGGCAACCCGCGCAACCACTCGGCGCTGCTCACCACCGAGCAGATCGACGCGCTGCGCGCCGCGCACGGCCTGACCGCCGAGACCGAGTGGGACCGCCTCGACCCGGCGACCCCGGCCGGCATCCGGGCCGGCGAGCGCCGGGAGGCGCTGTCCCGCCCGCCGCGCGAGCGTGCGCTGGGCGTAACCGTTCCGGAGACCACGAGGGTACGCGCGAACAAGCCCGTCTCCACCCAGGAGGTCTTCGGCCGGGTGCTGGTCGACCTGGCCCGCGATCCGCAGGTCGCGCCCTACCTGGTGACCACCGCGCCGGACGTGGCCACCTCGACCAACCTGGCCGGGTTCATCAACAAGACGGGCGTGTTCGCCCCGACCGAGCAGCGTTCCTGGACCGAGGACCGGATGCTGCGCTGGACCGAGAGCCCCGCCGGGCAGCACATCGAGCTGGGCATCTCGGAGATGAACCTGTTCCTGCTGCTGGGCCAGCTCGGCCTGTCGTGGGACCTGTCCGGTCAGCCGCTGCTGCCGGTGGGCACCGTCTACGACCCGTTCGTGCTGCGCGGTCTCGATGCGTTCCTCTACGGCACGTACTCCGGCTCGCGGTTCGTGGTGGCCGGCACCCCGTCCGGCATCACGCTGGCGCCCGAGGGCGGCGCGCACCAGTCCACCATCACCGCATCGGTCGGCCTGGAGCTGCCCGGGGTGACGTTCCTGGAGCCCGCGTACGCCGGCAGCCTCGACTGGCTGCTCTGCGACGCGCTGGGGCAGATCGCCGGCGGCGCCGCTCCGGCCGCCACCGCCGCGCCGGCCGAGGACGGGGCGTACTACTTCCGGCTCAGCACCCGGCCGATCGACCAGGCGCCGTTCGAGGCCGCGCGTACGCGGCTCGGGGACGCGGTGCTGCGGCGGCAGGTGGTGGCCGGCGCGTACCGGCTCGTCGACGCGCACCAGGCGTACCCCGATCTGGCCGACGCCCCGGTCGTGCAGCTCGCCGCCTCCGGCGCGGTGCTGCCGGAGGTCCTGGCGGCCGCCGCCGAGCTGGCGGAGGAGGGCGTGGCCGCGCACGTCGTGGACGTGACCAGCCTGGACCGGCTCTACCGCGCGTGGCAGCGGACGCTGCGCCAGGGTGTGCGGACCGCGACAGTGCCGAGCGTGCCCGGCGCGCTGCGGTCGGCGTTCGCCGACCGGGTGCCGGTGGTCACCGTGCACGACGCCGCCTCGCACGCGATGGCCTGGCTCGGCTCGGCGGTCGGCGCCCCGGCGGTGCCGCTCGGCGTGGACGAGTTCGGCCAGTCCGGCAGCGTCCGGGAGCTGTACGAGCTGCACGACCTGCTGCCCGGCAGCATCGTCAACGCCGCGCTGGCCGCGATCGCGCTTCGCTGAGGCGGCGGCTGGTTCTCCTCACGGAGCGTGACGGCTGAACTGGCTGCGGAGAGTAACTGCCTTTGGCGGCCTCGGATTCACCTCTCGGCCCCTTTGCTCTGCAGCCATATCCGCATCACCGTCCTGAGCTGGGGCGGAGTGGAATGCCCACCGCTCTGCACCCACCCAGGCGGTGACTCTCGGTGCCTGCTGCGCCGATGGGTGCAGAGCAAAGTCGGCGGCGGGGCATGCCCGGGCCGGACGGGATTTATGACGCGGAGTGACCGGGTGTCGGTGTGGCGGAGCACCGGACTGACCGCGAGGGGAAGCGGCGAGAAAGCGGAGCCGTCAGCTCGTGGGGGTGGGGCTCAGCGTGGTCGTACCCGGCGACGGCGACTCCGACGGGCCGCGGGTCGGGGTCGGGGTCACCGGGACCTGGTCGCCCTTGGCCGGGTCGCGGATGACGTGCCGTTCCAGGTTGACCTGAGACTGCCCGGTGCCGCCCACGGTGATCTCGTCGTACGCCTGGAGCAGCTTCTGCTGGTCGAAGTAGAGCACCGTCATGGTCAGCGGGGTCGGCTTCTCGCCCTCCAGGCCGCGCAGCCCGGCACCGCCGGTCGAACCCTGCACCATCAGCGTGGTCGGCTGCTTGCCCTCCACCTGCGGCAGCTTCGACACCTGCCGGGAGTGGGTGTGCCCGGAGAGCACCAGCGGGCAGGTGCCGGAGAGCGGGCCGGCCGAGGCGGGGTCGTGGATGAGCGCGATGTCGACCTTGCGCGGCGACTTCCCGATCGTGGCGGCGAGCTGTTCACCGGCGCCGATCACCTGGTCGGCGACGGCCGAGGTGAGGCCGCTGCCGGCCGGTGAGGTCTCCTTGTCCGGGGTGAAGCGGGGGTCGCCGATGCCGGCGATGGTCAGCCCGCCCACAGTCGTGACCGAGTTGTTCAGCACGATCGCGTTCGGCTGCTGCGCCACCGCGGCGGCGGTACGCGGCGAGTCGTGGTTGCCGCGGATGAACACGTACGGCTTCTTGAGCAGGCCGATCGACCCGACGAACGACGCCTCCGGCTCGCTGCCCCAGTCGGTCATGTCGCCGGTGTCGACCACCACGTCGATGCCGAACTGCTCGACCACGGTACGGATCAGCTGCCAACCGGTCGGGTTGAGGTGGATGTCCGACACGTGCAGCACCCGGGTGGTGCCGGGCGACGGCTGCACCACCGGCAGCGCCGAGACCGTGGTGTAGAGCTTGCTGACGTTGCCGACCAGCCGCTGGAGCTGCTCGGCGTACTTGGTGTAGTCGTTCGCGATCCGCCGCGCGTCACCGACGATCGCCGGCGCGTTTACGAGCAGGCCCTCGTACCGTGGCTCCTCGATCGCCTGCGGGCGCAGCGTGCTCGCGGCCATGCCGAGGCTGCCGGCGGTCACGACCAGCGCCAGACCGCCGGCCCAGGCGGTGCGCCGGACGTCCCGGAAGACGAGCGCGGCCAGCAGCAGCGTGGCCAGCACGGTCGAGGCGAGCGTACGCAGCCCGAGCCGCATCACGCCGTCGCGGACGTCCTGGACGGCCGACTGGCTGGCCCGGCTGATGCTGGCCGGGTCGTCGATGAGCGCCTCGGTGCGCCCCTGGTCCAGCGAGCCCACCTCGACGGTGAGGTACGCCGGACCGTCGTGGCTGTCCAGCAGTAGCGCGCCCAGCGGCGGGATGTCGACTGTGGTGCCGCCGGACAGCGACGGGCTGAGCTTCAGTTCGGCCCGGAACGGGCCGATGTCGGTGCCGACGTGGCCGCCCGCGTACGTGCCGATCACGATGCCGCCGAGCGTGACCGCGAGCAGAGCCAGCACCACACCCAGCCGACGCAGCCGGTGACCGGGCCGCCACGCCGTCAGTCGGCGGGCGCGCCCGCGCTCCGGAGACGCCTCGTCCCCGGTGCGGTGCTGTTCGTTCTCGTGGCCGTCCATGCTGAGATTCTGACCTGCCCCCTGCGCGATCTTGACAAACCCGGCCGGCCGGATCAGCTCCGGCCGGCACCACCGTCGGCGAAGACGAGCCGCAGGATGCGGTCGTCCTCGGCGGTGGGCGTACCCCGCCCGTCCCGGTTCGACGTGCTCACCCACAGTGAGCCGTCGGGCGCCCCCGCGACGGCCCGTAGCCGACCGTACCGGCCGTTGAGCAGGTCGCGCGGCTGACCGAGGACGGTGCCGTTACCGGCCAGCTCCACCAGCCAGAGCCGCTGGCCGCGCAGGCAGGCGGCCACGAGCAGACGGTCCGCTGCCGCCAGGCCGGAGCAGGAGGCGTCACCGGTGGGCCACTGTGTGATCGGGTTCACGTAGCGCCTGTCGTCGCCGCGTCCCTCGACCCGGGGCCACCCGTAGTTGCCGCCCTTGTTGATCTGGTTGATCTCGTCCCAGGTGTTCTGGCCGAACTCCACCGCGTACATCTTCTTGTCCGGCGTCCAGGCGAAGCCCTGGACGTTGCGGTGACCGGTCGACCAGACCGGCGACCCGGCGGTGGGGTTGCCCGGCGCCGGCTTGCCGTCCGGCGTGATCCGCAGGATCTTGCCGCCGAGGCTCTTGGCGTCCTGGGCGTTCTCGGTGCGCCCGGCGTCGCCGGTGCTCGCGTAGAGGTGACCGTCCGGGCCGAAGCCCAGCCCGCCGCCGTTGTGCGTACCGGACTTCGGGATGCCGGTCAGGATCGGCTTCGGCGCCTGCCCGAGCTGCATCTTCGCGATCCGGTTGTCGTCCTCGGCGGTGTAGTAGACGAAGACCGTGCGGTCCTTGGCGTACGCGGGGGAGACAGCGATGCCGAGCAGGCCGCCCTCACCACCGGCGGCCACGTCCGGCACGGTCTGCACCGGCCGCACGGTCAGCCCGTCCGGGCCGGACTCCGGGCCGACCTGGAGGATCCGCCCCTTGTCCCGCTCAGTGACCAGGGCGCCGCCGTCGGGCAGGAACGCGATTCCCCACGGCACCTCCAGGCCCCGGGCCAGCACGGTGGCGACCACCTGCTGGCCGGCCCCGCCGGGACTCGCGGTGCCGGACGGTGTGGGCAGGTTGGGCGGGGCGCCGGCCGGGTCCGGCTCGGGCTCGCCGAGGGCGCAGCCGGCGGTGCCCAGCAGCAGCGCCGCGCAGGACGCCGCCAGCGCCGTCCGGAGACGGCTGACACGGGGGTACGCAAGACGCGGGCTCACCCGCCCCAGCCTAGCCGGGCGGACCGGCGAACCGGGCGCGTCGCGCCCACCCCTGCCCGCCTCCGGCCGTTCGGGGGAGTGCCGGTTCAGCCGGCTCGCAGCGCGAGCAGGGCGACGTCGTCCTCGCGCCGGTGCGCGGCGGCGAGCAGCCGGTCGCAGAGCAGGTCCAGGGGTACGCCCGGCCCGCCGGCCTCGAGGTGGGCGAGCAGCTCGGCCTGTCCCTCGTCGATCGGCTGGTCCCGGCGCTCGATCAGCCCGTCGGTGTGCAGCAGCAGCGTGTCGCCGGGGGCGAGGGTCAGCGTCCGGCCGGCGCGCCGGGGCGGCCGGGCCAGGCCGAGCAGCGGTCCGCGGCCGTCCGCCACCGAGACCGTGCCGTCGGCGCGGACCAGCAGCGGTGGCGGATGCCCCGCGTTGCACCAGGAGACCGCCAGCCCGCCGGCGGCCGGACGGACCCGGGCCAGTACGGCGGTGGCGACGGTGGGCACCCGCAGCCCGCCCATGGCCCGGTCCAGGTGGGACATCAGATCCTCCACCGGATCGTTCCGCCCGTACGCGTTGCCCCGCACCAGGTTGCGCAGCTGGCCCATGCTGGCCGCCGCCTCGATGTCGTGCCCGGCGACGTCGCCGATCGCGGCGATCAGCTCGCCGTCGGGCTGGACGAAGGCGTCGTACCAGTCGCCGCCCACCTCCACCCGGTCGGCGGCCGGCAGGTACCGGGCGGCCAGCTCGATCCCCGGCACGGCCGGAAGGGTCGGCAGCATGCTGTGCTGCAACACCTCGGCGACGTGGCGCTGCTCGCCGTAGAGGCGGCTGTTGCCGACCGCCTGTCCGGCGCGTACCCCGATGTCCTGCGCGGTGCGCAGGTCGCTCGGGTCGAAACCGCGCCGCCCCGGACGGTTGACCAGCGTGACCGCCCCGATCACCCGGTCCCCGGCGGCGGTGATCGGCACGGTCAGGTGGGAGCCCACGCCGAGCCGCTCGGCGAGCGGCACCAGTTCCGGGCGCGTGGTGCCGCGCGCCACGTCGTCCAGGCCGGCCACGGCCCGCACCACCGGCCGGCCGGTACGCAGCACCGATCGGATCTGCGAGTCCGCGCTGAGCCCGGTGGTCAGCAACTCTGCGAAGCGGGCCAGGTCGGCCTCGCGCTCGGCGTCCCGGTGTACGCCGGTGACGGTGCGCGGCCGCCCGGCCGGGTCGACGAGCGTGATCAGGCACCAGTCGGCGAGCAGCGGCACCATCGCGTGCCCGAGCCGGTCGACCGCGGTGGCCACGTCGAGCGTGCCGCCGAGCATCTCGCTCATCCCGGCCAGCATGGCGAGCCGGTCGTGCGCCTCCTCCGCGCGGCGGCGGGCCTGTTCCGAGCCGCGCACCGCGATGCGCAGCCGCAGCTCCGAGGAGCACGCGGCGGCCAGGTCGGCGAGCGTACGCAACTGGTCCTTGGTCCAGGCCCGGGGCTTGCTGTCGATCGCGCAGAGCGAGCCGAGCACCCGCCCCTCCAGGTCGGTCAGCGGCATGCCCGCGTACGCGACCACGCCCAGGTCCTCGATCGCCAGGTTGAGACGTACGCGCGGGTAGAGGCGGGCGTCGGGCAGCACCAGCGGCATCTCGATGTCGACGACGTGCTGGCAGAACGAGTGGGTCAGCGGCGTCTCCCGGCGGGCCGCCCACGGCTCCGGCAGCCCGGTCGCGCCGGGGAAGAACTGACGGTCCGCGTCCACCAGGGAGACGAGCGCGACGGGAACGTCCAGCAGGTCGCCGACCAGCCGCGCGAACCTGTCGAACGACTCGTCCGGTACGGCGTCGAGCCGCGTCTCGTCGAGTGAGCGCAACCGGTCGGGATCGGCGAGCGCCGGAATCGGCACGGACACCCGTCCCCGGCCGTCCTCGCTCATCGCCACCGCCCTCAGCAAGCGGAACACCCGACCGGCATCCCGCTCTCGGTTATACCCCGCCGGACCGCCACTCCATTCCCGGCGCGGTGTTCGTCACGGGTCACGCCGCACCGGCCGGTCCGGGGCCGATATCGTCGGCGGTCGTGAAGGTATGGATCCCGCACCCCGAAGGACGCCGGCTGCTCGGCGAGCCACCGCCCGGCGTCACCGTGGAGGTGCTGGACGACCCGCACCGGCTCCCGTCGTCCCCGTCCGGGGTGCGATTCTGGGTGCCGCCGTTCCTGTCCGGCCCGGACGCCGGTGCGCTCCTCGCCGAGCTGCCCGACGTCGAGGTGGTGCAACTGCTCTCCGCGGGCGCGGACGCCTGGGCGGGACGGATGCCCGACGGGGTGACGCTCTGCGACGCCCGGGGCGTGCACGACTCGCCCACCGCCGAGTGGGTCGTCGCCGCGATCCTCGCCTCGCTGCGCGGGTTCGCGCCGCTGGCCCGGGCGCAGGCGCGGCGCGAGTGGGCGTACGACGAGGTGGCGCCCACCGACGAGCTGGCCGGCAAGCGGGTGCTCATCGTCGGCGCCGGCTCGATCGGCACCGCGGTCCGCGACCGGCTCGCCCCGTTCGAGGTGAGCTTCACGCTCGTGGCCCGTACGCCGCGCCCCGACCAGGGCGTGCACGGGGTCGACGAGCTGCCCGCGCTGCTGCCGGAGGCGGACGTGGTGGTGCTCCTGGTGCCGCTGACCGAGCAGACCCGGGGCATGGTCGACGAACGTTTCCTCGCCGCGATGCCGGACGGCGCGCTGCTCGTCAACGCCGCCCGCGGGCCGGTGGCCCGTACCTCGGCGCTGGTGGCCGAGCTGACCTCGGGCCGTCTGCGCGCCGCGATGGACGTCACCGACCCGGAACCGCTGCCCGCCGACCATCCCCTGTGGGAGCTGCCGAACGTGCTGCTCACCCCGCACGTCGCCGGCTCGGTACGCGGGCTGCTGCCCCGCGCGTACCGCCTGGTGGGCGAGCAGTTGCGCCGGTACGTGGCAGGGGAGGAGCTGACGAACCGGGTGGTCGACGGCTACTGATCGCCGGCTTGCTGATCGCCGTCGGCGTCCGGTAGTTCCTGCCCGGTGACGGCGATCAGCCGGGGCAGTTCGCTGGCGCGTACCGCCGGCAGCATCACCACCTCGCCGTCGTCGAGCCGGGCCATCGCCCGGCCGCGGGAATCACCGGCGAGTTCGGCGACCCGGTTCCACGGCACCCGGCGCTGCCCGGCGAGCGCCCGCAGCCGCAGCTCCCGGGCGTCGGCGTCGGTGCCGGCCCGCCACGCCCAGACCGCGACGGCGAGGGGTACGAGCAGCACCCAGAGCAGCCACCAGCGGGCGGAGGCCAGGGGCAGCGCGCCGATGAAGGCGACGATCGCGGCGACCAGGATGGCCTGGTTGTGACGGAAACGGACGGTATCGGCGCGGCTCACCTCCCGATGATCCCATCCGGCCCCTCCACCCCACCCCCCGGGCGTCCCCCGCCCCATCGGGACCCCCGCCGCCCCCGCCCTTCCGCCCGCCCCGAACGGCCCGCCCCAGATCTTGGTACGGCTCCGCCCCTCGCGGGGCGGCTCGGTACCAAGATCTGCCGCGTCTGGAGATCTTGGAAGCAAAGGGCCCTCCTGGGGGCCGGTTTCTTCCAAGATCTTGTGTCGGGAGGCGACGCGAAAGCGAGCGGCGTCGATCTTGGACGAGGGCCGTCTCCGTGACAGCTGTTGGTGTGACGGACGTCACTGGTGCGGTGACGTCACCGGGCGCTTCCGGGATCGTTTCTAGGCGTGGCCGCAGCGGTCCCCGCCGATGCGTCCCCGCCCGCCCCGACCCCGCACGTCGTACCGCGTACCGCAACCGCACCGCCCCCGTGCCCCCTCACGAAGGCGACCGCCGTGCCCGTCCCCCCTCCCGCCGATCCCCGTCGGCAATCAGCCCTGCCCGATGTCGCCGTGTCGCTCACCGGCGCGGTCTTCCTCCTCGCCGGCGTCGCCGGTGCCCTGCCCGGCCCCGCTGCCGCCGCGCTCGCCGTCGCCGGAGGTTTCGCCCTCGCCTGCGTCCGGCTCGCCTGGCTGGCCGGAGCCGCCACACCGCCCGACCGTCCCGCAGCCAACGGGCGGCGGGCGCGCCGGGCCGCGCTGTCCCGCCGGGTCGCCGCCATCCTGGACGGCGCCGTCCTGGTCGCCGGGCTCACCGTTGCGGTGCTGCCGCTGAGCGACGCCGCGCACCGGCTGCCGATCGCGCTGGCCGGACTGTGCCTCACCGGGGCGCTGCACGTGACGGCCCTGCTGCGCCTGCCCGGCCGCTCGCGACTGTCCGGCCCGGAGCTGGTGCGCCGTACCGTCGACGTGCTCGCGCTCGGCGTCAGCCTGGTCTTCGCGGGCTGGATGCTGCTGCCGGGCGGCCCGGTCCCGGCTGTCGCCGGGGCCGTCGCGGCTGGTGGTGCGGTGGTGCTCGCCGTGCTCGCGGTGGCGGCCGTCGCCGAACGTCGCCGCCGGCCGGGCGCCGCACGCTGCCACGCCGGGGCGGCGCTGACGCTCGGCGGGCTGACGCTGCTCGTGGTGCTGCTGGCCTACGGCGCGCCGGACCGGGCGCTGCCGCTCGCCGCGGCGCCGCTGGTGGCCGGGGCGCTGCTCACCGCCGCCGGGGCCCGGCGTACCTCGGGCGGTGAACGACCAGGCCGGGACGTGGCGTCCGCCGCGTGGCCGCGCCTCACCGCGCCGGCCGGGATCGCCGCGCTGGCCGCCGGGATCCACCTGGGTACGGCGGGGGAGTTCAGCACCGCCGCGATGGCGCTGGGCCTGGCCGTCATTCCGCCGATCATGATGGGTGAGCTGCTCGCCGCCGCCGACCAGCGCCGCCGGGTGCAGCGGCTCGCGGCCCGCGAGGCGTGGCTGCGGCGCCGCCTCGGACCGGACGCCCGGGCCGCCGAGCCCGTGCCGCTGACGCGCGCGGAGCTGGTCCGGGCGATGGCGGAACGCAGTGGCGGCGCGCTGCTCGTCGTCGACCTGCACGGGGTGGGTGGCGCGGTGCCGGAGGGACCGGTGCTCACCGAGGCCGCGCGCCGGCTGCGGGCGGGCTCCGGGACGCACGATCTGGTGGCCCGGCTCGGCGACACGGAGTACGCCGTCCTCACCGACGCGGGGCCGGTGCTCGCGTACGCGCTCGGCCTGCGGCTGCTGGCGGCGCTGGCCGAGCCGTACCCCCGGCCCGGCGGCGTCGCCCGGCTGGGGGTGAGCGTCGGGCTGGCCGAGACCGGCGGCGGCGATCCGGAGGACGTGCTGCGGCAGGCGGACCTGGCCCGCCGCCGGGCGGTGCAGCTCGGCCGGGACCGGGTCGAGTGGTACGACGCCTACCTGGAGGAGCAGCTGGTCCGCCGGCTGGATCTGGAACGGGAGCTGCCCGGCGCGGTGGCGCGCGGTGAGCTGGACCTGGTCTACCAGCCGGTGGTGGCGCTCGCCGACCGGATGCCGGTGGGTACGGAGGCGCTGCTGCGCTGGCGCAGCCCGGCGCTGGGCACCGTGCTCCCGGCCGAGCTGCTGCCGGTGGCGGCCGACCTCGACCTGACCGGTGAGATCGGGCGGTGGGTGCTGGACCGGGCCTGCCGGCAGCTCGCCGCGTGGTCGGAGGGCGGCCGTGAGCTGTGGATGGCGGTCAACGTGACGCCGCGCGAGCTGGCCGCGCCGGACTTCGTGGCGCGTACCGCGACCGCGCTGGCCGCGTACGACGTGGTGCCGGAACGGCTGGTGGTGGAGGTGGCCGAGCCGGTGGTGGGCGGGGAGCTGTCCACAGTGGTGGCCCGGCTGGCCGGTCTGCGGTCGATCGGCGTGCGGATCGCGCTCGACGACTTCCGGGCCGAGCACGCCTCGCTCGCGCAGCTCCGCCGGCTGCCGATCGACCTGCTCAAGGTGGGCCCGCACCTGGTCGGCCCGGGCGGGGACGGGCAGCGTCCGCTGATCGACGTGGTGGCGAACCTGGCCGACCGGCTCGGCGTGGAGCTGGTGGTCGAGGAACTGGAGTCGGAGGTCCAGGTGGCGGGCGCGCGGCGGGCCGGCTGCCGGTACGGTCAGGGCTTCGCGCTGGCCCGCCCGGCGACCGCCGAGCGGGTCGAGGCGTGGTTCGAGGAGTACCCGTCCACCGCCCGGTGAGCTGAACCGGTTCAGCGGTTCGTCGTACGAGGTGGGGCGGTGCTGCCGCGCGGCGTCAGATGCGCGGTCTCGTCCTGTACGACGGCGGCCGGCTCGCCCGCGATCACGGCCAGGAGCTGGCGCGCGGCGTGCGCGCCGTACGCCGGGATGTCCCGGCCCAGCGCGGTGAGCGGCGGGTGCACCAGCCGGCACAGCGGCGAGTCGTCCCAGGCCACGATGGACAGGTCGCCCGGCACGGTGAGGCCCATCTCCTGGGCCACCGAGAGCCCGGCGATCGCCATCACGTCGTTGTCGTAGATCACCGCGGTGGGGCGGCCGGCGGAGCTGAGCAGCCGCCGGGTGGCCCGCGCGCCCTCCTCGCCGGTGTAGTCGGACCAGACGGTGGTGGCCTCGTCCAGCCCGAGCCGCCGGCACACGCCGGTGAACGCCTCGGTGCGGATCTCGGTGTGCAGCAGCGACTGCAGCCCGCCGACCCGGGCGATGCGCCGGTGGCCGAGCGCGACCAGGTACTCCACGGTCTCGACCAGCGCCGCCGCGTCGTCGGCCCAGACGCTCGCCAGGCCGCCGGTGTGCCCGGGCCCGCCGATCACCACCGCCGGCAGTTGCAGTTCCTCCAGCGCCGGCACGCGCCGGTCGTCGGTGCGCAGGTCGCAGACGAGCACGCCGTCCACCCGGCGTTCGGCCCACCACCGCCGGTAGACGGCGATCTCGGCCTCCTGGTCGCTGACCACCTGGAGCGTGAGCGCGTACGAGCGGGCCGACAATTCGGCCTCGACGCCGCTGATCAGCTCCATGAAGAACGGCTCGATGCCGAGTATCCGGGCGGGGCGGCACAGCGCCAGCCCGACCGCCTTGGCGGTGGCGCCGGACAGCGCGCGGGCGGCGCTGCTCGGACGGAACCCGATCTCGGTGGCGATGGCGAGGATCCGCTGCCGGGTCGCCTCGGAGACACCGGGCTGGCCGTTGAGGGCGTACGACACCGCGCCCTTGGAGACCCCGGCGCGCCGGGCGACGTCGGCGATGGTCGGCCGCTTCACCGAAGCGTTCCTCCACTGTGTCCGGCCCTCGCGGGCGCTTCCGGTCGCCGGATCACCGGCGTCTGGTGACGCTACTGCACGCGCTGCCGGGTCCGGGTGCCGCCGGCGGCGCCGGTGGACCGCATCCGGCGGCAGTCGCTTGTGCGGTTCAGCTTAGGGCGCGGACCCGCCGCCGACCGCCCTGACCGTGGTCGTGAGCGGCGGCGAGGTTACCGAACCAGCACATCGGTAACCGACCGTTGACAGTCATGAATGAGGACCGTACGGTGGCGTCACTTATCCGGTTCAGTCAACGTCTCTCGATATTCGGGAGCGTTCCCATTCGGCGCGGAGGATGAGATGAGACGGTCCTGGACGCACCTGGCGCGGGTGGCCGCCGTCGGTGCCGTCAGCCTGGTCATGATCACCGCCTGCAGCGGCAGGAGCACCACCGGCGGCTCGGACTCGGCCGGTGGTCAGGTCACGCTGAAAATCAACTTCTGGGGCGACTTCGGGCTCCAGGATCTGAAGGCCAAGTACGAGGCCGAACACCCGAACGTCAAGATCCAGCTCAACTCGGGCGAGTACAACGCCCAGCACGAGGACCTGCAGAAGAAGCTCGTCGCCGGCAACGGCGCGCCCGACATCGCGGCGATCGACGAGGGGTTCATGGTCCAGTTCCGCAGCCAGTCCGACAAGTTCGTCAACCTGCTCGACAAGGGCGCCGGCTCCTACGAGAGCAAGTACCTGCCCTGGAAGTGGAAGCAGTCGCTGTCGGCCGACGGCAGGACGCAGATCGGCCTCGGCACCGACGTCGGCGGCCTGGCCATGTGCTACCGCACCGACCTGTTCAAGGCCGCCGGCCTGCCCACCGAACGCGACCAGGTGTCAGCCCTCTGGCCCACCTGGGACAGGTTCATCGAGGTCGGCCAGCAGTACACCGCGAAGACCAAGAAGAAGTTCATCGACGCCGGCACCAACCTGTTCAACCCGATCCTCGGCCAGCAGCCGGTCGGGTTCTACGACGAGCAGGACCAGCTCCGGATGGAGCAGGGTCCGAAGGTCGCGTTCGACTACACGGTCAAGGCGGTCGGCGCCGGATTGTCGGCCAACCTGGTCAGCTTCCAGGCCGACTGGGACAAGGGCTTCACCAGCGGCGCGTTCGCGGTGCTCGCCTGCCCGGCCTGGATGCTCGGCCACATCAAGGACACCGCACCGGGCACCGAGGGCAAGTGGGACATCGCCGCGGTCCCGGGTGGCGGCGGCAACTGGGGTGGCTCCTTCCTGACGCTGCCGAAGCAGGGCAAGAACGTCGACGAGGCGTACAAGCTGCTGACCTGGCTGGTCGCGCCGGAGCAGCAGATCGAGATCTTCAAGAAGGTCGGCAACCTGCCGTCGCAGCCGGCGCTCTACAGCGACCCGGCGATCGCCGACTTCAAGAACCCGTTCTTCAACGACGCCCCGGTCGGCCAGATCTTCCCGAAGATGGCGCAGGGCCTCACCCCGCAGTACCTGGGCCGGAAGAACGGCCCGACCCGGGTGGCGGTCGAGAACGTCATCCGGCGGGTGGAGAACAAGTCGCTCAAGTCCGACGCCGCCTGGAACGAGGCGGTCAAGGAGGCCGAGAAGGCCGCCAAGTCCTGACGTGTCACAGGTGACGGGGCGGCCCGGGGCGGCCCGGTCCGCCCCGTCACCGTCCGATCTCCCGGCCCTGGAGTGAACAGATGTCCAGCACCCGTGCCGCGCCCGCGCCACCAGGCCGTCCACCCGCGCGCAAGCCCGGCCGTACCGGGGCAGCCGACCGGCGGATGACCTGGCGCGACCGGCTGTACCGCTTCGACATGCGGTACATGCCGTACCTGATGATCGCGCCGTTCTTCCTGCTCTTCGTGGTGTTCGGGCTGTTCCCGCTGCTGTTCAACGCGGTCGTGTCGCTGCGCAACTACCGCCTCGACGACCCGACGCTGCCGTACTGGGCGGGCGTGGAGAACTTCAGCCGCCTGGTCGCCGACGAGGACTTCTGGAACGCCCTTTACAACACGTTCGGCATCTTCCTGCTCTCCACGGTTCCGCAGCTGCTGCTCGCGCTGCTCGTCGCGTCGCTGCTCAACCGCAGGCTGCGGGCGCAGACGTGGTGGCGGGTGGGTGTGCTGCTGCCGTACGTGACACCGATCGTGGCCTCGACGATGGTGTTCAGCGTCTTCTTCTCCCGCGACTTCGGCATGGCGAACTGGGCGCTGGGCCTGCTCGGCATCGGCGGCGCGGACGACCCGATCGACTGGCGGGCGGACAAGCTGCACGCCTGGATCGCCATCGCCACGATGGTCAACTGGAAGTGGATCGGCTACAACGCGCTGCTCTACCTGGCCGCCATGCAGTCCATCCCGCGCGACGTCTACGAGGCCGCGGCGATCGACGGCGCCGGGCAGTGGAAGCAGCTCTGGCGGATCACCGTGCCGATGATCCAGCCGGTGGTCCTGTTCACAGTCATCCTGTCCACCATCGGCGGGTTGCAGCTGTTCACCGAGCCGATGCTGTTCGACCCGAACGCGCAGGCCGCGACCGGCGGGCCGGACGGCGAGTGGCAGACCATCGCCCAGCTCATCTACAAGGTCGGCTGGAAGGACCTCAACCTCGGGTACGCCGCCGCCATGTCCTGGGCGCTGTTCCTGATCATCCTGATCGTGGCCGGCGTCAACTACCTGCTGACCAACCGACTCTCCGGAGGCCGCCGGTGACGACGCGACGCGTGGTGGCCCGGGCACCACAGGACACCCCGGCCGGGCTCTGGACCTACCTGCTCCTCGCGGTGAGCATGCTGTTCGCCGCGTTCCCGCTCTACTGGATGTTCGTCATCGCCACCAGCGACGACGAGGCGCTGGCGAAGCTGCCCCCGGCGGTGATCCCCGGCGACCGCTTCCTCACCAACGTCGACGAGGTCTTCTCCCTCCAGGACGTCTACTTCGCCGCGTCGCTGGTCAACAGCGTCATCGTCTCCGCCGTGGTGACCGCCTCGGTGCTGTTCTTCTGCTCGCTGGCCGGGTTCGCCTTCGCCAAGCTGCGCTTCACCGGCAGCCGCGTGCTGATGCTGTTCGTGGTGCTCACCCTGACCGTCCCCAACCAGCTCGGCATCGTGGCGCTCTACATCGTGATGGGCAAGCTCGGCTGGAACGGCACGCTGCTCGCGGTCATCGCGCCCGGCCTGGTCACCGCGTTCGGCGTGTTCTACATGCGGCAGTTCATCGTGAACACCGTCCCGGACGAGCTGATCGAGTCGGCCCGGGTCGACGGCGCCACCACCATGCGGGTGTACGCGACGATCGTGCTCCCCGCGATCCGCCCGGCCCTGGCGGTGCTCGGCCTGCTCACGTTCGTGGCCACCTGGAACGACTTCCAGTGGCCGCTGATCACGCTCAGCGGCACCGACTACCCGACGTCGATGGTGGCGATCTCGGACCTGGCCAGCGGCAACTACGTGATCTACCGGCGGGTGCTCGCGGGCGCGTTCATCGCCACCGTCCCCCTGCTGGTCATGCTGTTCATCGGTGGACGTCAGATCGTCCGCGGAATCATGGAAGGCGCGGTGAAGTCGTGAGCCGTCGAACGCTGCTGCACGAGGGATGGACGCTGCGGGCCGAGCCCGGCCCGGCGGTGCCGCCGGAGATCGCCGGGGCGGCGGTGCCGGCCACGGTCCCCGGTTGCGTCCACACCGACCTGCTCGCGGCCGGCCTCATCCCCGACCCGTACCTGGACGACAACGAGAACCGCCTCACCTGGATCGGCCGCACCGGCTGGGTCTACGAGACCACGTTCGCCTGGCGACCCGGTGACGAGGACCGGATCGACCTGGTCTGCGCCGGACTCGACACGGTCGCCACCGTCACGCTCAACGGCGTCGAGGTCGGCCGCACCGAGAACCAGCACCGCTCGTACCGCTTCGACGTCCGCGCGCTGCTGCGCCCGGACGGCAACACCCTGGCCGTACGCTTCGCCTCCCCGTACCGGTACGCCGAGGCGCACCGGGACCGGCTCGGTGACCGGCCGAACGCGTACCCGGAGCCGTTCCACTTCATCCGCAAGACCGCCTGCAACTTCGGCTGGGACTGGGGGCCGACGCTCGTCACCGCCGGCATCTGGCAGGACATCGGGCTGCACGCCTGGTCCACCGCCCGGCTCGCGTCGGTCCGGCCGCTCGTCACGGTGGTCGACGGCACCGGCCGGGTGGACCTGCGGGCCGAGGTCGAGCGGGCCGGCGACGAGCCGCTGACCGTCCGCGCCGCCGTCGCCGGGGTCAGCGCCGAGGCCGCCGTACCGGCGGGGGAGCGGACCGCCGTCGTGACGCTCACCGTCGCCGACCCCGCGCTGTGGTGGCCGATCGGGTACGGCGACCAGCCGCGGTACGACCTCGACGTGAGCCTGCACGGCGCCGACGGCCGAGCGCTGGACGCCGCGTCCCGGCGGATCGGGTTCCGTTCGGTCCGGCTGGACACCACGCCCGACGCGCACGGTACCCCGTTCACGCTGCACGTCAACGACGTGCCGGTGTTCGTCAAGGGCGTCAACTGGATCCCCGACGACGCGTTCCCGAACCGGGTCACCCGCGAGCGCCTCGCCGAGCGGTTCGCCCAGGCGGCCGGCGCGAACGTCAACCTGCTGCGCGTCTGGGGCGGCGGCCGGTACGAGTCGGACGACTTCTACGACCTCGCCGACGAGATGGGCCTGCTGGTGCAGCAGGACTTCCTGTTCGCCTGCGCGGCGTACCCCGAGGAGGAGCCGTTCCGCACCGAGGTCGAGGCGGAGGCGCGCGAGCAGGTGACCCGCCTCGCCGGGCACCCGTCGCTGGTGCTCTGGACCGGCAACAACGAGAACATCTGGGGCTGGCACGACTGGGACTGGCAGGAACCGCTGGCCGGGCGTACCTGGGGACGCGGCTACTACCTTGAGCTGCTGCCGGAGATCGTCGGCGAGCTGGACCCGACGGTCCCGTACTGGCCGGGGAGCCCCTGGTCCGGCAGCGAGGACGTCCACCCCAACGACCCGGCGCACGGCACCACGCACATCTGGGACGTGTGGAACACCGACGACTACACCCGCTACCGGGACTACGTGCCCCGGTTCGTGGCCGAGTTCGGCTACCAGGCGCCGCCCGCGTACGCGACGCTGCGCCGGTCCCTCTCCGACGACCCGCTCGCGCACGACTCACCGGGCATGGCGCACCACCAGAAGGCCGCCGACGGGGACGGCAAGCTCCGGCGCGGACTCGACGCCCACCTGCCGCCACCGGCCGACTTCGACGACTGGCACTACCTCACCCAGCTCAACCAGGCCCGCGCCATCCAGCTCGGCGTCGAGCACTTCCGCTCGCACCGGCCGGTCTGCACCGGCACCGTCGTGTGGCAGCTGAACGACTGCTGGCCGGTCACCTCCTGGTCGGCGATCGACGGCGACGGCCGCCGCAAACCCCTGTGGTACGCGCTGCGCCGCGCCTACGCCGACCGGCTGCTGACGGTGCAGCCGCGCGACGGTGGGCCGGCGCTGGTGGCGGTGAACGAGACCGCCCAGGCGTGGAGCACGCCGGCCACCGTCACCCGGCTGGCCCTCACCGGGGAGCCGAGGGCGAAGACCTCGGTCGACCTCGACGTCCCCGCGTACTCCTCGGTCGTGGTGGAACTCCCGGCGGAGCTGGCGCGGCCGGACGACGGCCGCGCGGAACTGCTCGTCGCGGACGCCGGGGACGCCGCGGAGCGGGCGCTGTGGTTCTTCGCCGAGGACCGCGACGTGCGGTGGCCGGCGGCGGAGTGGGACGCGACCGCCGAGCCGGTCGACGGCGGCCGGCGCGTCCGGGTGACCGCGCGGACGGTGTTGCGAGACCTGACGCTGTTCCCGGATCGCCTCGATCCGGCGGCGCAGGTGGATCGGGCCCTGGTGACGCTGCTGCCGGGGGAGAGCGTCGTCTTCACGGTGAGCACTACGCGTCCGCTGGATGCCGAGGCGCTCACCTCCCGGCCGGTGCTGCGCTGCGTCAACGACCTCGTCTGAGGCCACACCCGCATCTCCGTCGATTTGAAGATTTCTGCAAGTGCTAAAGTCTTCAGAGTCGTCGGAGAGGTGAGTCGTGTCGGTGCCGCTGTACCAGGCCAAGGCGGAGCTGTTCCGCACCCTCGGGCACCCGGTGCGTATCCGGGTGCTCGAACTGCTCCAGGACGGGCCGAAGCCGGTCCGCGACCTGCTGGCCGCCATCGACGTGGAGGCGTCGAACCTCTCCCAGCAGCTCGCCGTGCTGCGCCGTGCCGGCATGGTCACGTCGTACCGGGACGGCCCGCTGGTGATGTACGCGCTCAGCACCCCCGACGTGGCCGACCTGCTCGCCGCCGGCCGGCGCATCCTCGGCGCGGTCCTCACCGACCGGGACGCCCTGCTGGACGAACTGCGGGCCTCGGGGACGGACCGGTGAGCGCGGCGGCCCTTCGTGCCGGTGACGCCGCCCGGCAGGCGGGCCGGCTGTTCCGCGGGCTGCTGCCCGGCAGGGCCGACTGGGCGGCGGCGCGCCGCTCGCCCCGGCGCGACCTGCTCGCCGGGCTCACCGTCGCCGTGGTGGCGCTGCCCCTGGCGCTCGCCTTCGGCGTCACCTCCGGGCTCGGCGCGCAGGCCGGCCTGGTCACCGCTGTCGTCGCCGGAGCTGTCGCGGCGGTCTTCGGCGGCTCCAACCTCCAGGTCTCCGGTCCCACCGGGGCCATGACTGTGGTGCTGGTGCCGGTGGTGCAGCAGTTCGGCGCCGGTGGCGTGCTGATGGTCGGCGCGCTGGCCGGGCTGATCCTGATCGCGCTCGCCGTGGCCCGCCTCGGCCGGTACGTCCGCTACCTGCCGACCCCGGTCATCGAGGGCTTCACGGCCGGCATCGCCGTGGTCATCGCGCTGCAACAGGTGCCGTCCGCGCTCGGCGTCACCGCCGCGCACGGCGAGAAGGTGTGGGCGGTCGCCGCCGACGCGGTCGCCCGGTTCGCCGCGCATCCCCGGCCCGCCGCGATCGCCGTGGCGCTCGGCGTGGCGGCGCTGATGCTGCTCGGCGGCCGGTGGCGGCCCGCCGTGCCGTTCTCCCTGGTCGGCGTGGCCGCTGCGACGCTGCTCGCCGAGCTGACCCCGATCGAGCTGGCCCGGATCGGCGAGCTGCCGCAGGGGCTGCCCGCGCCGTCGCTGGACTTCGTGGACCTCGGCGCGCTGGGCGTACTGCTGCCGAGCGCCCTCGCCGTGGCCGCGCTCGCCGCCCTGGAGAGCCTGCTCTCCGCCACGGTGGCCGACGGCATGACTGTCGGCGAGCGGCACGACCCGGACCGGGAACTGTTCGGCCAGGGCCTGGCCAACCTCGCCTCCCCGGTCTTCGGCGGCATCCCGGCGACCGCCGCCATCGCCCGTACCGCGGTGAACGTCCGCGCCGGGGCGTCCTCGAAGCTCGCCGCGCTCACCCACGCGGTGGCCCTCGCCGCGATCGTGCTCGCCGCCGCCCCGCTCGTCGGCCGCATCCCGCTGGCCGCCCTGGCCGGCGTGCTGCTCGCCACCACGGTACGGATGGTGGAGGCGGCCTCCCTGCTCGCGCTGATGCGGGCCACCCGGGCCGACGCGGTGGTGCTGGTGCTGACGTTCGCCGTCACTGTCATCTGGGACCTGGTGACGGCGGTGGTCGTCGGGCTCGCCGTCGCTGCCGTCCTGGCGCTGCGCGCGGTGGCGCGCAGCGCCAAGCTGGAACAGGTGCCGCTGGACACCGGCGAGCACAGCGCCGAGGAGCATGCGCTGCTCGCCGAGCACATCGTCGCGTACCGGCTGGACGGGCCGCTGTTCTTCGCCGCCGCGCACACCTTCCTGCTGGAACTGGCCGAGGTGGCCGACGTACGGGTGGTGATCCTGCGCATGTCCCGCGTCTCCACCGTCGACGCGACGGGCGCGCAGGTGCTCGGCGACGCCATCGCCCGGTTGCGCGCCCGGGGGATCACGGTGCTGCTCTCCGGCATCACCCCGGGCCACGACCAGGTGCTCAGCACGCTCGGCGTCGCCGACGAGCTGCGCCGCGAGGGCCTGGTGTTCGCGGACACCCCGGCCGCCATCGCGTACGCCCGGGGTGTCGCCCTCGCCGCGAGTCCCGCCTAGGCTTTCGTCACCTCCTGCTTCCGCACGCCGAAGATGATCAGGTAGCCGAGGATCCACACCTCGCCCACCGTGGCGGGCACCACCAGCAGGTCGCCCGCGACCCCGGCGCCGGGGGCGAGGTACGCGACGAACGTCATGAGCACGTAGCCGACGCCGCCGGCGACGAGGACCCAGCCCAGCGGCCGGGGCAGCCAGCCCGACCGGAGCACGCACCAGCCCATCGGCACCAGCCAGAGCCCGAAGAAGAGGCCGCCCACTTCCCACAGGTTCCCGCTGACCAGGTAGAGGAGCTGGACGGTGTCCGCGTCGCCCGGCCCGCCGGTCCCGACGCGCAAAGCTGTCCCGAGGACGGCGGCGCTGCCGAGGATCGCGACCGCGTTGACGAGCCCGAAGGCGGCGATGCTGCCCGCGACGGTGCTGTCGACGGTACGGAACAGGCGGTGGAACCAGACGGCGGTGAGCGCCTGGGTGAGGACGACGAGCAGTTCGAGGGCGATGCCGACGCGGGCAAGCGACTCGTGGGCCACCAGGTTGGCGAACGTCGCGCCCGCGTCGTCCGGGTCGAAGATCATCGGGCGGACGGTGAGGAACCCCAGCGCGCCGGTGACGGCGAGCCCGAGGTAGAACAGCCCGGTCACCCGGGCGGTACGGATCAGCTGGTGCATGGCGGCTCCTTCGGGGGTGATCGACGTGCCCGTGGCGGGGGTTGCCTTACGTTGTAAGGCCAACCATACGTTGTAAGGTCAAGGGGAGATGGAGAGCCGGATGGGAGCGAGGAAGCCACGGGAGCCGCTCAGCCGCGAGCGAGCCCTGGCCAGCGCGATCGCCCTCGTCGACGCCGAAGGGATGGCGGCGCTCACGATGCGCCGGCTCGCCGCCGAACTCGGCGTCGAGGCGATGTCGCTCTACCACCACCTACCCGGCAAGGCCGGGCTGCTCGACGGCCTCGTGGACGCCGTCGCCGCCGAGATCACCGAAGCCGCCGAGCGGGCCGAGGCGGACGTGCCCGGCGGGGACTGGCGTACCCGGCTGCGGCTGCGCTTCCTCGCCGCGCGCGCGGTCATGCTGCGGCACCCGTGGGCGCCCGCGCTGCTCAACTCCCGCCCGACCGTCCCCGCCGGGGTGTACGCGTACTACGACGGCATCCTCGCCACGCTCGTCGACGGCGGCTTCTCGTACCGGATCGCCCACCGGGCGCTGCACGCGTTCGGCAGCATGGCGCTCGGCTTCGCCCAGGAGGTGTTCCGCCCGGACGCGGGCGGGGCGGCCGACGCCGCAGCCGCGGAAGCGGAGATGGTGGCGCTGGCCGAGCGGCTGCCGCACCTGGCCGCGATGGTGGCCGCCGAGACGCACGACGCGGCCGATCCGACGCTGGGCTGGTGCGACTCTCAGACCGAGTTCGAGTTCACCCTCGACCTGCTCTTCGACGGCCTGGAGCGACACCTGCCGCGCGCCTGAACCTGTCGGTGGAACGCCATTCGCAGTCAGGTATCGGACTGTCAAGCCGACAAAAGCCGAACTGATGGCATGGCCTATCCGTCCGGCATTCGGTTTTCACCGGGACGGATCGCTCGGCATCCGACTGGTCAGCTATTTCCGTTCGTACGCGCCAATTGTCGCGCTGCTTTTCAGCCGGGCTCGCGAGTAACTTCTCGTACCACCGCATTCACGAGGAGTCACGTCATGTCTGAGGAAACCTGGCTCGCGGCCCGCCTGATTCCCACGTCCGGCATTAACGGCGCGGAGGAGCAGGAACGCCGGGCGACCTCCGCCCTGCTGGCGGTGATGAGCGCGGTACGGGAGTTCGGGCGTGTCCTGACCCAGTCCGTCGGGGCGCCGGCCGGAGTGGTGCAGACCTTCATCGAGGTGCCCTTCAAACTCGGAAACCAGCAGCTCTTTCCGGATGGTCTCATCCGCGTCACCAGGGGACAGCGCCAGTGGACCGCACTCGTCGAGGTGAAGACCGGCAGTAACCCGCTGCGATCCGAGCAGTTGGAGGCCTACCTGGACATCGCGCGGGAGCAGGGATTCGACGCCCTCATCACGATCTCCAACGAGATCGCCCCGGTCCCGGGTCAGCATCCGACGACCGTCGATCGCCGGAAACTGCGCAAGGTCGCCCTGTATCACCTGCCCTGGACGGAGATCCTGACCCAGGCGGTGATTCAGAAGGAATACCGCGGCGTCGCAGACCCGGATCAGGCATGGGTTCTGGGCGAGCTGATCCGATACCTCGAACACCCGCGTTCGGGCGCTCTTGAGTTCAGCGACATGGGGCCGGCCTGGGTGCAGGTTCGGGATGGGGTGTCGGCCGGGACCTTGCGGGCCGGCGACGACGCGGCAGCGCAGGTCGCCGGGCGCTTCGACGCCTTGATCCGTTACGCGTGCCTCCGACTCGGCCGCCAGTTGGGCACCGATGTCACTCCCGCGCTGAGCCGCCGCGACCTCGCCGACCCGGCCGCACGCACCCAGTCACTCGCCAATCAACTCGCCAGTGCCGGCACCCTGAGCGGCAGCATCCGGATTCCGGGCGCGGTCGGGCACCTTCACGTGACGGCCGATCTGCGGGCCGGGCAGATCGTCTGCCACGTCGATGTCGACGCTCCGCGGTCCGGCCGGCCGACCACCCGGGTGAACTGGCTGGTCCGTCAACTGAGGGACGCGCCGGACACGGTTCGGATCGAGGCATTCGCCATGCACGCCCGGGGCGGTGGCGCTACCGATCTCCTCCGTCAGGTACGCGCCGAGCCGACGACGCTCATCAGCGATCCCTCGCGTGAACTGCGGGCTTTCCGTATCGCCCAGAGCGCAGCTGCGGGGACCAAGCGTGGCAGTGGCCGGGGCGCCTTCATCGACTCCGTGCTGCACGCCATCGACGACTTCTATGAGCAGATCATCCAGAACCTCAAGCCGTGGATGCCTGCGGCACCCCGGTTGCGTACGTCGGAGGACGTGATCCCCGTTCAGCCGGTCGCTTCCAGCCTCGTCTCCACCGCCATCTCGTCCCAGGACAGCCCCGAGTTCGACACCCAGGGAACGCCCGGCGGCTCCGGTTCCGCGGACCGCACCGACGAGTGACCCCACCGTTCCGCCCGTGGTGGGGGAGCGATACATCCAGCCCTGACGGACGGGCGGGTTCGGGCGGCGCCCGGCGGGTACCAGGACGGCATGACTGATCCGGTTGAGCTGTCCGAACTGCACGCCGGAGGCGCCGACCCCGACGACGTCACTCCGGAGGACCCGCACGCCGACCTGGACGGGACCGACGAGAACTCACCGGCGGAGTTCGGCCTGCCGATAGACGGCACCCTTCCGGCCGAGGAGGACCCCGCCCAGTCCTGACGCGCCCGCCACCGTTGCCGCTGCGCCGTGAGTGGAACGTCATGGGTGTCTACGGCATCGTTTGACACCCATGACGTTCCACCCGACGGCTGTGCAGGCCGAGAGCGCTAGTTGGGCAGGGCGGCGAGGCCGGCCAACAGTTCCCACCGCTCGGCCTCGGTGAGGACCGCGTACGCCGGCTCGTCGCGGCGGTCGGTGTCCGCCTCGATCGCCGCGCGTTCCGGGCCGTCCGGCAGCACCCGGGTCTCGTCGGCGGTCAGCCCGGCGGCCCGCCACGCGGCCCGGTGCGCGTCGGCGCGGTGGTGCCGCAGCGAGCCCAGCCGGGTGACGAGCAGCAGCGCCGGGGAGGCGCCCTCCGGCTCGTACGGCGGGGACATCGCCCGGAACACCGGCCCGCCGGTGGCCTGCGCGTGCGTCAGCACCCGGCCGACCAGGTCGGCGAGGCGGGGCACGATGCTCAGGCCGGGCAGCACGCCGGGCAGCGTCGACCACAGCTCCTCGGCGGCCTCGCCGCTGGCCCGCTGGGCGAACAGCGTCAGCTCGCGGCCCAGGTCGGTGAGGTGCCAGGCGCCGTCGGCGTCCCGGACGACGATGCCCTTCTCCAGCTCCTCGTCCATGCTGCCGGACGTGTAGATCAGGCCGTCGGCCAGCGCCTCGGCGGGCATCGGCCGGGCCAGCACGCCGGAGAAGAAGCTGTTCTCCGCGCCGAGCGTGCAGCCCCGCTCGGCGTAGAACGCCTCCATCCGGGCGCGTGCTCCCCAGCGGGCGCCCACGTACACCCGGTCGATCGCGGGCCGGACCAGTCGCGCGTAGCTCACCGTCGTCTCCACGCCGCCGGACCCTACCGGCGGCGGGCGTCGCGCGGGGCCCTGTCGCAGAGCCCCGCGCTGCTCACTCCGGGACGCGGCGGTAGGCGCCGTCGCTGGCCGAGGTCGCCATCGACGCGTACGCGCGCAGCGCCGCCGACACCGGACGCTGCCGGTCGAGCGGGGTGTACGGGCGGTCCCGCTTCTCCTCGGCCACCCGGCGCGCCTCCAGCACGTCGGCGGGCACGTTCAGCTCGATCGACCGGCCCGGGATGTCGATGACGATCTCGTCGCCGTCGCGGACCAGCGCGATCAGTCCACCGGAGGCCGCCTCCGGGGAGACGTGCCCGATGGACAGGCCGGAGGTGCCGCCGGAGAACCGGCCGTCGGTCAGCAGCGCGCAGGAGCGGCCCAGCCCACGGCCCTTGAGGAACGACGTGGGGTAGAGCATCTCCTGCATGCCGGGGCCGCCCTTCGGGCCCTCGTACCGGATCACCACCACGTCCCCGGCGACGATCTCCTTGGCGAGGATCGCGGTCACCGCGTCGTCCTGCGACTCGTAGACCTTGGCCGGGCCGCGGAACGTCAGGCACTCCTCGGGCACGCCGGCGGTCTTCACCACGCAGCCGGCCGGCGCGAGGTTGCCGTGCAGGATGGCCAGGCCGCCGTCCGCGCTGTACGCGTGCTCCCGGTCCCTGATGCAGCCGCCGGCCGCGTCGGTGTCCAGCGACGACCAGCGGTTGGTGGTGGAGAACGGCTCGGTGGTGCGCACCCCGCCCGGCGCGGCGTGGAACAGCTCGACCGCCTCGCGCGTGGCCGCGCCGCCGCGCACGTCCCAGTCGGCCAGCCACTCGTCGAGACTGGGGGAGTGCACCGCGCGCACGTCGCGGTGCAGCAGCCCGGCGCGGTCCAGCTCACCGAGGATGGCCGGGATGCCGCCGGCCCGGTGCACGTCCTCCATGTGGTAGTTCGGGGAGTTCGGGGCGACCTTGGCCAGGCACGGCACCCGGCGGGAGATCGCGTCGATGTCGGCGACGCCGAAGTCCAGCTCCGCCTCGCGGGCGGCGGCGAGCAGGTGCAGCACGGTGTTCGTGGAGCCGCCCATCGCCACGTCGAGGGCGATCGCGTTCTCGAACGCCTCCCGGCCGGCGATCGAGCGCGGCAGCACCGAGGCGTCGTCGTTCTCGTACCACTGCTTGGCGATCTCGACGACGGTGCGCCCGGCCTCGACGAACAGCGACCGCCGCGCGGCGTGGGTGGCGAGCGTCGAACCGTTGCCCGGCAGCGCCAGGCCGATCGCCTCGGTGAGGCAGTTCATCGAGTTGGCGGTGAACATGCCGGAGCAGGAGCCGCAGGTCGGGCACGCGGAGCGCTCGATCTCGCCGAGCTGGTCGTCGGTGACCGCCTCGTTGGAGGAGGCGATCATGGCGTCGATCAGGTCGATCTTGGAGTGCACCACGCCCTCGATCGCCACCGTCTTGCCGGCCTCCATCGGGCCGCCGGAGACGAAGACCGTCGGGATGTTGAGCCGCAGCGCGGCGAGCAGCATGCCCGGGGTGATCTTGTCGCAGTTGGAGATGCAGACCAGGGCGTCCGCGCAGTGCGCGTTGACCATGTACTCCACCGCGTCGGCGATCAGCTCCCGGCTGGGCAGGGAGTAGAGCATGCCGCCGTGGCCCATGGCGATGCCGTCGTCCACGGCGATCGTGTTGAACTCCCGGCCGACGCCGCCGGCCTCGGCCACCGCGTCGGCGACCAGGCCGCCGAGGTCCTTGAGGTGGACGTGACCGGGTACGAACTGGGTGAAACTGTTCGCGATGGCGACGATCGGCTTGCCGAAGTCGTCGTCGGTCATCCCGGTGGCCCGCCAGAGGGCCCGGGCGCCGGCCATCGTCCGACCGTGGGTGGAGGTCCTCGACCGCAGCTCAGGCATGACAACCAGTCTGACACCATCCGCGCGGCGACCCCGCCGCACGCACCCTGTGTCCCAACAGTTGCACACCCGGTGCCCCACGGGAGGCGCTCATCCGGCAGAGTTGACGCGTGCAGTCGTCCCCGGGGATGGTCACCGTCGCGGTGTTGAGCGGGATCGCCGCGGCCGGCGCCGCCGTGCTGCTCGCCGCCTCGGTGCGGCGCCGCACCGGCCCCCGCCGGCCGGCTCACCTGCTGCTCGCGGTCGCCGCCGGGGCCGCCCTGTTCAGCCTCCTGGTCGGCCTCGGCGGTCTGCTGGCCGCCGGTGACCACTGGGCGCACCGGCAGGGCCAGCGGACCGGTTGGGCGATCCTGGTCGCCGTCGGCACGACGCTCGCCGCGCTCGGTCTCGGCGCCGCCGTGCTGCGGCTGCCCGGCGCGGCCGCGTCCCGGGCGGCCACCGCCCGGCTGCTGCTCGACGGCCTGATCATGGGCAGTGCGCTCTGGTTCGTCGGCTGGGTGGCGATCAGCGAGCCGACCCGGCTGCTCGGCGACGCCACCCCGGTCGCCTGCCTGCCGATCGTGCTGGCGACGGTCAGCGCGGCGCTCACCACCGGGCTCACCGTGATCGTCGTGCTGCGGGTCGCGCCGCCGCGCGGGTGGCTCACGCTGCTCGCGGCCGGCGCGACAGCGGTGACGGCCGGCGGGCTGGCCGTGTCCGCCGGGCTCTGCCAGGCCGGCCCGGGCATGGTGCTCACCGGCGCGGTGCTGACCGCCGCCGGGCTGCTGGCCACCGCCGTGGCCGGGCGCCGCGCCGACCTGACGCAGCTCGACGTCGACTTCATCCGCCGCGACGGCGAGTACGCCTTCGTGCCCATGTTCGCGATGGCCGCCTCCGCGATGTACCACCTGGTGCAGGGCGGCGGGTTCGACGGGTATGCGATCGTGGCCGGCACGGTCGAGGGGTTCGCCCTGGTGACCCGGCAATATCTGGCCCTGAACGACGTCCGCGGCTACGCGATCCGGCTCGCCGAGCGCGAGGCGCACTTCCGCGAGCTGGCGCACACCGACCCGCTGACCGGGCTGGCGAACCGGCGCGGGCTGCTGCGCGCCCTGCACCGCAGTGCCGAGGCGGGCATGCCGTGCGTGTTGCTCGGGCTCGACCTCGACGGCTTCAAGAACGTCAACGACATGCGCGGGCACGACGTCGGCGACGCGGTGCTGATCGAGGTGGGACGGCGGCTGCGGGGCAACCTGCGCCCGGGTGATCTGGCCGCCCGGCTCGGCGGTGACGAGTTCGCGGTGCTGATGCACGGTTCGGCCGACCCCGGCCCGGTCGCCGACCGCCTGCTCGGGGTCCTCGGCCGCCCGTACGAGCAGGGGGACGGGCCGGTCTTCCTGTCGGTGAGCATCGGGGTGGCCGCCGGGCAGCGGGAGCAGGACGTCGAGCTGCTGCTGCGCAACGCCGACCTGGCGCTGCGCTACGCCAAGCAGCGGGGCAAGAACCGGATCGAGCGCTACGACGCCACGTACGACCAGTTGCTGAGCCGGCGTACCCGGATGGAGCACGAGCTGCGCGGTGCGATCGAGCGCGACGAGCTGCGGCTGGTCTTCCAGCCGGTGGCCTCGCTGCCGTCGGTGCGGCCGGTCGGCGCGGAGGCGCTGCTGCGCTGGCGGCACCCGGAGCTGGGCAACGTCCGGCCGGACGAGTTCATCCCGCTCGCCGAGGAGTGCGGGATGATCGCCAAGCTCGGCGCGTGGGTGCTGCACCAGGCCTGCTTCCAGCTCTCCCGCTGGCTGGCCGACGGGCACGACGTCTGGGTGTCGGTGAACGTGTCGCCGCGCGAGCTGCACGCCCCGGAGTACGTGGTCCAGGTCGCCGACGCGCTGCGCGCGCACCACGTGCCGCCGCAGCGGCTGGTGCTGGAGGTGACCGAGCACGCGGTCGCCACCGACCTGGACGAGCTGATCCGGCGGCTCACCGCGCTGCGGCTGACCGGGGTGCGGATCGCGCTGGACGACTTCGGTGCCGGCTACTCGTCGCTCGGCCAGCTCCGGCGCCTGCCGATCGACATCCTGAAGATCGACCACAGTCTGGTCGCCGAGCACGAGCCGGTCCGGCCGGTCGGGCGGGACGGCCCGGCGTTCGCCCCGATGGTCGACATCGTCATGCGCCTGGGTCACCAGCTCGGGCTGGAGGTGATCGCCGAGGGCGTCACCAACCCGACCGAGCTGGCCGCGGTGGTGGCCGCCGGGTGCCGGTTCGGCCAGGGCGCGCTGTTCGGCTGGGGCGTACCGGCCGAGCACCTGGAGGCGATGCTGGAGGCGGCCACCGCGCCGGGCAACCGGCACACCGCGATGCCGCCGGCGCCGCCGCCCGCGCCGGCCCGCGCCCCGTCGCCGCTGCTGCCGAGGCTGCGCAACAATCCGCCCGCCGCGGTGCCCGCGCAGCGTCCCCCGATGGAGGGATCTTCGCAGGTGGCACCGGTCGCGGAGGGGGTGCCGGTGACCGACACGCCCACGTCCGTGAACCAAAATGTGGGATCAGTTGACTCATCGCGTGAGATGCGTCAGGCTTAGCCGCATGTCGTCGAACCGGTCGCCGCGAGTACTTACCTGAGCGCACTCTCCCACCGAGAGTGCGCTGGCCCCGTGCATCCTGCACGTGGGCTTTTTTGTTGCCGTCGGACCATCGCCGGGACCTCGCCGTCCCATCCTGAGAAGCGCGTCACCCACTCACTTCCGAAGGCTTGAACCGCCATGACGAGACCCACGCCAGAGACCCTCGCCCACTCCGCCCGCCGTGCCCGCTCCGGCACCGGCGCGGCCGGTGACTCCGACCCCGCCGCCCGCCCCGGCCGTACCGTCCCGGCGGCCGCCACCACCGAGACGCCCGTACGGGAGCCCGCCACCGCGCAGGTCTCGGGCGCCGGTTCGCTCGTGCGGTCGTTGGAGGCGCTCGGCGTCGACGTGGTCTTCGGCATTCCGGGCGGCGCGATCCTGCCCGCCTACGACCCGCTCTACGACTCCACGGTCCGGCACATCCTGGTCCGCCACGAGCAGGGCGCCGGGCACGCGGCCACCGGCTACGCGCAGGCCACCGGCCGGGTCGGCGTGTGCATCGCCACCTCCGGTCCGGGCGCGACGAACCTGGTGACGCCGATCGCGGACGCGTACATGGACTCGGTCCCGATGGTGGCCATCACCGGGCAGGTGGCCCGGCCGTCGATCGGCACCGACGCCTTCCAGGAGGCGGACATCCAGGGCATCACGCTGCCGATCACCAAGCACAACTTCCTGGTGCAGACCGCCGACGAGATCCCCCGCGTGCTGGCCGAGGCGTTCCACCTGGCCGCGACCGGCCGCCCCGGCCCGGTGCTCGTCGACATCCCCAAGGACGTGCTCCAGGCGCCGGCGACCTTCTCCTGGCCGCCCACGCTCGACCTGCCCGGCTACCGGCCGACGCTGCACCCGCACGGCAAGCAGATCCGCGAGGCGGCCCGGCTGATGACCGGCGCCCGCCGTCCGGTCCTCTACGTCGGCGGCGGCGTGCTCAAGGCCGGCGCCACCGAGGGGCTGCGCAAGCTGGCCGAGCAGACCGGCATCCCGGTGGTCACCACGCTGATGGCACTGGGCGCGTTCCCCGACTCGCACCGCCAGCACCTGGGCATGCCCGGCATGCACGGCACCGTCGCCGCGGTCTACGGCCTGCAGAAGGCCGACCTGATCGTGGCGCTGGGCGCCCGCTTCGACGACCGGGTGACCGGCAAGCTGGACTCGTTCGCGCCGGACGCGACAGTCGTGCACGCCGACATCGACCCGGCCGAGATCGGCAAGAACCGGCACGCGGACGTCCCGATCGTGGGCGACGCGCGGCACGTGATCGACGAGCTGATCGCCGCCGTCACCGCCGAGCAGGCCGCCCACCCGCCGGCCGACCTGACCGGCTGGTGGGCCCAGCTCGACGACCTGCGCGAGCGGTACCCGCTGGGCTTCGAGGAGCCGGCCGACGGCACGCTCTCCCCGCAGTACGTGATCAAGCGGCTGGGCGAGATCGCCGGCCCGGACGCGGTCTACGTGGCGGGCGTCGGCCAGCACCAGATGTGGGCCAGCCAGTTCATCTCGTACGAGAAGCCGCACACCTGGCTCAACTCCGGTGGCCTGGGCACGATGGGCTACGCCGTCCCGGCCGCGATGGGCGCCAAGGTCGGCAAGCCGGACACCACGGTGTGGGCGGTCGACGGCGACGGCTGCTTCCAGATGACCAACCAGGAGCTGGCCACCTGCGCGCTGGAGGGCATCCCGATCAAGGTCGCCGTGATCAACAACGGCAACCTGGGCATGGTGCGGCAGTGGCAGACCCTGTTCTACGGGGAGCGCTACTCCAACACCGAGCTGGGCACCCACAAGCACCGCATCCCGGACTTCGTCAAGCTCGCCGAGGCGCTCGGCTGCGTCGGCCTGCGCTGCGAGAACGCGGCCGACGTGGACAAGACCATCGAGGCGGCCATGGCGATCAACGACGCGCCGGTGGTCATCGACTTCGTGGTCGGCAAGGACGCGATGGTCTGGCCGATGGTCGCCGCCGGCACCAGCAATGACGAGATCATGTTCGCCAGGGGTGTGCGCCCCGCGTTCGACGAGGACGAACTCTAGATGACTATGCACACGCTGTCCGTGCTGGTGGAGAACAAGCCGGGTGTCCTGGCCCGGGTCTCCGGGCTGTTCTCCCGGCGCGGGTTCAACATCGACAGCCTCGCCGTCGGCGAGACCGAGAACCCGGACGTCTCCCGCATCACCATCGTGGTCAACGCCGAGTCCTCGCCGCTGGAGCAGGTGACCAAGCAGCTCAACAAGCTGGTGAACGTCCTCAAGATCGTGGAGCTGGACCCGCAGGTGTCGGTGGCGCGGGAGCTGCTGCTGGTCAAGGTCCGCGCGGACCGCGCGGCCCGCGCCCAGGTGCTGGAGACGGTCGGCCTGTTCCGCGCCCGGGTGGTCGACGTCGCGCCGGACACGCTGACCATCGAGGCGACCGGCACGCCGGACAAGCTCGACGCGCTGCTGCGCGACCTGGAGCCGTTCGGCATCAAGGAGATGGTCCAGTCCGGCACCGTGGCGATCGGGCGGGGTTCGCGGGCCATCACCGCCGGCCCGGCCCTGCGCGCCGCCTGATCCGTACCCACAAGTTTTTCGACGGGCCGACGGGCACCGCCGTACGAAAGGGAAGTCAATGAGCGTTGAGGTGTTCTACGACGACGACGCCGACCTGGGCCTGATCCAGGGCCGCAAGGTCGCCGTGATCGGGTACGGCAGCCAGGGCCACGCGCACGCGCTGTCGCTGCGCGACTCCGGCGTCGACGTGGTGATCGGCCTGCCCGCCGGGTCGAAGAGCCGGCCGAAGGCCGAGGAGCAGGGCCTGCGGGTGCTCACGCCCGCCGAGGCGGCCGCCGAGGCCGACGTGATCATGATCCTGGCGCCGGACACCGCCCAGCGGCACATCTACGCCGAGGCCATCGCGCCGAACCTGGCCGCGGGCAAGGCGCTGTTCTTCGGGCACGGCTTCAACATCCGGTACGGCCTGATCAAGCCCCCGGCCGACGTGGACGTGGCGATGGTCGCCCCGAAGGGCCCCGGTCACCTGGTCCGCCGCCAGTACGTCGACGGCAAGGGCGTGCCCTGCCTGGTCGCGGTCGAGCAGGACGCCAGCGGCAACGCGTTCGGCTTGGCCCTGGCGTACGCGAAGGCGATCGGCGGCACCCGGGCCGGCGCGATCCGGACCACGTTCACCGAGGAGACCGAGACCGACCTGTTCGGCGAGCAGGCGGTGCTGTGCGGTGGCGCGGCGGCGCTGGTGCAGACCGGTTTCGAGGTGCTCACCGAGGCCGGTTACGCGCCCGAGGTGGCCTACTTCGAGTGCCTGCACGAGCTGAAGCTGATCGTCGACCTGATGTACGAGGGCGGCATCGCCCGGATGCGCTACAGCATCTCCGACACCGCCGAGTACGGCGACCTGTCCCGCGGCCCGCGCGTCATCGACTCCCGGGTCAAGGACGAGATGCGCAAGATCCTCGGCGAGATCCAGTCCGGCGAGTTCGCCCGCGAGTGGGTGGCCGAGGACGAGGCCGGCCGGCCGAACTTCGCCAAGTGGCAGGCCGAGGGCGCGGCGCACCCGATCGAGGAGACCGGGCGGAAGCTGCGCGGCATGATGAGCTGGGTCGACCGGCCGATCACCGAGACCGCCTGAACCCTCCCCACGTGCGGCCCGCGACCCGACGCTCTCCCCGGCGTCGGGCCGCGGGCCGCCGTTCGTTCACGTGCTGGGACACGGTGAGTAACGCCTCGTCCCGCACCGCCCCCGGTGAACAGGGGATGACAGGCGTGCGACGGACCTGTGTGAGGGCGCTCACCCCGCAGTCCGGGACCCGGAGAGCGGGCAGGCACCTACCATCCTTGGTGTGGTGCCCGAGCGCACCCGACGGCCGTGGCACGGATCGGCGCAGGGCGCAGCGCGGCGTCCCCGCGCCCCAGGCCGAACCATTACCGAGCGTCTACGAGGACCGATGAATCCTGTCGTACTGATCGCCGAAGAACTCGCCCCCGCCGCCATCGAGGTGCTCGCGCACGACTTCGACGTGCGCCACGTGGACGGCACCGACCGCCCCGCTCTGCTCTCCGCCCTCTCCGAGGCCGACGCGGTGATCGTACGCAGCGCCACCCAGATCGACGCCGAGGCGATCGCCGCCGCGCCGCGGCTGAAGGTGGTCGCCCGGGCCGGCGTCGGCCTGGACAACGTCGAGGTGCCGGCCGCCACCGCCCGGGGCGTCATGGTCGTCAACGCGCCCACCTCGAACATCGTCTCCGCCGCCGAGCAGGCCGTCGCGCTGCTGCTCGCGGTCGCCCGCAACACCGCCAGCGCCAGTGCCGCGCTCAAGGCGGGGGAGTGGAAGCGGTCCAAGTACACCGGCGTCGAGATCCAGGGCAAGACCGTGGGCGTGGTCGGTCTCGGCCGCATCGGCGTGCTCTTCGCGCAGCGTATCGCCGCGTTCGGCACCCGGCTGATCGCGTACGACCCGTACATCCAGCCGGCCCGCGCCGCCCAGCTCGGCGTCCGCCTGGTCGGGCTGGAGGAGCTGCTGCGGGAGAGCGACTTCATCTCGATCCACCTGCCGAAGACGCCGGAGACGGTCGGCCTGATCGGCGAGAAGGAGCTGGCGATCGTCAAGCCGGGCGTCCGGATCGTCAACGCCGCCCGCGGCGGCCTGGTCGACGAGCAGGCGCTCGCCGACGCGATCGCGGAGGGCCGGGTCGCCGGCGCCGGTGTCGACGTGTACGCCAAGGAGCCGTGCACCTCCTCGCCGCTGTTCGCCTTCGACAACGTGGTGGCCACCCCGCACCTGGGCGCCTCCACGAACGAGGCGCAGGACAAGGCCGGTCTCGCGGTGGCCAAGAGCGTCAAGCTCGCGCTCCAGGGCGAGTTCGTCCCGGACGCGGTGAACGTGCAGGCCGGCGGCGTGGTCGCCGAGGACGTCCGCCCGCTGCTGCCGCTGGCCGAGCGGCTGGGCCGGGCGTTCACCGCCCTGGCCGGCGGGGTGGCCGCCAGCGTCACCGTCGAGGTGCGCGGCGAGATCGCCGCCCACGACGTGTCGGTGCTCAAGCTCGCCGCGACCAAGGGCCTGTTCAGCTCCGTGGTGGAGGAGCAGGTCACCTACGTCAACGCGCCGCACCTGGCCGCCGAGCGGGGCGTCGAGGTCACGCTGGCCACGCCGGGCGAGACCGTCGACCACCCGAACCTGGTGACCGTACGCGGGGCGCTGCCGGACGGGCGTACCGTCCGCGTCTCCGGCACCGTGGCGCACACCGGCACCCGCGACGTGTTCAAGCTGACCGAGGTGGACGGTTTCGACGTGGAGATCGGTGCGGAGGGCATCCTGGTCTTCCTGCGCTACGCCGACCGGCCCGGCGTGGTCGGCACCGTCGGCACGCTGCTCGGCGAGGCCGGCGTCAACATCGCCGCCATGCAGGTGGCCCGCCGCGAGGCCGGTGGCGAGACGCTGATGACGCTCACCGTCGACCAGGCGCTCGGCGCCGACCTGCTCACCTCCGCCGCCGACTCGATCGGCGCGGTCGCGGCCAGCGCGGCCGACCTGCGCGACGTGTAGTCCGAACAGGACACATCGGGGCCCGGCCGGATGCGGCCGGGCCCTTCGTCGTCCCGGCCGGTCAGGAACGCACGCGGGCCGGTGGCGGGTAGACCGAGCCGTCCTGCGCGTCGAAGAGCATCAGGTCGTGTTCGCCGGCCAGCCGTTCGATGTCCAGCAGGACCTGGTCCGGGCAGGTCGGGTTCAGGTTCATCTCGATGTGGTCTGCGGCCGTGTGCAGCGGCGCCTCCCAGGGCGTACCCGGCCGGGTCGGACCGTCGGGGTAGCTCGCCGTGATCGTCCGGTAAAAGGCGACCAGCCTCGGGTCGGGTTGCTGCTTGCCGTGCCAGCCCTCGCGGCACTGCTGCACCGCCGCCCGCACCTGCTCCGGTGTCGCCCCGTCCGGCAGGGCCCACACGCTCAGATCGAAACTCACGGCGGACAGCGTGCCATCCCGCGCCCGGCCCGTCACCTCTGCCCCACCGGGCGTTCACCGCTGATTGCCGACATCGTTCACCGGGCGTCCGCTGTGGAGACTCTTGCCTCGAGTTGCGTCGATTCGCTAGCGTACCGATGCGGTTTCCGCTGAGTCGATCCCCGGCCCGTCTTCGGGTGGCGTGGTCGGGCGCCCGGCCCCTCGGCCCGCACCCCTCGATTGCGCGAGCCACGCGCACTCGTCGCTGACCGGCCCTCACGGTCGTTGCCGAGACCGTGGGGGCCGATCGCGCTCCCCCGCCGAGCGCAGATCAGCGCCGGTGGTGCGCGAACAGCGGCCGGTAGTCCGAGTCGTGACGGAACCAGGCCAGCCCGGCCGGTCCGGCGGCGTACAGGGCGGTGGCGTAGGCGTCGGCGACTGCGAGGTTCGGGCCGAACACGGTGGCGGCCACCAGCCGGTCGGTCGGCTCGCCGGTGTGCGGGTCGACGACGTGCCCGCGCCGACCGGTGACGCCCGAGGTGCCGACCGCGCCCGTCGTCATCTCCATCACGACAGGTGTCCGGCGGGTGTCCGTCGGGTGGTGCACGGCGACGCGCCACGGTCCGCCGTGGGCGGCGTGTCCGCGTACCGTCAGGTCGGCGCCGCTGAGCACGGCGTAGTCGTGGATGCCGGCGGCGCGCAACCGCGCCGCGGCCCGCTCCACCGCCCAGCCGCCGAGCAGGCCGCCCGGGTCGAAGCCGCCGGGCACGGCCCAGGCGTCGAACCAGCCGTCGGTGGCCGCCCGCATCGCGGCGCAGAGGTCGATCAGGTCGGCCAGCGGGGGGTACGAGTCGGGGCTGATCTCGTCGCGGCGCAGCCGGGAGACGAGGCTGTCCGGCCGGTTCGGGCCGTAGGTGAGGTCGACGGCGCGCAGCTCGGCGACGGCGTCGCGCAGCGCCTCGCTCACCGCCCGGTGGCCGAACCACTCCGGCGCGTTGAGCAGCATGGTGTAGTCGGCGGTCGAGGTGGTGACGGTGTGCCGGACGCTGATCCGCCCGGACGCGGAGGTGCCGGCCCGCTCGACACGGTGCTTCGTGGCACCCAGGTGCAGGTCCGGCCGGAGCGGGCGGAACGCGGACTGGTCGACCCAGCGGGTACGTGGTTGTTCGTCCGCCCAGTGGGCCCGCCGGTGCTCGATCCGCATGACACCTGCCCCCTCGGTGGTCGCCGCCGCGTCGCGGCGGTGCCGGATTCCGGGCCCCCGTCGACCCGGTGAATCCGACCCTAAGCAGTGGAGATGACCGCAGCATGAGTGCCGGCTGGGAGCCTCCTGTGATTCGCCGTCCCGGATGATGGAAGATTCGTACCGGGGGCCGGGACGGCGACGTACGGTTGCGCCTAACGACGAGACGAGGAGCGCCAGGTGGCACACATCGCGGTGGTGGCCGGCGACGGCATCGGACCCGAGGTGGTCGCGCAGGCCCGCAAGGTCCTCGACGCGGTGGTGCCCGGGATCGAGGCCACCGAGTACGACCTCGGCGCGGCACGTTACCACCGCACCGGCGAGGTGCTGCCCGACTCCGTCCTCGACGAGCTGGCCGGCCACGACGCCATCCTGCTCGGCGCGGTGGGCGACCCCACCGTGCCGCCGGGAGTGCTGGAGCGCGGTCTGCTGCTCAAGCTCCGGTTCGCCTTCGACCAGTACGTCAACCTGCGCCCGTCCCGGCTCTGGCCCGGCGTGGCCGGTCCGCTGGCCGCGGTCAAGCCCGGCGAGGTCGACCTCGTGGTGGTCCGCGAGGGCACCGAGGGGCTGTACGCGGGCGCCGGCGGCGCGCTGCACCGGGACACCCCGGCCGAGGTGGCCACCGAGGAGAGCCTGAACACCCGGCACGGCGTCGAGCGGGTGATCCGGGACGCGTTCGCCCGGGCCGGCCGCCGGGAGCGGCGCAAGGTCACGCTCGTGCACAAGACGAACGTGCTCACCCACGCCGGGTCGCTGTGGGCGCGCGCGTTCGCCGCGGTGGCCGCCGAGCACCCGGACGTGACCACCGAGTACCAGCACATCGACGCCGCCGCGATGTTCCTGGTGACGAACCCGGCGCGGTACGACGTGGTGGTCACGGACAACCTGTTCGGCGACATCCTCACCGACATCGCCGCCGCCGTGACCGGTGGAATCGGGCTCGCGGCCAGCGGCTGCATCAACCCCGAGGGGCGCTACCCGTCGATGTTCGAGCCGGTGCACGGCTCGGCGCCGGACATCGCCGGCCAGGGCGTCGCCGACCCGGTCGCCGCGGTGCTGTCCGCCGCGCTGCTGCTCGACCAGCTCGGCCACCCCGACGCCGCCGCCCGGGTCACCGCCGCGGTCGGCGCCGAGTTGGCCGCGCGTACGCCGGGGACGCCGCTGCGTACCGAGGAGGTCGGCGACCGGCTCGCCGCGTACGCCGTAGCCTGACCGGGCCGACCCTGCTGGCGGCCCGGTACCGGGCCGCCAGACCCGTCACCGGGCCACCCCGACCGTCCGGCGCGTCGTCTCCGCCGGGGCGGAGCTATCCGCTGAACGACCGTTCGGGGTAAGTTTTCTGGCACCAGTGACGTCGGTGTGCGATCCCGCATGCCGTCAACCCGCAGGGAGGTCAGCGCGATGAGCGGTGGTGACATGCTCGATTTCGAGATCCGTCCGAATCCCGCGCCGGTATCCGCCGCCGACCGGGCCGCCCTGCTGGCGAACCCCGGCTTCGGCCGGGTCTTCACCGATCACATGGTCACGATCCGCTACGCCGAGGGCAAGGGCTGGTACGACGCCCGCCTGGAGGCGCGGGCGCCGATCCCGATGGACCCGGCCGCGGCCGTACTGCACTACGCGCAGGAGATCTTCGAGGGGCTGAAGGCGTACCGAACCGGTGACGCGGTGACGATGTTCCGTCCCGAGGCCAACGCGGCCCGGTTCGCCGCGTCGGCCCGCCGGCTGGCCATGCCGGAGCTGCCGGAGGCGACGTTCGTGGAGTCGCTGCGCCGGCTGGTCGAGATCGACCAGGCGTGGATCCCGGAGCACGAGGACGCCAGCCTCTACCTGCGGCCGTTCATGTTCGCCAGCGAGGTCTTCCTCGGCGTCCGCCCGGCCAACGAGTACCTCTACTGCGTGATCGCCTCGCCGGCCGGGGCGTACTTCGCCGGTGGCGTGAAGCCGGTGACGGTCTGGGTCTCGCCGGACTACACCCGGGCCGCGCCCGGCGGTACCGGCGCGGCCAAGTGTGGCGGCAACTACGCCGCCTCGCTCGCCGCGCAGGCCGAGGCGATCGAGGCCGGCTGCGACCAGGTGGTCTTCCTGGACGCGGTCGAACGGCGGTACGTCGACGAACTGGGCGGCATGAACGTCTTCTTCGTCTACGACGACGGCAGCATCGTCACCCCGCCGCTGGGCGGCACGATCCTGCCGGGCATCACCCGCGACGCGATCCTCGCGCTGGCCGCCGAGGCCGGGCACGAGGTGCGGGAGGCGCCGGTCAGTTTCGACGACTGGCGGGCCGACGCGGCGAGTGGCCGGCTGCGCGAGGTGTTCGCCTGCGGCACCGCCGCCGTGATCACCCCGATCGGCGGCGTGCGCTTCCCCGACGGCGAGTTCCTCATCGGCGGCGGCGAGCCGGGCCGGGCCACGATGGCGTTGCGGCAGAAGCTCGTCGACATCCAGCGCGGCCGCGCCGCCGACCCGCACGGCTGGGTCACCCGGGTCCTCTGACGGCCCTTCGCGGTGAGCAGGGATTCCGCTCCCTGCTCACCGCGGCGGCGTCAGTCCAGCAGGTGGGTGCGCAGGGAATCCAGCTGCGCCTCGGTGACGCCCGCGTGGGTCAGGTAGCCCTCGACCGAGCCGTAGCCGGTGCGCAACTCGGTGAGGAACAGCTCCATCGTCTCGGCCGGTGACTCCAGGAACGGCGGCGGTGGTTCCTCCGCGTCCGGCAGCGTGGCCCGGACCCACGCGGTGAAGCGCCGCGACGCGGCGGTGCTGAGCGCGTAGTCGGCTACCACGTCCTCGTCGGGCACCCCGAGCACGGAGAGCGTGAGCGCGCAGACGATGCCGGTGCGGTCCTTCCCGGCGACGCAGTGCACCACCACCGGGGCGTTGGCGCTGTCCGCGATCAACCCGACCGCCTCGCCGAGCCCGGCGGTGCCGGTACGCGCCAGATCGGCGTACCGGTCGGCCAGGTAGCGGGCCAGGCTGACGCCGGAGGCGTCGAACCGGTTCGCGCCCCAGTCGGCGTGCTCGGGGTGGATGTGCCGGTAGGTCAGCCCGTCGTAGCCGGGCACCCGCCCGTCGCGTTCCACCTCGGACGGCCGGCGCAGGTCGATGACGGTGCGGATGCCGAGCGCGGTGAACGCGCTCCGGTCGGTCTCGTCGATGCGGTGCAGCGAGTCGGAGCGGTAGAGCCGGCCGCGGCGGACCATGCGCCCGTCCCGAGCGGCGTATCCGCCGACGTCGCGGAAGTTGAACAGGGTGGGGAAGGGGCTCTGCGGGGCGTCCACATCCGACACGGTAACGGCCGGCGGGGCGTTCGTCCGTCCCCGCCGGCCGTCGCCGAGGTGTCAGGCGCGCGGCGGTACGTCCGGCGGCAGCGCCGAGTGGCTCTCGCCGTAGTAGCCGCCAAGCCGGTCCCGGTAGCCGGGGTCGGCGTGGCTGGCCTCGTCGTACTCCGGGGCGGCCTTGATCTGGTCCTTCTCCCGGTCGACGTGCACGGTGCGGGCGTCGTGGTCGACGTGGTTCACGGTCCCGGCCGGGAGCATCACCTTCTTGCCGAAGATCCACGGCCCGGTGTCCACGACCAGGTAGCTGTCGTCCACCTCGTGGCTCGCCCGGTCGATCTTGCCGATGGCACCGTCGGTGGCCTCGACCTTGTAGCCGGTCAGGTCGGCGCTCGCCACACCCGCCTCGTCGCGGTAGCGCCACGGGTCGAAGGCACCCGCCGGGGCGCCCCCGGCGACCGTGCCCCGGCCGTCGTCGAGGATCGGCTCGGTGCCGCCGTGCGTGGCGCGCGGGTCCAGTCCGTCCATGTGCCGCCTCCCGTCCCAGGGCCGCGGCCGTCGCGGCGCCGTCGTCAGTCGGGAGGGTTACCCACCCTGTCCGGGCACCAACCCGCCGAGGCCGGTCCGCCGACGCCGAGGGGCCGGCGCCACGGTGGTGACGCCGGCCTCTCGGGTCGTCGGCCCGCGCG
The DNA here is from genome assembly GCF_015354395.1 of Micromonospora sp. ANENR4. Lineage (NCBI taxonomy): Bacteria > Bacillati > Actinomycetota > Actinomycetes > Micromonosporales > Micromonosporaceae > Micromonospora > Micromonospora sp. ANENR4. The sequence goes on from NZ_JADKYQ010000003.1 coordinate 272,986, forward strand.
GTGCCGGTCTGGCACGTGCGGGCCGGTGGATCAGGCCAGTGCGGCCTCCGCGTCCAGGGTCACCGCGGCGGCGTGTACGACGGCGGCGATGCGCAGCCCCTCGTGCACCTGCTCACGGCTGAACCCGGCGGCCCGCAGCGTCTTCTCGTGCGACTCCAGGCAGACGCCGCAGCCGGTGATCGCCGAGACGGCGAGGCACCACAGCTCGAAGTCGGCCTTCTCCACGCCGGGCCGGGCGATGATCTGCATCCGCAGCCGGGCCGGCAGCGACGCGTACTGCTCGTCGCCGATCAGGTGCTTGGCCCGGTAGTAGACGTTGTTCATCGCCATGACCGCCGCCGCGCCCTTGGCCGCCGCGACCGCCTCGGGCGTGAGGTGACCGGCCGCCTCGGCGGCGATCTCCCGCAGCACCAACGGGTTCCGGGCCGCCACCGCGCAGGCCAGGGCGGTGCCCCACGCCTGATCCGGCTTCAGCGTCGAGGTGGTGATGGTGGAACCGAGGTTGAGCCGGATGTCCTTGGCGTACTCCGGCAGGCCCGCCTTGATCGCGTCGAGACCCACGGTCAGGCCCCGGCGCCGGCGAGGAGCGCGTTGGCGTCGAGCGTCGCCGCGCCCTTGTTCCAGTTGCACGGGCACAGCTCGTCGGTCTGGAGCGCGTCGAGCACCCGCAGCACCTCGGAGACGTTGCGGCCGACCGAACCGGCGGTCACCATGACGAACTGGATCTCGTTGTTCGGGTCCACGATGAAGGTGGCCCGCTGCGCGACACCGTCGGCGCCGAGCACGCCGCAGGCGGAGGTCAGCTCGCGCTTGATGTCGCTGAGCATCGGGAAGGGCAGCTCGCGCAGGTCCGGGTGGTCCTTGCGCCAGGCGTAGTGGACGAACTCGTTGTCGACGGAGACGCCGAGCACCTGGGCGTCCCGGTCCGCGAACTCGCCGTTGAGACGGCCGAACTCGGCGATCTCGGTGGGGCAGACGAAGGTGAAGTCCTTCGGCCAGAAGAACACGACGCGCCACTGGCCCTCGTGGGACTTGTGGTTGATCGTCTCGAACGCCTTGTCGGCGTCGAGCGACACGCAGGCGGTGAGTTCGTACTCGGGGAAGTGGTCACCGACAGTGAGCACGGGTCCTCCTTGAGCGTGGCTCGGCAGCACCGCCGGGCCAGTAACTGGATCAGTTCAAGATTCTTCCGCAGCCCCGTTTGTGCTCGTGGTGGGCGGTGGTCCGGTGTGAAGGCGATCACCAGGGCGGTCGTCGTCCCGGAATATGGGTTTCGCCTCCCAAAACCGTGGGCGGGGTGGCAGAGTACGGGTCGTGACCAGCTTCGTCCTGATCATTAGCAGCTAGCGCGCCGGCCCTTCCCCCGCCGAGCGCGCAGACCTCCCGCATCCGCGGGGGGTCTTTTTGTTTGCTCCCCAGGGCACGAGAAGAGGACTCCGATGACCTTCCAGGTGTACGACACGACGCTGCGCGACGGCGCGCAGCGCGAAGGGCTCACGTACTCGGTGGTCGACAAGCTGGCGGTGGCCCGCCTGCTCGACGACCTCGGAGTCGGCTTCATCGAGGGCGGCTGGCCGGGCGCGGTGCCAAAGGACACCGAGTTCTTCCGCCGCGCCCGCACCGAGCTGGAGCTGCGGCACGCGATCCTGGTCGCCTTCGGGGCCACCCGCAAGGCCGGCCTCGCGGTCGAGGACGACCCGCAGGTGCGCGGCCTGCTCGACGCGCAGACCCCGGCCGTGGCCCTGGTCGCCAAGGCGGACCTGCGGCACGTGGAACGCGCGCTGCGCACCACCGCCGAGGAGAACCTCGCCATGATCCGCGACACCGTGTCGTACCTGGTGGCGCAGGGGCGGCGCGTCTTCGTCGACGGGGAGCACTGCTTCGACGGGTTCCGGTTCGACCCGGGCTACACCGCCGCCGTGGCGGAGACCGCGCTGGCCGCCGGCGCCGAGCGGTTCGTGCTCTGCGACACCAACGGCGGCATGCTGCCCTCCCAGGTCACCGCCGTGGTCGAGCAACTGGTGGCGCGGACCGGCATCGCGCCGGAACGGCTCGGCATGCACGCGCAGAACGACACCGCGTGCGCGGTCGCAAACACGATCGCCGCCGTCGAGGCGGGCGTCCGGCACGTGCAGGGCACCGCCAACGGGTACGGCGAGCGCCCCGGCAACGCCGACATCTTCGCGATCGTCGCCAACCTCCAGCTCAAGCTGGGCATGCCCGTCCTACCGGAGGGCTGCCTGGAACAGATGGTGCGGGTCTCGCACGCCATCGCCGAGATCGCCAACATCGCCCCCGACACCCACCAGGCCTACGTCGGGGCCGCCGCCTTCGCTCACAAGGCGGGGCTGCACGCGAGCGCGATCAAGGTCGACCCGTTGCTCTACAACCACGTGGAACCCGCTGTGGTGGGCAACGACATGCGGATCCTGGTGACCGAGATGGCCGGCCGGGCCAGCATCGAGCTCAAGAGCCGCGAGCTCGGTCTGGACCTGGCCGGCCATCCGGACGCCCTGTCCCGGGTCACCGGGCGGGTCAAGGAACTGGAGGCCGACGGCTGGTCCTTCGAGGCCGCCGACGCCTCCTTCGAGCTGCTGGTCCGCTCCGAGCTGCCCGATGCCGCGCCGGCCCGGCCGTTCGCGCTGGAGTCGTACCGGGTGATCGTCGAGCACCGCGAGGACGGTGCGGTGGTCTCCGAGGCGACGGTGAAGATCCGGGTACGCGGCGAGCGGGTGATCGCCACCGCGGAGGGCAACGGCCCGGTCAACGCGCTGGACGAGGCGCTGCGGGTGGGCCTGGCCCGGCACTACCCGGAGCTGCGCGACTTCGAGCTGGCCGACTACAAGGTGCGCATCCTGGAGGGCAGCCACGGCACCGGCGCTGTCACGCGCGTGCTCGTGGAGACCGCCGGGACGGGCCGCGACTGGACCACCGTTGGCGTGCACCCGAACGTCGTCGAGGCCAGCTGGGTCGCGCTCGTCGACGCGCTCACCTACGGCCTGGACCGGGCCCGGGTGGCGGGCGGGAGCCCGGCCTGACTCAGCCGGCCGGCAGGCGCAGCTCGGCCAGCAGCGCGCGGTGGTCGCTGCCCGGCACCGGCCAGGTGCCGGCGGCGTGGGCCGCGATGCGCCTGTCGACGAGGACGTGGTCGATGGTGACCGGCGGGATCGGGTCGCCGTCGTAGGGCCCCCAGGTGCCGTCGAACCCGGCTCCGGCCGCGTCCGCCGCGTCGGTGTAGCCGGTGGCGATCAGGTCCCGCAGCGCCGCGTGGTCGAGCGTGGCGTTGAAGTCCCCGGCCAGCACGCTCAGCCCGCCGTCCGGAGTGGCAGGCGGCTGGGCGCGCTGGTCGGTCCACCAGTCCGGCACCACGTGCGGGGCGTACGGCGCGGCCGGGTGCGCCGACTCCACCCGCACCGGTGGCGCCCCGGGCACGGTCACCGTCGCGTACGCCTGGGTGAAGAAGAAGCCCTTGTTGCGCCGGTGACCGGTGTCGCGCAGCGGGTGCCGGGCGTACACGCCGGAGCCGGTCGAGCCGACCTCGGGCGTCAGCGACCGGTGCGGCAGCAGCGTGGCCAGTCCGAGCCGGTCCAGCTCGGCCGCCAGCGGCGGGGTGAGTTCCTGCACCGTGAGCACGTCGACCCGGCGGTTCCGGACCAGGTCCACCAGCGCCGCCGGGTCGGCCGAGCCGAGGCGCAGGTTGGCGGTGAGCAGCCGCAGCGTCGGGCCGTCGGCGGCGGGCCGGTCGCCGGGGATCGCGCGCGGCGCCACCGCGCCGATCAGCGTCAGCGCGGCCAGGACCGCGACCACCGCCGGGGCGCGGCGCCGCAGGGCGAGCGCGGCCACCGCCACGACCGGGGCCACGGCGGCGACGTACGGCGTGAACGCGACCGCCTGCACCAGCGGGCCGCGTTCCAGCCCGGTCAGGCGTACCAGTGCCCACGCGGCGACCGGCGCGACGGCGAGCCAGCACGCGACGGTGGCGAGGCGGCCGCTCCGGGTGCCCGCGCGGGGCGGTCGCGGCAGGGTGATCATGGCGCTCAGGCTACCCGGATCAGGGACGGCGCGATGCCCTCCGAAACAATTTCGTGAATTGTTGCTCGCAATTTCCGGGCAGCTTTGCGGATCGGTCGGACACGCAATAGTGCTATTGACCGCCCGCATTTTCCGGTGCTAGGTTCCACCTGGTTGAGACGTCGCGACTCTCTGTAGTAAGGCCAGCTCACGAGCGGTGCGCTCCCGGCGGATACCCGATGATCCGCAATTTGACGCGCGCAGTCGCCGTATCACCACGGTCTACCAAGGGAGAACTCATGGCCACATTCTTGAAGCGAAAGGCGACGGTGGTGGCGCTCGCCGCGCTGTCGCTCAGCCTGGCCGGTGGCGGGATCGCCGCGGCCGCCCAGTCGGAGGCGAAGCCGCAGCCGGGTGCCCGGCACTCCACGGCGCAGCCGCCGGTGACCGCCGCCGAGCGGCAGGCCGCCCGCACCGCCATGCGGGCCACCCTGGCCCCACCGGCGGCCGGCCAGGTCGCCTGGGCCGTCGTGGCGGCAAACGGCACGCTGCTGCAGCACTCCGGCAACGTGGTGTCCTCGTTCCGGTTCGCCCCGGGCGTCGGGGTGTCCCCCGGGCAGTACCAGGTGCTGCTGGACTACAACGTGTCCGCCAAGGCGTACGTGGCGACGATCGGCACGAACGACACGGCGAACGTGCCGCCGGCCGGTGAGGTGTCGGTGGCGCCCCGCACGCTGACCCCGAACGCCGTCTTCGTGCAGACGCGCAGCTCCTCCGGCAGCGCCTCGGACCGGCCGTTCCACCTGGTCATCGCCAACTGACCCGTCCGGCACCGCACCGGCCCCCGCTCCGGCGGGGGCCGGTGTCGTGTTCCGTACCGGTCCGGCCGGTGCCGCGCCGCTTCGTGCCGTTCGCGCCCGGCTGGGGAGATGCTGCCGGTCCGGCCCTCCGACCACGCCCCAGGGGCCGATAATCCGACGTTTGTCGCCGGTCCGGCACGGGAAGCAAGCACCGTGACGGACATCTCGGACACCCCGGCCAGCGTGCTCAGCCCGGTCGACGCCGACGCGAGCGGCGTCGAGCTGGAACAGACCCTCGTCGAGGTCAAACGCGTGATCGTCGGGCAGGATCGGCTCGTCGACCGCCTGCTCACCGCCCTCGTCGCCGACGGGCACTGCCTGCTGGAGGGCGTACCGGGGGTGGCCAAGACACTGGCCGCCCAGACACTCGCCACAGTGGTCGGCGGCACGTTCTCCCGGATCCAGTTCACCCCCGACCTGGTCCCCTCCGACATCGTCGGCACCCGCATCTACCGCGCCTCCACCGAACAGTTCGACGTGGAGCTGGGGCCGATCATGGCGAACCTGGTGCTCGCCGACGAGATCAACCGGGCCCCGGCCAAGGTGCAGTCGGCGCTGCTCGAGGCGATGGCGGAGCGGCAGGTCTCCATCGCCGGCCGGAGCTGGCCGGTGCCGGACCCGTTCCTGGTCCTGGCCACCCAGAACCCGATCGAGTCCGAGGGCGTCTACCAGCTCCCCGAGGCGCAACGCGACCGCTTCCTGATGAAGGTCGTGGTCGACTACCCGAGCGACGCCGACGAACTGGCCATCCTCTACCGGATGAGCACCGACCGGCCCACCGCGCGTACCGTGCTCGACCCGGGCCGGCTGCGCGAACTCCAGCGCCGCGCGACGGACGTCTTCGTCCACCACGCGCTGGCCGAGTACGTGGTCCGCCTCATCCTCGCCACCCGCGACCCGGAGCGCTTCGGCCTGCCCGACGTCGCGCCCCTGCTGGCGTACGGGGCCAGCCCCCGGGCCACGCTCGGCCTGGTGGCCGCCGCCCGCGCGCAGGCGCTCATCCACGGCCGGGACTACGTGCTCCCCGAGGACATCCGGGGACTCGCGGTGGACGTGCTGGCGCACCGGCTCGTGCTCTCCTTCGACGCGATCGCCGACGGCATCTCCGGCGAGGACGTGGTACGCCGCGTCATCGAGGCGGTGCCGCCACCCCGGCTGGTGAACGGGCCCACCGAGACGGTGAACGACCTGGCGGCGGCATGACCGGCGGAGCCGAACCGGGACTTGCCGACCTCGCCCCGGACCAGCGGCTGCGCCGGCTGGAGCTGACGGTGACCCGGCGGCTCGACGGCCTGCTGCACGGCCGGTACCGCGGCCTGCTCCCCGGACCGGGCAGCGAGGCGGCCGGCAGCCGCGAGTACCGGCCCGGTGAGGACGAGGTACGCCGGATGGACTGGGCGGTCACCGCCCGGACCACCGTCCCGCACGTCCGCGAGGTCGACGCGGACCGGGAACTGACCACCTGGCTGCTCGTCGACGCCAGCCCCAGCATGGAGTACGGCACGTCCACACTGGACAAACGGGAACTGGCGGTGGCCGCCGTGGCGGCGATCGGCTTCCTCACCGCCGGCGTCGGCAACCGGCTCGGCGCCCAGGTGCTCACCACGGACGGGTTGCGCCGGTTCCCGGCCCGCAGCGGGCGTACCCATCTGCTCGGGCTGCTGCGCGCTCTGCTCGGCGCCCCGCGTACCGGCGACCTGCCGGACTCCGACGGCGCGGGCGCGGCCGGCGCGGGCCGGACCGACGCGGTGCCCGGCCTGGTCGACGGGCTGGACGGCCTTCAGCGCGTCGCCACCCGGCGCGGGCTCGTGGTGATCGTGTCCGACTTCCTCGACGAACTGCCCGACGACCCGGACGCCGCGCCGCCGCCGTGGGCCGCCGCGCTGCGCCGCCTCGCGGTACGGCACCAGGTGCTCGCGGTCGAGGTGACCGACCCGCGCGAGCTGGAACTGCCGGACGTCGGCCTGATCACGCTGGTCGACCCGGAGAGCGGCCGGCACCGCGAGGTGTGGACCGGCGACCCGGGCCTGCGCGAGCGGTACGCGCGCGCCGCCGCCGAGCAGCGCGACCAGGTACGCCGCACGCTGCGCCGGGCCGGCGCGACCCATCTGGCGCTGCGCACCGACCGGGACTGGTGCGCGGACGTCGTCCGGTACGTGCACGAGCAGCGCCGGCTGGCCACCGTGCCGGCCGCGGCCCGCGGAGGTGTCGCATGACCTGGCAGTCACCCGGCCGCCTCTGGCTGCTGCTCGCCGTCGTCGCGCTGGTCGCCGGCTACCTGGTGCTGCAACGGCGGCAGAGCCGGTACGCGGTGCGATTCACCAACCTGCGCCTGCTCGACCGGGTCGCCCCGCGCCGCCCGGCCTGGCGGCGGCACGTCCCGGCGGGTCTGTTCCTCGCCATGCTGGCGCTGCTCGTGGTCGGGTTCGCCCGGCCCGAGGCGGAGGTGCGGGTGCCCCGGGAGCGCGCCACGGTGATGGTCGCGGTGGACGTGTCCACCTCGATGCTCGCCGGTGACGTGGACCCGGACCGGCTGACCGCGGCCAAGGAGGCGGGCCGGCGGTTCGTCGACGGGCTGCCCGACGAGTTCAACGTCGGTCTCGTCGCGTTCGCCGGCAGCGCGGCCGTGCTGGTGCCGCCGAGCACCGACCGGGAGGCGCTGCACGACGGAATCGGGCGGCTGGCCGAGGGCATCACCGGCGTGCAGGGCACCGCCATCGGCGAGGCGATCAGCACTTCGCTCGGCGCGGTGAAGAGCCTGGACGCCACCGCCGCCAAGGACCCGCCGCCGGCCCGGATCATCATCCTCTCCGACGGCGCGAACACCTCCGGCATGGACCCGATGGAGGCCGCCGACCAGGCGGTCGCCGCGAAGGTGCCGGTGCACACCATCTCCTTCGGCACGCCCGGCGGCTCGGTCGACCGGGGCGGTCGCGCGATCCAGGTGCCGGTGGACGGCCAGACACTGCGGGCGGTCGCCGAGCAGACCGGCGGCGGCTTCCACGAGGCGTCCACCACCGCCGAGCTGAAGGACGTCTACGAGGACATCGGCACCTCGGTCGGCTACCGCACCGAGCGGCAGGACGTCTCGGCCCGCTTCATCGGCCTCGGACTGGTCCTGGCGATGGGCGCCGCGGCCGGCTCGCTGCGGTGGTTCTCCCGGCTGCCCTGACCCGCACACCACTACCGCACGACACGTGAGGAGCCAGGCATGGCAGTGCAGACCGGACTCGGCGAGCCACGCGGACCGTGGTTCGTCTCGCCGGAGCTGGACCCGGACGGGCGCGGCCACCGGGACGTACCCGGGGGCGGGCCGGAGGCCGGGCGGCGGAGCATGCGGCACCGGCTGCTGAGCGTGGCGGCGGTGGTGGCGCTCTCCACCGTCTCCGGCGCGGCGGCCGGCACCTGGGCGGCCGACCGGGGCGCGCCCGGACCGACGGCCGCGTCCGCCGCGCCGGTGCCGGCCGAGCTGGTCACCGCCGCCGGCAAGACGGTGCCGGGGGTGGTGTCGGTGATGGTCGGGGGCCGCTCCGGCGCGTCCGCGTCCGGCTCCGGGTTCGCCATCGACAACGAGCAGCACATCGTCACAAACGACCACATCCTGGCCCGGGGCGGCGCCGGCGCGGTGACTGTGGAGACCTCGGACGGGCGGCGCTTCCCGGCCGAGGTGGTGGGCCGGGAACCGGCGAGCGACCTCGCAGTGCTGAAGGTGCCAGCGTCGGCCGGGTTGCCGCCGTTGCCGCTGGCAAAGGCGAACTCGACGCGGGTGGGGGAGCCGGTGCTCGCGGTCGGGTCGCCGCTCGGGCTCGCCGGGACGGTCACCGCCGGCATCGTCAGCGCGCTGAACCGGCAGGTACGGATCGGCAACGGCCGGCACACCGCGGTGCAGACCGACGCCTCGATCAACCCGGGTAACTCCGGTGGTCCGCTGGTGAACGCGCGCGGTGAGGTGGTCGGCGTGAACACCGCGATCGCCACCATCGACGGCAACGGCTCCATCGGTATCGGCTTCGCCATCCCGATCGACCAGGTCCAGCAGACCGCCGACACCATCATCGGCCGGGGCGGCTGAGCCACCGGCGCGGTCTCCCCGCGCGGGGTGCTCCGGCGTCCCGCGCGGCGCTGACCTGCACAAGCGCCGCAAGATCGGTGCGAACTGTCGGATATCCGGCGTGGGATCATTGGGGCATAGAAATATTACGCTGAGTATGGATACTGGCGGAGGTGGAGCAAGCTGTCATTGCGGCCCTCCTCGTGGTGGGCCTGATCATCGGCGCCGGTGTCGGCGCGTCCTACGCGCGCGCGAAACGCGGCTGGACGGATTACCAGACCATCCGGACCAGCGTCCCCGGCGCCCGGCGCAACGCCTGGCTCGCGATCCGGGGCGTGGTCGTCAAGCTCGCGGTGATCGCCCTGCTGCTCGTCGGTGCGGCCGCGTACGCGGCGTCCGGCGGCGGCGAGGAACGGGCCGGTCCCACGCCGAGCGCCACCCCCACCCCGAGTCACCGCGCCGGGCGCTAGCCTCGGGGAGTGGACGACGGACTGCGGGTCACCGATCGGCTCACGGTGCCCGCCGCCGAGCTGCGCGAACGGTTCTCCCGCTCGTCCGGCCCGGGCGGGCAGGGTGTGAACACCACCGACTCCCGGGTGGAGCTGAGCTTCGACCTGGGCGGCTCGCCGAGCGTGCCGGAGGCGCTGCGGGAACGCGCGCTCGCCCGGCTTGAGGGCCGTCTGGTCGGCGGCGTGCTCACCGTCACCGCCAGCGAGCACCGCGCCCAGCTGGCCAACCGGGAGGCGGCCCGCGAACGGATGGCCACGCTGCTGCGCGAGGCCGTCGCCCCGCCGCCGAAGGCGCGCCGCCCGACCCGCCCCTCCCGTGGCGCGAAGGAGCGCCGTCTGGCCGAGAAGAAGCGCCAGTCCCAGCGCAAACGCGACCGCCGGGTGGACGGCGACTGACCGAAAATCCGTTGAGCCGCCACGCGCGCCGCGCGGAGAATTCCGCCACGTGATCGACTTCTCCGTCAAGCCCACGCTCACCGGCGAGCTCGTCGTGCTGCGCCCGTTCCACGACGACGACCTGCCGGCGCTCGCCGAGATCCTGGCCGACCCGGAGGTGGCCCGGCTGACCGGCAGCCCGGCCGGCGAGACGTTCGAGCCGTCCCGGCTGCGCGCCTGGTACGGCACCCGCAACAGCCAGGACGACCGGCTCGACCTCGCCGTGGTGGACCGGGCCAGCGGCGCCTGCGTCGGCGAGGTGGTCCTCAACGAGTGGGACCGGACCAACGCCAGCTGCAACTTCCGCACGCTGATCGGCCCCGGCGGCCGCGACCGCGGCCTCGGCACCGAGGCGGTCCGGCTCATCGTCGGGTACGGCTTCGAGCAGCTCGGCCTGCACCGCATCGGCCTGGAGGTGTTCGCGTTCAACCCCCGTGCCCGGCGCGCCTACGAGAAGGTGGGCTTCGTCGCCGAGGGGATACTGCGGCAGGTGCTGCGCGACGGCGACGACTGGGTGGACGCCACAGTCATGTCGATCCTCGCCCCGGAGTGGAACCGGCACCGGGGGCACCCGGAGGGTTGAGCCGAAGGCGTCGAAGCGCTTCAATGCGTACGGGAGCTTCAGGGCCGTCACCGACCACCACGTCACAGTGACAGGAGTCCCTTCCGCATGTCCCGAAACCCCCTGCGCGCCGCGCTGACCGCGCTCGCCGCGCTGCTGCCGGTCCTCGCTCTCGGCCTCGCCCTCACCGCCACCACGCCCCCGGCCGCCGCGGCGGCCACCCCGGTCCGCGTCATGCCGCTGGGCGACTCCATCACCGGGTCGCCCGGCTGCTGGCGGGCGATGCTCTGGAACCGCCTCCAGTCCACCGGCCACGCCGACGTCGACTTCGTCGGCACGCTCGGGCCGCAGGGCTGCGGCGTGCCGTACGACGGCGACAACGAGGGCCACGGCGGCTACCTCGCGACGAACGTGGCGAACCAGAACCTGCTGCCCGGCTGGCTTGCCGCCACCCGCCCGGACGTCGTGCTCATGCACTTCGGCACCAACGACGTGTGGAGCAACATCGCGCCCGCCACGATCCTGGCCGCGTACTCGAAGCTGGTGGACCAGATGCGGGCCGCCAACCCGGCCACCACGGTGCTGGTCGCGAAGATCATCCCGATGAACCCGGCGAGCTGCCCCGAGTGCGGCCAGCGGACCGTGGCGCTCAACGCGCTGATCGACGGCTGGGCGGCCGGGAAGACCACAGCCGCCTCCCCGATCGTGGTGGTCGACCAGTGGACCGGGTTCAGCACCGCCACCGACACGTACGACGGCGTGCACCCGAACGCCGCCGGCGACCAGAAGATGTCCGATAGGTGGTACCCGGCGCTGGTCGCCGCGCTGGGCCGCACCACGCCCGGTCCGACCACGTCCCCGACCGTCAGCCCCACCTCGTCGCCCACCGTCAGCCCCTCACCGACGACCAGCCCTTCACCCACGACCAGCCCGTCACCCACCACCGGCCCGACGTCCGCGCCCGGCGGCTGCACCGCCACCTGGCGGGTCGCCGGTCAGTGGCCGGGCGGCTTCCAGGGGGAGGTGACAGTCCGCAACGACGGCGCCGCGCCGATCGCCGGCTGGACCGTGCGCTTCCCGCTCACCGCGGGCCAGCGGATCAGCCAGGCGTGGAGCGCCGACGTGACACAGAGCGGAACCACTGTGACCGCCCGGAACGCGAGCTGGAACGGCGCCCTGGCCCCGGCCGCCCAGACCACGTTCGGGTTCCTCGCCGACGGTGCCGTCCCGAGCCCGGCACCGGCAGTGAGCTGCGCCGCGAACTGATCCCGCGCCGGCCGGCCCCGCGCTCAGCGGCGGTCGGCCGGCACGGCGCGGTCCAGCGCGGCCAGCAGCCGGGCGCGCAACCCGGCGGCCCGCTCGGCGAACCCGCGCTGGGCCGTGGCGTACTCGGCCCGGCCCTCCGGCGTCTCCACCCGCACCGGCGGGTAACCCAGGTCGGCCAGGTCGTACGGGCTGGCCCGCATGTCCAGCGCCCGGATTTCCCGGGCCAGCGCGAAACAGTCCGCCACCAGTTCCGACGGCACCAGCGGCGACAGCTTGTACGCCCACTTGTAGAGATCCATGTTGGCGTGCAGGCAGCCCGGCTGCTCCAGCGCGTGCTGGCCCTCCCGGGTCGGCTGGAGCACGTTCAGCGGCCGGGCCGGCGCGGTGAAGAACCGGAACGCGTCGAAGTGGCTGCACCGCACGCCGCGCTCGGAGACCACAGCCGCCGTCTCCGCCGGGCTCAGCCGCAGCGGCCAGGCGTTGTGGCGTACCTGCTCCTGGGTCTGCCGGTAGACCATCGCCCACTCGTGCATACCGAAACAGCCGAACTGCGCCGGGCGTCCGGCGGTCGCCGCGAGCAGCGAACGGATCCAGGCGATCGACTCGGCGCGCCGCGCGCGTACCCGATCGGTGTCGAGGGTGAGCCCGGCGGCGGCCGCGGTGTAGTCCGGGCCGAAACCGGCCGGGTCGGCGTCGCGCAGCACCACGCCCGCGCCCGGGTGCCAGCGGCGCAACTGCGCCGGGCGGTGGGAGTAGTAGGTGAACAGGAAGTCCTCCACCGGGTGCTTCACCCCGGTGCGGCGGCGCTCCAGGTGCGGCGTCAGCCAGGCGTCCACCCGCGCCTCGTGGGCGTGCCGGCGCGCCTGCCAGTCGGCCAGGTCGAGCGCGGGGGCGAGGGCGGCGGTCACACACCCCAGGGTACGACCGCCGCCCGTGCCCGGATCACGCCACGTCCACCCGCACGCCCGCCGAGAAGACGCCGCTACGCAGCTCCAGCCGTTTCGGCGGCTCGTCGCCGCGCATGGTGAACACCAGCGGCAGCAGCACCCGCCGCCCGGCGGCCACCGGCTGGGAGAAGACGTCCCGGCCCAGGTTCGCCACCCGGGTGGCGTCCTCGTCGGCGGCGACCCAGTTGCCGCTGGGCAGGTACGCCCGCTGCAACTGCCCGTGCCAGGTCTGGTCCTCGTTGGTGAGATTGCGCACCCCGACCGTGGCCAGGCACGGCCGGCCACCACCCGGCGCCGGCGGCAGGACGTCGGCGCCGCAGCTCAGCCGGTAGACGGTGAACTCGAACGCGGTCTCGCGCAGCGGCTGGCCCAGCGCGCCGGTGACGCTGCTGCCCACCCACGCGCCGCTCGTCGGCTGCTTGGTGGTGTCCATCGCGGCCACCCGCTGCGTGGCCGACCAGGCCGCCGCGCCGACCACACCGGCCAGCACAGCCGCCGCCACGCCGACCACGAGCCACACCGGCGGCCGGCGACGACGGCTCGCGGGCGACGGCACCGCCGTACGCGGATAGACGGTTCCGCGCTCGGCCGGCCCGCTGTGGCCCGGCACGCCGTGGCCCGCTCCGCCCTGGCCAGGGCCGGCCCGGCCGGGCTCGGCTCCGCCCGGCACGCCCGGGCCGGGCACGCCGCTTCCCGGGGCGCCGGTGTGCATGGCGCCGCCTCCGGGCGTACCGGAGGGAGTCGCGGCGCGTCCCGCCGCCGTGCGCCGGCGGCGGCGCCACACCGCCCACCACAGCACGCCGGCGGTGACCACCAGCAGCGCGGTGAACGCGGCGAGCAGCACCGGCGGCCGCCGCCAGGCCGGGGCGGCGGTGACCTGCGCCGCCGGGGCCGTCGCGGCGCCCACCCAGGTCGCCGTGGCGCAGTCGAACGGGCGCGTGCCGTCCGAGCCGTAGACGCAGGTGGGGGCCGTTACCGAGCGGCCCGGACCGGGGACCGACAGCGCGGTGTGCAGCGTGGTGGTGCTCTTCGCCGGCAGCCGCAGCCGCCAGGTCACCTCACCGGCGCTCATCCCGGCGGGCCGGCTGGCCCGGCCGCCGCCGGTCACCGTGGTGGCCCGCGACCCGTTCGGCAGCTCCTGCCGGACCATCGTGTCGACGGGCGAGGTGCCGGCGTTGCGGACCTCGATCCGGTAGCCCGGCGCCGGGGTGCCCGACGCGCCCACCGCCACGCTGACCGGGGGCATCGACGGCCGGACCGGTGCCGGGCCGGTGGTCGGCACCGCCGGGGGCACCGCCGGCACGCCGGTCGGGATCGGGGTGGCCGCGGCGCCGGGGATGACAGCCGGTGCCGGGGCCGGACGGGCGGGGGCGGCGGCCGCGCCGGGCGTCGCCGGGGACAGCGCCGGTACGGCGGCGATGACGCCGAGGCAGTTCACGAACACTGCCAGGGCCCTCTGGTGTCGTCTCGATGCAGGCATACCAACGAACCTCCGGACCCGAAGCTATGGGCCGGGGACCGCCGGGCGGGTACGAAGCCGCCATTCCTGCCCCGTCCGGCGCGATCGCGCGTACCCTGTCCGGCCCTTGCCGATCCGGTGCCGCCGGCGCCGGTGAGGGTGTGGCGCGCGGCGGCCGGGGCGTGCCGCCTGCCGGTGTCCGCCGGGCGGCCCGCGGGCGGGGATAGATTGGCCGGGTGCGTATCGCTCGTTTCGCTCATGCCAAGGGAATGTCGTTCGGGGTCGTCGAGGGCGAGCCGGAGGCCGGGCCGCAGGGCCTGACCATCGCCGAGATCGAAGGCCACCCGTTCGGGCAGATCCAGTTCTCCGGCGCCCGCTGGGCGCTCTCCGACGTCCGGCTGCTGTCGCCGATCCTGCCCAGCAAGGTGGTGTGTGTCGGCCGTAACTACGCCGAACACGCCTCCGAGCACGGCAGCGAGGTGCCGAAGGAGCCGCTGCTCTTCCTCAAGCCGTCCACCTCCGTGATCGGCCCGCGCGACGCCATCCGGCTGCCGATCTTCTCCAAGCAGGTCGAGCACGAGGCGGAACTCGCCGTGGTGATCGGCGCCCCCGGTGCCCGCCGCGCCGACCGGGCCGCCGCCGAACGGGCCATCTTCGGTTACACCTGCGCCAACGACGTCACCGCGCGGGACCTCCAGCGCTCCGACGGGCAGTGGACCCGCGCCAAGGGCTTCGACTCGTTCTGCCCGATCGGGCCGTGGATCACCACCGGGCTCGACGTCAGCGACCTGGAGATCCGGTGTGAGGTGGGCCGCAACCCGGAGGAGATGGAGGTACGCCAGCTCGGCCGGACCAAGGACATGGTGTTCGACGTACCGGGCCTGGTGTCGTACATCTCGCACGTGATGACGCTGCTGCCCGGCGACGTGGTCCTCACCGGCACGCCGGCGGGGGTTAGTCCGCTCACCGAGGGGGATACGGTCACCGTGCGGATCCAGGGGATCGGGGAGCTGAGCAACCCGGTGGTCCCTGTCGCCTGATCCGCTCCGATGCCTCGTTTCCGCTGGTCAGGTGGGTTTCGAGGGGTTGGATTTGGCCTGTCGGCACCGGGAGGGTAAAGTTCATTCCCGGCGCCGCAAGGGGCCAATGGGGTATGGGGTAATTGGCAGCCCGACTGATTCTGGTTCAGTTAGTCTAGGTTCGAGTCCTGGTACCCCAGCGCAACCGAGGGTTCGTGAGAGCCCTCGGACGCTGGATTCCGGCAGTTCACGCTGGCGGAGTGCAATGAAGGTTCTGGCCCCGTCGTCTAGCGGCCCAGGACGCCGCCCTCTCAAGGCGGTAGCGCCGGTTCGAATCCGGTCGGGGCTACAGCACCGACAGCCCGTCCCGTTCTCCGGGGCGGGCTTTCTGCTGTCCGGCGCACGTGTGCAGGGGGTGACCCCCCTCCGTGGTGCCGCGCGGGATGCCGCTAGACTACTGCCACACCGCCCGGCAGGGTGGTGAAGCACGAAAAGTGCCTGGCCCCGTCGTCTAGCGGCCCAGGACGCCGCCCTCTCAAGGCGGTAGCGCCGGTTCGAATCCGGTCGGGGCTACACCCACGAACGGCCCGTCTCGCCAAGCGAGGCGGGCCGTTCCGCGTCCCCGCCCCGCCCCGTTGATCATGAAGTTGGCGGCAGCCGGGGAGATCAAAAATGCCGCCAACTTCATGATCAACGCGGTAAGAGGGGCGGGGTCAGAGGCCGGAGAGGCGCTGGCCGGCTCGGACCACGGCCATGGCGTGGCGTTCGCCGGGGCGGCGGCCGAGGCGCTCGATCGGGCCGGAGATGCTGATCGCGGCGATCACCCGGCCGGTGCGGTCCCGGATCGGTGCCGAGACGCTCGCCACACCCGCCTCCCGCTCGGCGACGCTCTGCGCCCATCCGCGCCGCCGCACCTCGGCCAGCGTGCGGCCGGTGAACTTGGAGCGGGGGAGCAGCGGCATGACCGCCTCCGGGGGCTCCCAGGCGAGCAGGATCTGCGCCGCCGAGCCGGCGGTCATCGGCAGCACCGAGCCGACCGGGACGGTGTCCCGCAGGCCGCTGGCGCGCTCGGCGGCGGCCACGCAGATCCGCTCGTCGGCGCGGCGCAGGTAGAGCTGGGCGCTTTCGCCGGTGGCGTCCCGTAGCGCGGCGAGCAGCGGCTCGGCGGCGGTCAGGAGCACGTCCGGGGCCGCGTTCGCCAACTCGCCCAGGCGTGGACCCGGGCGCCAGCGCCCCTGGGTGTCCCGGACGAGCATCCGGTGGATCTCCAGCGCCTGTGCCAGCCGGTGCGCGGTGGCCCGGGGCAGCTTGGTGCGTTCAACGAGTTCGGCCAGGCTGGCGCCGTCGACACAGGCGGCCAGGATGACCACCGCCTTGTCGAGAACGCCGACACCGCTCATACTGTGTCCCACAAGCCGAAATTTACCTCCCAGAATTTAGGATGTCCAGATGGTGGGAGTCACTCAACCGAGGACCCTGGCCGAGAAGGTCTGGGACGCACACGTGGTCCGCTCCGCCGCCGGCGAGCCGGACCTGCTCTTCATCGACCTGCACCTGCTGCACGAGGTGACCAGCCCGCAGGCGTTCGACGGGCTGCGTCTGGCCGGGCGCGGGGTCCGCCGTACCGACCTGACGATCGCGACCGAGGACCACAACACCCCGACCGGGTACGACGACCCGGCGTTCCGCCTCCGGCGCGGCGACCTGCTCACGATCGCGGACCCCACCTCCCGCACCCAGATCGAGACGCTGCGCCGCAACTGCGCCGAGTTCGGCGTCCGCCTGCACCCGCTGGGCGACGAGAACCAGGGCATCGTGCACGTCATCGGCCCGCAGCTCGGCCTCACCCAGCCCGGCATGACGATCGTGTGCGGTGACTCGCACACCGCCACCCACGGCGCGTTCGGCGCGCTGGCGTTCGGCATCGGCACCAGTGAGGTCGAACACGTGCTGGCCACGCAGACGCTGCCGCAGGCCCGCCCGAAGACCATGTCCGTGAACGTGGTCGGCGAGCTGGCGCCCGGCGTCACCGCCAAGGACCTGGTGCTCGCGCTGATCGCGCAGGTCGGCACCGGCGGCGGGCGCGGGCACATCGTCGAGTACCGGGGCGAGGCGATCCGCGACCTCTCGATGGAGGGGCGGATGACGATCGCGAACATGTCGATCGAGTGGGGCGCCAAGGCCGGCATGATCGCGCCGGACGAGACCACGTTCGCGTACCTGAAGGGGCGGCCCAACGCCCCCCAGGGCGACGACTGGGACGCGGCGCTGGAGTACTGGCGGACGCTGCCCACCGACGAGGGCGCGACCTTCGACACCGAGGTCACCCTCGACGCGAGCCGGATCACGCCGTTCGTCACCTGGGGCACCAATCCCGGGCAGGGCGTGCCGCTGGGCGCCACCGTGCCGGACCCGGAGGACTTCGTCACCGAGCCGGAGCGGGTCGCCGCCCGCCGCGCGCTGGAGTACATGGACCTCACCCCGGGCACCCCGATGCGCGACCTCGCCGTGGACGTGGTGTTCGTCGGCTCCTGCACCAACGGCCGCCTGGAGGACCTGCGGGCCGCCGCCGAGGTGCTGCGCGGGCGCCGGGTCGCCGACGGCGTACGCATGCTCGTGGTCCCCGGCTCCGCCGCGGTCCGCGAGGCGGCCGAGATCGAGGGGCTGGACAAGGTCTTCACCGACGCGGGCGCCGAGTGGCGCTTCGCCGGCTGCTCCATGTGCCTGGGCATGAACCCGGACACGCTGAAGCCGGGTGAGCGCTCCGCCTCGACCTCCAACCGCAACTTCGAGGGCCGCCAGGGCCGGGGCGGGCGTACCCACCTGGTGTCCCCGCCGGTCGCCGCCGCCACCGCCGTGGTCGGCCGGCTGGCCGCCCCCGCCGATCTGTAAGAAGGGCAGCCGACTGATGGACAAGTTCACCACCCACACCGGCACGGCCGTGCCGCTGCGCCGATCCAACGTGGACACCGACCAGATCATCCCCGCCGTGTACCTCAAGCGGGTGACTCGGACCGGATTCGCCGACGGTCTGTTCAACGCGTGGCGGGAGGACCCGTCATTCGTCCTCAACGATCCCGTCCATTCAGGTGCGTCGATTCTGATCGCCGGCCCCGAGTTCGGCACCGGATCCTCGCGGGAGCACGCCGTCTGGGCGCTGCGGGACTGGGGCTTCCGGGCCGTCATCTCGCCTCGCTTCGGCGACATCTTCCGCGGCAACGCGCTCAAGGAAGGCCTCCTTCCGGTCGAGCTGGAATTGAAAGCCGTGGAAGAACTGTGGGATCTCGTGGAATCCGAGCCGACCACGCCGATCACTGTCGACCTCGCCGCCCGCCAGGTCCACGCCGGTGACGCCACCTGGGCGTTCCCGCTGGACGACCACAGCCGTTGGCGGCTGATGGAGGGCTTGGACGACATTGGACTCACCCTCCGGCACGAGTCCGAGATCAGCGCGTACGAGGCGGCCCGGCCGGCGTTCCTGCCCTCGATCGCCTGACCTCAAGCGCTATTCGCCCCCACCGGTGCATCCGGTGGGGGCGAATCCGTTACGACACAAGGGCTTTTTTCCACCGAATGTTTGTGTCCAGGCAGCACAGGGCATACCGTGCGCGCAGAATGGCTCGCGTCGAGTCAGTTGCACAATCGGGAGGAAGTCGTGAACAAGGCCGAGCTCATCGAGGCGCTCGCCGTTCGCCTGGGGGACCGGAAGACGGCGACGGCCGCGCTCGACGCGGTTCTCGCTGAGGTCCAGGCGGCGGTCACCAAGGGCGAGAAGGTGGCGATCACCGGTTTCGGAGCGTTCGAGAAGCGCGTCCGGGGAGCCCGAACAGCGCGCAATCCGCGGACCGGCGAGGCGGTGAAGGTCAAGAAGACCTCCGTCCCGACGTTCCGGGCGGGCGCGGGCTTCAAGGAGATGGTGGCCAGCGGCAAGGTGCCCAAGGACACCGCCGCCGCGAAGAAGACCACCGGTGCCGCCAAGGCCACCGGCGGCCGGACCACCGCTGCCGCCAAGAAGACCACGGCGGCGAAGGCCACCAAGGCCACCAAGACCACCGCTACAAAGAAGGCCGCGCCGGCGAAGAAGGCCGCCGCGACCAAGACCACGGCGGCGAAGAAGACGACCGCGGCGAAGTCCACCGCGGCGAAGAAGACCACCACCGCCAAGAAGACGACCGCGGCGAAGTCCGCCACGGCGAAGAAGACAACGGCGGCCAAGAAGGCGCCCGCGAAGAAGGCACCGGCCAAGAAGGCCGCCACCCGGCGCTGACCGGACGGTCCACGAAAGGGCGCCCACCGTTCGCGGTGGGCGCCCTTTCGCATGGGTACGTCGTTGACCGCCCGCCGTCGCGCCCCGCAGAATCGCCGTGCCGAAAACCCCCGTCGGTCACGAGAAGAGGCGCCCCGTGCGGCACCGTCACCTCTCCACCCTCACGCTCGCGCTCGGTGTCGCGGTCCTGCTGGACGTGCTCCGGGTCTGGCTCCCGTCGGTCATCACCCTGTTCGGCCGGGCCGCCGAGACGCCCGCCGAGCTGCTCGGCGCGTTCGCGCTCGGCTGGTTCGTGCTGGCGCTCGCCGCGCCCACACTCGTACGCCGCATCGGCGCCGCCCCGGTCGGACTCGCCGCGGCGGGTGTGCTGGCGGTCGCCCGGCTGGCGCTGACCGCGCAACCCGGCGGCCCGGCCCAGCTCTGGCTGGCCTGCGCCGGACTGCTCGCCGGCCTGATCTGGCTCGCCGCGATCGCCGCGTCGGTGCCGAGGCCGGTCGCCGGGCTGGCGCTCGGGCTGGCCGGGAACGCGGTCGGGCACGCCCTGCTCGGCACCGAGGACCTGGTGTGGCGCGGCGGTGTGCTCGCCTGGAGCCTGAGCGCCCTGCTGGTGCTGGCGTTCCTGGCCGCCTCGGTGGCGGTGCGGCGGGAGCGGGCCGCCGCTCCGGTACGCGGCGACGCGGCGCGGACGGCCGCCCCGGCGACGGATGTGACGGACGGCGACGCCGGGCGGCGCGCGCCCAGCCCGGGCCGCCGGGCCTGGTTGCTGTGCGGTCCGGCGCTGTTGCTGGCCGGTCAGGTGGCGCTCGCCCCGGCGCTCTGGAGCGCCGCCGCCGGCACCGGATCGCCTGATTTCCCCGGCCTCGTCCGTCCCGGAAACGGTGCCCTGCCGGGCGCGCTCGCGGTGCTGCTGTTCCTCGCGGCGGCGTTGTTCCGGGCACCGGCGCGCGTGGCGCGGGTGCTGTGGCCGCTGGCGCTGCTCGCCGGGTCGGTGCTGTTCGTGACCGGGCTGCTCGTCCCGGCGTACCTGCTCACCGCCGCCGGTCTCGGCGGCTGCCTGGCCCGCACCGACACGGCCGCCGACGACGGCCGGGCCGCCGCCACTGACGAACGAGGCGCGGACGACGGGCGGGTGGAGGCGCGGCGCGGGCGGGCGGCGGCGCTCGGGATGCTTGTGTTCGCGGTGGCCACGGTGGCCTACTACGCCGCCTACGACCTGGGGTACCCCAACGGCTGGGCGCCGGTCGCCACGGCCGTCCTGGTGGCTCTGGTGGCGGCTACCGCGCCCGTCCAGCCCGGCGCGGCCCCACCCGGCCCGATGCTGCCCACCACGGTCCGGGTCGCGGCCCTGGCGGGGCTCACCGCGCTGGCCGGGCTCGCCGCCGCGCTGCACGTACCGCCCGCGCCGGCCCGGGCCACGACCGCGCCGGCGGCGGTACGGGTGGCCGCGTACAACATCCGGATGGGGTTCGGCCTGGACGGGCGGCTGGACCTGGACGCGGTGGCGCGGGAGCTGCGCGGCGCGGACGTGGTGCTGCTCAGCGAGGTCGACCGGGGCTGGTGGCTCAACGGTGGCCACGACACGCTGGCGTTGCTGGCCGGGCGGCTGGGGATGCCGTACGTCTTCGGGCCCGCCGCCGACCCGGTCTGGGGCGACGCGGTGCTCAGCCGTTTCCCGATGCGGTCCGGGCAGACGCGGCGGCTGACCGCGCACGGCGCGCCGACCGGGGCGCAGGCCCTCGGCGTCACGCTCGACCTCGGCGGGCGGGAACTGGCGGTGGTCGCCACGCACCTGCAACCGCCGCCCGGCCGGGATCCGGTCGAGCAGGCGGGTGAGGTGGCCGAATTCGCCGGCCGGTACGCGAACGGCCGTCCACTGGTGCTCGGCGGTGACCTGAACACCGAGCCGGACGACCCGGCGTTCGCCGCGTTCACCCGCGCGGGGCTGGTGGACGCGCTGGCCGCGGCCCGGCCGCTGCGGACCAGCCCGGCCGACGATCCGCGCACCCAGATCGACCACGTCCTCACCTCGCCGGGGCTGACCGCCACCGAGGTACGCGCGCCGCGCACCGAGGCCAGCGACCACCTCCCGGTGACGCTCACCGTCACGCTGCCCTGAACCGCCTCACAGGCGGTCGGGGAGGACCAACCGGTCACCGGCGAACGGCAGCAGCCAGCCGCCGCCCTTGTCGGTGGTGAAGTCCTCGTCCACGCGGCCGGTGAGCCGTTCCAGCGCGCCCGGGATCACCTTGCCCTGGCTGCACACCGCCACCGTCCCGGCGGCCTGCGCCAGCGCGACGAGCCGGGCCGCGGCGGCGAGTGCGCACTCCTCGACCTGCTGGCCCGGCGCCGGCTCGTCGAAGTCGCCGCAGACCTCGATCGGCAGGTCCAGCCGGGCCGCCGCCGGGTCCAGCGTCTGCACGCAACGCCGGGCCGAGGCGGAGAACAGGCGGGCCGGACGGACCAGCGCGACGAGCGGGACCAGCGCCCGCGCCTGCGCCCATCCCTCGTCGTCGAGCGGGCGGCCGTGGTCCGGGCCGGTCCAGGTGCCGCGCTTGCCGGCGTGCGCGTGCCGGAGCAGCAGCACCGTCGCGGTGACCGGCGGCAGCGCCGCGAACGCGGCGATCACCTCGGCGTCGTGCGGGTAGCTGACCCGGCGTACCGCGTCGTCGACCGGGAACCAGGCCACGTCGTCGACCTCGGTGCCGGGCTGGAAACCGCCGGTGCCGGCCGCCCGCATGGACCAGTAGTCGACCGCCTTGGCGAGACCCTCGCTGCGGTAGCGGACGGTGGGCAGGCGGACCTGCGGCACGGCGCGGACGTCCGATTCCTCGGCCACCTCGCGAACGGCGGCCACGAGCGGGTGCTCGCCACGGTCGAGCTTGCCCTTCGGCAGCGACCAGTCGCCGTACCGGGGGCGGTGCACCAGGCAGACCTCGACGCCGGCCGGACCCGGGCGCCACACCACGCCACCGGCGGCCCGGATCCGTACCGGTTCGTCGTCGCTCACCCGCTCACCGTATGCCCGCCCGGCACGCGCCACGGCCCGGTCAGTCCGCCCGGCCGCCGACCCGGCGCAGCAACAGATCCTGGAGGTGGGTCAGCGGCACGTCGCCGTCCCCGGTACGCCGGTGCCAGGTGCCGTCGGCGGCCAGCTCGAACGCGTCCACGTCCGGGTCGAACGCGGCGGTGAGGACGTGGTCCAGTTCGGCCCGTGCCACCGGGTCGCTCACCTGCACCAGCGCCTCGACCCGGCGGTCCAGGTTGCGGTGCATCAGGTCGGCCGAGCCCATCCAGAACTCGGCGTCGCCGTTGTTGCCGAACCGGAAGATCCGGGAGTGTTCCAGGAACCGGCCGAGGATCGAGCGGACCCGGATGTTCTCCGACAGCCCCGGCACGCCCGGCCGCAGCGTGCACATGCCGCGGATCAGCAGGTCCACGTGCACGCCGGCCCGCGACGCCCGGTAGAGCGCGTCGGTGATCTCCTCGTCCACCAGGGAGTTCACCTTGAACTGCACGAGCCCCGGCATGCCCAGCCGGACGTGTTCGATCTCCCTGTCGATGCGTTCGATCAGGCCGCTGCGGATGCCCTGCGGCGCCACCAGCAGCCGCCGGAACGCGGTCTGCCGGCTGTAGCCGGTGAGCACGTTGAACAGGTCGGTCAGGTCGGCGCCGATCTCCGGGTCGGCGGTGAGCATGCCGAAGTCCTCGTAGAGCCGGGCTGTCTTCGGGTGGTAGTTGCCGGTGCCGATGTGGCAGTAGCGGCGGATCTGGTTGCCCTCCTGGCGTACCACCAGCGCGGTCTTGCAGTGCGTCTTGAGCCCCACCAGGCCGTACACCACGTGGCAGCCGGCCCGTTCCAGCGTGCGGGCCCAGCCGATGTTCGCCACCTCGTCGAAGCGCGCCTTCAGCTCCACCAGCACCACCACCTGCTTGCCGGCGGCGGCCGCATCGACGAGCGCGTCCACGATCGGGGAGTCGCCGCTGGTGCGGTAGAGCGTCTGCTTGATGGCGAGCACGTTCGGGTCGGCCGCCGCCTGCTCGACGAAGCGCTGCACGCTCGTCGCGAACGAGTGGTACGGGTGGTGCACCAGCACGTCGCCGTCGCGCAGCGTGGCGAAGACGCTGCGCGGCACCTCACCCTCGGCCAGCCGCGGATGGGTGGCCGGCACGAACGACGGGTCCTTCAGGTCGGGCCGGTCCGCCTCGCCGTACACCTGCCACAGCGCGGACAGGTCGAGCAGGCCACGGACCCGCAGCACGTCGTGGCCGTCCATGTCCAGCTCACGGACCAGCAGCTCCAGCATGTGGTCGGAGATGGACGCGGCGACCTCCAGGCGTACCGGCGGGCCGAACCGGCGCCGGGCCAGCTCCCGTTCCAGCGCCTGGAGCAGGTCCTCGTCTCGGTCCTCGTCCACCTCCACCTCGGCGTTGCGGGTCACCCGGAACAGGTGGCACTCGACCACCTGCATGCCGGAGAACAGCTGGCCGAGGTGTACCGAGATGAGGTCCTCGACCGGCAGGAACCGCACGCCCGGCTGGTCGCGGTGCACCCGGACGAACCGGGGCACGTTGTTCGGCACCTTGACCCGGGCGAACAGCTCCGAGCCGCCGTCCGGGTCGCGTACCGACACGGCCAGGTTCAGTGACCGGCCGGAGATGTACGGGAACGGGTGCGCCGGGTCGACCGCCAGCGGGGTGAGCACCGGGAAGATGTGCTCCCGGAACCAGGTGCGCAGCCGCTCCCGCTCGGCGTCGTCCAGGTCGCTCCAGCGCAGTATGCGGATGTCCTCGGCGGCGAGCTTCGGCAGCACGTCGTCGACCAGGCAGGCGGCGTGCCGGGCGACCAGGCCGGCTGCCTTCTCGGTGATCAGGTCGAGCTGGGTGCGCAGCGGCAGCCGGTCGCCGCCGCGTACCGGCAGGCCGGCGGAGAGCCGCCGCTTCAACCCGGCGACCCGGACCATGTAGAACTCGTCCAGGTTGCTGGCGAAGATGGCCAGGAACTTCGCCCGTTCCAGCAGCGGGGTACGCGGATCCTCGGCGAGCGCCAGCACCCGGGCGTTGAAGTCGAGCCAGGACAGCTCCCGGTTGAGGAACCGGTCCTCCGGCAGCGGCGGTACGGCCGGCGGGGCGGCGTCCGCGGCGGTCTCGCCGGCCGGGCCGGGGCCCTCCACCGGGTCGAGCGGCTCGTCCAGGCCGGTCGCGCCGGCCGCGTCCGGGTCGGCGCCGAGGCGCTCCTCCGGGGGCCGGGTCTGGCGGAACCGCCCGTCCGGGCCGCGGGTGGGGCGGCCGTTGCGGGGCGTGCCGGGGTCGAGGATCGGCGGCGGGCCGTCGGGGTGCTCGCGAGGGGTGCTCACCACCTCATGATTCCCCGACAAGGGTGAACGGAAAATGAACTCGGGCCAGGTTGTTCACGCCATCGTCGGCAAGGTCACCCGGACCACCTCGCCGTCGGCGTCCCGCTCGATCCGGACACGCTGCCCCAATCGGAGCAGCCGCAGCCCGGAGGCGTCGAACGCGCGGGCCGGGAACGCCAGCTCGGTACCGTCGTCGAGCAGCAGCACGCCACTGCGGGTCGACGCGTCGTAGGTGGCCACCGTCCCCTGCATGCCAGCACCGTACCGGACCGCCCCGGCGACCCGGGCCAGCAGCGCGGCGGTGCGCGGCCCCACGCCCAGCCCGGCGGCGTCGGCCAGGTCCGCCGGGGTGTCCACGTCCCGGCGCAGGCTGGGCCACTCCCCGGCGAGCGGCAGCGCCCCGCTCGCCGCGTGCGCCGCGGCCGAGCCGGGCCCGAACCGCGGCGACAGCGCCGCGCCGGCCGGCGCGGCGAGCAGCACCGTGCCTCCCCCCGGGGCATCAGCCACGAACCCGCGTACCCGCTGGGTGGCCCGCAGCGCGGCGGCCAGGTCGGCCGGTCGCAGCGCGGGCAGGTCGGCGGTCAGGCAGGCCACCGCGGCGCGCGGCCCGGCGACCGCCGCGCCGTGCCGGAACGCCGCGTTGAGGCCGCCGCCGGGGTCGCCGGCGACGTCGGCGCCCGTCGCGCCGGCCGCCGCCGCCACCAGCGGGTCGTCGGTGACCACGAGCACCAGGGCCACCGCCGGGCACGCCCGCACCGCGCGCAGCGTGTCGGCCGCCAGGGCCAGTGCCAGCTCCTCATGGGGTACGCCGGGCAGCGCGCCCCGCAGACGGCTCTTCGCCGCCGGCAGGCGCTTCACCGGCATCACCACGGTCCAGCGGGCCTCAGACACGCCGACCATCCTGCCAGCGGGGCCGCCGGTACCCGCACTGGCCGCAGCGGGGGCGAACAGGCATGATTCTGTGCCGGGGCGCGTGGGCGGATCGAGGAGGCACTGTGGCACGGCGCAGGCTGGGGTTCTGGCGACGGCTCGCCGTGGTGCTGGTGAAGCCGCTGATGACGGTCTGGACCCGGCGCACCTGGCGGGGCATGGAGCACCTGCGCGGCGACGGCGGCGTGATCCTCGTGCCGAACCACATCTCGCACGCCGACCCGCTCGTGGTCGCGCACTACGTCTACGACGCCGGGCGCTGGCCGCGCTTCCTCGGCAAGGCCAGCGTGTTCCGGGTGCCGGTGGTCGGCTGGATCCTGCACCGCTGCCAGCAGATCCCGGTCGAGCGGGGCACCGTCGAAGCGGTCAAGTCGCTGGACAAGCTGGTCGCCGCGCTGGCCGAGGGAGGCGCGGTGGTGATCTACCCGGAGGGCACCACCACTCGGGAGCCGGACCTGTGGCCGATGAAGGGCAAGACCGGCGCGGCCCGGCTGGCGCTGGCCACCGGCGCCCCGGTGGTCCCGATCGCGATGGTCGGCCCGGAACGGATGTTCGACCCGCGTACGGCCCGGTTCGGGCTGCGCCCGCGTACCCCGGTGACGGTGATCGCCGGGCCGCCGGTGGACCTGAGCCGCTGGGCCGGCGCCACGCCGACCCGGCCGATCCTGGAGGAGATGACGGACACCATCATGCTGCGCATCCGGGATCTGGTCGCGGAGATCCGCGGCGGCACACCACCGCCGCTCTGGCAGCGGCCCGCCCGCACCGGCACCCGGGAGGTCACCGAATGAGCGGGCACGTCGCCGTGCTGGGCGCCGGTTCCTGGGGGACCGCGTTCGCCAAGATCCTCGCCGACGCCGGGCGGGACGTGACGGTCCTGGCCCGCCGGGCCGCCGTCGCCGAGGCGATCCGGACCGGGCGGCACAACCCGGAGTACCTGCCGGGGATCCGCCTGCCCGAGCGGGTGACCGCCACCGGTGACGCCGCCGAGGCGATCGAGGGAGCCGAGGTGGTGGTGCTCTCGGTGCCCTCGCAGACGCTGCGCGGCAACCTCGCCGACTGGACGCCGTACCTGGCGCCGGACGCCACGCTCGTGTCGCTGATGAAGGGCATCGAGCTGGGCACCACCAAGCGGATGAGCCAGGTGATCACCGAGACCGCCGGGGTGCCCGCCGACCGGGTGGTGGTCGTCTCCGGGCCCAACCTGGCCCCGGAGATCGCCGCCGAACAGCCGGCCGCCACAGTGGTCGCGGGCACCGACAGCCGTCGCACCGCGCTGGTGCAGGCGTCCATCCGCACGCCGTACTTCCGCCCCTACACGAACGACGACGTGATCGGCTGCGAGCTGGGCGGCGCGGTGAAGAACGTGATCGCGCTGGCGTACGGCATCGCCACCGCGATGGGCTTCGGCGACAACACCCGCGCCATGCTGATGACCCGCGGCCTGGCCGAGACCGCCCGGCTGGGCGTGGCGCTCGGCGCCGACCCGATCACGTTCGCCGGGCTGGCCGGCATGGGTGACCTGGTCGCCTCCTGCTCGTCGCCGATGGCCCGCAACCGCACCTTCGGCGAGCACCTGGGCCGGGGCGAGACGCTGGAGCAGGCCCAGGCGGCCACCCGGCAGACCGCCGAGGGCGTCAAGAGCTGCCTGGCCATCCGCGACCTGGCCCGGGCGCACGGCGTCGAGATGCCGATCACCGAGCAGATCGAGCGGATCTGCCACGAGGGGATGGATCCGCGCCTGGCGGTGGACGCGCTGATGAGCCGTACCGCCAAGCCTGAGTCGTACGAGTGAACGGAGCGGGGATGAGCAGCGAGCACTGGGGTGACGGCACGCGCAGCGTGCACGCCGGCCTGCCGGACGCGGTACCCGGGCAGCCGTTCCTGCCCGGCCCGGTCTTCGCCGCGCCGTACCACCTGGACCCGGAGCGCGGCCCGTCGGCGGCGGTGGACGGGTACGGGCGGCCCGACAACCCGACCCGGCGGCTGCTGGAGACCGCGATCGGTGAGCTGGAGGGCGGCGACTGCCGGGTCTTCGCCAGCGGCCAGGCCGCCATCACCGGGCTGCTGCTGACGGTGCTGCGTCCCGGCGACACCGTGCTGCTGCCCGCCGACGGCTACTACTCGGTGCGCTCCTTCGCCTCCGGCGCGCTGGAGCAGCTCGGGGTACGTGTGGTGCTCGTGCCCACGGCCGGGCCGTACCCGTCGTTCGACGGTGTCCGGCTGGTGCTGCTGGAGACCCCGGCGAACCCCGGCCTGGATGTCGTCGACGTCGCGGCGGTGGCCGCCGCCGCGCACGCCGCGGGAGCGCTGGTGGCGGTGGACAACACCACCGCCACGCCGCTCGGCCAGCGCCCGCTGGACCTCGGCGCGGACGTGGTGGTCGCCTCCGGCACGAAGGCGCTGACCGGCCACTCGGACCTGCTGCTCGGCTACCTGGCGACACGGGACGCCGGGCTGCGGGACGCGGCGACCACCTGGCGCAACACCACCGGCGGTGTGCCCGGCGCGTTCGACTGCTGGCTGGCCCACCGGTCGCTGGCCACGCTCGACCTGCGGCTGGCCCGGCAGACCGCGAACGCGCGGGCGCTGGCCGACCTGCTCGCGGACCGCCCGGACGTCACCGGCCTGCGCTGGCCCGGACGGCCGGACGATCCGGCGTACCCGGTCGCGTCGGCCCAGATGCGGCGCGTACCGGGTGTGCTCTCGTTCGACCTGGATGACGAGCGCCGGGTGGCCCGGTTCCTCGCCGCCTCCCGCCTGGTGGCCGCCGCCACCTCGTTCGGTGGCCTGCACAGCACCGCCGACCGGCGGGCCCAGTGGGGCGACGACACGACGCCGGGCTTCGTGCGGTTCTCCTGCGGCGTCGAGGACACCGCCGACCTGCTCGCCGACGTGACGGCGGCGCTGGACGCGGCGGGCTGACGCCGTATCGGCCGCTGGGCTAAGGTGACGGGCAGCCACGGCCCGTGCGGCCCCGACCCGAGGAGGTGAGTCCGATCCACGAGCAGAGGACCGGCGCTCCCTCCGAGTCCGCGTCGCTTCGGGGCTGAGGCGACGCCGGGGGCGCCGACGAGCGCTTCCCGAAAGGCTTGCCATGGCATCCACCGTGTTCACCCCCGACCGCCCGGCCCTCGTCCGGCGGCTGCGCGCCGCCGGTTGCGTCTTCGCCGAGGACGAGGCGGACCTGCTGATCGCCGCCGCCGACTCGGCGCAGTCGCTGACCCGGCTGGCCGACCGTCGCGTCGCCGGCCTGCCGCTGGAGCACCTGCTCGGCTGGGCCGAGTTCTGCGGCCGGCGCATCGCCGTCCACCCGGGGGTCTTCGTGCCGCGCGGCCGGACCGCCCTGCTCGTCGACACCGCGACGGCGCTGGCCGGGCCGGCGCCCGCGGTGCTCGACCTGTGCTGCGGCTCCGGCGCCGCCGCCGTGGTGCTGCACGAGCGGCTGACGCCGCGCTGGCTGGCCGCCGCCGACATCGATCCGGTGGCGGTGGCCTGCGCCCGGCGCAACCTCGAACCACTGGGCGTCCCGGTCTACCAGGGCGACCTGTTCGACGCGCTGCCGGCCGGCCGGCGCGGGACGCTGGACCTGGTAGTGGCGAACGCGCCGTACGTGCCGACCGCCGCGGTGGCCTCGCTGCCGGCCGAGGCACGCCTGTACGAGGCGCCGGTGGCGCTGGACGGCGGCACCGACGGCCTGGCCGTGCTGCGCCGGGTCGCCTCCGGCGCGGCGCAGTGGCTCGCCCCGGGCGGGCACGTCGTGGTCGAGGTGAGCGTCGCGCAGGCCCCGGAGCTGTGCGCCGTGTTCACCGCCGCCGGGCTGCAACCGGCGGTGGTCCGCGACGAGGAACGCGAGGCGACAGCGGTGACCGCCCGCCGTCCCGGCTGACCGCGGCCGGGGAGTCCCGCCGGGGGGCGTGGCGGGTGGCCCGGACGGGAACTAGCCTCGGGTCAGGCGCGGCGGGAGGCGGTGGCGGTGGGCAGCGCAGGTGTGCCGGTGGTGGTGGGGCTGGACAACGGGGGCACTAGTGACAACGCCACGGTGCTCACAGTCGACGGCCGGTTCCTGGTGGACGGGCTGCTGGAGATCCCGAGCGACGTCGGCGCCGGCCCGGAGGCGGCGGTGGAGGCACTGGCGCGGGCGTTCGACGGCGTCCTGGCCCACACCGGCGTACCGCGTGACCTGGTCCGCGCGGTCGGGCTGGACACGCCCGGCCCGGCCAGCGCCACCGGTGTGATCTCGTCCCGCGGCTCGACGAACTTCTCCCAGCCCGCATGGCGGGGCTTCGACGTGCGCTCCGCGCTGGAACGGCGGCTGGGCCTGCCTGTGGTGTACGCCAACGACGGCAACGCCGCCGCCCTCTACGCCCACCACGTCTACTTCGGCGCCGAGGCGATGGCCCGGTCGTCGGTGTCCGCGATCGTCGGCACCGGGCTCGGCGGGGGCGTGGTGGAGTCCGGCCGGGTGGTCGGCGGCGCGGCCGGCATGGCCGGCGAGTTCGGGCACGTGCACATCCCGCTGGACGGCCTGATCGAGCCGGACCAGGCGGCGCCGGTCTGCGCCTGCGGTTTCACCGGGGACGCGGAGAGCG
This sequence comes from Micromonospora sp. ANENR4, assembly GCF_015354395.1. Classification (NCBI taxonomy): domain Bacteria; kingdom Bacillati; phylum Actinomycetota; class Actinomycetes; order Micromonosporales; family Micromonosporaceae; genus Micromonospora; species Micromonospora sp. ANENR4. Next base: position 303,248 of record NZ_JADKYQ010000003.1, read on the forward strand.
TCGCCTCGCTCACCGCGATCCGGCGCAACCTGCTGCCGTACTGGCTGGCCCGGCATCCGGAGCATCCGCTCGCGGCGGAGGAGCCGGACCGGGCGGCGAAGCTGCTGCGCGGCTACGGCGAACGCGGCGACCCGCTGGCCCGCCTGGTCTTCACCCAGCAGGCCAAGGCGCTGGGCCGGCTGTTCACCATCGCGGCCAACTTCACCGACCCGCACGCGTACTTCGTCGGCGGGGGCGTGGTGGAGGCGGCGCCGGAGTTCCGGGACTGGTTCCTCGCCGCGGTCGCCGAGCACACGGTGCTGCGGGAGGAGCAGCGGGCGGTGGCCACCTTCGCGCTGGTGCCGGACCGGGACATGGCCGGCGCGCGGGGGGTGGCCATCGCGGCGCTGGAGGCGGTACGCGGTGCCGCCACCGCCGCCGCCCCACTCGGCTGACGCCGCCCGCCGGACGGGCCGGTCAGGCGCTCGGCGGCGCGGCGGTGAACGCGGCCCAGGTGTGCGGCGGGAACACCAGCACCGGGCCGGCCGGGTCCTTGGAGTCGCGGACCGCCACCGCGCCGGGCAGCGGCGCCATCTCCACGCACGCGCCCTCGTCGCCGCTGTGGCTGCTCTTGCGCCAGCGGGCCGGTGTGGGATTCGTGCCGTTCATCTGGTCACCTCTCGTTCAGCAGGCGGAGGAGCTGGTCCCGACTGGCCGCCGGGCTCAGCGCCACGGTCCGCAGGTGCTCCATGATCTTGGCGCAGGTACGCAGGTCACTCGGCCGGTCGAGGACCATCTGCCCGGCGACTGTCTCCACCGAGGCGATGATCGGGTCCTCCGGGTCGGCGAACTCCAGGATGTGCAGCGATCCCCGGGTGCCCCGGTGGTAGCCGGCGGCGAGCGGGATCACCTGCACCGTGACGTTCGGCAGCTCGGCCATCTTCAGCAGGTGCTGGAGCTGGCCGGACATGACCGAGTGGTCACCGACCGGGCGCAGCAGCGCGCCCTCGTCGATGATGGCGTCGAGGATCGGCGGCTCGGACCCGGAGAGCCGCTGCTGGCGGTCCAGCCGTAGCTGGACCCGTTGCTCCACCTGCTCGTCGGTGAGCGTGTGGGGGCCGCCGCGCATCACCCCGCGGATGTAGTCGGCGGTCTGCAGCAGACCGGGCACCACAGACGGTTCGAAGTTCGCGATACCGGTGGCCTCGGCCTCCAGCGCGATGAAGTCGATGGTGCGCTGGTCCAGCAGGTACGAATAGGACACCCACCAGCCCGGCTTGCGGGCGTCCTTCGCCAGCTGCACCGCCGCGGCGATGTCGGCCGGGTCCACGCCGTAGCTGGTCAGCAGCGCGCGCACGGTGGCGGGGCTGACGAGCGTCTGCGCGTTCTCGTAGCGGGACAGCGTGCTCCGGGTGCTGTTGATCTCGTCGGCTGCGGCCTCCAGGGTGAGGCCGACGGCCTCCCGGTGGGTCCGCAGGGCGATGCCGAGCCGTCGGGCCCGGGCGGTCTTCGGCGCCATGCATCGATGGTCGCACATCTCTCGGGAAAGTGGGCGTGAGAGAAAGTCGATGAGAGTTGCATTCACGCCGGTCAACCTGTCAATGTGTGACGGCGTCCTCACCGCCGGTTGTCGTGGCGACGGTGGTGGTGAGCGACCGGAGGGGATGGGGCGCGCGGTGGTCGGATTCTTCACTCCCCCACGATCCGACCGCCGCGTGCCCCTGCCGGTCCACGAGACGGGAGGAATTGCGCGGTGACCAGGTTCCTCGTCGTCCTCACCGACGTGCGTCCGCCGGACGGCAGTCGACGCGACGAACGGACCAGCCCGGAACGCCGCCGTCAGGTCGTCGGCGCCAGCAGCCGGGAGGCGGCCGACCGGATCGCCGGCGCGTTCATGGCGCTGGGCATGGTGCGGGCGGGCCGGCAGCGGGTGAAGGTCATCGCGGTCGGCCGCCGGCCCCGGCACCCGGCCTTCTGAGGCACACCACTCCGTTACTCCCCGTATATGTCACCTTGACCGTTTGCCACGCGACTCCGCGTCTCCCCGGGTAACGACCACCGCTTGCGGCAACGCACAGTAAGGTCAGTCGGGTGAGCGCCACCGGCGAGCACGGCCAGCCGCAGTCGCGAACGATGAGGTGACCATGACCACCCCAGGCAAGACCCGTGTGGCGATCGTCTTCGGCGGCCGCAGCCCCGAACACGGCATCTCGTGCGTCAGCGCCGGCAGCGTGCTGGCCGCGCTCGACCCGGACGAGTTCGAGGTGGTCCCGGTCGGCATCACCCGGCAGGGCCAGTGGGTGCTCGCCAGCGGCGACCCGAGCCGGCTCGCCATCGCCGACCGCAAGCTCCCCGAGGTGACCGCCGGCTCCGGCGCCGAACTGGTGCTGCGCGCCGACCCCGCCGTCGGCGGCCTGATGGTGCTCGACCCCGCCCAGGGTCCGGTCGCGCTGGCCGACGTGGACGTGGTCTTCCCGGTGCTGCACGGCGCGTACGGGGAGGACGGCACCATCCAGGGCATGCTGGAGATGGCCGACATCCCCTACGTCGGCGCGAACGTCTTCGCGTCCGCCGCGGCCATGGACAAGGAGTTCACCAAGAAGCTCTGCGCCGCCGAGGGCATCCCGGTCGGCCCGTACGCGGTGCTGCGCGCCGGGATGTCGCTCAGCGACGAGGACAAGGAGCGCCTCGGGCTGCCCGTCTTCGTCAAGCCGTCCCGGGCCGGCTCCTCGTTCGGCATCACCAAGGTCGACGACTGGGCGGACCTGGACGCCGCGCTCGTCACCGCGCGGGAGATCGACAGCAAGGTGCTCGTCGAGGGCGCCGTGGTCGGCCGCGAGATCGAGTGCGGCGTGCTGGAGGGCGAGGCCGGTGGCGCGCCGGAGGCCTCCGTGCTCGCCGAGGTGCGGATGATCGGCGATCAGGACTGGTACGACTTCGAGGCCAAGTACATCTTCGCCGACCAGGTCTGCGAGTACGACGTGCCGGCCGACCTGCCCGAGCCGGTCGCCCGGCAGGTGCGCGACTACGCCACCCGGGCCTTCACCGCGCTCGACTGCTCCGGCCTGGCCCGGGTCGACTTCTTCGTGACCCCGCAGATGGATGTCTACCTCAACGAGATCAACACGATGCCGGGCTTCACCCCGACGTCGATGTTCCCGCGGATGTGGTCGGCCAGCGGGCTGGAGTACCCGAAGCTGGTCAACCGGCTGATCCGTACCGCCCTGCACCGCCGCGCCGGCCGCTGACGGCCGGCACCGCCCGCCGGCCGCTGGGCCGGCGGGCGTCAGGCGGAGCAGCCCGAGGGGGCCTGCTTCGCCGAGGGGACCGAGCTGACGATCGTGTCGGAGATCGAGGTCACCCACTGCAGCGGCGGCTCGTACGACTTCGGCATCCGCACCCGGATCGGGGTCTCCCGGTCGACGGTGGTCAGCACCGTGGCGTCGGCCTCCTGCGCCGCGTGCCAGCAGACCTGGTTGACCGTCCACACCTCGTCGGTGGGCGGGAACTCCGCCGGGCTGCCGCCGCAGGCCACGGTCAGCGCCGGGTCGCCGTACGCGGCGTTCTGCTCCGGGCCCGCGGTGACCGGACGCTGCGGCAGGTCACGCACGCTGTCCGGGAGCTGCGACATCAGGGCGCGGCAGAGGATGGTCGGGCGCTCGGCCAGGGCCGGGGCGGGCATCTCGACCGGCGCGCTGGACTGCGCCCGGGGACTCGCCGACGCGCTCGGCGCGGCGTCCGGCGACTCCGGGGCCAGCTTGGCGAACGTGAACCCGGCCACCGCCAGGGTCACCGGCACCGCGACCAGCGTCGCCCAGAGCGCGGCACGGCGGGTGGCGCCGTCCCGGCGGGGGGAGGTGTCCTTCTCGTCCACTTACAGCCGCACCACCGAACACGTGAGGGTGCGGGTGATGCCGGGCACCATCTGCACCTTGCTGACGATGAGTTTGCCGAGCTCGTCGACGGTGTTCGCCTCGGTGAGCACCACCACGTCGTACGGCCCGGTGACGGCGTCGACCCGTACCACGCCGGCCAGGTCCGCGATCAGACCGGCCACGTCACGCGCCCGGCCGACCTCGGTCTGGATGAGGATGTACGCCTGTACCACGACTCGACCTCCGTCCGTCGCCTCCGGGCGACCCGAAGGGTGAAACTACCGTACTGAGCGGCCGTGATCCCTATCGGTTGCCGGTCGGACGCGGTGAGCGAGCACACGCCGGTGCGGACAGGGGTGGGACGTGCGGAACGACGCAGCGGAGCGAGGGGACGGAATGACTGTCACTGATGTCGGCGAGTTCGGCCTGATCGGCCGGGTGACCGCCCGGCTGGCACAGGGACGGAACTGCCTGCTCGGCCCCGGCGACGACGGCGCGGTGGTGGCCGCGCCGGACCGGCGGGTGGTCGCCTCGACCGACGTGCTGGTGGAGGGGCGGCACTTCCGCCGTGACTGGTCGTCGGCGCGGGACGTGGGACACCGGGCGGCGGCGGCCAACCTCGCCGACATCGCCGCGATGGGCGCCACCCCGACGGCGCTGCTCGTCGCGCTCTGCATGCCGGCCGAGCTGGACCCGGCCTGGGCCGAGGAACTGGCCGACGGGCTGGGCGCGGAGGCGGCGCTGGTCGGCGCGAGCGTGGTCGGCGGGGACATGTCCGGCAGCCCGACGCTCACCGTCGCGGTGACGGCGCTCGGCGACCTGGCCGGCCGTGACCCGGTGGTGCGCTCCGGCGCCCGCCCCGGTGACATTGTGGCGCTGGCCGGACGCACCGGCTGGTCGGCGGCCGGCTACACCGTGCTGTCCCGGGGTTTCCGCACGCCGCGGCTGCTGGTCGAGGCGTTCCGCCGCCCCGAGGTGCCGTACGCCGCCGGACCCGCTGCCGCCGCGGCCGGGGCCACCGCCATGATCGACGTGTCGGACGGGCTGCTGGCCGACCTCGGGCACGTGGCGACCGCCAGCGGCGTCGCGATCGACGTGAGCCGCGACGCGTTCGAGGTGCCCCGGCAGATGCGGGACGCGGCGCAGGCGCTCGGCGTCGACCCGTACGCCTGGATCCTGGCCGGCGGCGAGGACCACGCGCTGGCCGCGACGTTCCCGGCGGACGCCGCGCTCCCGGACGGCTGGTTGCCGGTCGGGCGGGTGGCGGCCGGCGCCGGGGTCACCGTCGACGGCGCCGCCTACAGCGGTCCGCGCGGCTGGGACCACTTCCGCCGGACGGCGGAATAGTCGGCCCGGCCGCCGGACGGCGGAATAGTCGGCACGGCCGCCGGACGGCGGAGTAACCGGCGCAGCCGCAGGGCGGAGTGACCGGGCGGGAGTGATCTGCGTCCGACCCCCGGCGGCCGGGCCGGGCCGGGCCGGCGGCGGTCGTAACCTGGCACGGTGAGCGAGATCGAGATCCGGGAGCGGCGCTTCGACGCGCCCGAGTCGCAGGCGCTGATCCGGGCGGCGCTGGCCGACCTCGGCGCCCGGTACGGCGGCAGCGGCGACGAGACCCCCGTCGACGCGGCCGAGTTCACCCCGCCGGACGGCACGTTCCTCGTCGCCTACCTGGACGGGCGGCCGGTCGGCTGCGGCGGCTGGCGCAGCCACGGCGAGGACGGCGACACGGCCGAGCTGAAGCGGATGTACACCGACCCGGCGGCCCGGGGCCGGGGCGTGGCCCGCGCGGTGCTCGGCGCGGTCGAGCGGTCCGCCCGCGATCACGGCCGCAAGCGGATCGTGCTGGAGTGCGGCGACAAGCAGCCCGAGGCGATCGCCATGTACACCTCGGCCGGCTACGAGCGGATCCCGAACTTCGGCTTCTACAAGGACGCCCCGGGCTGCCTGTCGTACGGCCGTACCCTCTAGCCCACCGAGATGCGGATCGCCCCGGCGGCGCGACGGGCGGCGTCCGCCGCCTCGTCCGGGGTGGCACCCCAGGTCATCAGGTGCCCGCTGCGGTGCGCCGAGGAGAGCAGCTCCGGCACGGTCTGACCGACCTTCGTCTCCACCTGCACGTCGAGCACGCCCGGCACGCGCAGCGCGTCGCGCCTGCCGTCCACGGCGGTCACCCGGCCGGGCGGCGCGATCAGGAACTCGATCGCCGCCGCGCCGGTCGCCCGCGCCGGCAGCTCCGGCCGTTCGCCACGCAGGATCCGCAGATACGCCTCGATGACGTCCCGCTCGTAGGCGATCGAGATGAGCGCGGTGATCATGTCGCCCGGCATCCGGGCCGCGCACTCCACCAGCGTCGGCACGCCGTCGGCGAGGATCCACTCGCTGTGCAGCATGCCGCTGCGGAAGCCGGCCGCCTCGGCGAGGCGTACCGCGGCGGCGCGCAGCGCGTCGTTCGCGTCGGCGGGCAGCGCGGACGGCACGGTGTGGCCGGTCTCGACCGGGTAGCGGCCACCGGCGATCCGCTTGTCGGTGACGTTGGCGAAGACCACCTCGCCCTCGGCCACGAGCAGCTCCACGCTGTGCTCGGAACCGACAAGCAGCTCCTCGACCAGCACGCCGGTGGGCAGGCCGCGCTCGGTGGCCTCGGCCGGGTCGGGCGGGGCGGCGCTGGCCGCCCAGCGGGCCGGCACCTCGGCCGCGTCGGTGATCAGCTGCACGCCCAGGCTGCCCGAGCGGCGGGTGGGCTTGAGCACGCACCGCCCGCCGTGCGCCTGCGCGAACTCCACCGCCCGCGCCGGGTCGTCGACCAGCTCGTACGCCGGGTTGGCGAGCCCGATCCGGTCGGCGAGCAGCCGCATCCGGTGCTTGTCGGAGAAGACGTCGGCGGCCTCCACCCCGGCGCCGGGCAGGCCGAGCCGGTCGGCGAGCCGGGCGGTGGCGCCGACCGCGTACTCCAGGCCGGGCAGGACCAGCCGGGCGTCGGCGAGGCCGGGCTCGCGGGCGAGCAGGGCGTCCGGGTCGAAGCCGGTCTGGTACTCGGCCGCGACGAGACGCCCGATCATCGGCAGCCGCTCGGCGAACCGGGCCAGGTCGCGGCGGGCGATCACGTCCGGCTCCTCGACCAGCACCACGCTGCCCGGCGGCAGCTCCTGGTCGAACCAGCTCAGCGAGCCGAACGACGCGCCGACCACCACCAGTTGCTCGCGACCCAGATCGAGGTCCACCGGTCACCCTCCCCACGGCTCGCGCCGGAACCGGACGGCCGGCGCAGCAGCACCCTAACCGGCCGGATCGAGGCGGTCGCCGTACGGTCGGTCAGGGGTGCGGGGGCGGGTCGGCCGATACCGGGCCGGTGGGCACGGCGGGTCGCCGGACACGACAGAAGCCGGCGGACCCCGAAGGGATCCGCCGGCGACCGACGATGTTCCGGTGGCGCTACCGCGTCAGGCGCGGGTGACCTTGCCGGCCTTGATGCACGAGGTGCAGACCTTCAACTTCTTGGTGTTGCCGCCACCGGCCGGGGTGCGCACCGACTGGATGTTCGGGTTCCAGCGGCGGTTGGTCCGCCGGTGCGAGTGGGACACGTTGTGGCCGAAGCCCGGCCCCTTGCCACAGACGTCGCACACGCTAGCCACGGGATACTCCTGGGATTGAAACGTTCATGAGGTCGCCGCCAGGCGCTGCCCGGGCAACCTGGTCAGGTTACCCGATGACAGTCGGTACGCCCAACCGGCCCTTTCGCGAGCCCACCCAGCGTACCGGCGTCCCGGCCGGGCCGTCCGCCGGGGCGGACACGCGGCGACGACCCCGGCGCGTGTCGGTGTGCGCCAGTAGGCTTCCCGACGTGCTGGAGACCCTCGACGCCGCAGCGGTACGCCGCTGGTGCGCGAGCGGGCTGACCGCCCTCCGGGCCCACCAGGGCGAGATCGACGACCTGAACGTCTACCCGGTGCCCGACGGCGACACCGGCACCAACCTGGTGCTCACGTTCACCTCGGCCCAGCAGGCCCTGGCGATGGACCTCGGCACCCTCCCCGACGACGGGCACACCCCGCACGGGCACGCGCTGCGGCTGATGGCCCGGGGCGCGCTGCTCGGCGCACGCGGCAACTCCGGGGTGATCCTCTCGCAGATCCTGCGCGGTCTCGCCGACACGCTCGCCGCCGTGCCCGCGGTGCGCGGGCGGCAGCTCGCCGACGCGCTGGCCGACGCCACCACCGCCGCCTACGCCGCTGTCGCCCGGCCGGTCGAGGGCACGCTGCTGAGTGTGGTCGCCGCCGCGGCGCATGCGGCTCGCCGGGCGGACAGCGACGACCTGCGCGCCGTGGCCCGGGCCGCGAGCGAGGCGGCGGCGCACGCGCTGGCGCGTACCCCCGAGCAGTTGCCGGAGCTGGCCCGCGCGGGCGTCGTCGACGCCGGCGGGCGCGGCCTGTGCCTGCTGCTGGACGCGCTGGTCGAGGTGATCACGGGGGAGAGCCCGGGCCGGCCGGCGCCCGCGCCGCCCGCCCGCCGCGCGCCGGTCACCTCCGTGCGGGAGAGCGGCTCCGACGCGTACGCCTACGAGGTGCAGTATCTGCTCGACGCAGGCGACGACGCGGTGACCCGGCTGCGCGCCGAGCTGGACGCGCTCGGCGACTCCCTCGCGATCGTCGGCGACGGCGCCGGCACCTGGAACGTGCACGTGCACGTCAACGACATCGGGGCGGCGGTCGAGGCAGGCGTGGTCGCCGGCCGCCCGCACCGGATCAGCGTGACCCGCTTCGCCGACCAGACCGCCCCGGCGCCCGGGCCGCAGGTGCCGCTGCCGGAGGGGCGGGCCGCCGTGGTGGTCGCCACCGGCGCGGGCATCGCGGAGCTGTTCGCCGCCGAGGGCGCCGTCGTGGTGCCCGCCAACCCGTCCACCGGTGAACTGCTCGACGCGATCCGGGCCACCGGCGCCGCCCGGGTGGTGGTGCTGCCGAACGACCCGAACACCCAGTCCGTGGCGAGCGCGGCAGCCCGGGAGGCGCACGGCCTCGGCGTGAAGGTGAGCGTGGTGCCCACCCGCTCACCGGTGCAGGCGCTCGCGGCGCTCGCCGTCCGCGATCCGAAGCGGCGGTTCGAGGACGACGTGATCGCGATGGCCGAGGCGGCCGGCGCCTGCCGGTACGCCGAGGTCTGCCACGCCGCCCGGGAGGCGCTCACCGTCGCCGGCCCGGCCCGCCCGGGTGACGTGCTGGCCCTGGTCGAGGGCGAGGTGCACCTGATCGGGCAGGATCTGGTCGACACCTGCACCGCAGTGGTGGACCGGATGCTCGGCGGTGGCGGCGAACTGGTCACGCTGCTCTGCGGCGCTGACGCGCCGGCCGGGCTGGCCGACCGGGTCCGCGCGCACGTCGAGGGGGCCTGGCCGTTCGTCGAGGTGCAGGCGTACGAGGGCGGGCAGCCGCACTATCCGCTCCTGGTGGGGGTCGAATGACTGGTGAAGCGGCCACAGTGGACACGCCGCTGAAGAAACTGGTCGGTGAGCGCACCGCGAAGGCGCTGGCCGGGCATCTCGACCTGCACACCGCGGGCGACCTGATCTACCACTTCCCGCGCCGGTACGACGAGCGCGGCGAGCACACCGACATCCGCTCGCTCGACGTGGGGGAGCAGGTCACGGTGCTCGCCCAGGTGCAGCGCACCGCCGTGCGCCCGATGCGCCAGCGGCGCGGCAACCTGCTGGAGGTCACCGTCGGCGACGGTTCCGGCGGCGTGCTCACCTGCACGTTCTTCGGCAACCAGGCGTGGCGCGAGCGGGAGCTGCGGCCCGGCCGGTGGGGGCTGTTCGCCGGCAAGGTGACCGAGTTCCGGGGCAAGCGGCAGCTCAACGGCCCGGAGTACGTCCTGCTCGGCGAGGGCGGCGAGGGCGAGGCGGCGGCGAACGAGGAGGTCGAGGAGTTCGCCGGGGCGCTGATCCCGGTCTACCCGGCCGCGGCGGCGGTGCCGACCTGGGTGATCGCCCGCTGCGTCCGCGTCGTGCTCGACACGTTCACCCCGCCGGAGGACCCGCTGCCGGCCACCGTGCGGGCCACCCGCAACCTGGCCGACATCGGCACCGCGTTGCGTGAGATCCACCGTCCGACCAGCAAGGAGGCGCTCTACCGGGCCCGCCGCAGGCTGAAGTGGGACGAGGCGTTCGCCGTGCAGCTCACGCTGGTGCAGCGCAAGCAGCGGGCGGCGGCGTCCCCGGGACGGGCCCGGCCGGCGAAGGCGGGCGGCCTGCTCGACGCGTTCGACGCGCGGCTGCCGTACGAGCTGACCTCCGGCCAGCAGGTCGTCGGGCGGGAGATCGCCGCCGACCTGGCCCGGCCGCACCCGATGCACCGGCTGCTCCAGGGCGAGGTGGGCTCCGGTAAGACGGTGGTGGCGTTGCGCGCCATGCTCCAGGTGGTCGACGCCGGTGGACAGGCCGCGTTGCTGGCCCCGACCGAGGTGCTCGCCGCTCAGCACCACCGGGGCATCCTCGACCTGCTCGGCCCGCTCGGCCGGGCCGGTGAGCTGGGCGCCGCCGAGGACGCCACGCGGGTCGAACTGATCACCGGTTCGCTCGGCGCGGCGGCCCGGCGCCGGGCGCTGGCCGAGGTGGCCGAGGGCCGCGCCGGCATCGTGCTCGGCACGCACGCCCTGCTCTACGAGGGCGTCGACTTCCACGACCTCGGCCTGGTGGTGGTGGACGAGCAGCACCGCTTCGGCGTGGAGCAGCGCGACGCGCTGCGCGCCAAGGCCGAGCAGCCGCCGCACGTGCTGGTGATGACCGCGACACCGATCCCGCGCACCGTGGCCATGACCGTCTACGGCGACCTGGAGACCTCCACGCTGTCCCAGCTCCCGCAGGGCCGTTCGCCGATCGCCTCGCACGTGGTCCCGGCCGCCGAGAAGCCGGCGTTCCTCGACCGGGCCTGGCGCCGGTTGCGCGAGGAGGTCGCGAAGGGCCACCAGGCGTACGTGGTGTGCCCGCGGATCGGTGAGGGGCCGGTGTCGGACGAGGAGGCGCCGCGGGAGGACGACAACGGCCGGCGCCCGCCGCTGGCGGTGACCGAGGTGGCCCCGCTGCTGGCCGAGGGGCCGCTGCACGGCCTGCGGATCGGGGTGCTGCACGGGCGGCTGCCGGCGGACGAGAAGGACGCGGTGATGCGCGCGTACGCCGACGGCGAGCTGGACGTGCTGGTCGCGACCACAGTGGTCGAGGTCGGCGTGAACGTGCCGAACGCGACGGTGATGATCGTGCTGGACGCCGACCGGTTCGGAGTCTCCCAGCTGCACCAGTTGCGCGGCCGGGTGGGCCGGGGCTCGGCGGCCGGTCTGTGCCTGCTTGTCACCGAGGCGGCCGAGGGCTCGTCCGCGCGGGAACGGCTGGACGCGGTCGCCTCCACCACCGACGGGTTCAAGCTCGCCGAGCTCGACCTGGAGCAGCGCCGCGAGGGCGACGTGCTGGGCGCCACCCAGTCCGGCCGGCGCTCGCACCTGCGGCTGCTGTCGCTGCTGCGCGACACCGAGCTGATCCGCGACGCGCGGGCCGAGGCGATCGAACTGGTCGAGGACGACCCGGATCTGGCTCGGCACCCGGCGCTCGCGGCGTCGGTGGCCGCGCTCGTCGACGAGGAGCGCGCCGAATACCTGGAGAAGGGCTGACGCGCGGGCCCGGCCGGCGCCCCGGTGCGGCGTCGCGGGACTGCGGCACGGGCGTCGCGTGCCTAGGCTCGCGCAGATGTCGACACCATCACTCGAACACGGCGTGCTGCTTCTGACCCGGGGCGACGACCACGTGGTGGACCGGGTGGCCGGCGTCGCCGACGAGGCGTCCGGCCGGCGGTGCACCGCGGCGACGCGGTTCCAGATCGCCTCGATCAGCAAGCAGATGGCCGCCGTGGCGGTGCTGCTGCTCGCCGAGCGGGGAGCGCTGAGCCTGTCCGACCCGGTGGTACGCCGGCTGCCCGGCACGCCGCCGCCACAATGGTCCGGCATCACGCTGCACCACCTGCTCACCCACACGTCGGGCCTGGGCCACTGGGAGGACTACCCGGCGATCGACCTGCACGGGCCGGCCGAGCCGGACGAACTGCTCGACCGGTTCGCGGCGCTGCCGCCGCTGTTCCGGCCCGGAACCGCGTGGCACTACAGCAGCCCCGGCTACGTGCTGCTGGCCCGGACCGTCGAACGGGTGGCCGACCGGCCGTACGCCGATTTCCTCGCCGAGGAGGTCTTCGCGCCGCTGGGCATGACTCGTAGCTTCGCCGGTTCCGGCGACGGGCGAGCGGACGTGGCGATCGGGCACGAGGGCGGCCGTCCGGTGCCGTCCTGGGACCTGACGACGGTCAGCCTGGGCGCGGGTGACGTCTGGAGCACCGGGGCGGACCTGCTCACCTGGCTGGACGTACCGCGCCGGGGCCGGCTGCTCGGCGCGGCCTCGGTGGCGGCGATGACCGCGCCGCACGCGCCCACCGGGCGACCCGACGAGGCGTACGGCTACGGCTTCTTCGTCGGCCCGCTGGCCGGCCGGCGGGCGCTGCACCACTCCGGGGACAACGGCGGCTACAAGGCGTTCGCCGCCTGGCTGCCCGACACCGACCAGCGGCTCGTGCTGCTGACCAACCGGGCCGAGGTCGATCCGCGAACGATCACGTCGGCGCTCGACGCGGTCTGACCGCCCGTACGCACGGCGAGGGCGCGCCGGCCGGGTGCTCGGCGCGTCGCGTAGCGTCGGGGTATGCACAGGGAGCGACGGTGACCCGGATCGTGGCCGGCACGCTCGGCGGCCGGCGGATCGCCGCGCCGCCGGGTGCCGGCACCCGGCCCACCTCCGACCGGGTCCGCGAGGCGCTGTTCAGCGCCGTGCACTCCCACGTCGATTTGGACGGGGCGCGCTTCGCCGACCTGTACGCCGGTTCCGGCGCGGTCGGTCTGGAGGCGCTGTCCCGGGGCGCGGCGCACGTGCTGCTCGTCGAGTCCGACGCGCGGGCCGCCCGGGTGATCCGGGAGAACATCGCCGCGCTGCGGGCCGCGCCGGCCGCGCGCCTGGTCACCGGCAGGGTCGCGACCGTGCTGGCGGCGGGTCCGGACGGCGGGCCGTACGACGTGGTCTTCGCCGATCCGCCGTACGCGGTGCCGGACGCGGAGATCACCGCGATGCTGGCGGCGCTGGTCGACGGCGGCTGGCTCGCACCGGACGCCCTGGTGATCGTCGAGCGGTCCAGCCGTACCGGACCGGTCACGTGGGTGGAAGGTGTCACTCCGGAGCGCAGCAGACGTTACGGCGAGACCACTCTTTGGTACGGTCGCCGATCATGAGACGTGCGGTCTGCCCGGGCTCGTTCGACCCGGTCACCAACGGACACCTCGACATCATCGGCCGGGCCAGCCGGCTGTTCGACGAGGTGATCGTCGGAGTGCTGGTCAACCAGTCCAAGCAGGGCCTGTTCACGGTCGAGGAGCGGATCGACATGCTCCACGAGGTCACCGCCTCGTACGACAACGTCCGGGTGGAGTCGTTCCGCGGCCTGCTCGTCGACTTCTGCCGGGCGCAGCAGGCGAGTGTGCTGATCAAGGGCCTGCGCGCGGTGAGCGACTTCGACTACGAGTTGCAGATGGCCCAGATGAACATCGGCCTGGCCGGCGTGGAGACGCTCTTCATGCCGACCAACCCGCTCTACTCGTTCATCTCGTCCAGCCTGATCAAGGACGTGGCGAAGTGGGGCGGCGACATCTCCGCCCACGTCCCCGACCTGGTCCGCGCCCAGCTGACCGCCCGCCTCCGCCCCTGACCCCCGTCTCACCCTCCCTCCGCCCACCCACCCCCGCGATCTTGCAGTTTCGGCCCGGACATTCCTCCCGCAAGGGACGGACGCCGGGCCGCAAGTGCAAGATCGCCGGGGAGAGGGGACGGGGAGGGTGAGGGCGGGGCGACGCGCCGGGTGGGGCGGGTGGGGCGGTTGTGGCTCGGGCGCGACATGATGTCTGCAACGCCGAGACCGGGCGCGAGGCCGCATGATGGAGGGCGGCCGACGAAGACAGGAGTGAGGTACCGGTGGACCCGCTCGATCGCATCGACGAACTGATCGCCATGGTGGAGCAGGCCCGCTCCGTCCCGATGTCGCGCAACAACTGCATGGTCGACCGGGGCGAGATGATCGCCGCGCTCGACGAGCTGCGCGCGGAGCTGCCCGCCGACCTGCGCCGGGCCGCCGCGCTGCTGGAGGAGCGGGACAAGATCATGGAGGCCGGCAAGCGCGAGGCCGACCGGATCATCAGCGAGGGTGAGGCGGAACACGCCCGGCTCGTCTCGGTCAACGAGATCACCGTCTCGGCCGAGCACGAGGGCGCGCGGATCATCGCCGAGGCGCGGGCCGAGGCGCAGCGCCTCCGCGAGGAGGTGGACGACTACGTCGACACCGCGCTGGCGAACTTCGAACAGTTCCTCACCCGGGCGCTGGCCTCGATAGAGCGCGGCCGGGACAAGATGCACGCGCTGCGCGAGATCGGGACCTTCGGCGGGGACGAGGCGGACCGCCCGCTACCCTTCTGAGCGGCGCGCGGGCCGGTCGCCGACAGCCGGCTCCCGCCGGGCCGGAGGCGAGCCCCCGGTTCGACGGTCCGCCCGTCTGGCAGGTAACCTTCTTTGTCGGCCTCTCAACGGCCGGAGTCTGACTATGCCCAAACACTCGCCAAGCACACTCAACCCCAGGTCGCCGCTGGTCCTCGACACGAGGGAACTGCCGCGCCGACCTGGCGCGTTGCGTACGCACAAGCGGGTCGTGCCGGCACCGGCGGACCTCGGCGTGGAGTTGATCGGCGTGCCGGAGGGCGCGGACCTCGACCTCGACCTGAGGTTGGAGTCGGTGTCCGAGGGCGTACTCGTCTCCGGGACCGTCACCGGTCCCGTCAAGGGCGAGTGCGGCCGCTGCCTGCGCGAGATCGACGACTCGTTGGCCGTGACGATCCAGGAGCTGTACGCGTACGAGAACAGCACCACGGACGACACGACCGAGGAGGACGAGGTGGGCCGGATGCAGGGCGATCTGATCGACCTGGAACCGGCGTTGCGGGACGCGGTGGTGCTGGCGCTGCCGACGAACCCGCTCTGCCGGGAGGACTGCCCAGGCCTGTGCCCCGAGTGTGGGGTGCACTGGGACGATCTGCCGGCCGACCACAGCCATCAGCAGGTCGACCCGCGTTGGGCGAGCCTGACGCAACTGACCCGTACAGAGGAGTAAGAACCGTGGCCGTCCCCAAGCGCAAGATGTCGCGCAGCAACACCCGCGCCCGCCGGGCGAACTGGAAGGCCTCGGCGGTGGCGACCGTGGCCTGCCCGCAGTGCAAGTCGGCCAAGCTGCCGCACGCCGCCTGCTCCGTCTGCGGCACCTACAACGGCCGTCAGGTCCTCGAGGTCTGACCCGGCCGCCGAGTGACGTCCCCGACCACCGGTCGGGTGACGCGCGCACCAAGGCTCTCGCCCGGTGCCCCGGCTCCCGCCACCGCCGACCGGCTTCCGGCCGGCGGACCGTCGGAGCCGGGCACCGCGCGGATCGCCGTCGACCTCCTCGGCGGGGACGATGCTCCCGCCGTCGTGGTTGACGGCGCTCTGCGAGCGGTACGCACGGATCCCGCCCTGCACCTGCTGCTCGTCGGCCCGATCGAGGTGGCCGACGAGCTGATCGGTGCGCTCGAACCGGCCCAGCGCGCCCGGGTCACGGTCCGCCCGGTGCGGACCGTCGTCGGCATGGCCGACCATCCCACCGCCGCCCGCGGCGAGAGCACTGTCCGCACCGCCGTGCAGGCCGTCCGCGACGGACTCGCCGACGCGGTCGTCTCCGCCGGCTCGACCGGCGCCACTGTCACCGCCGCCGCGCTCGGCCTCGGCCGCTGGACCGGGATCCGCCGCCCGGCGCTCGCCGCCACGCTGCCCGCCGTCGAGGGGCCGGTGGTGCTGCTCGACGTCGGCGGCACGCTCGAACCCGGCCCGGCCACGCTGGCCCGGCACGCCCTCCTCGGCGCCGCCTACGCGTCGGTGGCCCACGCCGTCACCGCACCCCGCGTCGGTCTGCTCTCCGTCGGCCACGAGACGGGCAAGGGCGACCGGTTGCGCCGCGTCGCCGCGCCCGCCCTCGCCGCCGCGCCGCTGCCCTGCGACGGCCGCTACGTCGGCCTGGTCGAGGGGTACGACATCTCGCTCGGCGCCCGCGCCGACGTCGTGGTGACCGACGGCTTCACCGGAAACGTCCTGCTCAAGGCCATCGAGGGCGCGTACGCCCTGGCCGGCGGCCCACCCGCACGCGGCGGCGCCCCGCGCGCCGCGGCCCTGCTCGGGGTGGGCGGCACCGTGGTCGTGTGCCACGGCGCGGCCGGCTCCGAGGACGTCGCCTCCGGTATCGCGCTCGCCGCTCACCTGTGGCGCCGCGACGCCGCCGCGACGGTCCGTTCCCTGCTCGCGGACATCCCGCACGATCTCGCACCTGACCGACACGACACCGAGGTAGCACCATGACCAACGACAAGCGGCGGCGTGCTCCCGTCGGCCACCTGGAGGCGGCCTTCGGGGTGTCGCTCGACCCGGAACTGCTGGAACGCGCGCTGACCCACCGCTCGTACGCGTACGAGAACGGCGGCCTGCCCACGAACGAGCGGCTGGAGTTCCTGGGCGACTCGGTGCTCGGCGTGGTGATCACCACAGCCCTGTTCCACAACCACCCGGACCTGCCCGAGGGGCAGCTGGCGAAGCTGCGCGCCAGCGTGGTCAACATGCGGGCGCTCGCCGACGTGGCGCGTGGCCTGGGCCCGGACGGGCTGGGCGCGTACCTGCTGCTCGGCAAGGGCGAGGAGGCGACCGGCGGACGGGACAAGGCGAGCATCCTGGCCGACACGCTGGAGGCGCTGCTGGGTGCGATCTACCTCCAGTACGGCCTGGACACCGCCGCCATCGTCATCCACCGGCTGTTCGACCCGCTGATGGCCGAGTCGGCGGGCCGGGGCGCGGCGCTGGACTGGAAGACCAGCCTCCAGGAGCTGACCGCCGCGCTCGGGCTCGGCGTGCCCGAGTACCGGATCGAGGGCACCGGACCGGATCACCTGAAGACGTTCACCGCCTGGGTGGTGGTGGCCGGCAACCGCTACGGCGGCGCGGAGGGGCGCAGCAAGAAGGAGGCCGAGCAGCGCGCGGCCGAGTCGGCCTGGCGGATGCTCACCGAGCAGGCCGAGGCCGAGGCGGCGGCGCAGGCGGAGGCGGAGACGAGCGACACCTCCGACGTGGAGGCGGGCGCCGGCCGTGCCTGAGCTGCCCGAGGTCGAGACCGTCCGGGTGGGCCTCGCCCAGTGGGTGATCGGCCGGCGGATCGCCGCCGTCGAGGTGCGCCACCCCCGGGCGGTACGCCGGCACGCGCCCGGCCGCGCGCACTTCGCCGACGTGCTCGCCGGCCGGACGATCACCGGGGTACGCCGCCGCGGCAAGTACCTCTGGCTGCCGCTGGACAGTGGCGACGCGGTGATCGGCCACCTCGGCATGTCCGGCCAGCTGCTGCTGCAGCCGGTCGGCGCGGCCGACGAACTGCACCTGCGGGTCCGGTTCCGGTTCGCCGACGACGGGCCGGAGCTGCGCTTCGTCGACCAGCGCACGTTCGGCGGGCTGTCCGTGTCCGAAGGCGGGGCGGAGTTGCCCGCCGAGATCGCCCACATCGCCCGCGACCCGATGGACCCGGAGTTCTCCGACGAGGCGTTCGTGGCGGCGCTGCGGCGCAAGCGTACGGAGGTCAAACGCGCGCTGCTCGACCAGACGCTGATCTCCGGGGTGGGCAACATCTACGCCGACGAGGCACTGTGGCGGGCGAAGCTGCACGGCACCCGCCCGGCCGACGCGCTCACCCGTCCGGCCGCGCTGCGGCTGCTCGGGCACGTGCGGGACGTGCTCGCCGAGGCGATCAAACAGGGCGGCACCAGCTTCGACGAGCTGTACGTCAACGTCAACGGCGAGAGCGGCTACTTCGACAGGTCGCTGAACGCGTACGGCCGGGAGGGTGAGCCGTGCCCGCGCTGCGGCGCGCCGATCCGGCGGGAGGCGTTCATGAACCGGTCCTCCTACAGCTGCCCGCGATGCCAGCCGCGGCCCCGGGGCACCCTCCGGGGATGACCCCGAGCCGATTCGGGGTTGCGCCGGTGTGCATCGTCCGACGGTCCCCCGGAGACGCGCCGGAGCGTACCCGGAGATGCCCTTTTCCGCCCGGTCCGCGGGGCCGGTTCCGGCCGCGCGGACCTCGCCCGGCGGATCGGGGACGAGCGGGGGCCGTTCCCCGATGTCGGGGCCCCGCCCGCTGCCTAGCGTCATCTGGGGTCGGCACAGGGCCGGCATCAGGAGGGTGGAACCCGGGACATGGGCAGGCGACCGGTGACCGTGCGGCTGGCACGGTGGAGTGCGGAGCATCCGTGGCGCGCGATCGCGTTGTGGGTGGTCTTCGTGGCGGTGTGTTTCGTGGGCGGCAGCGCCGCCGGGCTGAACGAGGCGACCGACGAGGATCAGGCGATCGGCGAGTTCGGACGGGCACAGCTGATCGTCGACAGTGGCGGGTTCGACCGGCCGGCGACCGAGAACGTGCTGATCACCGCCCGCTCGGGTTCGCTCGACCAGGCCGCCGCGAAGGTCGCGGCGCAGGACGCGGCGGACCGGCTGCGGCAGGTCGACGGCGTGGCCGCGATCGGTACGCCGATGCCGTCGCGCGACGGCAGCGCGCTGCTGGTGCCGATCACCATGTCGGGCGACCCGGGCACCGCCGGGGACCGGGTGCAGCCGCTGCGGGACACCACCGCGAAGGTGCAGGACGCGCACCCGCAGCTGCGGGTGGAGCAGGTGGGCGGCCCGTCGATCGACAAGGCGCTCGACGACACGCTCGGCAAGGACTTCAAGCGCGCCGAGCTGCTCAGCCTGCCGGTGACGCTGGCCATCCTGATCATCGCGTTCGGCGCGCTGATCGCCGCCGGGGTGCCGGTGCTGCTGGCGCTCTCCTCGGTGGCCGCGGCGATGGGTCTCTCCACACTCGCCTCGCACCTGGTGCCGGCCACCGACACCACGGCCAGCGTCATCCTGCTGATCGGCATGGCGGTCGGCGTGGACTACTCGCTGTTCTACGTGCGGCGGGAGCGGGAGGAACGGGCGAAGGGCCGATCCGGCCTGGACGCGGTGGAGATCGCGGCGGAGACCTCCGGGCACGCCGTGGTGGTCTCCGGCACCGCCGTGATCATCTCGATGGGGGGTCTGCTGCTCGCCCAGGACGCGATCTTCTCGTCGCTGGCGGTCGGCTCGATCCTGGTGGTGGCGGTCACGGTGATCGGCTCGCTCACAGTGCTGCCGGCGCTGCTGGCGAAGCTGGGCCGCTGGGTGGACCGGCCGCGGGTGCCGCTGCTGTGGCGCCTCACCGCGCCACGCAACGGACAGCCGGCCCGGCCCCGGTTCTGGCCGGCGGTGCTCAAGCCGGCGCTGCGCGCGCCGGTGGCCACGCTGCTGATCTCGGTCGCGCTGCTGCTCGCGCTCGCCGCGCCCGCGCTCGGCATGAAGCTGAAGTTCCCCGGCCCGGAGGACGTGCCGCGCACCACCGCCGCCATGCAGGCGTACGACCGGCTCACCGCGGCCTTCCCGAGCAACGGCACCAGCCACACGGTCGCCGTGCGGGCGCCCGCCGAGCAGGCCGACCGGGTGCGGGCCGCGCTCACCGACCTGGCCGGCCGTACCGCCGCCGACCCGCTCTTCGCGCCGGCCGAGGGGGACGGCCCGGAGATCAAGGTGTCGGCGGACCGGCGGGTGTCGGTGCTGGAGGTGGCCACGCCGCATGCCAGCCGCTCAGACGAGGCGTCCCGGTCGCTGCACGAGCTGCGCGAGGACCTGGTCCCGGCCACGCTCGGCGGCATCCCGGGCGTGGAGTACGCGGTCGGCGGCGGCGTGGCCGCCAGCGAGGACTACGCCGCCCACATCTGGGCGAAGCTGCCGATCGTCGCGGCGTTCGTGCTGGCGCTGACGTTCCTGGTGATGGCGTGGACGTTCCGGTCGATCGTGGTGGCGCTGACCTCGATCGTGCTGAACCTGCTCTCCGCCGGCGCCGCGTACGGGCTGCTGGTGCTGGTCTTCCAGAGCACCTGGGCGGAAGGGCTGCTCGGCTTCACCTCGATGGACGCGATCGTCACCTGGCTGCCGCTGTTCCTGTTCGTGGTGCTGTTCGGGCTGTCGATGGACTACCACGTGTTCGTGGTCAGCCGGATCCGTGAGGCGGTCGACCGGGGCATGCCCACCCGGGAGGCGGTGGCGTACGGCATCACCTCCTCGGCCGGCGTGGTGACCAGCGCGGCGGTGGTGATGGTGGCGGTGTTCTCCATCTTCGCCACGCTCAGCATGATCGACTTCAAGCAGCTCGGCATCGGCCTGGCGGCGGCGATCCTGCTGGACGCCACGATCATCCGGGCGGTCGTGCTGCCCTCGGTGATGACGCTGCTGGGCGACGCGAACTGGTGGGCGCCACGCTTCATGCGCCGTCGGCGGCCCGTCCCGGCGGTCGAGCCGCCGCCCGCCCCGGCACCGGAGCTGGTCGGCGTCCGCTGATCCCGAGCGGACCCGCCCCGGGGCCCGGTCCCGGCGCCCAACCGGTGGTGCCGAACAGCTTGACATCAGCGCCGGCTCGTGCCGGCCGCTGAGAAGGCATTCGTGTTCGCGCGGTATACCTGAGAGTCATAACTATGACTCTCAGGTATACCGCCTTCCGTGCATCTGTTCGCCGCTGAGGGTCACGGAGAGTGTTGGCAGCTTTCGTACTGGATGATCGTCATCGGCGCCCCGCTCCCCGGCGGGCGGGGCGGCGGGGTGTCACGGCAGGGCGCACGGCTCCCGCCAGGCGTCCAACCGGCGGTCCTTGCGGATCGAGGCGAAGCCGTAGCCGACCGAGGTGACGCAGAAGTCCGCCGGCTCGCCGGTGTACTCGACGTGGAAGACCGGCTTCCCGGCGTCGGCGAACGGCAGCAGCTTCGCGCACTCGCGGCGGCGTACGCACTCCTGGTTGACCGCGAAGTCGAAGTCGGGGGCCAGCGCCGCCACCTGCGGCACGTCGTCGACCAGGCCGGGGGAGAGGCCCAGCTTGCGGGCCAGCCCGGCCAGCCGGCGGTGGAACAGCAGCTGGTCGTCGAAGTCCAGCGGGAAGCCGGAGCGGTGCCGGTAGCCGTCCGCGTCGGCGAGCGCCACCGCGCCGAAGCCCTTGCCCCGGCACAGCCGGAACCGGTCGGCCAGCACCGGCGCGAGCGCGTCCCAGGCCCGTACGTCCAGGAAACGGCTCCCCGGCCGCCCCGGCACCACCGCGCCGCGTACGGCGGTGGGGAAGCGGGTGGCGTCCGGGTCGGCGGCGGCGTACGTGCCGACGCGGACGTGGCAGACCAGCCGGCGGCCCCGCTCGCGCAGCGCGGCGGTCTCGGCCGAGGTGGTCGCCACCGGGTCGAGGAGGAAGACGTCGGCGTCGACAGTCACGTCCACCGGGGAGGTGAGCTGCCACTGCCACCGCCAGCCGGCTGCCTGCGCGGCCGGCCAGGGCGTGGGCGCGCCGGGTGGCGTGATCGGCCGGCGGCAGGCCGGCACCGGGGCGAGCAGCAGCGCGGTCAGCGCGAGCGCCACGCCCCGGCGCGGGCCACGTCGGCGGACGCGGGCCGGCCGGGAGCGCGGCACGGCCCACACCGGCCGGATCCGCATCGACAGCTCCCCGGACGCGGGCGGCCCGACGCCGCCCCCGACCGGTCAACGAGCGCCGGGCCGGTCACGACGCGCGGTCA
Organism: Micromonospora sp. ANENR4; assembly: GCF_015354395.1. Classification (NCBI taxonomy): domain Bacteria; kingdom Bacillati; phylum Actinomycetota; class Actinomycetes; order Micromonosporales; family Micromonosporaceae; genus Micromonospora; species Micromonospora sp. ANENR4. The sequence continues at coordinate 324,907 of NZ_JADKYQ010000003.1, forward strand.
GCTCGGGGTGGCGAAGACCTGCGTCCAGTACGGCCCGTTGCTGCGCGCCACACCCACCCCGATCTGGGTGTACGAGCAGTTGAGGATGTTCTTCCGGTGGCCCTCGGAGTTCATCCAGCCCTCCATGACCGCCGCCGGGGTCTGGTAGTTCCAGGCCACGTTCTCGCCCACCATGCGGTAGCTGTAGCCGGCGGCCTTGACCCGGTCCCAGGGCTGGCTGCCGTCGCTGCCCGTGTGGTCCATCTTCTGGTGGTCGGCCTGGTCCTGGCTGTGCCGCTGGGCGGCCAGGTTCAGCTTGGCGTTGACGGTGAGCGCCTTGCAGCCGGCCTTCGCCCGCTCCTGGTTGACGATCGTGACGACCTTCTGCAGCTCGGTGCTCAGCCCGGTCGTGGCGGTGGCCTTGGTGCTCGTGGAGCCGCCGCTCGACCCGCCACTGCTCGACCCGCCGCCGGGGGCGCTGCTGCGTTCCTGCTGCCGCGACGGGGCGGTGCTGCGGCTCGGCTTCGGGGTGGCCTTCTTCGTCGGGCTCGGCGCGGCGGTGGTCGGTACGGCGGACGGGCTCGCCGACTCCGGCGCGGGCGCGTCGGCGGGTGCGTCATCGGACCCGTCGGGCGCCTGCGGCGCGGCGGCTACCGGCGCGTCGGCCGAGGTGCGCTTCGTGCCCTGGTCGTCGCCGGGCAGCAGGACGGCGCCCACGCCGAGGCTCACCACGAGCGTCGCCGCGGCGGCGGCCCCGCCGATCACGAGCGGCCGGGACAGGCGCCGCTTCGGGCGCCGCCGGTCGTCGGCCGGGGTGTCGGTCGCCGGCTGCCAGGTCGTGGTGGGCTGCTCCCAGCCACCGGCCGGCTGCTCGTGCCCCTGCCAGGCGGCGGGCTGTTCCCGGCCCTGCCATGCGGGCTCCTGGCCGTGCCATGCGGGCTGCTGGCCGTGCCATGCGGTGGTCGGCTGCTCCTCGCCGTTCCACCGGTCCCGGGGTGCCGGAGGCGCGTTCTCCGGGCCGTAGCCCGCGTGCGCCGGGCCGGCGGGCGCCCGCTGCGCATCGTCCCCGAACAGGTACGACGACCGCGGCTCGGGCCGGTCGCTGAGCCACGCCGGACCCTCGTCGGTCGGCGGCTCGGGACGCCGACGGGCGTCCTCCGGTTCGATCGGGTCGTTCCAGCGGTACACGCCTGTCCCCTCCACGGGTCGGTTGCGGGCCCGGGTGACGCTACGGGCGCGCTCCAAGCTGCGGCAACGTGGCTAAGAAAGAGTTAAGGCGAAGCCCGCGCCGAGGATGAGTCGTTCACGCATTTCCGGCGTACAGTAAAGGCGTCCGGACAGAGCGTGTCCGCGCCTTCTGGCAGCCCCCCGGCGAGTGGACCGGCCGACGTGGAGATGATCTACGCCCTTGGTCAACTTGACGAAGGAGGGGTTTTCGGCTCAATATGTAGGTGTCGCCAGTCGCGCCCAGCCATGCCCCGATGCAGTGGGAATGGCAGCCGCGAACATCATGGGCGCGCGTTGGCCGGCCTTTCCGGCAGCGCACATCAAGGAGTCAGCATGGCGAAGGCCCTCTACGGCCACGTAAGTGCAGCGCCCGACCGGCGTCTGCTCGACGAGGTCACCCGACTGCGTGCCAGGGTTCAGGCACTGGAGTTCGAGATCACGCGTCTGCGCGCCGACAACGATCGGCTTGCGGCGGCAGCGGCGGAGGCCGATGACCTCCTCCGTCTGGCCGAGCCCGCACTGACCTGATCTCCAGTTGTCGGAAAACTGAATCGCACCACACCGAAAAGCGCGCCGACACTCAAGTGCCGGCGCGCAGCCATGTGTGGACCCCTTTTCGTCGCCGCCGGCGCAATTATCGATCTTGCGGAAGCGCCCGGAATTGCGCCCGGTAATTGTGATCATGCATTTCCGTTCCGTCCGCGACGGCCGGGCGGAAAGCGGACAGCCGGTCCGGCGGGTGGGTCGCATGGCGGCGGCGCCCCGGTCCCGGGTTAGTCTGCGGGTTCACCAGGTCCGCGCAGCCGGCGACGGTACGGCGGCCACCGGACGAGGATCGAGAAGGTGCATCTCAAGAGCCTGACGGTGAAGGGCTTCAAATCCTTCGCCTCCGCCACGACGTTGAAGCTGGAACCCGGGATCACCTGCGTGGTGGGCCCGAACGGCTCCGGCAAGTCCAACGTCGTCGACGCCATCGCCTGGGTGCTCGGCGAGCAGGGCGCCAAGGCGCTGCGCGGCGGCAAGATGGAGGACGTCATCTTCGCCGGCACCGCTGGGCGGGCGCCGCTGGGCCGGGCCGAGGTCACCCTCACCATCGACAACACCGACGGCGCGCTGCCGATCGAGTACACCGAGGTCTCCATCACCCGCCGGATGTTCCGCTCCGGCGAGAGCGAGTACGAGATCAACGGCGACTCCTGCCGCCTGCTCGACATCCAGGAGCTGCTGTCCGACTCGGGCATCGGCCGGGAGATGCACATCATCGTCGGGCAGGGCCGGCTCGACGGCATGCTGCACGCCAAGCCGGAGGACCGGCGCGCGTTCATCGAGGAGGCGGCGGGCGTCCTCAAGCACCGTAAGCGCAAGGAGAAGGCGCTGCGGAAGCTCGACGCGATGCAGACCAACCTCAACCGCCTGACCGACCTCACCGCCGAGCTGCGCCGCCAGCTCAAGCCGCTGGGCCGGCAGGCCGAGGTGGCCCGCCGCGCCGCCGGCATCCAGGCCAACCTGCGCGACGCCCGGCTGCGGCTGCTCGCCGACGACCTGCACACGCTGCGGACCACACTGGACAAGGAGATCGCCGACGAGACGGCGCTGCGCGAGCGGCGCGAGCTGATCGAGGCCGAGCACGGCGAGGTGCAGGGCCGCCTCGGCGAGCTGGAGGCGGCGCTGGCCGAGGACGCCCCGCTGCTCGCGGCGGCGCAGGACACCTGGTACCGCCTCTCCGCGCTCCAGGAGCGGTTCCGCTCGATCGAACAGCTGGCCCGGGAGCGGCTGCGTCACCTCAGCGCCGCCGGTGACGACGAGCGCCCCGGCCGCGACCCGGAGCAGCTGGAGGCGGAGTCGCGGCGCGTACGCGAGCAGGAGGAGGAGCTGCGCGCCGCGCTCACCGACGACCAGATCCGGCTGGCCGAGGCGGTCGAGCACCGCCAGGAGCTGGAACGGCAGCTCGCCGCCGCCGAGCGGGAACTGGTCGCCGCGGCCAAGGCGATCGCCGACCGGCGGGAGGGGCTGGCCCGCCTCACGGGCCAGGTCAACTCCGCCCGGGCGCGGACCACGAGCGCCGGCGAGGAGATCGAACGGCTCGCCGCCGCGCACACCGACGCGATGGGCCGGGCCGAGAAGGCGCAGGCCGACCTGGACGCGGTAGCCGAACAGTCGACCGAGGCGGACCGGGACAACGCCGACCTGGACGCCCGGCACGACGAGGCGGTGGCCGTCCACGAGCGGGCCCAGGCGGCGGTGCGCAGCCTTGCCGACGGTGAGCGCGCCGCCGAGAAGGACGCCGCCACCTGGAAGGCCCGCGAGGAGGCGCTCGCCATGGGCCTGCGCCGCAAGGACGGTGCCGGTGAGCTGCTGGCCCGCGCCGACCAGGTGCCCGGCCTGCTCGGCAGCCTTGCCGGGCTGCTCACCGTCGCGCCCGGTGACGAGGCGGCGCTGGCCGCCGCGCTGGGTGGTCTGGCCGACGCGGTGGCGGTCAGCGGCGTGGACGAGGCGGTCGAGGCGATGCGGCTGCTCAAGATCTCCGACGCCGGTCGGGCCGGGCTGCTCGTCGGCAGCCCCGCCGGACCGGGCATGGACGGTCCCGCCGACGCGCTGCGCCCGAAACTGCCCGAGGGCGCCCGCTGGGCCCCCGACCTGGTCGAGTGCTCGGCGGCGATCCGCCCGGCCGTGCACCGCGCGTTGCGCGACGTGGCGCTCGTCGACGATCTCGCCGCCGCGTCCGCGCTCGTCGCCGCGAACCCGGAGCTGCGCGCGGTCACCCCCGACGGCGACGTGGTCGGTGCGTACGCCGCGGCGGGCGGGTCGGCCAAGGCGCCCAGCTTCATCGAGGTGCAGGCCGCCGTCGAGGAGGCGCGGGCCAACCGGGCCACCGCCGAACGCTCCGCCGCCGAGCTGCGCGAACAGCTCGCCGAGGCGCGCGCCGAGGTGGCCGCCGCCAAGGAGGCGGTGCAGCACGCCGCGGCCGCGAAGCGGGAGGCGGAGAGCCACCGCAACGCCGCCGCGCGCCGCCTGGCCGAACTGGGCGCCGCCGCCCGGTCGGCCAAGGCGGAGACCGACCGGCTCGGCGAGTCCCGGGCCCGCGCCGAGGCGGCCCGGGAACGGGACCTCGCGGCGCTGGCCGAGCTGGAGGAACGGCTGCGGCTGGCCGAGGCCACCCGGATCGACGCCGAACCGTCCACCGAGGAGCGGGACCAGCTCGCCGCCCTGGTGCCGCAGGCACGGCAGAACGAGATGGAGGTCCGGCTCGCGGTGCGTACCGCCGAGGAGCGGGTGGCCTCGATCGCCGGGCGGGCCGACTCGCTGGCCCGGCAGGCGACCGCCGAACGGGCGGCGCGGGAGCGCGCCGCGGCCCGGCGCGCGGCCCGCACGCGCGGCGCCCAGATCGCCCGGGCCGTGGTCGGCGGCGCCCGCGAGGCGCTCACCCGGCTCACCGTCTCCATCGCCCGCGCCGAGGAGCACCGCGACGTCGTCGCCCGCGAACGCGCCGCGCGCGAGGCCGAGCTGTCCGAGGTACGCGGCGCGGCCAAGCGCCTCGCCGCCGAGCTGGAACGGCTCACCAGCCAGGTGCACCGGGACGAGGTGGCGCGCGCCGAGCAGCGGATGCGCATCGAGCAACTGGAGGCCAAGGCCGCCGAGGACTTCGGGCTGGACGTGGCCACGCTCGTCGCCGAGTACGGCCCGGACCGGCTGGTCCCGCCCACCGACGCGGACGTGGCGCTCGCCGAGAAGGAGGGCCGGCCGGTGCCCGAGCCGGTCCGCTACGAGCGGCCGGTGCAGGAGAAGCGGGCGGCCAAGGCGGAGCGGGAACTGGCCCTGCTGGGCAAGGTGAACCCGCTCGCGCTGGAGGAGTTCGCCGCGCTGGAGGAGCGCTACAAGTTCCTCTCCGAGCAGCTGGAGGACCTCAAGGCGACCCGGCGCGACCTGCTCACCGTGGTCAAGGACGTGGACGACCGCATCCTTGAGGTCTTCGCCAGCGCGTTCGAGGACACCGCACGGGAGTTCGAGCAGGTCTTCACCGTGCTGTTCCCCGGCGGCGAGGGCCGGCTCGTGCTCACCGACCCGGAGGACCTGCTGACCACCGGCGTCGAGGTCGAGGCCCGCCCGCCGGGCAAGAAGATCAAGCGGCTCTCGCTGCTCTCCGGCGGAGAGCGGTCGCTGACCGCGGTGGCGATGCTCGTGGCGATCTTCCGCGCCCGGCCCAGCCCGTTCTACATCATGGACGAGGTGGAGGCGGCGCTCGACGACGTGAACCTGGGCCGCCTGATCACGCTGCTGGCGCAGTTGCGGGAGAAGAGCCAGCTCATCGTGATCACGCACCAGAAGCGGACCATGGAGATCGCCGACGCGCTCTACGGGGTGACAATGCGCGCCGGTGTGACCCAGGTGATCAGCCAGCGGCTCAACCGGGCCGACGACGAGGAACAGGTGACGAGCGAGTGAGTCGGGAACGCGCCACGGCGCTCCTGGTGGACTTCGACGGCGTACTGCGCCGCTGGGATCCGGCGGTGGCCGCCGGCGTCGAGCGGGAGTACGGGCTGACCGAGGGCGTCCTCGGTGAGATCGCGATGTCCTGGGGACTGCTCCAGCCGGTGCTCACCGGCCAGGTCAGCCATGCCCAGTGGATGGTGAGCGTGGCCGACGCGCTGACCCCCGCCGTCGGCGCGGATCGGGCCCGCGCGGCGGTCCAGGAGTGGCAGAGCTACCGCGGTGAGGTCGACCCGGAGGTGCTGGCGTTCCTCCGCGAGGTGCGTGCCGCCGGTATCCGGGTCGGGCTGGGCACGAACGCCACTGACCTGCTCGACGCCGACCTGGCCGCGCTGGACCTGACCGAGGAGCTGGACGTGATCGTCAACTCCTCGGTCGTGGGGGTGCACAAGCCGGCGAAGGAGTACTTCCAGGCCGCCTGCGAGGCGCTGGCGACGCCACCGGGGCGGGTGCTGTTCGTCGACGACGAGGACCGCGCGGTGGCCGGCGCCCGGGTGGCGGGTCTGTCCGCGCACCGTTGGAGCGGCCCGGCCGACCTGCGGTACCTGCGGGCGGCGCTGGCGTACTGAGCCGGCTCAGGCGCCGGTGACGCCGTCGATGCGTTCCCGGATCAGGTCGGCGTGGCCGTTGTGCCGGGCGTACTCCTCGATCATGTGGACGTAGACCCAGCGCAGGCTGATCTCGTGCGTGGTGTCGCCCCGGCGGTGGTGGAAGGTGTGCTCCAGCGGCAGGCCGGCCACCGCCTCCCGGGCCGCGTCGATCTCGGCGCGCAGCGTGGCGAGCGCCTCGGCCGGGTCGGCGTCGGCGATGTCGTTGTGGTCCGCGTCCGGGTCGGTGCTGTAGTCGTACAGCGTGGGCACGTCCTGCCCGCCGGCGCGGATGCGGAACCACCAGCGCTCCACGTCGGCCATGTGCCGGACCAGGCCGAGCAGGGTCAGCCCGGACGGCTCCACGCTCGGCGTGCGCAGTTGCTCGGCGGTAAGCCCGGCGCACTTGTGCACCAGCGTGTCGCGGTGGTGGTCGAGCCAGCCTTCGAGCATGGTGCGCTCGTCGGCGACGTAGGGCTCGTGGCGGCGGTCGATCTCAGGAACGGTCCAGGTCATGGGCGCAGATGGTAAGAGGGGCCCCCGGTACAACGCGAGGCGTTAACAGGGGGCCCTTCCTTGCACCCTCAGGGGACCACGACGACGGGCCAGCGGCCGGTGCGCACCAGCCGGGTGGCGACCGAGCCGACCAGCCTGTGCCCGGCCTGCTCGGACGAGCCGACCACCACCATGTCGGCCCGGTGCTCGTCCGCGGCCCGGCACAGCTCGGTGTAGGCGTCGCCGCGCCGGCACAGGAACGTCACCGGCAGGTCCAGTTCCTCGGCCCCGCGCCGGCACTCCGCGCGCAGCTCGTCGGCCAGCTCGTCGTGGGTCTGCTGGACCGCACCGGCCACCACGCCGGAGAGCATCGCGCTGTACGAGGCGGGCGAGCTGACGAACACCGCCACCAGCGTGGCGCCCTGCCGCCGGGCCAGTCCGGCGGCGTACGCGGCGGCGCGCATCGAGGTGCGGCTGCCGTCCACGCCGACGAGCACCACCCGTGGCCCGTCCGTACCCCGTTCGTAGGGCAGCGGACGGGTCTGCGGGCCGTACCGTTCACGCTCCGCGGCGTCCATCGTCAGTCCTTCGTTCCGGCCGGAACGGCCTCGGCCGTCTCCCGTCCGGCGGGCACCGGCTCGGCGTTGGAGCGGCGCAGCGGCACCTCCCGGATGAGGACCACAGCGATCAGGGCGAGCAGTCCGAACGGGGCGGCGGCCAGGAAGATGTCACCGGCGGCGTGGCCGTACGCGGACTCGACCACGGCGCGGATCGGGCCGGGGAGCGTGTGCACGTCCGGCAGGCCGCCGCCACCCGACCCGGAGGCCGGGACGCCGAGGCGGCTCAGGCCGTCGGCCAGGTAGCCGGTGACCCGGTGCCCGAGGATCGCGCCGAGCGCGCTGACGCCGATCGCGCCGCCGAGGCTGCGGAAGAACGCCACCACCGAGCTGGCCGCGCCGAGTTCGTCCGGGCGGACCGTGTTCTGCACGGCCAGCACCAGGTTCTGCATGCTCATGCCGACGCCGAGGCCGATCAGCGCCATGAACACGGCGAGGCGCCAGTACGGGGTGTCCGCGCGCATGGTGCCCATCAGCGCGAAGCCGGCGGTGAGCAGCACCGAGCCGATGACCAGCCAGCTCTTCCAGCGACCGGTGGCGGTGATGATCCGGCCGACCACCGTCGAGGAGACCAGCAGGCCGCCGATCATGGGCAGCGTCATCAGGCCGGACATGGTCGGGCTGGCGCCACGGCTGATCTGGAAGTACTGGCCGAGGAAGACCGAGGCGCCGAACATGCCGACGCCGACCGCGATGCTGGCGATCACGGCGAGCGTGATGGTGCGGTTGCGGAACAGGTGCGGCGGGATCATCGGCTCCGCGGCACGCTTCTCGACCCGGGCGGCGAGCACGCCGAGCACCGCCGCGCCGGCCACCATCACGCCGCTGGTCCAGGAGATCCAGTCGTACCTGTCGCCGGCCAGGGTGATCCAGACCAGCAGCAGCGAGACGGCGGCGGTGATGAGCGTGGCACCCCACCAGTCGATCTTCACCTCGCGCCTGACCACCGGCAGGCGCAGCGTCCGCTGGAGCACGACCAGGGCGAGCACGGCGAACGGCACGCCGACGTAGAAGCACCAGCGCCAGCCGAGCCAGGAGGTGTCCACGATGACGCCGCCGATCAGCGGGCCGCCGATGGTGCCGACGGCCATCACCGCGCCGAGGTAGCCGCTGTACCGGCCGCGCTCGCGCGGCGCGATCATCGTCGCCATGATCACCTGGGCCAGGGCGGTGAGGCCGCCCGCGCCGACGCCCTGCACCACGCGGCAGGCGATCAGCTCACCCGTGGTCTGCGCCTGCCCGGCGAGCACCGAGCCCAGCACGAAGACCACCAGGGAGAGCTGGACCAGCAGCTTCTTGCTGAACAGGTCGGAGAGCTTGCCCCAGATGGGCGTGGTCGCGGTGGTCGCCAGCAGCGTCGAGGTGACCACCCAGGTGTACGCGGACTGGCCGCCGCGCAGGTCGGTGATGATTCGCGGCAGCGCGTTGGAGACCACGGTGGAGGAGAGGATCGCGACGAACATGCCCAGCAGCAGGCCGGAGAGCGCCTCCAGGATCTGCCGATGGGACATGTCGACGGCGGTCGCCCGCGCGGGCGCAGTCGCCTGGGTCATCGTGGATTGCCTCCGGAGCGGGAGAAAGGTTGCCTTGGGCAACCGTATAAGTCGTTGCCTTGAGCAACAACTCCTGCCGGACCGGCTTTGTTCCCCCCGCCGGGGGCATCAGAACGACTCGTTGAAGCGGTGCATCAGCCGGGCCAGGTCCGCCACGTCCTCTTTCGGCCAGCTTTCGAGCGAACGCCTTATCTGTCCGAGTCGCGCCGCCCGGGCCGCGTCGAACCGCCGCGTGCCCTCCTCGGTCAGGCTCAGCTGGGCCGCCCGCCGGTCGGTCGGGTCCGGGTCGCGCCGGACCAGGCCCAGCGCCTCCAGCCCGCCGATCTGGCGGCTCAGCGTGCCCTTCCCGATGCCCAGCTTCGCGGCCAGGTCGGTGAGGCGGATCGATCCGGAGCGGCGCAGCCAGAGCAGCAGGCCGTACGCGTTCGGTTCCAGGTTCGGGTGGACCTCGCGGGCGATCTCCCAGGACAACGCCCGGCCGCGGCGCAGCAGCGCGGTCAACTCGTGCTCCACGGCGCGCAGCGTCTCGTCCACGCTCAGAGGGTACTCAGTCCCCGTCGCTGAGTTGCTGTTGCGCCACCGGTCGCAGCTCGCCCTCGCTGGTCGTGCCCTCTATCACCACGGCGGCCCTGCGACCCTGATGCGTGAGCGTGGCGACCGCGTTACCGAAGTAGGGCCCCGCCAGCTTCCGCCAGCGCACCGGCGGGCGGCGTACCCCGGCCGAGCGTGCCAGCGCCCGGGTCGCCCCGGCCGGGCCGGGATTCCAGCCCAGCGTCATCAGCGGGCGCATCGCGGCCGGCACCTGGTTGTGGATCGGCGAACAGGTGAGCTGGTACACGGGTGTGCGGACGTCACGGTCGGCGAACCGGGCCCGCGCCACGTACGAGTGGTGCACGTCACCGGAGAGCACGCTGATCGACGCCGGTCGCGCGTACGCCGGCCCGGCGCCCACCCGCGCCCCGGTGCGCGGCGCGGTACCGCTGCCCAGCCGCGCGAACAGCTCGCCCAGCGCCTCGAACGAGCGCCGGAACGCGGCCCAGTGCTCCAGGTCCAGGGCCCGGCGGATCTGCTCGGAGATCCGCGCCACCCACTGCCGGTCGGAGTCGGCCAGGCGCTCGTTCCACGCCTCGACGTGGTGGATGCCCGGCGGCAGCAGCCACGGCAGCGAGCTGCCCACCACCAGATGGTCGTAGGTGCCGTGCGCCTGGTCGAGGAACCACGACCACTCGCCCGGCGGCAGCATCGCCCGGCTGCCGGGCAGGAGCACCCGGCTGGACCGGTTGTCCAGCATGACCAGGCGGGTACGGCCCAGGTCCAGCGCGTAGCTCCACTGGTATTGCACGGCCCGCCAGCGCTCGGTGTCGTGCGCCAGGTCGGCCTCCTTGTCGACCCGCTCGCCGAACTCGTGCAGCACACCGGTGGCGTCCTCGGCGGCGATCACCTTCGCGTACACCGGGTCGGCGGCGATCTCGTCCGGGCTCAGGTTGCCCAGGTGCTGGTAGACCCAGTAGGAGGCGAGGCCGCTGCGGATCCGCTCGGCCCACCACGGCTGCTCGCGCATGTCCGCGCGCCACGACTGCGAGGTGTTCCAGTCGTCGATCACCTCGTGGTCGTCGAAGATCATCACGCTCGGCACGGTGGAGAACAGCCAGCGGATCTCCGGGTCGCGCCACGACTCCAGATAGAGCTTGGTGTACTCGTCGAAGCTCACCACCTGCGTCGCCGGGGCGTCCTTCGGCCGCCGCCGGCGGCGCTTGAGCAGCCGCCGCACCGTGGGCGAGGTCTCGTCCGCGTACACCTGGTCGCCGAGCAGCACCAGCAGGTCGGGCAGCACGGCCTCGTCGGGCGCCGCCATCACCCGCCGGGCGTACGCGTCCAGCGCATCAGGCGGCAGCTTCCGCGCGGTGGAGTGCTGGGTGGTCTCCCGGCACGAGCCGAACAGCAGCCGCACCGGCTGGTCCGCGTCGTCGAGCGCGCGGGTGCGGATCACGCTGGGCGGGAACGACGAGTCCGGCAGCGGCCACGCCACCTCGTCGTCGATCAGCACCTCGTAGGTCGTGGCGGCGTCCGGGGTGAGCCCGCTCACCACGACGATCGCGTAGTGGTGGTCGTACGCGGAGAAGGTGGGCGAGCTGCCGGTGGCGCCGTCCGCCGTGCGGACGGTGACCACGGCGGGCGAACTGGTCTCCACCCAGACGGTCGCCCGCGTGTCGACGACCCTGCGCAGCAGCGGGCCGATGAGCAGGCGGGAACCGGGCACGACGCACCTCCGACAAGATCGTTGCGGCTGATTCCTACCCGGCCGGCGGTTGCGGTACGCCTTCCGGTGTGAGCGTACCCGCAGGTTGTTCGCGTGCCGAGGCGGTGAGTGGGACGCCGTCGCCGGCATCTGACAGGATTTCGGGCATGACGGAATACCTCCTCGTCGCTCTCGCCCTGCTCGGCGTGCTGATCATCGGCGGCCTGAGCCTCGTGGTGCCCCGGCTGCGCCGGCGCCCGCAGCCGCCGCTGCCGCGTACGGAGGTCGACACCCGGACCGAGGAGGACCTGGCCGGCCCGCCGGTCGAGGCCCCGGAGGCGGAACTCACCACCGGCGTGGTGGTCGAGGCGCCGCCGGCCCCTCCGGTCGAGGTGCCGCAGGTCGAGGTGCCGGAGCCGACCGCCGGCCGCCTGGTCCGGCTGCGCTCGCGGCTGTCCCGCTCGCAGAACGTCTTCGGCAAGGGCCTGCTCGGCCTGCTCAGCCGCGACCGGCTGGACGAGGACACCTGGGAGGAGATCGAGGACAGCCTGATCACCGCCGACGTCGGCATCGACGCCACCCGGGAGATCGTCGACCGGCTGCGCGAGCGGACCCGGGTGCTCGGCACGCGGACCGGGGAGGAACTGCGCGCGCTGCTCGCCGCCGAGCTGGTCAACGCGCTCGACCCGGGCCTGGACCGCTCGCTGCGCACCGCGCCGAAGGAGGGCGTCCCGGCGGTGGTGCTCGTGGTCGGCGTCAACGGCGCCGGCAAGACCACCACCTGCGGCAAGATCGCCCGGGTGCTCGTCGCGGACGGCCGCAGCGTGCTGCTCGGCGCCGCCGACACGTTCCGGGCCGCCGCCGCCGACCAGCTGGAGACCTGGGGCGGCCGGGTGGGCGCCGAGACGGTCCGCGGGCCCGAGGCCGCCGACCCGGCGAGCGTCGCGTTCGACGCGGTCAAGCGCGGCATCGACACCGGCGTGGACACCGTGCTCATCGACACCGCCGGCCGACTGCAGAACAAGATCGGCCTGATGGACGAGCTGGGCAAGGTCAAGCGGGTGGTGGAGAAGCACGGCCCGATCGACGAGACGCTGCTGATCCTCGACGCCACCACCGGCCAGAACGGGCTGGAGCAGGCGCGGGTCTTCACCGAGGCGGTGAACGTCACCGGCGTGGTGCTGACCAAGCTCGACGGCACCGCCAAGGGCGGCATCGTGATCGCCGTGCAGCGCAAGCTCGGCATCCCGGTCAAGCTCGTCGGCCTCGGCGAGGGCAAGGACGACCTGGCCCCGTTCGACCCGGCACAGTTCGTCGACGCGTTGCTCGGCACCGAGCCGCTCGCCCGGGACGCGTAGCCTCTCCCGTGACGACTGACGATCGCGCCTACGCGGGGTGGCGCGACCCCAGCCACCCGTCGCCACGCCTCGGGAGACCGTACGTGACTTCGCAGGAGATCCCGCTGCACGGCGGGAACGTGAGCACCGTGGTCCGTGTGGGAGACACGGTCCGGCGCAACGCCGGCCCGTGGACGCCCTCCGTGCACGCGCTGCTGCGCCACCTGGAGTACGTCGGATTCACCGGCGCGCCCCGGGCGCTCGGCATGGACGAGCGCAACCGGGAGGTCCTGTCGTACCTGGAGGGGGAGTGCGGGGAGTACCCGCTGGCCCCGCACTGGGTCACCGACGAGGCCCTGGTCACGGTGGCCACCATGCTGCGGATGTTCCACGACGCGCAGTACGGCTTCACCCCGCCGCCCGGCGCGGTCTGGCGCTCGTTCGGGCCGCCCCCGCCGGACACCGAGGTCATCTGCCACCACGACGCCGCGCCGCACAACGTGATCTGGCGTCCCGACGGCACGCTCGGGCTGATCGACTTCGACCTCGCCTCGCCCGGCGCCCGGATCTACGACGTGGCGTACGCGGCCTGGACCTGGGTGCCGATCTTCTCCGACCGGGACTCGATCACGCTCGGCTGGAAGCACCCGGACCGGCCGCGCCGGCTGCGGCTGTTCGCCGACGCGTACGGGCTGATCCCGCGCGACCGGCACCGGCTCATCCGGACCATCCGCAAGCGCATCGTCGACCACGTCGAGGGCATCCGGCGGATGGCCGCCGCCGGTGAGCCGGCGTTCGTCCGGATCGTCCACAAGGGCCACCTGCGTCGCCCTATGCGTGACCTGCGGCTGCTCGACTACGAGCGGCACCAGCTGGAGTACGCGCTGCGCTGAGCAAGATCGGCGTTCTTCACACGCCGGAAACAACCCGTCACGCGTCGGAAATCGCGCGGTGTCGCTGAAGGAAACAGCCGGCGACAAAGCTTCCGCGCAACCGGCTGACGGGCGATGCTGCCAGGTCTCAGTCGGAGGGAGGAATACGACAACGAGAGGAGGCAGCGTGGAGATCGACACCGGGAACACTGCCTGGTTGCTTGTCTCGACTGCCCTCGTGCTGCTCATGACCCCCGGTCTCGCGCTGTTCTACGGCGGCCTGAACCGGTCCAAGGGCGTTCTGAACATGATGATGATGAGCTTCTCGTCCATCGGGCTCGTCAGCATCCTGTGGCTTTTCTACGGCTTCACCGTCGCCTTCGGCGAGGGCGGCAGGTTCTGGGGTGACCTGGGCCAGTACCTCGGCACCAAGACCTTCGTCGGCGAGAGCGACCTGTGGGGCGAGACCGGCATCCCGATCTACGTCTTCATCGCCTTCCAGATGATGTTCGCGATCATCACCGTGGCGCTGATCAGCGGTGCGCTGTCCGACCGGGTGAAGTTCGCCGGCTGGCTGCTGTTCGCGTTCGGCTGGGCCACCCTGGTCTACTTCCCGGTCGCCCACATGGTCTGGGGCGGCGGGCTGATCGGCGGCGACATCGGCGCGCTGGACTTCGCCGGTGGTACAGCCGTGCACATCAACGCCGGTGCGGCGGCGCTCGCGCTGGTGCTCGTGCTCGGCAAGCGGGTCGGCTGGCCGCGCGAGAGCATGAAGCCGCACAACGTCCCGATGGTCGCCCTCGGCGCCGCGCTGCTGTGGTTCGGCTGGTTCGGCTTCAACGCCGGTTCCGAGCTGACCGCCGACGGGGTCACCGCGCTGGCGTTCATCAACACCCAGGTCGCCACCGCCGCCGCGCTGCTCGGCTGGATCGTCGTGGAGTGGCTGCGCGACGGCAAGCCGACCCTGGTCGGCGCCTCGTCCGGCGCCATCGCCGGCCTGGTCGCGATCACCCCGGCCTGTGCGTTCATCACCCCGGCCGCAGCGGTGCTGCTGGGCGTGGTGGCCGGTGCGGTCTGCGCCCTCGCGGTCGGCCTGAAGTACCGGCTCGGCTACGACGACTCGCTCGACGTGGTCGGCGTGCACTTCGTCGGCGGCTGGATCGGCTGCCTCTGGATCGGCCTGTTCGGTACCGCCTCGGTCAGCTCGCTGGTGGAGACCGACGGTTTGCTCGTCGGCGGCGACGCCTCGCTGCTCGGCAAGCAGGCGATCAGCGCGCTGATCGTCAGCGTCTACTCCTTCGTGGTCGCCTTCGCCCTGGGCTTCGTGATCGACAAGACGATCGGCCTGCGGGTCTCCGCCGAGGCCGAGGTCGACGGCATCGACATCGCCGAGCACGCGGAGAGCGGCTACGACCTGTCGCCCACCACGGGCAGCAGCGGTGGTGCGTTCGCGATGGCCGGGATCGGCGCCGGCAAGTCGGCCGCGGAGCCCGCCGTCGAGACCGACGAGTCCGCGCCGGTCAGCGAGAAGGTCGCCGGTTAACGTTCCTGGGATGGAGGGGTTGGACATGAAGCTGGTGACCGCGGTCATCAAGCCGTACCAGCTGGACGCGGTGAAGGAGGCCCTGCACGCGCTCGGCGTGGCCGGGCTGACCGTCAGCGAGGTCCAGGGCTACGGCCGGCAGAAGGGGCACACCGAGGTCTACCGGGGTGCCGAGTACACGGTCGAGTTCCTGCCCAAGATCCGGGTCGAGGTGCTCACCGACGAGATGGACGTCGACAAGATCGTGGACGCGATCGTCGGCGCCGCCCGGACCGGCAAGATCGGCGACGGCAAGGTCTGGGTGACCGGCGTCGAGGAGGTCGTCCGGGTGCGTACCGGCGAGCGCGGGCTCGACGCCCTCTGATCGCCGGATCCGCCGACGTGACCTCGTTGACCACGGCCGCCGCCCCCACCGGGGACGGCGTGCCCGTGGTCAACGAGGTCGCCGGCGTTCCCGCCGGCATCGGCGCGGCCGCCCGGACCGCCCGGGCCGACGCGCTCGACGCCTGGCTGTGCCGGGCCTTCCCGGACCGGGACGGGGTCGCGCTCGTCGCGGTGGGCGGGCTGGGCCGTCGCCAGTGCGCCCCCTACGGCGACCTCGACCTGGTGCTGCTGCACGCCGGGGTACCCGGCATCGACGAGCTGGCCGCGTCGCTCTGGTATCCGATCTGGGACGCCGGGCTGCGGCTCGACCACTCGGTCCGCACCGTCGCCGAGGCGCTGTCGGTGGCCCAGGACGACGTCAAGGTCGCCCTCGGCCTGCTCGACGCCCGGCACGTGGCGGGCGATCCGGCGCTCACCGACCAGCTCTCCCGTACCGCCACCGACCACTGGCGGCGGACCGCGATCCGCCAGCTCCCCGGCCTGCGCGAGATCACCGCCGCGCGCTGGGAGGCGCACGGCGAACTGGCCTTCCTGCTCGAAGGTGACCTCAAGGAGGCGGCCGGCGGGCTGCGCGACGTGGGCATCCTGCGCGCCATCGCCACCGCCGGCGTCACCGACGCGCTCCGTCCCGCCGTGTACGCGGCGCACCGGCGGCTGCTGGACACCCGCGACGCGCTGCACCAGCAGGTGGGCCGCCGGGTCGACCGCCTGGTCGCCCAGGAACGCGACGGCGTGGCGCGGCTGCTCGGCGCCGAGGACGGCGACGCGCTGCTGCGGCTCGTGGCCGGCGACGCCCGCACCGTCAGTCACGCCCTCGACGACGCCTGGCGGGCCGCCGACCGGCTCCGCTCCGGCCGGCACCGCGCCGCGCCCGGCCGCCCGCTGCGCCGCCCGGTCGCCCGGGACGTGGTGGAGCAGGACGGCGAACTCGTGCTCGCCCGCACCGCCATCGGGGCCCGCCCCGACCCGAGCCTGTCGCTACGTGTGGCCGCCGCCGCTGCCACCACCCGGCTGCCGATCGCGCGCGCCACCTGCGAGTGGCTCGCCGCGTACTGCCCGCCGCTGCCCGCGCCCTGGCCACCGGCGGCCCGCGCCGCGCTGATCACCCTGCTCGGCGCCGGTCCCGGCCTGGTGCCCGCCTGGGAGACCTGCGACAGGTACGGGCTGATCGACCGCTGGCTACCCGAGTGGACCCGGATGCGCAGCCTGCCCCAGCACAACCCGGTGCACAGGTTCACGCTCGACCGGCACCTGGTGCAGACCGCGTACGAGGCGAGCCGGCACACCCGCGACGTGGAACGGCCCGATCTGCTGCTGCTCGGCGCGTTCCTGCACGACATCGGCAAGGGGCTGGACGGCGACCACTCGACCGTCGGCGCGCCGCTGGCCGAGGCGGTGGCCACCCGGATCGGGCTGCCGCCGGACGAGGCGGCGCTCATCGGCACGCTGGTCCGGCTGCACCTGCTGCTGCCCGACGTGGCCACCCGCCGTGACCTGTCCGACCCGAAGACCGTCGCCGGCGTCGCCGAGCGGGTCGGTGACACCGGCACGCTGGAACTCCTGCACGCCCTGGTCCGCGCCGACGCCGCCGCCACCGGCCCGGCCGCCTGGTCCGGCTGGAAGGGCCGGCTGATCGCCGAACTGGTGAGCCGGGTGCGCACCACGCTGGACACCGGTGTGGTGCCCGCCCCGCCGGCCCCGGACCCGGCGCTCGTGGCCGGGCCGCTGCCTGTCGTACACCTGGGGGAGGACCGGGTGTCGGTGGCCGCGGCCGACCGGCGCGGGCTGCTCGCGACGGTGGCCGGGTGCCTGGCGCTGCACCGCCTGGAGGTGATCTCCGCGGACGCCGCCACCGTCGACGGCCGCGCCCTGGTCGAGTGCCGGGTGCAGCCGCGCTACGGGCTGGCCCCGGAGCCGATCGCGCTCAGCGCCGACCTGCGCCGCGCGGTCGGCGGCGACGTGTCGGTCATCCAGCGGCTGCGCGGCCGGGCCCTCGCGGCGCGCAGCCAGGGCGCCGCGCCGCGGGTGGTGTGGCACCGGGAGGCGGCCACCGACGCGGTGCTGCTGGAGCTGCGGGCCGCCGACGCCGCAGGGCTGCTGTACCGGGTGACCTGCGCGCTGGACGAGGCGGGCGCCCAGGTGCGGGCGGCCCGGATCTCGACGCTGGGCGGCGACGTGGTGGACGCGTTCTACCTGGTCGGCGGCTGGCCCTCGGACGAGGAACGGGCCCGGATCGAGGCTGCGGTGCTGGCCGCCGTGTAGCGGAACGCGCCGCCGGGCCGGAGCGGGGGTGCGGGCGGCGGGCTACCCTAACGGTGGGCTGGACCACCGGCCCGGCAGCATGTACCCGCCGAAAACGACAAACGGGATGTTCGCGTGTTTGACACCTTGAGTGACCGCCTGTCCGGGATCTTCACCAAGCTCCGCGGCAAGGGCCGGCTCACCGACGCCGACATCGACGCCACCGCGCGCGAGATCCGGATGGCGTTGCTGGAGGCCGACGTCGCCCTGCCGGTGGTCAAGGGCTTCATCGCGAACGTCAAGGAGCGGGCGCGCGGCGCCGAGGTCTCCCAGGCGCTCAACCCGGCGCAGCAGATCGTCAAGATCGTCAACGAGGAGCTGATCAAGGTCCTCGGCGGCGAGGGGCGGCGGCTCCAGTTCGCCAAGCACCCGCCGACCGTGATCATGCTGGCCGGTCTCCAGGGTTCCGGTAAGACGACGCTCGCCGGCAAGCTGGCCCGCTGGCTCAAGAGCCAGGGCCACCAGCCGCTGCTCGTCGCCGCCGACCTCCAGCGTCCCAACGCCGTCGGTCAGCTCCAGGTGCTCGGTGGCCGGGCCGGGGTCGAGGTGTACGCCCCGGCGCCCGGCAACGGCGTCGGCGACCCGGTGCAGGTGGCCCGCGACTCGATCGAGCACGCCCGCCGTGCCGCCCGGGACATCGTCATCGTCGACACCGCCGGCCGGCTCGGTATCGACACCGAGATGATGCAGCAGGCCGCGAACATCCGCGACGCCGTCCAGCCGGACGAGGTCATCTTCGTCATCGACGCGATGGTCGGCCAGGACGCGGTGCGTACCGCCGAGGCGTTCCGCGACGGCGTCGGCATCACCGGCGTGGTGCTGTCCAAGCTCGACGGCGACGCCCGCGGTGGCGCCGCGCTCTCCGTCCGCGAGGTGACCGGCCAGCCGATCCTGTTCGCCTCCACCGGCGAGAAGCTGGAGGACTTCGACGTCTTCCACCCGGACCGGATGGCCAGCCGGATCCTCGGCATGGGCGACGTCCTCACTCTGATCGAGCAGGCCGAGGCGGCCTTCGACTCCGATCAGAAGGAGAAGATGACCGCCAAGCTGATGGGCGGGGAGACCTTCACGCTGGAGGACTTCCTCGATCAGCTCATCGCGGTCCGGCGGATGGGCCCGATCGCCAACGTGCTGGCCATGATGCCGGGCATGGGGCAGATGAAGGACCAGCTCGCCGAGCTGGACGACAAGCACTTCGACCGGGTCACCGCGATCATCAGGTCGATGACCCCGGCCGAGCGCACCAACCCGAAGATCATCAACGGCTCCCGCCGGGCCCGCATCGCGAACGGCTCCGGCGTCACCGTCATGGACGTCAACCAGCTGCTCAACCGCTTCGCCGACGCGCAGAAGATGATGAAGCAGATGGGCGGCATGATGGGCCTGCCCGGCGGCGGCCGGCGCAAGGCGACCAAGTCGCCGAAGAACAAGCGCAAGGGCACCAAGGGCGGCGGGCGGCCGCGTACCGGCGCCGGCATGCCGGGCGGCTTCCCGGGCGGGATGCCGCAGCTCCCGCCGGGCCTGGACCCGGGCGACCTGGCCGGTGGGCAGGGCCTGCCGCCGGGCTTCAAGCTCCCGAAGATCGACTTCAACAAGCTCGGCAAGGGCGGCGACAAGGGCCCGCGGTAGCGTGTCGGTGACGGTGGGCGACATTGCTGTCTCTTAAGGTGATGTCGCCCCCTGGAAGGAGATGTCAATGACCGCGGCCCCGATCCTGCCGGAGCGGCACGAGTGGACGGTCGACGACCTGGGCGAACTGCCCAAGGACCTTCCGTACGAACTGATCAACGGAAGGTTGATCGTGCCGTCGCCCACTCTGCTGCACCAGGACATGTGTGTCCGTCTCCTGCTCGCGTTGGAGGTCAACTGCCCGAAGGAGTACCAGGTCGGCATCGACCTGTCGATGCGGGTCGACCACCGGAACGAGCCCCGGCCGGACGTCGTCGCGGTCGTGCGGGGTAACGCCAACCGGAGCCCGCTGCCGGTCGAGGACGCGGTGCTCGCCGTCGAGGTCATCTCGCCGACCTCCACCTTCCGCGACATGTACGACAAGGCCAGGGTCTACGCGTACGCGGGCGTCCGCTCCTACTGGGTGCTCGACCCCATCAAGGAGAAGATCACGCTGACCGAGTACGCGCTCGGCGCCAACCTCGAGTACAAGCAGGTCGGTCAGACAGACGACGTGTTCGTCACCGCACGGCCGTGGAAGGTCTCGATCGATCTGCCGGCGCTGACCGCGCGCCGCAACGACCTGCTCGCCGGCGAGGAGGGCTGATCGGGTAGGACTGTGCACATGGCTCTGCACGTGCGCGGTGTGTTCCTTCCCGACGACGAGGTCCGGGACGTCTGGCTGGTCGGCGACCGGGTCACCTTCGAACCGGTGCCCGGCGCCGAGACGGTGGCCGACGGCGGCTTCGTGCTGCCCGGCCTGACCGACGCCCACTGTCACATCGGCATCGCCCGCGGCGGAAGCCCGATCACCTCGCTCGACCAGGCACGGGACCTGGCCCGGATCGACCGGGACGCGGGCGTGCTGGCGATCCGCGACGCCGGCTCGCCGTACCCGTACCCCGAACTGGAGGACGAGCCGGACCTGCCGCGACTGGCCCGCGCGGGCCGGCACGTCGCGCCGCCGAAGCGCTACCTGCGCGACATCGGCGTGGAGGTCGGCGCTGCCGAGGTCGCCGCGACGGTGGCCGCGCAGGCCGCGGCCGGCAACGGCTGGGTCAAGCTGGTCGGCGACTGGATCGACAGGGGCGTGGGCGACCTGGCGCCGGCCTGGGACGCCGACACGATGACCGCGGCGGTCGCCGCCGCCCACGCCGCCGGCGTACGCGCGGCGGTGCACACGTTCTCCGAGTCGGCGGTGGAGATCATGGTGCGGGCCGGGGTGGACTCGGTGGAGCACGGCACCGGGCTGAGCCTCGACCTGATCGACCTGATGGCCCGGCAGGGCACCGCGCTGGTCCCCACGATGATCAACATCCGGACGTTCGGCCACATCGCCGAGCAGGCCCGGCCCAAGTTCCCCGGGTACGCCGACCACATGCTCGCCCTGCGCGACCGCTTCCCCGAGGTGGTGCGCGCCGCGCACGAGGCGGGCGTGCCGATCTACGTCGGCACCGACGCGGGTGGGGGCATCGACCACGGCCTGGCGGCCGAGGAGATGCTGCTGCTGCACGAGCAGGCCGGGATGTCCGCGCCGGACGTGCTCGCCGCCGCCTCCTGGCGGGCCCGGGAGTGGCTCGGCTTCCCCGGGCTGGTCGAGGGCGGTCTCGCCGACCTGGTGGTCTACCCCGAGGACCCGCGCCGCGACCTGCGCGTGGTCCGCGCCCCCAGCCGGATCGTGCTGCGCGGCCGGGTCGTCCGCTGACCTGCGGTCGGTGGCGGTGGTGACCGGCCGCCGTCGGCGGCCCTAGCGGGCCGTCGCCGCCGTCAGGAACAGGCGTACCGCCAGGTCGGCCAGCCGGTCGGCGGTCTCGTCCACCGGGCCACCGGGCAGCACGATGTGGCTCACCACCAGGCGTA
The DNA here is from genome assembly GCF_015354395.1 of Micromonospora sp. ANENR4. Taxonomy (NCBI): domain Bacteria; kingdom Bacillati; phylum Actinomycetota; class Actinomycetes; order Micromonosporales; family Micromonosporaceae; genus Micromonospora; species Micromonospora sp. ANENR4. Next base: position 346,057 of record NZ_JADKYQ010000003.1, read on the forward strand.
CGACGCTGTCCGCCGCGAACGCCAGGGCCGCCGGATCGGCGTCGGGCAGACGCTCACCGGTCCACTCCAGCAGCGCCCGCGCGGCCTCGGCGAGCACCAGCTCGGACCGGGTGGTGAGGTAGGGCAGCAACTCCTCCGAGCCGCCCCGGGTGCTGGTCAGCACCGCCCTCACCAGCGGGTTCTCGGCGGCCGAGGCGAGCGTGCGGTGGATCGCCGCGTACGCGGCCGCGCGGACGTCGGAGTCGTGCTCGTCCAGCGCGGACCGGACCTGGCCGACGAACCGGTCCACCTCGTGCCGGGCCAGCGCCTCGCCCAGGCCCGCCTTGGTGCCGAACTCGTTGTAGACCGTCTGCCGGCTCACCCCCGCCGCGCTCGCGACCGCACCCATCCGGACCCCGGCCCAGCCGGTCGTGACGGTCAGCGAGCGGGCGGCGTCGACGATCGTGTCGCGCACCGGCGTGACGTTCCTGGGCTTAGACATGGTGATCGAAGTCTACGGGCGCTGTTCCGCGCCCGGCTGCGCCGACCCGTCACGGGACGCATAGGATGTGCGGTCATGGCACGCGTGCTCACTCCCCGTGCGGAGGACTTTCCCCGCTGGTACCAGGACCTGATCGCCAAGGCGAAGCTGGCCGACAACGGCCCGGTCCGGGGGACCATGGTGATCCGACCGGCCGGCTACGCCATCTGGGAGCGGATGCAGGCCGAGATGGACGCCCGGATCAAGGCGGCGGGTGCGGAGAACGCGTACTTCCCGCTGTTCATCCCGGAGAGCTACCTGAAGCGGGAGGCCGAGCACGTCGAGGGCTTCTCGCCGGAGCTGGCGGTGGTCACGCACGGTGGCGGCAAGCAGCTCGCCGAGCCGGTGGTGGTGCGGCCCACGAGCGAGACGGTCATCGGCGAGTTCATGGCCAAGTGGATCGACTCGTACCGCGACCTGCCGCTGCTGCTCAACCAGTGGGCGAACGTGGTCCGGTGGGAGCTGCGCCCGCGGATCTTCCTGCGTACCAGCGAGTTCCTCTGGCAGGAGGGGCACACCGCGCACGCCACCCGTTCCGACGCCCGCGCCTACGCGCGGCGGATCCTGCACGAGGCGTACGAGGATCTGATGGTCAACGTGCTCGGCATCCCGGTGGTGGTGGGCCTGAAGACCGCCCGGGAGCGCTTCGCCGGCGCCACCGCCACGTACACGTGCGAGGGCATGATGGGCGACGGCAAGGCGCTCCAGCTGGGCACCAGCCACGAGCTGGGCCAGAACTTCGCCAAGGCGTTCGACATCAGCTACTCGTCGGCCGAGGGCGGCCGGGAGCACGCGTGGACCACCTCCTGGGGCACCTCCACCCGGATGCTCGGCGGCCTGATCATGTGCCACGGCGACGACAACGGGCTGCGGGTGCCGCCGAAGCTGGCGCCGGTCCAGGCGTACGTGATGATCGTCAAGGACGGCGAGGGCGTGAGCCAGGCGGCGGCCAAGCTGTGCGACGCGCTGCGCGACGCCGGGGTGCGGGTGGCGCTCGACGACCGGACCGACACCGCGTTCGGCCGCCGCGCCGTCGACGCCGAGCTGCGCGGCTACCCGGTCCGCGTCGAGGTCGGCCCGCGTGACCTGGCCGCCGGCAACGCTGTGGTGGTCCGGCGTACGGACGGCTCGAAGGCCCCGACGCCGGTGGCCGACGTGGTCGGCGCGGTGGTGGCCGCGCTGGAGGCCGACCAGCGGGCGCTGCACGACCAGGCGCTGGAGTTCCGCCGGTCCCGCACCGTCGAGGTGTCGACGCTGGCCGAGGCGATCGAGGCGTCCGCCACCGGCTGGGCGCGGGTGCCGTGGTCGGCGGTCGGCGTCGAGGGCGAGGCCGAGGCGAACGGCCAGGGCGTGACGGTCCGCTGCCTGGTGCGCGCCGACGGCTCGGTGCCGGACTCGGAGGACGAGCCCGACCTGGTGGCGATCCTCGCCCGCGCGTACTGAGATGCGGCCCGGCGATCCGGCCGGCCGGTTCGCGCCGGGGCGGCTGATCCTGCACCGGAACGTGCGGCACGGCCGGATCGGCTGGGTCCGGTCGGCCCGCGTGGTCTCCGACGACGAGCGTGGCCTGCTGCTCTGGGTGGCGCGGACAGCGCCCGTCGCGCACGAGGTGACGGAGGCCGGCCTGGGCATGCGGGCCGTGCCGTTCGCCGAGTGGGTGACGTCGTCCTACCGGCTCGCGCAGGGGCTGTGGAACGGCCCGCCGGTGCTGAAGTTCCTGCCCACCGGCGCGGCCCACTCGGTCTGGTGGTTCCGCGACGCCGCCGGCCGCTTCCAGAACTGGTACGTCAACCTGGAGGAGCCCGGCGTCCGCTGGGACGACGGCACGGTGGCCGGGGTCGACATGGTCGACCAGGACCTCGACGTCGTGGTCCACCCGGACCTGAGCTGGGAGTGGAAGGACGAGGACGAGTTCGCCGAGCGGCTGGCGTTCCCGGAGCACTACTGGGTGACAGACGAGAAGGCGGTACGCGCCGAGGGCGAGCGGGTGATCCGGATCGCCGAGGCGGGGGAGTTCCCGTTCGACGGCACCTGGTGCGACTTCACCCCGCCCGCCGAATGGGACGTACCGGACGAACTTCCGCCGGGCTGGGACCGCCCGCCGGTGCGCTGAACGAGTGTCCTCGGTCACGGTCCGGGCTGCCCCGGGCGTGGTGTCCGGGTCCGGTGTGAGAGTTCCGGTCCGGATCTGGCAGAATGGTTCGCTGGTATCCGGCACGCGTCCGGCGCCCTCTAACCCGGGCGCGTCGCCAGTTCACCGAGCAGTCTCCGGCCCAAACCCCACTGTGCCGGTCGGCGCTCACCCGCCACACCGCCCGTACGGGCCGGTGAGATCGCAACAGGAGCGAAACAACTGTGGCCGTAAAGATCCGGCTCCTGCGGATGGGCAAGATCCGCAACCCGCAGTACCGCATCGTCATCGCCGACTCGCGCACCAAGCGTGACGGTCGCGCGATCGAGTTCGTCGGTGTGTACCAGCCGAAGGAAGACCCTTCGGTGATCGAGGTCAAGTCGGAGCGGGTCCAGTACTGGCTCTCGGTCGGCGCCCAGCCGAGCGAGGCCGTGCAGCGCCTGCTGGAGCTGACCGGTGACTGGCAGAAGTTCAAGGGCCTGCCGGCCCCGCCGCCGCTGAAGGTCGCCCCCGAGCGGGCCGACCGCAAGGCGGCGTACGAGGCCGAGGCGAAGGCCGCCGCCGGCGTGGCGGACACCCCGGCGAAGCCGGCCAAGAAGGCCGCCGCCAAGGCGGAGGAGCCGAAGGCCGAGGCCCCCAAGGCCGAGGAGCAGACCGGTGCCGAGTCCGGCGAGCAGGCCTGACATGCCGCTGCGTCCCGCTCTGGAGCACCTGGTCAAGGGCATCGTCGACCACCCGGACGACGTCCGGGTGCGCATGGTCGACTCCCGTCGGGGCAAGCGCCTCGAAGTCCGCGTGCACCCCGAGGACCTCGGCACGGTGATCGGGCGGTCCGGCCGGACCGCCAAGGCGCTGCGCCAGGTGATCGGCTCCATCGGCGGGCGTGGGGTACGCGTCGACATCGTCGACTCGTACTGATGCTTCTCGTCGTCGGCCGGATCGGTAAGCCGCACGGCATCCGCGGTGAGGTCACCGTGGAGGTGCGTACCGACGAGCCCGAAGCACGGTTCGCCCCCGGCTCGGTGTTGACCACCGAGCCGGGGGCCACCCCGTCGGAGCCCGGTGCCTGGCGGGTGCCGCCGACACTCACCGTCGAGTCGGCCCGCTGGCACCAGGGCCGCCTGCTCGTCGCCTTCGAGGGCGTGCTGGAGCGCGACGTCGCCGAGGCGCTGCGCAACACGCTGCTCGGCGTGGACAGCGCCGACGTCGCCCCGCCGGAGGACCCGGAGGAGTTCCACGACCACCAGCTGGTCGGGCTCGCCGTGGTCACCCGCGACGGCGAGCACGTGGGCGAGGTGGCCCGCATCGACCACGCGCCCGCGTCCGACATGCTGGTGCTGCGGCGCCCCGAGGGGCGTACCGCGCTGGTCCCGTTCGTCAAGGCGATCGTGCCCGAGGTGGATCTGGCCGGCGGTCGCGTCGTCGTCGACCTGCCCGGTGGCCTGCTCGACCTCTAGCTCTCGACCTCCGGCTGGAGCCACCGCATGCGCGTCGACATCGTGTCGATCTTCCCCGAGTACTTCGCCCCGCTGGACCTGTCGCTCATCGGCAAGGCCCGCGCGAACGGCACGCTGCGGCTGGCCGTACACGATCTGCGGACCTGGACCCACGACGTGCACCGCACCGTCGACGACACGCCCTACGGCGGCGGTCCGGGCATGGTCATGCGGCCGGAGCCGTGGGGTGAGGCACTGGACGCGCTGGCGCCCGGCGAGCTGAGCCCGGACGGGCACACGCTGCCCCGGCTGCTCGTGCCGTCGCCCGCCGGCGTCCCGTTCACCCAGGCCCTGGCGCACGAGCTGGCCGCCGAGTCGCACCTGCTGTTCGCCTGCGGCCGCTACGAGGGCATCGACCAGCGGGTGCTGGACCACGCGGCGACCCGGATGCCGGTGACCGAGGTCTCGCTCGGCGACTACGTGCTGTTCGGCGGCGAGGTGGCTGTGCTGGTGATCCTGGAGGCGGTCACCCGGCTGCTGCCCGGTGTGCTCGGCAACGCCGGGTCGCTGGACGAGGAGTCGCACGCGCACGGGTTGCTGGAGGCCCCGCTCTACACGAAGCCGGCGAGCTGGCGCGGGCTGGACGTGCCCGAGGTGCTGCGCTCCGGCGACCACGCCCGGATCGACCGCTGGCGGCGAGACGAGTCGCTGCTGCGGACCGCGGCCCGGCGCCCCGACATGATCGGCGCGCTGGCCCCGGAGACGCTCGACGAGCGGGACCGGGCGACGCTGGACCGGGGCGGATTTTCCCCGCCACCGGGGCATGTGGCAAAGTAGAGGGGTTGCCGCATCCGTCCACGCCGTGGGCGGCTGCGAGGACCCCCGACCGGGGCCGGTCCCGCCGGTCACCACCCGGGGGTCAGAATCACCCATCCGCGCATCGAGTGACGATGCGCCGTGAGCCTCACGAGGACACAGCGATGAACATCCTGGACGCCCTTGACGCCCAGTCGAAGCGTACCGACCTGCCCGACTTCCGTGCCGGTGACACCGTCAAGGTGCACGCGCGGGTCGTCGAGGGCAACCGCTCCCGGGTCCAGATCTTCCAGGGCGTCGTCATCCGCCGCCAGGGCGACGGCCTGCGCGAGACCTTCTCGGTCCGCAAGGTCAGCTTCGGTGTCGGCGTGGAGCGGACCTACCCGCTCAACGGCCCGGGCATCGACCGGATCGAGGTCGTGACCCGCGGTGACGTGCGTCGCGCCAAGCTCTACTACCTGCGTGAGCTGCGCGGCAAGAAGGCCAAGATCAAGGAGCTGCGGGAGAAGCAGCCGGCTAACTGATCCGCGTTCGCCACGCCGCCCGGGCTGCGCGGATGTCGTATCGACCAGACCGCATTACCCTGGTCGGTACGGGCGCAGCCGGACGGTGCGAAACGGTCCACTACCGCCCGTGGGGTCTCCGAGGAGACTCCCGGGCGGTAGTGTCGTTTCCGCGGACCGGAGAGTGGCATGGTGCAGATGGTTGACGAGGACGGCGCCGTCGATCCCTGGCGCCGGCGGGCCCGTCGCGGCCGCCGCCAGATGCCGCTCTGGCAGGAGCTGCCGCTGCTGCTGATCGTGGCGTTCTGCCTCGCGGTGCTGATCCGGACGTTCCTGCTCCAGGCGTTCTTCATCCCCTCCGGCTCGATGGAGGACACGCTGCTCGTCGGTGACCGGGTGCTCGTCAACAAGGTCGTCTACGACGTCCGGGACCCGATCCGTGGCGAGGTGGTGGTGTTCCGGGGCACCGACCGCTGGGTCGCCCAGGAGGCGCCCGCGCCGCCGACGAACTTCGCCGGCCGGGTCGGCCGCACACTCGGCGACCTGGTGGGCGTCAGCCGCCCCGGCGAGAAGGACTTCATCAAGCGCGTCATCGGCGTACCGGGCGACAAGGTCTGGTGCTGCGACGACGGCCGGGTGGTGGTCAACGGGGTGCCGCTGGACGAGACGGCGTACGTCTCCGAGGACTCCCCGGTCGAGCTGCCACCCAATCCGAAGGAGTGCCGGTCCCGGCAGTTCACCGAGGTGGTGGTGCCACCGGGGCAGATCTTCGTGATGGGTGACCACCGGCTGGTCTCGCAGGACGCCCGATGTCAGGGACCGGTGCCGATCGAGAACGTGGTCGGCCGCGCCTTCATGATCGTCTGGCCCTCGCAGCGTTGGACGAGTCTGCCCGTACCGGAGACCTTCTCGAGCGTGCCGCGCGCGGACGCCGCGGCGGCGCCGGGGCCGGTGCCGGTGGATCCCGACCCGGTCGGCGGCGTCGTCCTGATCCTCCCGGTCGCGGCGACGCTCACCGTTCTGGCGGGTTCGGGGCGACCGCGGCATACCCGGCGACGTAGGCTCCACCCGTGATCGACGAGCAGACCGAGAAGCCCCGCAGCTCCTTCTGGAAGGAGCTGCCCATCCTCCTGGGCGTGGCGATCCTGGTCGCGGTGCTGGTGCGTGCCTTCGTGCTGCAGACCTTCTTCATCCCGTCGCCGTCCATGGAGAACACCCTCAAGATCGACGATCGGGTGCTTGTCAACAAGCTGGTCTACGACTTCCGTTCGCCGCACCGGGGTGAGGTCATCGTCTTCAAGGCGCCCACCGAGTGGAGCGGCAACCCCGACGGCGAGGACTTCATCAAGCGGGTGATCGGCGTCGGCGGCGATCACGTGGTCTGCTGCGACCGCACCGGCGGCCAGGAGCGGCTGGTCATCAACGGCAAGCCGATCGACGAGCCGTTCATCTTCCCCGGCAACAAGCCCGCCGACCAGGACTTCGACATCACCGTGCCGAATGGGCGCCTGTGGGTCATGGGTGACCACCGGGAGGCGTCCGGCGACTCGCTGGAGCACTGGCAGCAGTCGGGCGAGGACATCAACGTCGCCACCATCCCCGAGGGCGAGGTCGTCGGCCGGGCCTTCACCATCTTCTGGCCGGTCAGCCGCGCGACCTGGCTCAGCGTTCCGAAGCAGTTCGACGGGATCCCCAATCCCTGAGCAGGCTCGCGCCACGCTCCGGCCCGCCGGCCCTGCGCGGCCGGCGGGAGGGCGTGGTCGTTCGTCGCAGGCGTCTGGCAGGCTGGTGCGGTGACCGTCTACACCCCTCGTCGCGCGGCCCGGGTGCTGCTGGTCGACGCGTCCGACCGGGTGCTGCTCTTCCAGGGCAGTGATCCGGCCCGGCCGGGTCACCGGTACTGGTTCACCCCCGGCGGCGGGCTGGACCCGGGGGAGTCCCCGGCCGACGGCGCCGCCCGGGAACTGGCCGAGGAGACCGGCCTGCGGCTGGCCCCGGCCGAGCTGGGCGCGCCGGTCTGGGCGGACACCGTCGAGTTCCCGTTCGACGGCGTCTGGTACCGCCAGGAGCAGCAGTTCTACCTGGTCCGGGTGACGGGCTGGGAGGTCGACACCGCCGGGTTCACCGACGTCGAGCGGGCGAGCGTGCACGGGCACCGCTGGTGGCCGGTCGCCGAGCTGGCCACCAGCACCGAGCGCTACTACCCACCGGACCTGCCCGGCTGGCTCGGCGCCGTGCTGTCGGGAGGCGGCGCATGCTGACTCCGCCGCGCACCGTGGTACGCCGCGACGGCGGCCTCTACGCGCTGGAGCGGGCCCTGCAACGGCGCGGCTTCCGGCACGTGGCGGGCGCCGACGAGGCCGGTCGAGGCGCCTGTGCCGGGCCGCTGGTGGCCGCCGCCGCGATCCTGCCCGAGGGCCGGCGCGGCGAGATCGACGAGCTGGCCGACTCGAAGCTGCTCACCCCCGCCGCCCGCGAGCGCGTCTACGACGAGGTGGTGGCACGGGCCCTGGCGTACGCCGTGGTGGTCATCCCGGCCGAGGAGGTCGACGCCCGCGGGCTGCACGTGTGCAACCTCGCCGCGATGCGCCGGGCGCTCGCCTCGCTCACCACCCGCCCGGAGTACGTGCTGACCGACGGCTTCGGCGTCGACGGGCTGGACGTGCCGGGCCTGGCGGTCTGGAAGGGTGACCGGGTGGCCGCGTGCGTGGCGGCGGCCAGCGTGCTGGCGAAGGTCACCCGGGACCGGATGATGGTGGAACTGGACGGGCGGTTCCCCGGCTACGGCTTCGCCGAGCACAAGGGCTACATCACCGCCGAGCACAGCGCCGCCCTGCGCGCGCTCGGGCCCTGCCGGGAACACCGCTTCTCGTACGTGAACGTGGCCGCCGTCTCCGGACGGGACGGCCGGCCTCCCCGCGCCCGCCGCCCGGCGGGCACCGACGCACCGTCGCCCGAGCCCGTAGCAGGGCTGCCGGGTCTCGGGCCCGGCGCGTTCGCCGGCCGCCCGGACGAGCCGATGGGGCGCTGCGGCGCGTCAGGGGGTACCGTCGGCGTGGCGTTGGGCGAGCAGCCGCGACCTCCGGCGTCGGTGGGGGAAGATGTGGTCATGGAAGGCGGAGTGCGATGAGCGCGGAAGATCTCGAGAAGTACGAGACCGAGATGGAGCTGCAGCTCTACCGGGAGTACCGGGACATCGTCCGCCAGTTCTCCTACGTGGTGGAGACCGAGCGCCGTTTCTACCTGGCCAACCAGGTCGACCTGCACGTGCGCAACTCCGACGGCGAGGTCTACTTCGAGGTCGAGATGCACGACGCCTGGGTGTGGGACATGTACCGCCCTGCCCGTTTCGTCAAGAATGTGCGAGTGATGACGTTCAAGGACGTCAATGTGGAAGAGCTCGAAAAGCCCGACATCTCGCTTCCCGCAGATTCCGGATTCGGGAGCTGACCGCAGGCGGCTGAACGCCGGAGATCACTCCGCCGGCACGACCACCTCGACCCGCTGTACCAGGTTGTTCGCGAACCCGCCCCGGTTCCACGGCTGCTCGACCGGCTGGGTACGCCCCGACGCGTCGGTCGCCCGGGCGCCGAGCACGTACCGCCCCGGCGTCGCCGTCCAGCTCACCGACCAGCGGCGCCACGCCCACTCGCCTCCGGCCGGCTCGTCCAGGACCGCCGGCGTCCACGTCCCACCGCCGTCGGTCGTCACCTCGACCGAGATCACCGGCGCGTGGCCGGACCAGGCCCGGCCGTCCAGAGTGCACGGCCCGGGCCGCAGCACCCGGGTGCGGGACATGAAATCCGGGAACCCGGGCGGACGCACCAGCGCACGCGGCTCGATCCGGGTCACCGGCACACCCGGGTCGTCGGCGTCGCGCCGCAGCCGGTAGGCCACCGCGTTCTGGTAGCCGTCGAACGGCTCGGTCGTCACGGTGATGTCGCGCAGCCACTTCACGTGCGCCATGCCGTACCAGCCGGGCACGATCAGGCGCAGCGGCGCGCCGTGCTGCGGCAGCAGGGGAGCGCCGTTCATCTCGTACGCCAGCAGCACCTCCTCACGCAGCGCGTCTGCGACCGGCAGCGCCCGCTGGTAGTCCTGCTCGACGCCGCGCTCCACCCCGTGGTCCGCGCCGGTGAACACCGCGTCCACCGCGTCGCCGGACAGGCCGGCCTCGCGCAGCAGCGGCGCCAGCGGCGTACCGGTCCACTCGGCGTTGCCCACCGCCTCCACCAGCCAGGGCTGGCTGACCGGGCGGGGATGCAGCAGCGCCCGCCCGTTGCCGGCGCACTCCAGCGTCACGCGGTGTGTCACCCGGGGCCGGTCGCGCAGCGCCGCCAGGTCCAGCCGCAACGGACGCTCGACCGCGCCGGACACCTTCAGCGCGTACGCGGCCGGGTCGACGTCCGGGATGTCGTAGTGGATGAGCAGGTAGTGCAGGCCCGCCGGGGTCACGTCGTACCGCAGCGCCTCCAACGGGATGCCGTGGTTACGCGCGGCGAGCTGAAGCTCCTCGGCGCTGATCGCCTCGTCCGGCCCGGCCACCCGGGAGGGCCGGCTGACGTCGTCCACAGTGGTCATTCCTGCTCCGTCCGCTCCAGCACGTCGTAGCCCGCGAACGTGAACATCCGCGCACCCGGCGCCAGCGGGCGGGGCGTGCCGGTGAAGCGGTGCGCGCCGACGCCCACACCGTCGGCCGGGCTGGTCACCGCGACCGGCTCGAAGCCCTCCTCGGCGAACCACTCGCAGATGACCGGCACCAGGTCCGGCTCCCGCCGGTGCCGCGTCCACAGCACCGTGCCGCCGGTGGCGCAGAGCGAGGCGCAGTGCCGCACCGTGGCCCGGATGTCGTCGTCGCTGATGTTGCCGAAGATGCCGCAGACCAGCACCAGGTCCGCCGGCGCCAGGTCGGCGTACCGGTCGGTCAGCGAGGCGTCCCCGGTCACCACCTCCACGCCGGTGAGCCCGGCGTCGGCGGCGGCACGGCGGGCCGGATCGGTGTTGCGCGGATCCAGCTCGACCAGGCGGGCGGTCACGTCGGCGCCCCGCGGATGGGCGGCCAGCACCGGGATCAGGTCGCGGCCCTGGCCCGCGCACAGACTCAGCGCGCGCAGCGGACCGGGTGGTGCCGCGTCGAGGGCGTCGGAGACACGCTGCCGCACCTCGGCGAGCCGCCGGGCCAGTGCGGACTCGGGCTGGTCGTAGTCGCGGTGCCAGGCGTACCAGTCCTTCGTCACCCGGCCAGCATAGGCGTCCGGGCCGTAGCAGATCGGCCCCGAATTCGGCGCTCGTCCACAGTGAGGGCGTCGTCCACAGGGCCGGCGGGTGGGGTGCGCGGGAGGGTGCCCGGGCTGGGCAGGGTGCTCGCGTGCGTTCCTCGATCTCTTACGCCGTGGTGTTGTTCCTCGTCGTCTGTCTGCCGGGGCCCTCCGCGTCTTCCCGGACGACGCTGTCGGCCTCGGTCGGGCCGTTGTCGGGGTTACCTGCGGGTGCCCCGACTCCTGGTGCTTCGGCGGCGGGCGGCTCGGCTGCGGGACTTCGGGGTGCGCCCGGTGGGCGGTTCCGGTGGCCGCTGCCGGGCGCGCCCCGGGTGGTGCGGCGCTTCGACCCGCCGCCGCAGCCCTGGCTGTCCGGGCACCGGGGTGTCGACCTCGCCGCCGAGCCGGGCGCGCCGGTGCTGGCGGCCGGCGCCGGGACCGTCCTGTTCGCCGGCACCGTCGCCGGCCGGCCGGTGCTCACCGTCGGCCATGCCGACGGGCTGCGCACCACATACGAACCGGTCCGCTCCCGGCTCGCCGCCGGTACCCGTGTGGACGCCGGCACGCCGGTCGGCGTCCTGCTCGCCGGGCATCCCGGGTGCGTGGAGGCGGCCTGCCTGCACTGGGGACTGCGACGCGACGCGGAGTACCTCGATCCGCTGGCCCTGCTCGGGCTCGGTCGCGTCCGGTTGCTGCCGCTGCACCCCGTCCCCGCCGACCTCGCCGGGTGATCGGGCGTGTCGCTCAGCCCTGGGCGAGCAGCGCAGGCAGCCGGACGGCCAGCCGGTCGTACTCGTCGGGGGTGTTGTAGACCTGTCCGCACAACCGCAGGTAGCCGCGCCCGTTCCAGCCGGCGATCGACACCTCGGCGGAGAGCCGGTCGGCGATCCGGGTCCGCAGCTCCCGGGCCGCGTCCAGCGTCGTCGCGACACCGGGCGGCAGCGGCACGAGCCGCATGGCGACCGCCGGTCCGCCGGGCTCCGGCAGCCGCTCCGGCGCCACACCGAGCGCGTCCCCGACGACCCGTTGCCCGTACGCGGCCAGCGCCGCGTTGTGCGCGCGTACCCGGTCCACGCCGAGGCTGCGCAACGTGAACAGGCCCACCGGCGCGGCCAGCCAGCCGGTGTAGTCGAGCGTCGCCTGCCACTCGACACGGACCGGGAAGCCGCTGTCCTGCTCCCACGAGACGACGAGCGGCTGGATCTTCTCCCGCCACTGCGGCGCCACCACGAGTACGGCGGTGCCGCGTGGCGCGTACGCCCATTTGTGCAGGTTGCCGACCCAGAAGTCGGCGCCTACCGACGCGACGGTGGCCGGCAGCATGCCCGGCGCGTGCGCGGCGTCCACCAGCACCGGCACGCCCTGCTCCCGGGCCACCGCGACGATCGCCGCGGTCGGGAAAAGCCGGGCGGTCGGCGAGGTGAGCTGGTCGACGATCAGCAGCCTGGTACGCCCGGGCCGCAGCCCGGTGCGGACGATCTCGACCACCTCCTCGTCGGTGGCGGTCAACGGCACCGGCAGCGTGCGGTGCACCGCCCCGGTGCGGGCGCACTCCCTGGCGATCGAGAGCGCCACCGCCCCGTACCCGTGGTCGGTGGTCACGATCTCGTCGCCGGGGCGCAGCGCCAGCGACTGCAACACCACGGCCGCGCCGGTGGTGGCGTTGCCGACGAGCGTGGTGCCGTCCGGGTCGGCGCCGAGGAACGCGGCCAGGTGACGGCGGGCGTGGGCGATCCGGTCGACCAGGCCCTGCGTGAAGAACCGCAGCGGGTTGGCCTCCATCTCGTCGCGCAGGCGCTGCTGGGCGCGTTGCACGGCGATCGGTACGGCGCCGAACGAGCCGTGGTTGAGATGGCTGACGGAGGGATCGAGGGAGAAGAGCAGCCGAGCCCCGGGAATCGGCTCGGGCGGCTGCGGCACCGTCATGCACCGATCCTAGCCCGGGATGGATCATGCGCCGGCCGCATTCGGTGGTCAGGCGCGGGGGTGTGCCTGGCGGTACGCGGCGCGGAGCCGCTCCACCGAGACGTGCGTGTAGATCTGGGTGCTGGCGAGCGACGAGTGCCCCAGCAGCTCCTGCACGGCGCGCAGGTCCGCGCCTCCTTCGAGCAGGTGCGTCGCTGCGGAGTGGCGCAGCCCGTGCGGCGTGACCCGCGGTACCCCGGCGGCCCCGGCCCAGCCGGACACGATCCGCCGCGCGGTGGTCGGGTTGAGCCGCCCGCCCCTAGCTCCGAGCAGCAGTGCCCGGCCCGAGCCCGGGGTCAGCAGAGTGGGCCGGCCGTCGCGCAGCCAGGCGTCGAGCGCCCGCTGGGCCGGCACTCCGTAGGGCACCGACCGCTCCCGCCCGCCCTTGCCCAGCACGCGTACCACCCGGCGGGCCTGGTCGACGTCTGTGACGTCGAGGCCGCACGCCTCGCTGACGCGTACCCCGGTGCCGTAGAGCAGTTCCAGCAGCAGCCGGTCGCGCAGCAGCACCGCGTCGGGCGGTCCGTCGCCGGCCGCCTCGGGGGCCGTTGCGTGGTCGCGTCCGAGCCCGGCGCCGTCGGGGTGGACCGTCGAGCGGTCGGCCTCGGGCGGGCCCGGGCGCTGCGACGGTGCCTCCACCAGGGCGGCGGCCTGGTCGGCGCGCAGCACCGTGGGCAGTTCCCGCCGGGCGCGAGGGCTGGCCAGCGGCGCGGCCACGTCGTCGGCGAGCAGGCCGGTGCGGTGCGCCCAGGCGCTGAACGTCCGGGCCGCGGCGGCGCGTCGCGCCATCGTCGTCCGGGCCGCTCCCACGGTCCGCTGCTTCGCCAGCCAGCTGCGCACCACGGCGAGGTCCAGCTCCGGCAGTTCGGCGCAGCCCATCCGGACGGCGTGATCCAGCAGCGACACGAGATCCGTGACGTACGCCCGGACGGTGTGGACGGAGCGGTTGCGCACCCGCGACAGATGATCGGCGAAGTCGTCCACCGCCTCGCGCATCGAGGCCGGCAGTTCCTCGTGTGCGTCCCGGGTGCCGCGCTGCCGTCTGCTCACCGCGGCACCCGGTCCGGGCGCACACGGTCGCGGCGGCGGAGGCGGACGGCGATCACCGCCCCAGCGTAAGGCCGGAGCGCCGCCCGTCGCCGTGCCGCCACCTCGCCGTGCCGCCCGGCTGTCGCTCCCGCCTTCGCGGCGGGTCGGCCGTCGCCCGTGGGCTGTGCCGTCCGCCACGTCGGCCGCGTCCTTCCGGCGTGGAAAGCGTGACGACGCGCTGAGCGGGGTGGCAGAAGCCGGTCTGGACAGGGGAAACTCATTCTGCGGCACGCTCCGGTGCGGCGACCGGCGGGCAGCGCGGCCGAGCCGGCCCCGACGGAGGCCGATCCGGCCGCGATCAGGCCAGTGCGTCCCCGTGACGGTGACGCCGGTACGAGGAGGCCGAGAGTGGGAGTGGACGCCGTCCTCTACCGGCAGATATCGGCGGGCACCGGTCGTCGCCGGCCCGCGTATGTCTCGATCGAGGCCGTCGCAGACCCGCAGGACGTGCTGCTCGACCTGCTCAAGCGTGTCCGGGGCGGCGGGCGGACCCCGCTGCTGGACCGCGTCGACCCGCTCGGTGAGCTGACAGTGAGCGCCGAGCGGATGCCGCAACTGCTCGCCGAGCTGCGGTGCCTGGCCGAGGTGGCCGGGGCGCCGGCGGAGGTCGACCACGTGCACCGGCTGGCCCGGCTCGTCCGCCGATGTGCCGAGCGCCGCGACGCCGAGATCCGGTTCGAGGGCGACTGACGCGCTCACCAACGGGCGACCGGTGGGGGCGGTGCGAGTGCGTATCCGTCGTCGCGGCGTACCACCATCGCCAGTTCCTCCAGCATGGACAGTTTGCGCATGGCGGTACGCAGGTCGACGCCCGCCCGCGCGGCGATGCTCTCCAGGTCGAGGGCCCGGCGGCGGGGCAGCGCCTCCAGCACCTGGGTGGCCTCCTCGTCGAGCCGGTCCCGGGGGCGTTCGGGCGCCCGGGCGGGCGGGGCCAGGTCGTACCCGATGCGTCCCACCTCCTCCAGCACGTGCGCGACGTTCGCTACCAGCCGTGCCTCCGGCCGTTCCCGCAGCACCTCGTGGCCACCGACGGACATCGCTGACGTGACCGGCCCGGGCACCACCATCGCCGGGCGGCGCAGGCCGAGCGCCCGGTTGAGTGTCTGGGTGGCGCCGCTGCGGGCGGCGGCCTCGACGAGGACAGTGCCGTTCGTCGCCGCCGCGATGACCCGGTTGCGGATGAGGAACCGGGGCCGCAACGGCTCCGCGCCCGGAACCCATTCGCTCACCAGCAGGCCGGTCTCGGCGATCCGGTCGAACAGCGCGGCGTTGCCCATCGGGTACGGGCGGTCCACGCCGCAGGCGAGCACGGCGACGGTGCGCCCGCCCGCTGTCAGCGCCCCGCGATGCGCGGCGGCGTCGATGCCGAACGCCCCGCCGGACACGACTGTCCACTCCCGGTCGGCGAGACCGTAGCCCAGCTCGGTGGCGATGTGCGCGCCGTAGGGGGTGGCCGCCCGCGCGCCGACGACCGCCACCGAGCGCGCCAGCGCCTCATCGAGCGGCCACGCTCCGCGTACCCAGAAACAGAGCGGCGGATCGGTCTCCACGTCGACCCGCCGGGTGGCCCCGGAGAGCGCCAGCCGGCGCAGGTCGCCGACCTGGGCGGGCCATTCGTCGTCGTCCGGGGTGACCAGCCGGGCCCCGAGCCGTTCGCCGCGGGCCAGCGCGTCGGCGGCGACCGCCCGGGCGTCCCCGGCAGCGCCGCGCGCCGCGACGGCCGACCGCAGCGTCCGCTCCGGCGCCCCGCCGGACAGCAGCAGATCGAGTGCGGCGACCGGGCCGAGCCGCTCGACCAGGGCGTACACCGACCGGGTGCCGGGTTCGGCGAGCCAGGTGAGCGCGACCCGCGCCAGCCGGCGATCGTCGGCGCTCACGCGCCCTGCCCGGTCCGGAGCTGGATGGCCTCCGCCACGTCGTCGTGGCCGGGCCGGTCCCGCCCGTCCAGGTCCGCGATGGTCCAGGCGAGCCGGAGTACGCGGTCGTAGCCGCGCGCGGACAGCGAACCGGTGTCGAGCCGGCGGCGCAGATCCGTGGTGACCCGGGCCGGCAGGTGCCACGGCGGCCGGCGCAGGTACGGGCCGGGGACGTCGGCGTTCACCCGGTGCCCGGTGGCCGTCCAGCGCTCGGCGGCGGCGTGCCGCGCGGCGACCACCCGGGCGGCGACGGTGGCCGAGGACTCCTGCGCGGCGCCGGTGCTCAGCAGCTCCGCCGCGCGTACCGCCTTCAGCTGGACCTGCACGTCCACCCGGTCGAGCAGCGGACCCGACAACCGCCCCAGGTAGCGTCGCCGGGCCGGCGGCGGGCACTCGCAGTCGACGTCGCCGGACGGTTTCGCGCACGGGCAGGGATTGGCCGCCAGCACCAGTTGGGTGCGGGCCGGGTACTCGGTGGCGCCCCGGGTACGCGCCACCCGCACCCGGCCGCTCTCCAGCGGCTGCCGCAACGCCTCCAGCGCGCCCTTGCTGAACTCGGGCGCCTCGTCCAGGAACAGGACCCCGCGGTGGGCGAGCGACACCGCGCCGGGCCGGGCCAGCCCGGAACCGCCTCCGACGAGCGCTGGCACACCGGCAGTGTCAGCAGGGGCGGGGTTGCTTCTGAGACAAGGACCGTGTTCCGATCCCGGCATGACCGAGACGATGCGGCCCTACCTGCGCGTCAGCCAGGACCGGCACGGACACAGCACCTCAACCGGCGAACAGGGCGACGTGTTGACGGCAACGGCGGACCGCCGAGGCTGGGCGATGCACCCGACGCCGTACCTCGACCGTGGCCTGTCCGCTTCGATGTACGGCGACAAGCCTCGGCCCGACTTCGAGCAGCTCCTGCGGGACCTGTCGGACGGGAGCTTCGGGGCGACGCTGCTCGGCATCTACGAGTCGAGCCGGGGCAGCCGCCAACCCGCCGAGTGGGAAGAGCTGATCCGGCTGGCCGCAGCCGCCGGGGTCAGGTTCTGGGTGGAGACGCACCAACGCGAGTACGACCCCCGCAACGCCCGGGATCGGCGGGCCCTGCGGGAAGACGCGATCGATTCGGCCTACGAGTCGGACAAGGTGAGCGAGCGGGTCAGGCGTACAGCGGCGGCCAAAGCAGCCGAGGGCAGGCCCTGGGGCAACGTGCCGTACGGATACCGGCGGGTGCGGGACCCGAGGACCGGCGCGCTGCTCGGCCAGGAGCCGCACCCCGACGAGGCACCGAACGTCCGGGACCTGTTCGAGAAGCTGGCCGACCGGTGGAGCTTGGCCGCCATCGCACGGGAGTGGGAGGCCCGGGGGGTGCTCAACGCCAGCGGACGACCGTTCAGCCCGGTCCACCTGCGCCAGATCGCGATCAAACCCGCATACGCCGGGCGGAGGGTTCACCACGACCAGATCTATCCGGCGCAGTGGGAGCCGCTGGTACCGCCGGAGCTGTTCGACACCGTGCAGGCGATCCTGCGCGACCCGACCCGCAAGACCACCCGGGCAGGGCTCGGCATCCACCTGTCGACGGCGGTCGTCCGGTGTGGAGTCTGTGGGGGCCCAACCTCATCCAGCGAGCGCGGAGGCGAGCCCCGGCACCTGAGGTGTCACGACCGCGACTGCCTCCAAATCAACCAAGAGTTCATCGACTACCTGGTTGAGGAAGCGATCATCGATGCGCTGACGGACGAGAGCCTGACGAGGCGGCCAGGCGGGACAGATGAGCGGCTCGACCAGGTGCGCGCCGAGCTGGCCGCCGTCCGGCTGCAACTGACCGACCTCGCCGCAGCAGTGGCCGCCCGCACAATCTCAGTCCTGCTCGCGGTTTCGGCCGAACCGCCGTTGCGGCAGGAGCTGGCCCGGCTTGAAGCCCTCGACCGGGAGTTGTCGGTGCCGCCGGTCCTGTCTCGGTTCGTCGCCCCGGCCGACACCGAGGCCCGTAAGCGGTGGGCCGGGATGCCGATGTCGGCCCGGCGGGACGCGGCCCGCGCGCTGTGTGTCCCGGGGCGTCTCGGAGTGCCGACGGTGCACCGGACGACGGACCGGGGGTGGTGTGCGGCCCGGGAGCACGAGAGGCCCCTCCAAACCTGCGTTCACACGGTGGGCCGGCGACTCACTTGGGAGGACGCGTGACGGTAGCCACACCGATTCTGACTCGCATGTAAACCTGGTGTTCCCCTGGGGTGGCGGGGGGACGACCCCCCTCCGGTTCACTTCCACGGAGGACACCCAAGATGACACGGCGACGAGCAATCGATTGGGCCCTGCACCCTGACCTCGTGCGAGCGGGTGGCGTGTACGGCTCGATGGTCAGCAAGCATGGGCCCGACTCGGCCGAAGCAGCTGCGGCCAAGACCACCGTGCGAGCCATCCGGGCCCGGCTGGCGGTCGAAGACCTGATCAACTCGGCTCCCGCGCCGACCCCCGGGCAGATCGAGGCCCTGCGTCGGCTGCTGCCCCCGGCGGTGACCCGATGAGCTGCCCCCATGCCCCGCGAGTCGTCACCCCTGCGAGCTGGCTGCCCGACATCAGCCAGGCGTGCGCGGTTGAGTTCCTCGTCCCGGGCGCGCTGTTCGCCAACCGGGTTGTCGCCTTCCTCGGGCACGACCAGGACGGCAAGGGCGTGTTTTGTCTGTGCGAGGACCTCGCCGACCGGTGCCTGCTGGTGCTGCGGGCCGGGGGAGTGCTCGCGATCCCGACCGACCAGTACCCGGAGTCGGCAGCCAGCCAAGCCGTCGAGGCCCAGCCCGAGGCGGAGCCCCTGCGGGTCGTTCAGGTTCCGTTCAAGCAGCTCGACACCGGGCGGATCGTCTCGGTCGTCGGGGTCAGCGAGGACTTCTACCGGCGGTTGGTGGCGTGATGCGAACCAAGCCGAGGACCAAGCGGGGCCCCCGGCGGGGCCGGGGCCCGCTGGTGGTCAGTGTCCGCAAGAGCAGCCACCCCCGGATTGTCCTGGTGCACATGCTCGCCGACGCGGGGATGGTTCGGGCCGATGGGCTGGTCGATTACCGCCCCCTGCGGTCGGCTGTCCTGCGCCACGGCGTCAGCCAAGCCGAGTTCGAGCGGGAGCTTGGCCGCCTCGCCGACGAGGGTGTGTTGGCCATCGAGCGTTACCGACCGCCCGGCGGTCTGCTGTTGAGCCGCTACCGGCTCGCGACAGAGCTTCGGGTCAAGTAGGCCCGGGATACGCGTCGGGCCCCGGGTGACGACCGGGGCCCGACCAACCAACTCAACGCCCTGGGGTGGGGCGAGACAGGAGACATCACACCATGAGCCTTACCAGGGAGACCAGTCCGCCATTCCTAGTGGACGGCGTCCCGACGTACGAGATCGGCCCGGCGGCCGACCACGACTGCGAACCCGGCATCTGCTGGTGTCGGCAGCCGCTTTGCTGGCTGGACGACGCGACCCCGGGCGAGCGGGTGTGGCTCGGCACCTGGGTCGTTCGGATCGAGATCGGCCCGGATGGGGTCGAGCGGATCGTGGAGTTCGACGACCTCACTGAGGAGGAACAGCGGGTGGAGCTGGACAAGCTGCGGGCCGAGCCCTGGCACCAGCGCGAGCAGGCGGCCAAGCCCCACCACCCGGAGCTGTGGCCCTGGCCCGGACAGGCCCTCACGATGCCCTCCGGAGCCACGGGGACGGCCTCGGAGGCCCTCGCCGGTATGTCGGTGGGGATCCAGCCCGCGCAGGCTCCCGGAAGCCAGCCCGCAGGATTGCCGCCGACCGTCCGGGACCGCTACCCCGCGACTGATTGGGGAAGCCTGCTCGATGCGGAGCTGCCGCCTCTGGAACAGTGGCCCGGGTCGCTGCTCGCCCGAGGAGAGCAGGCCAGCTTGGTCGGACCCGGCAAGGTCGGCAAGAGCCTGGTAGCGCTCGACATGTCCTACCGCATCGCCGCCGGTCTGCCCTGGCTCGGCGACCCGGCCCGCGACCCCGCCCGGGTGCTCTACCTGGACAAGGAAAACGGGCAGCGGGTGTTCATCGGCCGGATGAAGGCGCTGGGGTTCCGGCCCTGCCCGAACCTGGTCTACCTGAGCTTCCCGAACCTGCCCGCGCTGGACACCCCGGCCGGGGGCCGGGAGCTTATGGACATCGTGAGTGAGTACCGGCCCGACCTGGTGGTGTTCGACACCGTGAGCCGGTTCATCAGCGGCAAAGAGAACGAGTCGGATACCTGGCTCGCCCTCTACAACAACAGTCTCATGCCGTTGAAGGGAGCCGGTATCGCGTCGCTGCGGCTCGACCACACCGGCAAGGACGTCGAGCGGGGCAGCCGGGGCAGCTCGGCCAAGAGCCAAGACGTCGATCACGTGTGGGGCATGTCGGAGGTCGCAGGGCTGTACCTGCTGGAACGGACCGACACCCGAACCGGAGACGGGATCAGCCGCAGGTGGATCGAGCGCAAAGCCGACCGAGGCCCGGACGGCGGATGGACTAACACCCGGCACCTGTCCAGCGACGGGCCCGACGCCCCCAAGGGCGGCCAGCACAACTGGCTCATCCAGGAGCAGATCATCAAGTGGGTTGTCGACAACATCGGCACCGACGCGGGCAATCCCCGGGTCAAGGCTCGTAAGGCTGAACTCGAAGCCCACCTGCGAGGCGAGGGCGGGTCGCCCGACTTCACGGTGTCGGACGGGAAGATCCGCGAGGCCCTGGCGGTCATGAAGGAGCGGATCGGCCGGGGCGAGTCGCCCACCCTGCCGGAGGTGCCCCCGCTGCCCGAGTGACCCCATATCCCCGCGCGACGACCGAGGGCACCCCCCATCCCGGGCGGGTGCCCTCGGCATGTTGTCGGAGGGCCCGACAAGTGATGGCGCCGTCACTTACCTCTCTGTCACCGTGGCCCACCGACAAGGTGCCGACAAGGCAGGCGGCCAGGACAGGACAGCGTGGCCGGTCAGAGGCTATGCGGAGGGTTGTCGACAAGGCCCCGACAACATCCGACAACATCAGTAGCCGCGACAGGGACGGGCCTTGTTTGTCGGGCCCCCACACCCGGAGGGTGGGGGCCGACAACAAGGTCTGTCGACAACAACAACGAGGGACCAACGCTCCCGCGTGCTGGCCGCCTTTTAAGCGACGGACCCCGACGGAAACCCCGCCACAATCCGCTCTCTCCGTCTCCGCAGGCTGGGGGATCTCGCTAAAACCGTCGAGGTCGGGCCTGGTTCGCTGGTGATCATGGAACCCTGGACGGAGCCGAAGCGCGACCTGTGGGGAGGGGAGTCGCTTCGGGACTTCAAGCGCAGGGCGAGGGGCGAGCGTGCCGCCTGGCTCCGTGCGGCTGGCCGCCCGTGGGAGGAGGTGGCCGAGGAGGTCGGGTTGGCGTCCAAGGGTGCCGCCTACAACTCGGCCAAGCGGTTTGGCCGGCCCGAGCATGTTGCCCTTTGGCCGGAGGGCAGGGCGGAGCCGTGAAGCAGTACCGCAAGCCTCGGTCGACTCGTCGGGCCCGTGCCGCGCGGCTGCTGATGTTCGAGATCTACGGGACGGTCTGCCATCTCTGCGGGCACGGGGGCGCGCGGGAGGCCGATCACCTCATCCCGCTGCGGGACCTGCCAAACCAGACCCCGGACCCTCACGCGATGCGACCAGCCCACGGGGCCCTCTACAGGAGACGAGACGGGACGGTCCTGCGGGACAACCGGTGCCCCGAGTGCGGCAAGGCGTGCAACCAGAGCCGGGGCGCGAAACCCCTGTCGGCTGTGGCCGCCCCGGCAATCGAGGACTACGAGGACGACCAGTGGTGAGGCGACAGCGGAGGCAGAACCGGCGGCCAGCGCAGCAACTCCCGCCGGAGGGCGGTCCGTGTGTCGGCTGCGCGGGTCCTCGGGCGGTGAAGCGTCGGGTCCACCGGGGGATGGTGTGGCGTCCGCGTGGCCGCTGGCATTGGCGCTGACCTCACCAAATCGTCATGTTTCGCTGGATCTTGGCACGGGTCGCCCGGCTGGCGGGGAAGCTCTCCGAGTCCGTCACCACCGATCCTGTCCGACCGCCCGACCTGGTGAAGCTCTCCGAGCAGCCAGCGACACGGCATCGGGTCGCCGACCAAACCTGATGGATCGTGCCTGAGGAGGGCAACCGAAATGACCACGAAGATTCCCACGCTCGCCGAGCTGCGGACTCAGTACGGCGACGACCTGGACGCGATCCAGCGGGCGGCCGACGCGGCGATCGACCTGCACACGGCGGAGATGCACCGGGTCCACAACGAGGCCCGCGACGGCGACCTGACCGCCTCACAGCAGCGCCAGTGGGACGCCCACAGCGGCCACGCGGACGAGCTGCGCCGGTTCGTCGCCGAGCAGCGGCTCGCCCGGGTCGAGCGGTCCCGCAGCCAGTACGGGTACCGGACCGGTGACGACACCCCGGACGTGTTCGGCGGGTCGGTGCGGGACCAGGCCAAGCGGACCGTCGACACCCTGCACCGTTCGGGCCAGCTCCCGGACCACGCGGCCGAGAAGGCAACCGACCTGCTGACCAAGCAGGGCAGCACGTACGACCAGGGTGTGGCCGCCCGGTGGCTCGTCGTCGCGGGCAACGAGCAGTACCGGTCGGCGTTCAACAAGCTCCTCGCGGACCCGGCGAAGGGGCACCTGCTGTGGAGCCCGGCGGAGCAGGAGGCGTACCGCCAGGCCGAGCAGTTCCGGGCGGAGACGCGGGCGATGTCCGAGAGCGTCTCGGGTGCCGGTGGCTACATGGTTCCGGTCACGCTCGACCCGGCGATCATGCTGACCTCCGGCGGCTCGGTGAACCCGCTGCGGCGGATCTCCCGGGTCGTGCAGACCACGGGCAGCCAGTGGTCGGGGATCACCTCGGCCGGGGTGACCGCCGAGTGGCTCGGTGCCGACAACACCACCCGGGAGATGGCCGACGCCTCGCCGACCGTCGCCAACCCGAACATCCCGGTGCACCTGGGCGACGCGTTCGTCCCGTACTCGTACGAGGTCGGGATGGACGTGCGCGACTTCGAGTCGGAGATCCGAGGGCTGATGCTCGACGGGGCCGACCAGCTCATGGCGACCGCCTACACCACCGGTTCCGGCGTCGGTCAGCCGAAGGGCCTGATCACCGCGCTGGTGGCGGCGGGCGGCTCGACCCTGGTGGCCTCGGCGGTGGCGGACGCGTTCGGCAAGGCGGACCCGTACAACGTGCAGAACGCCCTGCCGCCCCGGTTCCAGCCGCGTGCGGAGTGGGTGGCCGCCCTGCCGACCATCAACACGATGGCGCAGATGGAGACGGCGGCCGGGGCGCGGCTGTTCCCGGAGTTGGGCAACGGTCGGCTGCTGAACCGCAGCATCCACGAGCTGTCGAACATGGATGGCACGATCGAGACGTCGACGGCGAACTACCTGCTCGCCTACGGCGACTTCTCGAACTTCGTGATCGTGGACCGGATCGGCACCACGATCGAGCTGATCCCGAACCTGATGGGTGCGGCCGGTCGCCCGACCGGTCGGCGGGGCCTGGTGCTCTACTTCCGGACCGGCTCCGACGTCGTGAACCCGAACGCGTTCCGTCTGCTGAACGTGTGAGCCTGAACCACCCGGCGGCTGTCTCCTCGGTCGGCCGCCGGGTGGTTCTCCTGTCGAGGCCCGGTGGGGGCTTGGTCGGTCCCCCGCCGGGCCTCGGCCTATGTCGGCCCCGGGCGACCGCCACCCGGGCTCCGCCCGGCTCATGCGTTCCGGTTCATTACGAAGTTGAGCGCTGTGATCATCAAGACCAGCGACCCGCCGAAGGCGGTGCCCCCGGTGAGCAGAGCCTTGCCGACGTTCGGCTCGATCGCGTAGGAAACCAAGCCAGCGACTACGCCGATCAGGCTGGCCGTAAGGACGGCGACGACCAGCAGCAGCACTCGGGTAGCGACGTTGTTACTCATTGAGGGGGGCCTCCACTAGAAACACTGATCCCTTTTGGATCTGTGTCCCCCCAGGACGACGCCTTGCTCCGCAAGATTCCATCGCCTCGGGGCGGTGGTCAACTAGGCGCGCCCGGGAGTGTTTGGCGGCGCGCGGCAAAACTACGCATGCGCTCGGCCCGCTGCGGGCTCCGCTGATGTTGGAGCGGGTTCGACACGTCCGGGGTGCCCGGAGGGATTGTGCCGTTTCCTACCTGCATGATGGGATTTTCCCGAGAGGCAAGATCATCTAGCAGCGGGAGTGGCGAAATGGCGAAGCGCACAAAGGTCGGGAAGCTCGGCCCCTGCACCTGCTCGAAGTTCGAAGTCGGCGTCACCGTCGACGGGCCCGACGGCAGCGAGCCGGACGTCACCATCGAGACGACCGGCTGCGACCGGCGGACCCCCCGGCTGTTCGCCCAGGGCCACGACGCGAAGCTGACCAGCTTCCTGGTCCGGGCCGAGCTGGACGGCAAGGAGGTCCGGTACGGGCGAGGCGAGGGCACCGTCATCACCTCCGACGCGGTCACCGCGCTCAAGTCGGTCAGCGAGGCCCTCGCGGTGAAGGCGGCAGCCATGCTGACCAAGGCCCAGGAGCGGGCGGCCAAGAAGGCGGCCAGCAAGAAGACCGAACTGACCCCGCAGCCGCAGCCCGAGCCGGAGACGACCCCGGACAACCCGCACGGGCACGGGCAGCGGATCAAGGTCGGCCGGTGGGTCTACCCGGCGACCGTCATGCCGCAGGGTTCGGCGGTCTACCACACCCCAAAGGGTGAGCGCCGGGTCGCCGAGGCCGGCAAATGGAGCCTGGTGGAGGAGGGCAAGTGAGGAACGCCGAGCTGTACCGCGAAGCCCTGCACTGCCTGGCGGTCGCTGAGGATGAGGCCCACACCATCGTCCGGGAGCGGTTGGCCGCCGGGCACCCGGACGCCTTGGTTCCCCTCGCGAATCGGGCTTGGATCCCGCAGCGGGCGATGGACCTGATGGAGGGGAGGTCGGCGGGTTGGTTGCTGGCCGCCAGCGAGGACGAGTGCGAGCGGCGGCAGGCCCGCATCTACCGGCAGGTCTGCCTGGCCGCCGATGAACAGTCGAACTGGCAGACCTTGGAGGAGCAGCCGCAGCCGTAGCGACTCGACGGAGCCCTTGGGAGCCCTGGACCGGTGCTAGTGCCGGACGGGGCTCCCTCGTTTGAGGGCGGCCACAGGAGATGGGTCGTCGGGCCTACTCGTCGTCGTCCGCTGGCCGGGGCTGCCTGTGCTCAGCGATCCAAGCTTCGACGTCGGCCTTGAGCCAAACCTTTGTGGCTCGCAGCTCCTGGTACGGCTTCGGAAACGAGGGGCGCATGGCGATCTGCTGAAACCGCGACCGGGAGACGTTGAGCCGCTCGCAGATCTCCCAGGGCCCCATCAGTTCGCCCGGTCCCTCCGTCATAGACCGAACCTAGGCACGGCTGGGGCCCCCCGGATGGGGGTCCCCGATCGGGGACACACGAACGGGGGTCCCCAGATGATTGACGGAGGGGTAACCGCTGGGGTGCGATGGCGGAAGGCCCCCCGCCCGGTGGCGAGTTTCGCGGCGGGCGGGGGTGCCACCTGCAAGCCGACCCACCCAGGAGGCCCGAAGGTGACCCAACGCCACGCCCCGCTCAAACCCCTGTGGGTCTGCACCGCAGACCTGCTCAACTGGCCGTGCGAGAACGCCAAGGTCGAGTTGGTCGCGGACTACAAGCACGACCGGCGCAACCTCGCCGTCGACCTGGCCGCCCTGATGCGGCAGGCAACGGACGACCTGACCAGGCTCTACTCCGAGCCGCCGGACCCCGCCGAGATGCACACGCGGTTCCTCGGCTGGCTGCGGTCGGTGCGCAATGTCTGACCCGATCGGCACAGGTCTGCTGTTGGCTGCCGTCATCGCCCAAGCCGTCGGCTGCTGGGTCGCCTGGTCGTGGGGGCGGCAGGCCCGGCGCAGCCTCCGGCAGACCATCGACCGGGCGACCCCCGAGCCTCCGCCCGGCTGGCAGCCACGACACCGCCTGTCCGCGCTGAACGCCCCGACCCGGCGGTACCCTGCCCTCACCCCGCGCCAGTAAGTAAGGCCCCCGAGCCCTCGACCCCCTCCGGTCGGGGGCTCGGCTGTAGACCCCGCCCTCTGCGACAGGGCGGGCACCGTGGCGGTGTGGTGCGGCGCCTGGAACGGGGGACGGCGCAACAGCCCGCCGCCGGGTGGCAGCAGACCGGCGATCGAGTGCAGCGCGGTCACCTCCAGGGCTGCCTCGTCGTCCAGCTCGGGCAGGATCGACGGCAGCCGTTCGGCGAGCATGGTCTTGCCGGCGCCGGGCGGACCGAGCAGTGCGAGGTGGTGGCCACCGGCGGCGGCGATCTCCAGGGCGCGCCGCCCGAGCGGCTGCCCGGCCACGTCGGCCAGGTCGGGCCCGGCCGTGCCGCCGGCCGGGACGTGGGCGGGCGGGGCGAGCAGCGGGCTGCCGTCGCGGACGTGGGCGACGAGCCGGTGCAGCGTGTCGACCGCGTGCACGCGTACGCCCGGGATGACTGCCGCCTCGGCGGCGTTGCCGGCGGGTACGACGACGCGGGTGTGCCCGGCGCGGGCGGCGGCGGCGACCATCGGCAGCGTGCCGCGGACGGGGCGTACCGTGCCGTCGAGGCCGAGTTCACCGAGCACGACAGTGGCGTCAAGCGCGACCGGTGGCAGTTCACCCGAGCCGGCCAGGACGGCGAGCGCGATGGCGAGGTCGAACGCCGAGCCGTACTTCGGCAGTGTGGCAGGAAGCAGGTTGAGCGTGATGCGCCGGTTGGGCCACTTCTGGCCGGAGTTGACGATCGCGGCGCGGACCCGGTCGCGTGCCTCGTGAAGCGCGGTGTCCGGCAGGCCGGAGATGATCACGGCGGGCAGGCCGGGCGCCAGGTCGGCCTCGACCTCGACGAGATGTCCGGCGACTCCGGCCAGGCCGACGCTCAGCACTTTCGCGTACCCCATCTCAGAACGCGCCGCGGACGTGCTCGACGCGGGCGGGGCCGGTGAGCGGGAGCCGGACGGAGAGCACGTCGAAGCGGACCTCGTCGGCGGTGGTGCCGGTCTCGGCGAGCCAGCGCGCGGCCAGGCCGCGCAGCCGGCGGGCCTTGGCCGGTACGACGGCCTCGGCGGGGGAGCCGAACTGCTCGGTACGGCGCGTCTTGACCTCGCAGATGGCCAGGACCGGGCCCTCCCAGGCGATGATGTCGATCTCGCCCTCGGGGCAGCGCCAGTTGCGGGCGACCGGGCGCAGGCCCGTCTCGATCAGGTGCCGTAGCGCGCACCGCTCGCCGTACGCCCCGACGGCTCGGTTCCGGTTCGTCATGCCGGCCAGGATGCGACCGGCGGACGGGAGCGGGGGCGTCGTGCGGGGCCGCCCTGTGGACAAGGTGCCGCCTGTGGACGGAACGACGATCATGACTCCGATCTGCTACGGAGAGCGCGGGAGAGACGTGAGGCTTGCATGAATCGGTACGTCGAGCGGCTCGCGCGGATGGTGCCGCCTCCCGCCCGGTCGAGCGCGCCACCGAACTGGCCGGCGGTGGAGCGCTCGCTCGGCTTCGCGCTCCCCGGCGACTTCCCCTACCCGGACGTCGCGCCGATCTTCACGCCGTACGGCTACTGAGCGTGTTTTGTCGGCGACCCGGCGATATCGGCGCTGACCTGGGCCGATCCTCGGGAGGCCCGAATGGCGCGGCTGGAGCCCGTCGCATACCGTGCCGGTCGTGGACGGACGACGCAGCTATTCCGAGGATGAGCAGGGGTCGCGATGGGGCGACCGGGGATACGAGTCGGACTGGCGCGCCGCGGGCGAGCCCCGCTACCGCGACGACGACTACCGCACGCCCGAGCAGCGCGCCGGTGACAGCCGGTACGCCGAGCCGGGCCGGTACTCCGCCGCCGATCCGCTGGTGGACGACACGAGCAGCTGGCGGTCGCAGCGGCCGGACGACCCGGAGGTCTCCGGTGAGCTGCCCGGGTCGCGCGCCGGCCGTCGCGCGGCACGCGAGTCGGCGGCCGACCCGCTCGGCGCGGTGTCCCGCAGCGGCGTCGACGCGCTCGGCACCGCCGCGCACGGTAACCCGCTGTCGAGCACGCTCGGTGCGCCGGCAACCGCCCCGCTGACCGGCGCCGCACCGGCCGGTGCCGACCCGTACGGCCTCATCGTCCACGGCAGCGACCCGGCGGGCGGCGCCGACGCCCGGAGCGCTGCTGCCGGCGTCGAGAAGCCCCGGCTCAGCCCGATCGGCGGCTACCCGGTCGTCGAGCCGGCGCCTGGTGCCGACGGCGGGGCCGAAACGGCCGCCGCGGCACGGCTGAACCCCGGCGAGGCCACTCCGCTGCGAATCGGCGAGCGTCCGGGTGGTCCGGCCCAGCCGGCGGCGACCCCGAACCCGCTGGAGATGCCGACCGGCCCGATGCCGGCACTCATGCCCCGACCGGACGGTCCGCCGCCCGGCGACGGCGTCTACCGGACCCGGCGCCCCGCGCTGGCGGTGCTGCTGGCGGCGCTGGTGCTGGTGCTGGAGGTGCCGGCGGTGCGGGTGCTGCTGCACGGCCTGTTCGGCGACCCGGTGTCGACGTCGCACGTGGTGGTGGGCATCTTCCTGGTGGTGGGTCTGCCGATCTTCGGCACCGGCCTGTACGGGCTGCGCACCGGCGGGCTGGCGCTCGCCGACGGCAGCCGGGGCTGGCTGCGCCCGCCGACCGCCTACCTGACCGTCGGCCTGGTCCTCTTCCTCGCCGCCGCCCTCGCGGCCGGTTGAGCCCGACCCCAGTACGCCGGAGTGGCGGTGTCACCGACAGGGTGACGCCGCCACTTCGCCGTCCTGGAGTCGATCAAGGCGCACCTGGAGTCGATCACGCCGGCCTCCGCACCCGGGGGCCGGGCAGCGGAGAGGGCGCGTACACTGGTCGACTGGCGACCGCCTCGCGCGGTCGACCTCGCGTGCCCTCTCCACGGTCTCCTCCGTGGGGCGACGGCCTCCCTGGTCCCGGTCTGACGTACCGGGCCCACCCTGGCCGGCGACCGGGCGCCAGGCGTCCGGCCGCCGGCTGGACGGACAACCAGGGACAACGTAGGAGTAACCCACCATGGCCGTCGTGACCATGCGTCAGCTGCTGGAAAGCGGTGTGCACTTCGGGCACCAGACCCGCCGCTGGAACCCGAAGATGAAGCGCTTCATCTTCACCGAGCGCAACGGTATCTACATCATCGACCTGCGCCAGACGCTCGACTACATCGAGAAGGCGTACGAGTTCGTCCGCACCACCGTCGCCGGTGGCGGCAGCATCCTGTTCGTCGGCACCAAGAAGCAGGCCCAGGAGGCCATCGCCGAGCAGGCGACCCGGGTCGGCCAGCCGTACGTGAACCACCGCTGGCTCGGTGGCATGCTGACCAACTTCCAGACCGTGTACAAGCGGCTGCAGCGGATGAAGGAGCTGGAGGCCCTGGGTGACCTGAGCGGCACCGCCGCCGGTTACACCAAGAAGGAGACGCTCCAGCTCTCCCGCGAGAAGATCAAGCTCACCAAGACCCTCGGTGGTCTGCGGGACATGCAGAAGCTCCCGGCCGCGGTCTGGATCGTCGACACCAAGAAGGAGCACATCGCCGTCGACGAGGCCCGCAAGCTGGGCATCCCGGTGATCGCGGTGCTCGACACCAACTGCGACCCGGACGAGGTCGACTTCCCGATCCCGGGCAACGACGACGCCATCCGCTCGGCCGAGCTGCTGACCAAGGTCGTCGCCGCCGCCGTCGCCGACGGTCTGATCGCCCGTTCCGGCCGCAACCGGGGCGCGGACGAGAAGCCCGAGGCCGGCCAGGTCGCCGCCGACGAGCCGCTGGCCGAGTGGGAGCGCGAGCTGCTCGAGGAGCCGAAGAAGGCCGACGAGCAGCCCGCCGCCGCCGAGCCGGCCGCGCCGGCCGCCGAGCAGCCGGCGACCGCCTCCGCGGAGTGATCTCGCCGTCGCGTCCCCACCGTCCGGGTTCCCGGCGGTGGGACGCGACGGGTACGCCGGGCAGAACCGGCCCGGAACCGGGTAACCAGCACCCCAGACCACCTCACTGACACCGAAGAGAGAGTCATGTCCAACTTCACCGCCGCGGACGTCAAGAAGCTCCGCGACCTCACCGGCGCCGGCATGATGGACTCCAAGAAGGCGCTGACCGAGGCCGAGGGCGACTTCGACAAGGCCGTCGAGATCCTGCGCGTCAAGGGCGCCAAGGACGTCGGCAAGCGGGCCGGGCGCACCGCCGCCAACGGCCTGATCGCCCACTCCGGCCAGGCGCTGCTCGAGCTCAACTGCGAGACCGACTTCGTCGCCAAGAACGACGCCTTCATCGCGCTGGCCCAGCAGCTGGTCGAGCACGGCGTGGCCAGCGGCGCCACCAACGCCGAGGAGCTGCTCGCCAGCAGCATCGACGGCAAGAGCGTGGCCGACCTGATCCAGGAGCAGTCCGCCAAGATCGGCGAGAAGCTGGTGCTCAACCGCTTCGCCAAGCTGGACGGCACCACCGCGGTCTACATGCACCGCAAGAGCCAGGACCTGCCCCCGGCGGTCGGCGTGCTGGTCGAGTTCACCGGCAAGTCGGACGAGGCGGCGGACGCCGACGCGCGCGCCGTGGCCATGCAGATCGCCGCGATGCGGCCGAAGTACCTCACCCGCGACGAGGTGCCGGCCGAGACCGTCGAGTCCGAGCGGCGCATCGCCGAGCAGACCGCCCGCGAGGAGAACAAGCCCGAGGCGGCGCTGCCGAAGATCGTCGAGGGCCGGGTCAACGCCTTCTTCAAGGACTTCGTCCTGCTGGAGCAGGCGTCGGTCGCCGACAACAAGAAGACCGTCAAGCAGGTGCTGGCCGACGCCGGCATCGAGGTGACCCGCTTCCTGCGGTTCGAGGTCGGCCAGGCCTGAGCCGCCGCACCGGGCCGTCCGGCCCGGGCACAGGGGAGAACGTCGACGAGGAGGCCGCCGGTGTACGCGACAGGCACCGCGGCCTCCTCGTCACATAGGGTCGGCAGGGGCACGTACGCGACGCTCGCGCGATGCGCGGGGAGAAGGGGCGGGGCGGATGACGCAGGTTGTGAGTGACCGGAGCCTGGCGGCGGAGGACCCGACCGCCCCTCCGCCCGGTCGGTCCCGCCGGGTGGTGCTGAAGCTCTCCGGTGAGGTCTTCGGCGGCGGCGCGATCGGCGTCGACCCCGACGTGGTGCAGGGCATCGCCCGCCAGATCGCCACCGTGGTACGCCGCGGCGTGCAGGTGTCGGTGGTGGTCGGCGGCGGCAACTTCTTCCGCGGCGCCGAGCTGCAGAAGCGCGGTATGGACCGGGCCCGCGCCGACTACATGGGCATGCTGGGCACGGTCATGAACTGCCTGGCCCTCCAGGACTTCCTGGAGAAGGAGGGCATCGAGACCCGGGTGCAGAGCGCCATCACGATGGCCCAGGTCGCCGAGCCGTACATCCCGCTGCGCGCGATCCGCCACCTGGAGAAGGGCCGTGTGGTCATCTTCGGCGCCGGCGCCGGCATGCCGTACTTCTCCACCGACACGGTCGCCGCCCAGCGGGCGCTGGAGATCCGTGCGGACGTGGTGCTGATGAGCAAGAACGGCGTGGACGCGGTCTACACCGCCGACCCCCGGATCGACCCGACCGCGAGCAAGCTCGACTCGATCACCTTCTCCGAGGTGCTGCGCCGTAACCTGCGGGTGGCCGACGCCGCCGCGTTCAGCCTCTGCATGGAGAACGGCCTGCCGATGCTGGTCTTCGGCGCCCAGGGCGACGACACCATCGTCCGGGCCGTCGGGGGCGAGAAGATCGGCACCCTGATCACCGCCTGACCGGCCCGCCGGACCGGCAGCGGTCCCTCTGCCACGGCAGCACCCGCACCACACACGACGAGCGACAGAAGGAGGCGAGGAGACCGGTGATCGACGACACCCTCCTCGAGGCGGAGGAGAAGATGGAGCGTGCCATCGAGCACGCCAAGGAGGAGTTCGGCGGCATCCGTACCGGACGCGCCAACGCCGCCATGTTCTCCCGGATCGTCATCGACTACTACGGCAGCCCGACCCCGCTGCCGCAGATGGCGTCCATCGCGGTGCCCGAGCCGCGCATGGTCATCATCAAGCCGTACGACAACTCGCAGCTGGGCGCCATGGAGAAGGCGATCCGCGACTCGGACCTCGGGGCCAACCCGAACAACGAGGGCAACCAGCTCCGCATCGTCCTGCCGCAGATGACCGAGGAGCGGCGCCGCGACATGATCAAGGTCGCCCGGCAGAAGGGCGAGGAGGCCAAGGTCGCCGTCCGCAACATCCGCCGCAAGGCCAAGGAGGAGCTGGACCGCCTGGTCAAGGACGGCGAGGTCGGCGAGGACGAGGGCCGGCGCGCGGAGAAGGAGCTGGACGACCTGACCCAGCGCTTTGTCGCCGGCGTCGACGAGTTGGTCAAGCACAAGGAGAGCGAGCTGCTCGAAGTCTGAGCACCCGCGTACCTCGCACGGCACCGCGCCGCCGTCGCCCGCCCGGGCGGCGGCCCGGTGCCGTCGTCGTGCCCGGCGGCGCACACCCTCGGGGCCGGGGCGGGTGCAGTAGGCTCGGCACGATTCCCGACCACCACGGGGTGAACGGCGGGAGTCGCCCGGCCGTCGGTCGGTAAACAGGAAGTCTCACGCCGGTAGGGGATGGTCTTGGTCTTGCGTCATGTGGTGGCTCTCGTACCGGCTGCCGGTGCGTGATGTCCCACCCCGACCCCTACGGCAACACCGAGTCGCGTGGCTGGGACCGCCCGGCCGCCCCGGCCCTGCCCTGGCCGGACACCGACCTGGAACCCGGCCCCTGGCGACCCGGCCCGGCCGCGCACACCCACCCCGCCGAGCCGGACACCTACGCCCGTCCCGGAGCAGGCCCGGACACGTACGCCGGTCCGGACACCTATGCCGCTCCGGACACGTACGCCGGGCCGTACCCGACGACCTCGCGGCACCACGACGGCCCGGGCCGGTACGACGGACCGCCGGCCGGCGACAGCGGGCGGCCCGCCGGGCCGGACCACGACGGGCCGTGGGGTGAGCCCGCCCGCGACGACGAGTACCCGACCGCGCAGATCGCGCCGGTGCGTGCCGAGCCCACCGAGCAGATCCCGGCGGTACGCGACGAGCCCGTCTCGGAGCCGCCGGCCGGCCGCCGCGGGCCGGGGCGCCGGCGGGCGAGCGCCGAGCGCCCGCCGACCACCGCGCCGAAGACGTCCCGGGCGGGGCGCAACCTGCCGGCCGCGATCGGCGTCGGGGTGGCCCTCGGCGCGGCGGTCGTGGTGCCGCTGTTCTTCTTCATGCCGGCGTTCCTCGCCGTGCTCGCGACCGCTGTGGGGATCGGCATCTGGGAGATGGCCCGCGCGGTACGCCGCAGCGGCGCCCACCCGCCGCTGGCGCCGCTGGTCGCCGGTGGCGTGATCACCGTGGGCCTGGCCTGGTACGCGGGTCCCGACGCGCTCTGCCTCGGCCTGCTGGTCACGGTGCTGGGCACGATGATCTGGCGGCTGGGCGACGGGCCCGGCAACTACCAGCGCGACCTGACCGCGGCCACCCTGATCGCGGTGTACGTGCCGTTCCTCGCCGGGTTCGCGGCGATGCTCGCGGCGGCGCCCGGTGACGGGCACCTGCGGGTGCTGGTGACGCTGGCGGCGGTGGTGCTCTCCGACACCGGCGGATACGCCGCGGGCGTGTCGTTCGGCAAGCACCCGATGGCGCCGACGATCAGCCCGAAGAAGTCCTGGGAGGGCTTCGCCGGCTCGGTGACCGCCGCCGCGGCGGGCAGCGCGGCGCTGCTGTGGGCGTTGTTCGACGTGGCCCCCTGGTGGGGTGCGCTGTTCGGGATGGCGATCTCGGTCTCGGCGGTGCTCGGTGACCTCGCCGAGTCGATGATCAAGCGGGATCTCGGTGTCAAGGACATGAGCAACCTGCTGCCCGGGCACGGCGGCCTGATGGACCGGCTCGACTCGATCCTGTTCGCCGTGCCGGTGGCGTACCTGCTGCTCGCCGTCTTCGTCCCGGTGGTGAACTGAGGCATGCGTCACGGCGGCGACCCGCTGCGGGCCGGGTGGCCGGGGGCGATTCGACACGTACGGACGGGTGCGTCCGGGCGGGAGCGTGTCAGACTGGACGCGCCATGACGAGTCTTCCGCTGATCTCCGTAGACCCCGACGCCCGCGGCCGCCGGCCCGCGATGCCTCCCCGCCACCTCGCCGACCTGGACCTGCCGGGCCGGCAGGCGCTCGTCACCGAGCTGGGTGAGCCCGCGTTCCGCGCCAAGCAGGTCTCCAACCACTACTTCGGCCGCCTGGTGCGCGACGCGGAGCGGATGACCGACCTGCCGGCCGCGACCCGGGAGCGGCTGGCGGGTGAGCTGCTGCCCACGCTGCTCACCCCGGTCCGCGAGCTGGCCTGCGACGACGGCGCGACCCGCAAGGCGCTCTGGCGGCTGCACGACGGCTCGCTGGTGGAGAGCGTGCTGATGGGCTACCCGGACCGGGTGACCGTCTGCATCTCCAGCCAGGCCGGCTGCGGCATGGCCTGCCCGTTCTGCGCCACCGGCCAGGCCGGGCTGACCCGTAACCTGTCCACCGCCGAGATCGTCGACCAGGCGGTCTACCTGGCCGGGGTGGCCGCCTCCGGCGCCGTGTCCGGGTCGCCGCCGCGGCTGTCGCACGTGGTGTTCATGGGCATGGGCGAGCCGCTCGCGAACTACTCGCGGGTGGTGGCGGCGATCCGCCGGCTGGTCGCCCCGGCGCCGGAGGGACTGGGCCTGTCGCAGCGGCACATCACCGTCTCGACCGTCGGTCTGGTGCCGGCGATCCGCCGACTGGCCAGCGAAGACCTCTCGGTGACCCTTGCGCTGTCGCTGCACGCCCCCGATGATGAGCTGCGCGACGAACTCGTCCCGGTCAACCAGCGCTGGAAGGTGTCCGAGGTGCTGGACGCGGCGTGGGACTACGCGGCCACGACGGGGCGTCGCGTGTCCATCGAATACGCGATGATCAAGGACGTGAACGATCAGCCGTGGAGAGCCGATCTGCTCGGGCGGCTACTGGCCGGCAAGCTGGCCCACGTGAACCTGATCCCGCTCAACCCGACTCCGGGCAGCCGCTGGGACGCCAGCCCGAAGCCGGTCGAGCGGGAGTTCGTCCGGCGGTTGCGCGACGCCGGGGTGTCGACCACGGTGCGCGACACCCGGGGACGCGAGATCGACGGGGCCTGTGGGCAGCTCGCCGCCGCCGGGGACACGGACGGCGACTCACGCGCGGCAACGGCGTAGCGGTACGAGACCAGGAGACATAGTGGCGAGTCAGGGTCAGCGTTTCCGGCGTAAGGCGCTCCGCCGGGGCTACAAGGTCGACGAGGTCGACGCCTTCCTGGACCGGGTCGAGGCGACACTCGACGGCCAGCCGATCGGCGCGCCCGTGGCCTCCCAGGAGGTCCACGACGTCGTCTTCCGGGTCCGGTTCAACGGCTACGACGAGTGGCAGGTCGACCTGCACCTCGACCGGGTCGAGCGGCAGCTCGCCGAGCTGGAGGAGCGCGGTGGCGCGCCGGCCGGGCGCGGTGGCGACCCCCGGATGGCCGACCGGCTCGGCCCGCCGATGCGCGACGACCGGGGCATGTCGCCGGTGCCGCAGCCGCCGATGCCGCCCCGCCAGATGCCAGCCCAGCCCGGCCCGCCCGCCGACCGGTACGGCAACCGCTACGACGAGCCGACCGGCGCGTTCGCCGGTGGCTACGACGGCCCGCGCGGTGGCTACGACGGCCCCCGTGGCCCGGGTGGCCCCGGCCCGATGGGCCCGGGCGCGCCGATGGGGCACGGCGGCCCGCCGCCGCGCGGCCTGCCGCCCGGCCCGGGCGGTTACGGCCCGCCGGACAACGGTCCCGGTGGGTACGGTCCGCCGGACAACGGCCCGGGTGGCTACGGTCCCCCGGACAGCGGTCCCGGTGGGTACGGCCAGGAGGAGCGCTTCGACGGGTTCGAGGCCGGTCGGCGTGCCCGTGCCGACATGACCGCCGAGATCCGCATGCCCGAGCGTGAGCTGCGTGGTCGTGGCCCCGGCGGCCCGCCGGCGCTGCCGCAGCAGGGTTACGGCGCACCGGAGCCCGGCTATGGTCCGCCGGACCCGGGTTACGGGCCGCCGGACCAGGGCTACGGCCCGGGCCCCTCGATGACCGGCCCGCCGCTCGTGAGCCCGCCGGTCGCCGGTCCGCCGATGGTGGGGCCGCCGATGGCCGGCCCGCCCGGCAGCGACCTGCACCGGGTCGACCAGATCCGGCGCAGCTTCCAGGTCCGGCGGTTCGGCAGCGGGTACGACCCGGACCAGGTCGACCGGTTCTTCGAGACGCTGCTCGGCGGCATGCAGGGGCGCAACCCGATGCCGGTGAACCCGAAGGAACTCGACACGCTGCGCTTCGGGCTGGTGCCCGGTGGCTACTTCGAGGCCGAGGTCGACGCGGCGCTCAAGGACGTGCAGGACATCCTGCTCGGCCGCTGACCCCGCCTCCCGAGACGACGAAGGGCCCGCCCCCGGTGAGGGGGCGGGCCCTTCGCGCACTACCGTGGGCGCCGCGCGTCAGGACCGCAGGCCGTTGCGGCGCAGCACGGCGTCGCCGATGACGATGGCGATCAGCAGTCCGGCGATCCCGAACAGCCAGATGTGCTCCACCCGGCCCTCCTCGATCCCGCAGAGCGCCATCAGTACCAAAGCCACCGCCGACAGCACCGCACCGATCCGTCCGGACTTGCGGTGTCCGGGCTTGTGCTGATCTGGCGCGGTTACCGGCTCGTCTCCTGCCACTGTCGGTCCTTCCCTCGCGATCGGATCTCCGATCAGTCTGGCACGGCCCCAACCGGGCCCGGCGCAGGGTCCGACCTCCTGTGCCGGGGATGACCCGGGCGGGCGACAGCGGGCGGGCGGCGCGGCCCGGGTCGTTGGTCCCGTACCGGTGGGGGCGGATGGCCACTACCGGCGTCGCGGGACGGCGAGCACACTGCCTCCGGTAGCGTCTTGACGTACACCTTGATGCCTTTTTGAGGAGGACTGCGGTGCGAGTGACCGGTACGGGGCATGCCAGCATGCGGATCGACACGGCCGCGGGCAGCATCCTGTGCGACCCGTGGGTCAACCCCGCCTACTTCGCCTCGTGGTTCCCCTTCCCGGACAACTCCCTGCTCGACTGGGCGACCCTCGGCCAGGTCGACTACCTGTACGTGTCGCACCTGCACCGGGACCACTTCGACGCGAAGCACCTGCGTGACTTCGTGTCGAAGGACGCCACCGTCCTGCTGCCCGAGTTCCCCACCTCGGAGATGGAGGACGAGTTCCGGGAACTGGGCTTCACCAAGTTCCTCAAGGCCCCGAACGAGCAGGTCGTGGAGCTACCAGGCGGCCTGAAGATCATGATTCAGGCGCTGACCAGCCCGACCGACGGCCCGATCGGCGACTCGTCGCTCTGGGTCGAGTACGACGGCGTGCGGCTGCTCAACCAGAACGACGCCCGCCCGACCGACCTGAGCGTGTTCGCCGAGCTGGGCCACGTGCACGCGCACATGCTCCAGTTCTCCGGCGCGATCTGGTACCCGATGGTCTACGAGCTGCCGCAGGCGGCGAAGACCGCGTTCGGCAAGCAGAAGCGGGACCGGCAGTTCGACCGCACCTGGCGCTACATCGACGACCTGAAGGCCGACCACGTCTTCCCGATCGCCGGCCCGCCGTGCTTCCTCGACGACGAGCTGTGGCAGTTCAACGACATCTTCGGCGACGAGGGCAACATCTTCCCCGACCAGTCGGTGTTCCTGGCCGAGTATGCCAAGGTCGGCGGCACCAACGGCATCGTGCTGCTGCCGGGCAGCGTCTCGGAGGTCACCACCGAGGGCGCGACCACCACGCACCCGGTGCCGGTGGAGGAGTTCTTCGCGAACAAGGTCGCCCACCTGGAGGAGATGCGGGAGCGCAAGCGCGGCGTCATCGAGGCGGAGAAGGCGTCCTGGCGGCACCCCGAGGTGGACGTGCTGGGTGAGATGAAGCGCCGGATCGAGCCGCTGCTGGACGAGTCGATCTACCTGGCCAAGGGCGTCGGCGGGCCGGTCCGCTTCGACCTGGTCGGCTACGACGGCGCCGAGGTCGAATCCATCGTGGTGGACTTCCCGGGCAAGGAGGTCCGGCCGTACGCGGACGAGAAGGTCCGCTACCGGTTCCGGACCGAGCGGGCGCTGATCGAGCACCTGCTGCACATCGGCGAGGTGGACTGGGTCAACTCCCTCTTCCTGTCCTGCCGTTTCTCCGCGGCCCGCATCGGCCAGTACAACGAGTTCGTCTACGCCTTCTTCAAGTGCCTGTCCGAGGAACGCCTCCAGTACGCCGAGGGCTGGTACGACGAGCACGAGCGGGCGGTCGACGCCGAGGACATCACGCTCGACGGCTGGGTGGTGCAGCGGCGCTGCCCGCACCTGAAGGCGGACCTGAGCCGGTTCGGCATCGTCGACGGCGACCAGCTCACCTGCCAGCTGCACGGCTGGAAGTTCGACCTGGCCAGCGGGCGCTGCCTGACCAGTGTCGGGCACAAGATCCGCGCGCACCGCGCCGACGCGGAGACCCCGGCGCCGGCCGGGGAAGCGGCCGTCTGACGAGTTCCGCCCCGTCCGCCGCCCTCGGCACGCGACCATCGGTCGGGAGGGGGCGGCGTGACGGGTGCGGACAGGGAACCGGCGTACCGGTTCGGGCGTGGCAACGAGATGGCGCGCGACGCCTCCCGGGTGGAGGCGTTCAGCGACGCTGTCATCGCCATCGTGCTCACCCTGATGGCCGTCGAGCTGCTGTCGTTCGACCCGGACACGCCGCAGGACGACGGTCTGCCGGCCGCGCTGCTGCACGAGTGGCGCGCCTACCTGGCGTACGTGATCACCTTCGCCATCGTCGGCCAGGTCTGGCTGACCCACCACAACATGTGGCGGTACGTCCGCCGGGTCGACCAGATGCTGCTGGTGCTGAACCTGCTGCTGCTGATGTTCGTGGCGGCGATCCCGTTCACCGCCGACCTGCTCGCGGACAACCTGCGCGGCACCGTCGGCGACCAGCGGCTGACCGCCGCGCTGTACGCGGGCGTGGTGCTCGGTGAGGCGCTGTTCTTCAACCTGAGCTGGTGGTGGGCGCGCCGCCGCGGGCTGCTGCAACCGGGCCTGGACCCGAGGCTGGCGCGGGCGGTGGCCCGCCGGTTCCGCCTCGGTCCGCTGCTCTACCTGGTCGCGTTCGCGATCGTGTTCGTCGACCCGGTGCTGAGCCTGCTGGCGTACCTGCTGCTGGTCGGCGTCTACCTGGTGCGCGGGCCGGGCGACCTCCCGCCCGCCGGTCAGGAGGCACCCGACACGCCGTGAGGACTCAGCCCAGGTCGGCGAGGATGCGGCGGGCGGCGTTGTGCCCGGCGGCGCCGATCACGCTGCCCGCCGGATGGCAGCCGGCGCTGCCCGCGTACACCCCGTCCACCCCCGTCGCGTACGGCATCCGGTCGGTGAACGACACAGTGTTGTCGACGTGGTGGATGTGCCCGCCGGTGATGCCGAAGTGCGCCTCGATGCCGGGCGGCGGCAGCGGCACCGCGTCCGCGACCAGGTCACCGGCGCCCGGGGCGTACCGCTCGCAGATCGCGAGCAGCCGCTCCACGTAGCCGGGCAGCGCCGCCTCCCAGGTGGTGCCGGCCAGCTCGTAGGGGACCGACTGCACGAACAGCGCCGACGAGTGGTGGCCCGCCTCGTCGGACAGCGACGGGTCGACAGTGGTGTGCAGGTACCACTCGATCGTCGGCTCCTCCGGCAGCCGCCCGGCCCGCACGTCCGCCCACATGCCGCGCAGCGCCGCCATCGGCGACTCGCCGCCGTCGCCGACGAGCGAGGCCGAGCCGGGCAGCAGGTGGATCGTCGACCCGAACGGGCTCGGCGCGTCGGTCGGCAGGCAGGAGAAGCGCGGCAGCCCGGTCAGCGCCAGGTTGAGCTTGAGCGTGGTGCCGGGGCGGCGGACCGCCGCCATCCGCGCGCCCAGCTCCGCCGGGAGCGCGCCGTCGGGCAGCAGCTCCATCAGCCGGTACGGGTCACAGGCGCCGAGCACCACAGGGGCGTCCACCTCCCGCCCGTCGGCGAGCGTCACCCCGGCGGCGGCGCCTCCGGCCAGCCGGATCGCTGTGACCGGCGCGTCGGCCACGATCCGCGCCCCGGCGCGCACGGCGGCCTCGGCGAACGTGCGGGACACCGTACCCATGCCGCCCCGGGTGATCATCCAGGTGCCGTCCGCGCCGGGTAGCCGGCACATGTTGTGCACCAGGAAGTTGTGCCCGGTGCCGGGGTCGTCCGGTCCGGCGTTCAGCCCGGACAGGCCGTCGGTGACCGCGTACATGCTGACCAGCAGCTCGGAGCGGAAGTCGAAGCGGGCCAGGTGGTCGGCGACCGAGCCGCGGACCAGGTCGACGAAGACCTGCCGCAGCGCGGGCCGCACGTAACGCTCGGCGGTCTCCTCGACCGGCAGCGGCTCGGCCAGCCACGCCGGGGCGAGATCCTCCCGCAGTTGGGCCAGCTCGGCGTGCAGCGCGTCGTCGGCGGCGACGTCGGCGGGGGAGAACATCTCCGCGAGCTGCCGCCGGCTCGCCGCCACGTCGCTGCCGGCCAGCAGGTACGGCGAACCGAGCCCGCCCGGCGTGGGCAGGAAGTAGTGCGGGTCGCGGCGTAGCACCGGGATGGTCACGTCGAGCGTGGCCAGCAGCTCCGGCGGCATCAGCCCGAGCAGGTACGACCCGGTGGAGTGACGCAGCCCCGGCACCTTCGGGAACGGGTTCTCGGTGCGGGTCGCCCCGCCGATCACGCCTGACGCCTCCAGCACCAGCACGTCCAGGCCGGCGCGGGCCAGCAGGATCGCCGAGACCAGGCCGTTGTGCCCGGCGCCGACCACCACGACGTCGGCGCGGGACGACAGCTCACTCGCGTCGCTCATGGCGTGCCGGCTGGGCATGCGCTCACGGCCCTCGCTTCGCTCGGTGCGTTCGCTCATGCCGCGGAGCGTAGCGGCGGGCGAGCTGTTGCGGGAGGGTTCGCCCTGGGGCGCTACCGTTCCCGGCATGTCCCCGGCTGTCCAGATCGCGCTCGCGGTGGCGCTCGTCGTGGTGGTGCTCCTCCTCCTGCTCGTGCTGCGGCGCGACCGTCCCCGGGACCTGGTCGCCCCTGATCGCCCGGCCGGCGACGGGCAGGCCGAGGTGCTCCGGCTGGCCCGCGCGGGGCGTACGGTCGAGGCGGTCAAGGTGCTGCGCGAGCAGACCGGGCTGTCGCTGCTGGACGCGAAGCGGGCGGTGGACGCGCTGGCGACCGGTGGAACCTGGTCGCCCGGCCCTCCGGCCCCCGGAAGGGGCGTCGACGATTCGGTGCGGGCCGAGGCCGCGCGGCTGCTGTACCAGGGGAAGAAGATCCAGGCGATCAAGGTGGTGCGGGAGCACACGCACATGTCGCTCGCCGACGCGAAGCGGTACGTCGAGGGGCTCTGACGCCGGACGGCCGTCACCGGGCGTTCACCCTATAGTGGCAGTTGTCGATGCATTTCCGTCCTACCGTCGACGGGACACCCACCGCCTCCGGGAGGTAATCCCCGATGGATCGTCGTACCGTCCTGCGTGCCACAGCCGTCGGTGGCGCCGCCGCTTTCGCCGGTGGTCTCTGGGCCGCCGCTGCCGCCCCGGCCCAGCCCGCCCAGCCCGGTCCCGGCCCGTACGGCGACCTGCTGGCCGCCGACGCCAACGCCCTCCAGTTGCCGGCCGGGTTCACCAGCCGGGTGATCGCGCGGTCCGGGCAGCGGGTCGCCGGCACCTCGTACACCTGGCACCCCGCGCCCGACGGCGGCGCCTGCTTCCCGTCCGGCGACGGCTGGATCTACGTCTCCAACTCGGAGGTGCCGCTCGTCGGCGGCGCCTCGGCGGTGCGGTTCGCCGCCGACGGCGCGATCGCCGCCGCGTACCGGATCCTCGGCGGCACGAACGTCAACTGCGCCGGGGGCCCGACCCCGTGGGGGACGTGGCTGTCCTGCGAGGAGGTGCCGCTGGGCCGGGTCTTCGAGACCTGGCCGGAGGGCGGCCGGGCCGGTGAGGAACGGACCCGGATGGGCCGCTTCAAGCACGAGGCGGCGGCCTGCGACCCGGTGCGGCGGGTGGTCTACCTGACCGAGGACGAGGGGGACGGCTGCTTCTACCGGTTCGTCCCGGACACCTGGGGCGACCTGCGCACCGGCAAGGTGCAGGTGCTCTGCGCCCCGGACGGCCAGGTGACCGGGCCGGTCACCTGGCGGGACCTGCCGGACCGCGACGGGTTCCCGGTGCCCACCCGCTACCAGGTCGCCGCGGCGCAGACGTTCGACGGCGGCGAGGGCTGCTGGTACGCCGACGACACCTGCTGGTTCACCACCAAGGGGGACAACCGCGTGTGGGCGTACGACGCGGTGAACCAGCGGCTCGACCTCGCGTACGACGACTCGCTGGTGCCGGCCGGAGCCGCGCCGCTCACCGGCGTCGACAACATCACCGGCACCGCCGGCGGTGACCTCTACGTGGCCGAGGACGGCGGCAACATGGAGATCAACGTGATCACGCCCGCCGGTGTGGTGACCCCGTTCCTGCGGCTGCTCGGGCAGTCCGAGTCGGAGATCACCGGGCCGGCGTTCTCGCCGGACGGCAGCCGGCTCTACTTCTCCTCGCAGCGCGGCACCAGCGGCGCCCGGGCCGGGACCGGCGGCATCACGTACGAGGTGCGCGGCCCGTTCCGGCGCTGACCTGCAGCCGTCAGGCGCGGGCCGCCACCCGGGCGGCCCGCCACCGGCTCGCCGCCAGCGTCGCCGAGTAGCCGGACAGCACGATCACGTGGAACAGATA
This sequence comes from Micromonospora sp. ANENR4, assembly GCF_015354395.1. Taxonomy (NCBI): domain Bacteria; kingdom Bacillati; phylum Actinomycetota; class Actinomycetes; order Micromonosporales; family Micromonosporaceae; genus Micromonospora; species Micromonospora sp. ANENR4. The sequence goes on from NZ_JADKYQ010000003.1 coordinate 388,602, forward strand.
GAGCCACAGCAGCACCGCCACGCCGCCGCCGATCTCGTCGAACCCGCCGAACGGCACGCCCAGGTCCAGCGGCAGCGAGCAGAACAGCACGAACCCGTGCAGGAAGCCGGACAGGTTCGCCGCGGTGAACGAGCCCAGGCCCACTGTGACGAGCCAGTCCGGGGAGGCCGGGCCGACCACCCGGAACACCCAGATCAACACCGGCGTGAGCACCAGCCACACCGCCAGGAACGACAGCACCACGCCGAGCGCGCCGATCCAGCCGCCCTGGCGTACCAGCCGGGTGGTCATCGGCAGCCCGAGCAGGATCGACAGCAGCAGCACCGGGGCCGGCGCCAGCAGCGGGAGCAGTAGCAGACGCCCCCGCCAGCCGACCAGCGCACCGGACTCGGCGCGCGGCTCGGCCACCGAGACGAACGCGCGGCGCAGTCCTTCCCCGTAGAGCGAGGCAGGCAGCAGCGACGCCAGCGCCAGCAGCGGGGTCAGCCCCAGCCCGGCCTCGACGAGCGCGGCCGCCGCCCGGTGGGCGCCGATCTCGGTGGGTAGCGTGTCGATCGCGTACCCGGTCAGCCGCCGCACCCGGTCCGCCCCGGCGAGCAGCCCGGTCAGCCAGATCGCCAGCAGCGCCACCGGCACCACGGCGATCGCGCCGTAGAAGGTGATCGCGGCGGCGTGCAGCGACAGGTCCCGGCCGCGGACCGGCCGGAACGCCGCAGCCGTGATCCGCTTGGTCCGCTCCCACCCGTCGCCCATCGCCCTCTCGTTCCCCGTACGCCACCGCGCCACGCATTACGATCCGGCGGCATGACGATCGCCACGACCGACCGGCTGGTGCTCCGCGACTGGACCGAGTCGCCGGACGACCTGGCCCGCATCTACGACATCTACTCACGGGACGAGGTGATGCGCTGGCTGGGCGGCGGCAAGGGGCGGATGACCGACCCGTCCGAGGCGCGCGAGCGGGTCCGGATGTGGCACGAGCGCTGGGCGCCGTACGACGGTCGCTGGGGCCTGTGGGCGATCGAGCCGCGCGACGGCGGACCGGTGGCGGGGAGCATCCTGCTCAAGCCGCTGCCGGGACGCGACGGCGTCACGCTGACCGACGACATCGAGGTCGGCTGGCACCTGCACCCCGACGCCCAGGGCAACGGCTACGCCACCGAGGCGGCCCGCGCGGTGCTGGAACGCGAGTTCGCCACCGGCACCCCGAGGGTGTACGCGGTGGTGATGGCCGGGAACGACCCGTCGATGGCGGTGGCCCGGCGCCTCGGCATGACGCACGTGGGCGTGCGCACCGACTGGTACGGCGGTGCCGAGGTTGAAACGTTCGTCCTGGAACGTCCGGCCTGAGCCGTGCCGTTGGCAGTTCGCCCTCGGCCTCCTACGGTGGTGGGGACACGGGGGAGGCACGGATGGTCGACGGTGGCGACGCAGCGCGCTGGCTGCACCTCCACGCCGCCCGGGGCGGTCCGGACGACCTGTCGCTCCTGGTGAACCGGGTCGCGCCCGCCATCGGGGCCACCGACATCGTGATCTACCTGGCCGACTACACGCAGTCCTCGCTCGTACCCCTGGTCGGCGCGGGCGCGCCCCGGGACGAACTCACGATCGAGACGACGCTGGCCGGCCGGGCGTTCACCGGCCTCCAGGTGCAGCGCGCTCCCGACCGCCCGGACCGGCTCTGGGTGCCCCTGCTGCTCGGCTGCGAACGGCTGGGGGCACTGGAGATCGTGTCGTCGCGCGCCGGCGACCCCGCGCTGGACCGGCCGGCCTGGGAGGTTGCGGTCGCCGTCGCTCAGGTCCTGGTGAACCGCCGGCTCTACGGCGACGTCGTGGAACGGATCCGCCGCCGCCTGCCGATGCAGGTCGCCGCCGAGACCGTGTGGGGGCTGCTGCCGCCGCTGACCTTCGCAACGGACGAGCTGGTGATCACCGCCATCCTCGAACCGTGTTACGACGTCGGCGGGGACATCTTCGACTACGCGCTCAACGGTGACGTGCTCAGCGTCGGGCTCTTCGACACCTGTGGGCACGGGATCAAGGCGAGCGCGATGGCCTCGCTCGTGGTCAGCGCGTACCGCAACGCCCGGCGTACCGGTCTCGACCTGGTCGACACGGCGATCAGCATCGACAGGTGGGTCCGCTCCGAACACCCCGGCCTGTTCGCGACCGCGCTGCTCGCCGAACTCGACCGGCGGACCGGCGTGCTGCGGACCATCAACGCCGGCCACCCCGGCGCCATGCTGCTGCGGGACGGCAAGGCCGTCCGGGCACTGCCCGGACCGACCGCGCTGCCGCTCGGGCTGGGCAACCTGTCGACGCGGCGCCCGCGGGCGCACGAGGAGGCGCTGCACCCGGGTGACCGCATCCTCGCCTACACCGACGGCATCACCGACGCCCGGGGCGACGACGGGGAACGGTTCGGGCTGGACCGGCTCGTCGACTTCGTCGAGCGTGCCCTCAACGAGCGGCTGCCCAGCCCGGAGACGATGCGCCGGCTGGTGCGCGCCGTCCTCGCCTACCAGCAGGACCAGCTCGACGACGACGCCACCGCGCTGTTCCTGGAGTGGCAGCCCTCGCACCTGCCGTTGGAGCACCTGGAGCACCTCACCGCGCCAGACGGGACGATCGCGTCCCCGTAGCCTCATCCCGCAGCGACAGCCCCGCCTGACCGTTCGGCGGAGATCGCCGGGCGTGGGCGCGGTTTACCGTACGTCGTGCTGATCGAGTTCGAGGCCGCGCCCGAGCGGGGGCCGTTCACCGTGGCGTGGCGCCGGCTCCTGCGGGGCGTGGTCCTGCCCTATCGATGGGTGGGCGGCACGCTGGCGCTGCTGTCGGTCTTCACGCTCGTCGTGGAGCCCCGCCTCGTCGCCGCTGCGCTGGCGGGTGGGGCCGTGCTCTGCTGGTTCCTCGCCCCGGCCGTGATGCTGCACCGTGCGGTGGGGGCGGCCTGGCAGTGGGGCTCCGTTGCGGCCCGCTGGAACCTCTCGGACGAGGGGTTGCGGTGCGAGAGCCCGGAGGGCCACACGCTGGTGTGGTGGTCCGCCGTGTCCGCCGTCGAACAGGTCCACGGCCAGTTGCTGGTGCGACTGTCGGGAGGGCGAGCGCTGATCGTGCCCTTGGCAGAACTCACGCCGCAGCAGAGACAGGACGTTCTCGCCTTCCTCCACGACCGGACCTTGCTCGTCTGAGCGCGTCGGTTCGCCACCGGGACGCACCATCTGTGCGAGCGACGGCACGAGAACGGGTGAAGCTCGACTCCGAGCATCCGGCTCGGCCTGGTCGAGGAGAAAGGGTGTCTTCGGTGAGCGGAGGCACGTCGAGTGACGCGGAGCGGAGTCCCGTCCTGCCCGGCACGGCTGCCGTCCCGGCCGGCGAACTCGCACGCCGCCAAGGTGCCGAGCCGGTCACCAGCCTCGACGATCTGGCTCGTCCGGACCTGATCGGGTCGGACGAGGAACTGGAGGTTCTCCTTGCCGACCTCGACGCCTCGCGGCATCGGGACCGGCCTGACCGCGACTCGTCCGGTAGGTCGTTGGATCTTCTGGGGTGCCTTGACCAGCCCTGGACGGCCGCGGCGGCACTCGACCTGCTGCCGGAGAACAACGGCCCGAGGATCGAGGTGCTGCGCGGCTGTGTGATCGTCACGCCGGGCAGCGGCGTCGACCGGCGTACGGCGCATCTCCATCTCGCGTACCTGATCGGGAGGGCGGCGCGGGCCGCCGGCCGGTGGGGCTGCCGGTCCGTCAACCTGGTCTCCGCTGACGACCTGTTCATTCCCGATCTGGCGGTGCTGCGACACCCGGCCGGTGGTCTCCGCGCCGTCACAATCGAGGACGCGCTGCTGGTGGGGGAGATCGCGCCGTCAGGCGTGATCGACAGGCCGCGGGAGTACGCGACCGCCGGTGTGCCGTACTTCCTCCGGGTCGACCTGCGTAACCGGGTGCCGGCGCTTGCCCTCTACGAACTGGTCGACGGCGAGTACCGGCCGCTTGCGGCCGCGGCCGCCGGTACGACGTTCGTGATGCGGCAGCCGTTCGAGTTCAGCGTCGACCCGGCCGACCTGCTCGACGAGGAGGCGCCGCAGGCGTGATCGACACCAGTTCGCCGAAGTGGTGGCATCGCGGCGCCTGGGATGCCGCCACCTCGGTGAAGTGGAGTGGATCATGTCGCCGGGCACTCCGGGACGAACCGGGGTGAGGCGCTGGGGAACAATGGTCCGGTGACCACTCCCCGAGATCTCGTGCTGCTCGGCTCGACCGGCTCGATCGGCACCCAGGCCATCGACATCGTCAAGCGCAACCCGGACCGCTTCCGGGTGGTGGCCCTCGGCGCGGGTGGCGGCAACGTGGAGTTGCTCGCCGCGCAGGCGCTGGAGCTGGGCGTGGAGGCGGTCGGTGTGGCCCGCGCGTCCGCCGCGCAGGATCTTCAGCTCGCGTTCTACGCCGAGGCGAGCAAGCGCGGCTGGGCCACCGGCGACTTCAAGCTGCCGAAGATCGTGGCCGGGCCGGACGCGATGACCGAGCTGGCGCAGTGGCCTTGCGACGTGGTGCTCAACGGCGTTGTCGGCTCGCTGGGCCTGCCGCCGACGCTGGCCGCGCTGCACGCCGGTCGTACCCTCGCCCTCGCCAACAAGGAGTCCCTCGTCGCCGGCGGCCCGCTGGTCAAGGCCGCCGTCTCGCGACCGGGGCAGATCGTCCCGGTGGACTCCGAGCACTCGGCGCTGGCGCAGTGCCTGCGCGGCGGCGCCCGGGGCGAGGTACGGCGGCTGGTGGTCACCGCCAGCGGCGGCCCGTTCCGGGGGCGGCGGCGTGACGAGCTGACCGCCGTGACGCCGGAGCAGGCGCTGGCACACCCGACCTGGAACATGGGCCCGGTCGTCACGATCAACTCCGCCACGATGGTCAACAAGGCGCTGGAGGTGATCGAGGCGCACGAGTTGTTCGACGTGCCGTACGCCGACATCGAGGTGATGGTCCACCCGCAGTCGGTGATCCACTCGATGGTCGAGTTCACCGACGGCTCCACCCTGGCCCAGGCCAGCCCGCCGGACATGAGGCTGCCCATCGCGCTCGGTATCGGCTGGCCGGACCGCGTGCCCGGCGCCGCCGCGGCTGTCGACTGGACCACTGCCCACACCTGGGAGTTCTTCCCGCTCGACGACGCGGCGTTCCCGGCTGTCGCGCTGGCCAAGGCGGCGGGCGAGGCCGGGCGCTGCCGCCCGGCGATCTACAACGCGGCGAACGAGGAGTGCGTGGCCGCGTTCGTCGCGGGCCGGCTGCCGTTCCTCGGCATCGTCGACACCCTCCAGCGGGTGCTGGAGGACGCACCCGATTTCGACGAACCAGGTACCGTCGAGGACGTGCTCGCCGCCGAGTCGTGGGCACGGGCGCACGCCCAGGAGATCATCGTCGGGTCGGTGGAAGGAGCTCGATGAGCTATCTGCTCGGGGTGGTGCTGTTCGCCCTGGCGATCCTCATCTCGGTGAGCCTGCACGAGGCGGGGCACATGCTGACCGCCAAGGCGTTCGGGATGAAGGTCACCCGCTACTTCGTCGGCTTCGGCCCGACCCTGTGGTCGTTCAAGCGGGGCGAGACCGAGTACGGCGTCAAGGGCATCCCGCTCGGCGGCTTCTGCAAGATCGTCGGAATGACGCCGCAGGACGACGACGTCGAGCCGGGGGACGAGAAGCGCGCCATGTGGCGCTACCCGGTGTGGAAGCGGACGATCGTGATGTCCGCGGGCTCGATCACCCACTTCGCCCTGGCCCTGATCGCGCTCTGGATCATCGCGGTGTCGGTGGGGCTGCCGAATCCGAAGTTCCCCAGCACCGAGGCCGGCTTCCGGGCCGAGCCGGCGGTGATCGCCATCGCGCCGTGCGTGGTGGTGGAGAACGCGGCCCGCGCCTGCGAGTCCGGCGACCCGGCCAGCCCGGCCGAGAAGGCCCAGCTCAAGGACGGCGACCGGATCACCGCGGTGAACGGCAAGCCGGTCTCGACCTGGGGCGACATGCTCGACGTGGTCCGGGCCACTCCGCCCGGCACGGCCACCGTCGCCTTCGTGCGCGACGGCAAGCCGGACGAGGCGCGGGTCGACCTGGCCTCGGTGCAGCGTCCGCCGCTGGACGACCCGAAGGGCGCCGCCTCGGCGGTCTCCGCGCTCGGCGTGGCGCTCTCGCCCACCACCCCGACCCGGGTCGAGTACGGCCCGGTCGCCGCGTTCGGCGCCACCGCCGACTTCACCGGCACGATGGCCGTGCAGACCGCGCACGCCATGCAGCGCATCCCGCAGAAGGTGCCGGCGTTGTGGAACGCGATCACCGGCGGCGAGCGCGACGTGGACACCCCGATCAGCGTGGTCGGCGCCAGCCGGCTCGGCGGCGAGGCCGTGGAGAACAACGCCTGGCTGGTGTTCTTCATGCTGTTCGTGTCGCTGAACTTCTTCATCGGCGTGTTCAACCTGCTGCCGCTGCTCCCGCTGGACGGCGGCCACATCGCCATCGCCTGGTTCGAACGGGCGCGGTCCTGGCTCTACGCGCGCATCGGCCGTGCCGATCCGGGGCGCGTCGACTACCTCAAACTCATGCCGTTCACGTACGCGGTGATCCTGATCGGTGGCGCGTTCACGCTGCTGACGGTCACCGCCGATGTCATCAACCCCATCACGCTCTTCTCAAGGTGAGTGCCTGAAGTGACCGCTGTCAGTCTCGGTATGCCCCCCGTACCGCCGCCGCCGCTGGCCCCGCGCCGGGCCAGCCGCCAGATCATGGTCGGTTCGGTGCCGGTCGGTGGTGGCGCGCCGGTCTCGGTGCAGTCCATGACCACCACCCTCACCGCCGACGTCAACGCCACGCTCCAGCAGATCGCCGAGCTGACCGCGTCCGGCTGCCAGATCGTCCGGGTCGCCGTGCCGTCGCAGGACGACGTGGAGGCGCTGCCGGCGATCGCCAAGAAGTCGCAGATCCCGGTGATCGCCGACATCCACTTCCAGCCGAAGTACGTCTTCGCGGCGATCGACGCCGGCTGTGCCGCGGTGCGGGTGAACCCGGGCAACATCCGGCAGTTCGACGACAAGGTCAAGGAGATCGCGCGGGCCGCCGGCGACGCGGGCGTGCCGATCCGGATCGGCGTGAACGCGGGCTCGCTGGACAAGCGCCTGCTGGCCAAGTACGGCAAGGCCACCGCCGAGGCGCTGGTGGAGTCGGCGCTGTGGGAGTGCTCGCTGTTCGAGGAGCACGGCTTCCGGGACATCAAGATCTCGGTCAAGCACAACGACCCGGTGGTGATGATCCGGGCGTACCGGCAGCTGGCCGAGCAGTGCGACTACCCGCTGCACCTCGGTGTCACCGAGGCCGGCCCGGCGTTCCAGGGCACGATCAAGTCGGCGGTGGCCTTCGGCGCGCTGCTGGCCGAGGGCATCGGCGACACCATCCGGGTCTCGCTGTCCGCCCCGCCGGTCGAGGAGATCAAGGTCGGCAACGCGATCCTGGAGTCGCTGGGCCTGCGCGAGCGTGGCCTGGAGATCGTCTCCTGCCCGTCCTGCGGCCGGGCGCAGGTCGACGTCTACAAGCTGGCCGAGGAGGTCACCGCCGGGCTGGAGGGCCTGCCGGTGCCGCTGCGCGTCGCGGTCATGGGTTGCGTGGTGAACGGTCCGGGTGAGGCCCGCGAGGCCGACCTGGGTGTGGCCTCGGGCAACGGCAAGGGCCAGATCTTCGTCAAGGGCAAGGTCGTCAAGACCGTGCCGGAGGCGCAGATCGTGGAAACGCTGATCGAGGAGGCGCTGCGGATCGCCGACGAGATGGGCGCCGAGATCCCCGAGGAGCTGCGCGACCTGGTGCCGGGCGGTGCCACCGTCACCGTGCACTGATCCACTTCCGCGTTGTCGTGCGGCCGTCCCCGGCAGGGGGCGGTCGCACGCGGCGTCTCAGGGCCGGGGCACGGCGGCGAAGGGGGAGAGGGTGAACCAGCCGGGCGCGGCGCGCCGCAACGTCTCCGGTCCGGTGACCTCCACCGTGCCGCCGCGCAGCGCCGCGGCCCACTCCAGGTCGCCCATCCAGACCTGGACCAGGGCGCGCAGGTCCGCCGTGACGGTCACCGTCACGTCGTGCCCCGGGTCGATGTCGCAGACGTCGGCTTCGCCCCCGGCGATCACCATCCACCAGTCGCGCTGCGCCGTGGGCACGTCCCGGAAGCGGAACCGTACGACGGTACGCCCCGGCGGGACCGCGTCGTGGTCGACGTGCCGGTGCATGTCCCACAGCAGCAGCTTCGGGTCCAGGTCGGCGTCGCCCAGTTCGCCGATCCAGCGCACGCCCCAGGCACCGAGTGCCTCCAGCACGGGCCGCAGCTCGCGCCCGGCGGCGGTCGGGACGTAGCGCACGTCGACGCCGTCGACCCGCCGCTCCACCACCCCGGCGCGGACGAGCTGGTGCAGCCGGCGGGACAGCAGCGTGGGTGACATCCGGGGCAGGCCCCGGCGCAGCTCGTTGAAGCGTTCCGAGCCGCTGACCAACTCCCGGACCACGAGCAGCGTCCACCGCTCGTCGAGCAGTTCCATGGCCTTCGCCACGGGGCAGAACTGGTGGTAGGAGGCCCCCATGGCGGGCACGCTACGCCCGGCCCGGCGGCCCGGCCAGGCGCCTGTCGGGAGCGGTACAGATCTCGTACTGGGGGCCGGGTCGTCCGCTGCCTAGCGTCCTGTGCAGGGACGACTGTGAGGAGCGACAGATGATCGAGGAACGGGAACAGGACGCCGCGGTGAAGGCCCGGCACCGCGCGATGTGGGCGATGGGCGACTACGCCGCCGTGGCCGCGCAGGTGATCCCGGAGCTGGGGGCGACGCTGGTCCGGGCCGCCGGGGTGGCGCCGGGCATGCGGGTGCTGGACGTGGCGGCCGGGACCGGCAACGCGGCTCTGCCGGCGGCCCGGGCCGGCGCGGAGGTGGTGGCGGGCGACCTCACCCCGGAGTTGCTGGCGATCGGGCGGGCGGAGGCTGAGCGGGAGGGCTTGGCGCTGACCTGGGAGGAGGCGGACGCGGAGGCGCTGCCGTACGCGGACGGCGCGTTCGACGCGGTGCTGTCCTGTGTGGGTGTGATGTTCGCGCCCCGGCACCGGGCCGCCGCCGACGAGGTGCTGCGGGTGTGCCGGCCGGGCGGGACGATCGGCCTGGTCAACTGGACCCCGGAGGGCTTCGTGGGCCAGTTGTTCGCGGCCATGCGGCCGTTCGCGCCGCCACCGCCGCCGGGCGCGCAGCCGCCCCCGCTCTGGGGCGACGAGGACCATGTCCGGGAGTTGTTCGGCGACCGTGTCGACGCGCTCCGGCTGGGGCGCGACGACGTGGTGGTGAACCGGTTCGCCACGCCGGAACAGTTCCGGGACTTCTTCGCCACCCACTACGGGCCCACAGTGGCGGTCTACCGGGCGAACGCGGGCGATCCGGAGCGTACGGCGGGGCTCGACCGCGCGCTGACCGACCTGGCGGCCCGGCACCTGGACGGCGGCGTGATGCGCTGGGAGTACCTGCTCGTCACCGCTCGCCGCGCCTGACGGCACGCCGGTCGTCGTCCGGCCGGCGTGCCGTCGCGGCGGCGGTGCTCACTCGGACTCGGCGAGGATGGCGTAGAGCTTGCGCCGGGTCTCGTCGAGCACCTGGGCGGCCCGGGCGCGCTGGTCGTCGGTGCCGGTGGTCATGACCTGCCGCAGCGCCTGCATGGCCTGCGCTCCGGCGTCGCGGATGTCGTGCCAGCTGTTGACTGTCTGCTCGGCGAACTCCGCCCAGGGCGGGGTCTGCGCCGCGTCGGCCGCCTCGGCCTGCCCCGCCTCGGTCAGCGCGAACCGCTTGCGCCCGCCCTCGGAGTCGGCGGCCGTGGCGATGACGCCCTCGTCCTCCAGCAGTTGCAGTGTCGGGTAGATCGAGCCGGGGCTGGGCCGCCAGGCCCCGCCGGTGCGGGAGTCGATCTCCTGGATCATCTCGTAGCCGTGCATCGGCCGCTCGGTGAGCAGGGCCAGCACGGCGCCGCGGACGTTCGGCCGCCGTCCGCGTCCCCGGCCGCCGCGCCCTCGCCCGCGACCGTGCGGTCCGGGGGAGAAGGGCGGCGGACCCGGGGGTACGGGCGGGAAGCCGAAGCCGCCGTGGCGGCGCATCTCGTCGTGCATGGCGTGCATGCGTCGATGGAAACCCATCAGTGGTTCTCCTTCTGTAGTCGCATCACTGATGCATCAACGATATATCGGCAATGCATCGCCGACAAGACGTCGCGAAAACCGGACTGCAAACCGTACGTACGTATTGTTAGGCTGCCGGTGTGCGCCTGCTTCCCGAACCGGGCCCGTCCCGGACCCTCGCCCTCTCCACGCTCGTCAACACCGTCGGGCGGGGCACCTGGCTCACCGCCAGCGCGCTGTTCCTCACCCGGTCGGTCGGGCTCACGGTGGCCCAGGTCGGCGTGGCGCTCACGCTCACCGCGCTGGTCAGCCTGGTGGCGAGCACCCCGATGGGCTATCTCGCCGACCGCCTCGGCCCGCGCGGGCTCCAGATGGCCGCGCTGCTCGCCTCGGCCGCGTGCACGACCGCCCTGGTCTCGGTGCGCTCGTTCACCGGCTTCCTGGTCGTCGGCATGCTGATGGCGGTCGCGGACGCGGGCACCCGGGGCGCCCGCGGGGCGCTGATCGCCGGCGCCGTACCGCCCGACCAGCGGGTCCGCACCCGCGCCTACCTGCGCGCCGTCACCAACGTCGGGATCTCGGTGGGCACCGTGCTGGCCGGGTTCGCGCTCGCCGCCGACACCCGCAGCGCGTACGTCACGCTGATCCTGCTCGACGCCGCCACGTACGTGCTGGCGGCGGCGGTGCTGCTGCGGCTCCCGCCGGTGCCGCCGATGCCCGCCCCGGCGCACGGGCCACGGCTGATCGCGCTACGGGACCGCCCGTTCCTCGCCTTCACCGTGCTGGACGGGCTCATGTCCATGCACTTCTCGCTGATCAACATCGCCCTGCCGCTGTGGATCGCCGGGCACACCAGCGCACCGAACTGGCTGATCTCCGTCTGCCTGCTCGTCAACACGGTGGTGGTGATCCTGTTCCAGGTCCGCGCCTCGCGGGGCACCGAAGACCTGACCGGCGCGGGCCGGGCCGCCCGCCGGGCCGGTGTCCTGCTCGCCGCCGCCTGCGCGCTGTTCGCCGCGGGTGGCGGCGTCCCGGTGGCGGTTGCGGTGCCGCTGCTGCTGGCCGGCGCGCTGGTGCACGTCGTGGGCGAGCTGTGGCACGCCGCGGCCGGCTGGGGCATCTCCTTCGGCCTGGCTCCGGCGCACGCGCACGGGCAGTACCAGGGCGCGTACGGGATGGGCATGCAACTCGGCTCGATGGTCGCCCCGGTGGTGGTGACCACGCTCGCGATCGGCTGGGGCGTACCCGGCTGGCTGGTGCTCGGCGTGGTGTTCCTGCTGCTCGGCGCGTTGGTGCCGCCTGTGGTGCGGTGGGCCGCCCGGACCCGGCCGCCCGCGCCCGAACCGGTGCCGGCGGCGGCCGGCTGAGGGCCGTGCGGCAGGTGCCCGGTCGGCCCGCGCGCGCCGGGGTGGATCTGGCAGGCTGGTAGTCGTGCTCACGGTGCCGGTACGCCAACTCGGGGAGTCGGAGCGCCGCGCGGTCGAGCGGCTGCTCGACCTCGACCCGTACGCCGGCGCGCAGGTCGCCGAGCGGGTGGCGGCACGCGGTCTGGCCTGGTGGCGGGCCGAGGCGCGGATCCTCGGGTACGGCTCCCGCCGGCACCTGGAGTCGATCTGCTGGCTGGGCGGCAATCTGACCCCGGTGCTCGCGTCCGAGTCGGCGGTGACCGCGTTCGCCGACCAGTTGAGCGCCGAGGAGCGGCTCTGTTCCTCGATCGTGGGCCGGGCCGACGCGGTGCTCGGGCTCTGGGACCGCCTCTCCGCGCACTGGGGGCCGGCTCGGGACGTACGCCCGAACCAGCCGTTGCTGGCGACGGACGCGCTGCCCGCCGTGGCGCCCGACCCGCACGTGCGGCGGGTGCGCGGTAACGAGGTCGACCGGCTGTTCCCGGCGGCGGTGGCGATGTACACCGAGGAGGTCGGGGTGTCGCCGCTGGCCGAGGACGGCGGGCGCGGCTACCGGCGGCGGGTGACCGAGCTGGTGCGCGCCGGCCGTGCCTACGCCCGCTTCGTCGACGGGCGGGTGGTCTTCAAGGCGGAGCTGGCAGTGGTGACCCGCCGGACCGCGCAGGTGCAGGGCGTCTGGGTGGCGCCCGAGTGGCGCGGCCGGGGCATCGCCACCGCCGCGATGGCCGCAGTGGTCCGCGACGCGCTGGAACGGGTCGCGCCCACTGTGAGCCTCTACGTAAACGACTTCAACCTGCCCGCCCGCCGGGTCTACGAGCGCTGCGGCTTCCGCCCGGTCGGCACGCTCGCCACAGTGCTGTTCTGAGGATCACTCCCGCCAGGCGTCCCGAACCGGACACCCGGCGCTATGCTGGGCATGTTTTTATACTGACTAGTCAGTTCGGAATTCGGGAGCGGAATGAACATCGTCGAGGCCGTCGGCCTGGGCCTGCGCACCCGCCGCGGCTGGGTCTACCGGGACGTCGACCTCACCGCCGCGAGCGGTGAGCTGCACGCCGTGACCGGCCCGCCCGGCAGCGGGCGCACCTCGCTGCTGCTCGCCCTGGCCGGGCGCTTCCCGCACAACCACGGCGAGCTACGCCGCCGCGGACCGGCCGCGCTCGGCCAGGTGGCGGGCGTGCACGAACCCGACCCGACGCTCACCGTCGCCGAGCACATCACCGAACGCCTGCTGCTGCTCGGCCCGGTGCCCCGCCGCCGGCGCCGCCTCGTGCCGGTGGCAGCGGTCCGAGCCCGCCGGGCCTACCGCCGCGACGCCTACGCCGCCGCCGTCGCCGGCGCCGGACTCACCGACGCGCCCCTGGACCCCGACCGGTACGGCCGCGACCTCACCCCGGTCGAACGGCAGGTGCTCGGGCTGGTGCTCGCCAGCCTCGGCGGCCCCAGCCTGATCGTCGCCGACGACGTGGACGCCGGCGCCGACCGCCCCGAGCGGGAGTGGATGTGGGGCGCGCTGGAACGCCTCGCCGACCAGGGGTACGCCGTGGTCGCCAGCGCCCGCGCCGTCGAACCCGGCGTGGCCGCCACCGTGCACCGCATCGGCGACCCGGTCCCGCCCGTCCCCGCCCTCACCGTTCCCGCCGAGCCCGCCGAGGTGCCCGCATGAGCGTCCTGCGACTGGCCCTGTTCGAGCTGCGCCGGATGACCCGGGGCCGGCTGCCGCGCGCCGCCCTCGCCGTGCTCACCATCGTCCCGCTGCTCTATGGCGCCCTCTACCTGTACGCGTTCTGGGATCCCTACGGGAAGATGGACCGGATCCCGGTCGCCCTGGTCAACGCCGACCGTCCGGCCACCGCCGGTGACGGCAGCGAGGTGCACGCCGGCCGTGACCTCACCGACAAGCTGCTCGACCGCAAGGTGTTCGGCTGGACCGTCACCGACCAGGGCGACGCCACGAAGGGGCTGCGCGACGGGCGCTACCACCTCGTCTTCTCCATCCCGGAGGACTTCTCCGCCACCCTCGCCGCCGGCCCGGAACCGGACCGCCCGGCCCGGCAGGGCGAGCTGAAGGTCGTCAACGACGACGCCACCAACTACCTCTCCGGCCTGCTCGCCCGGTCGGCGTTCAGCGAGATCCGGGCCGCAGCCGCGCAGAGCACCGCCGCCACGTACTTCGACAAGATGCTGATCGGCTTCACCGACGCCAAGGCCGAGACCGGACGCGCCGCCGACGGCGCCGGGAGGATCGCCGACGGGCTCGGCAGCTCCCAGCAGGGCGCGGGAAAGATCGCCGACGGGCTCGGTGACGCCGAGGACGGTGCCGGGCAGCTCGCCGGCGGGCTCAACCAGTCGGTCCAGGGCGCGGACAAGCTCGCCAAGGGCCTCGACCAGCTGCGGACCGGCGCCGCCCAGCTCGCCGACGGCGCCGGCCGCGCCGCCACCGAGACCAAGGCCGCAGCGGCCACCGTGAACGCCGCCGCCGACAAGTACGAGCCGGTGCTGCGCCGCAACGCCGACAAGATCGAGAAGGCGGCCACGCTCGTCGCCGACGGCGCGCAGCAGCTCGCCGCCGGGCTGGACGCGCTGCCGGGCAAGGCCGCCGAGGTGGTCGCTACCGCCGAGGAGATCCGCGACCGGCTCGACGCGGTCGCGAAGGAACACCCCGAGCTGGCCGACAACAGGGACTTCGCCGCCGCCCGCAAGGCCGCCGACCAGGCCGTCACGCAGGCCCGTTCCGTGGTGGCCGCGCTGGACAAGACCGACATGGCCACGCTGCGCAAGCAGATGACAGACGTGTCGAAGACCGCCCGCGAGGTGGCCGCCGCCGCGCCGCACCTGGCCGACGACGTCGCCTCCGCCCGCGCGAAGGTCAACGAGCTGGCCGGCGGGCTCGCCACGCTGGCCCAGGGTAGCGCCAAGCTCCGCGACGGGCTGGGCGACGCGTCGACCGGCGCGAACGAGCTGCGCGGCGGCCTCTACCGGCTCGCCTCGGGCGCCCGCCAGCTCGACGGCGGCCTGGCCCAGCTCGGCAGCGGCAGCAACCGCCTGGTCGACGGGCTGACCCGGCTGGAGGGCGGTGCCGGCGACCTCGCCGACGGGCTCGCCGCCGGGGAGCGGAAACTGCCCGGGTACGACGACGCGGCCACTCGCGCCGGCGTGCTCGGTGACCCGGTCGGCCTGATCCGCGACTCGCAGAACCCGGCCGGCTCGTACGGCGTCGGCTTCGCCCCGTACTTCCTCTCGCTGGCGCTCTGGGTCGGCGCGATGATCACGTACATGCTGTTGCGGCCGGTCAACCGGCGGCACGTGATGTCCGGCGCGCCCGGCTGGCGGGTCGTGCTCGCCGGGTGGCTCCCGGCCGCCGGTATCGGCCTGGCCCAGGTCACTGTGCTCTACACGGTGGTGACGCTCGGGCTCGGGCTCGACCCGAGGCACGGGGCGGCCACGTTCGGGCTGCTCGCGCTCACCTCGCTGGCGTTCACCGCGATCATGCAACTGCTCGGCGTGGCGCTCGGCCCGGCCGGCCGGCTGGCCGCGCTGGCGCTGCTGATGCTCCAGCTCACCTCGTCCGGCGGCACCTACCCGGTGCAGACCTCGCCCGGCTTCTTCCAGGCCGTCCACCCCTGGCTGCCGATGACGTACGTGGTGGACGGCCTGCGGCACACCATCAACGGCGGTACGACCGCCCCGGTGGTCACCGCCGCGCTGGTGCTGCTCGCGTTCGGGCTGGGCGCGACGGCGCTCACCGTCGGCGCGGCCCGCCGGTCCCGCCGGCTCACCCCGTCGAAGCTGCACCCCGAACTGACCATGTGAGGATGAGCCGGTGACGGACGGACGGACACGCCGGCGCGAGGACACCCGCCAGCGCCTCTTCGTGGCGGCGGTGGACCTCATCGCCGAGCAGGGCTTCTCGGCCACCACTGTGGACGACATCGCGGCCCGCGCCGGTGTGGCGAAGGGGACCGTCTACTACAACTTCGAGTCCAAGACCGTCCTGTTCGAGGAACTGCTGCGGCACGGCATCGGCCTGCTCACCGCCGAGTTCCGGGCCGCCGTCGACGGGCTGCCGCCGCTGGAGGCGCTCGGCGCGCTGGTCCGCGCCCAGCTGGAGTACATCCGCCGCTACCGCGCCTTCGCCCAGCTCCTGCTCTCGGAGATGTGGCGGACCAACAGGGAGTGGCAGCAGACGCTGCGGCTGCTGCGAGGCGAGGCCATCGCGGTGATCGCCGACACCGTGCAGGCCGGCGTGGACAGCGGCGACCTCCCGGCCGACCTGGACGTGCGTACCGCGAGTTCGGCGCTGTTCGGCGTCGGGCTGGTGGTGGCAGTGGACTGGCTGGTCTTCTCGCCGGAGCGGCCGATCGACGAGGTGCAGGAGTCGCTGCTCGGCATCGTCCGGCGGGTCGCCCGGACCTGACCAAGGGCCGGTAATTCGGTTGAATCCGGGCCGCCGTGAGGACGAGGCTGGGGACACCGCCCCCACCGAGCCGAGTCCGGAGGACCTTCCATGCGCCTGCTCCGAGATCTCTGGGCCACGGCGCCCCGGCGGATGACGGCGGTCCTGCTGCTGATCGTGCTCGGCGCCGCCGGCCAGGCGGCCGCCGCCGCGCTGGCCGGGCCGGTGCTTGTGCACCGCTCGTCCGGCTGGTTCGTCGCGCTCGCGGTGGCGCTCGTCGCCGCTGTCGTCACCGACCTGCTGATCGGCCTGATCATGGCCCGGCTCACCGCCGACTGGTCGGCCGACGTGCGGCGACGGCTCTGCCGGGTCGCGCTCGGCCAGGACCTGCCCACCCTGGAGACCACACCGGTCGGCGAACTGCTCGACCGGATCGACAACGACGTCTACCAGGTCGCCGCCGAGATGCGGAACACCGGCGTACGGCTGGCGCAGGGCCTCGCGGTCTGCGTACTCGCGACGGTGAGCGCGCTGATCGTCTGGTGGCCCGCGGGCATCGGCATGATCCTGCTCATCGCGCTGCTCGTGGTGACGCTGCGCCGTCCGACCGCCCGGATCGCCCCGGCCCGGATGGCCGAGGAGGAGGCGTGGTCCGACCTCGCGGCGGTGATGGAGGAGGCGGTGCACGGGCAGGACGACGTGCGCACCAGCCTCGCCCGGCCGTACGTGCTGCGCCTCTACGCGCGCCGCGCGGCCGAGGTGATCGCCCGGTGCGTCCGGGTGTTCCGGCTCTCCGCGCGGGTCACCGCCACCGCCGCGGGCGCGGTCGGGCTCGGCGTCGCGGGCGTGGTGCTGGGCGGCGCGTGGGCGCTGGCCACCGGCCGGGTGGACGCCGCCCGGCTCACCGCGATCTGGCTGCTGGTGATCGCGTTCGGCGCGACCGTCGAGCAGATCGCGCGCTGGGTGCCGCACCTGCAACAGGCGTTCGGCGCGTGGGGCCGGGTGCAGCTGCTCGCCGGGTCGCCGCAGGAGCCGGACGGCGGCGCCACCCCGGTCGACGGCGACCTGACCGTGCGCGGTCTCACCTACCGCTATCCGGCCGGCGGGGACGACCGCGGTCCGGCGCTGCGCGACGTGCACCTGGACTTCGTCCGCGGGCGCTCGTACGCGCTCGTCGGGCGTACCGGCTCGGGCAAGTCGACGCTGGCGAAGGTGCTCACCCGGGCGGTGGACGTGCCGCGCGGCACGGTGTTCCTCGGCGGCACCGACCTGGCCGACCTGGACGTGGAGGAGTTGCGCCGGTGGATCGCCGTGGTGCCGCAGCGCACCGAGATCCTGGCCGGCACGCTGGCCGAGAACGTGGCGCTGTTCGACCCGGAGCTGCTGGACGCCGCCGAGCGGGCGCTGGCCGAGCTGGGCCTGGCCGGCTGGATCGCCGAGCTGCCCGACGGCGTGCACACCCGGCTCGGCGACGGCGGGTACGTGCTCTCCGCCGGGCAGGAACAGCTCGTCGCGTTCGCCCGCATCCTGGTCCGGGACCCGCACGTGGTGATCCTCGACGAGGCCACCGCACGGCTCGACCCGGTCACCGAGAACCGGGTACGCGAGGCCACCGAACGGCTGCTCACCGACCGGATCGGCATCGTCATCGCGCACCGGCTCTCCTCGGTGCGCCGCTGCGACGAGGTGGTGGTGATGGCCGACGGCGCGGTACTGGAGGCCGGTCCGCTGCGCGAGTCGGCCCGCTTCGCCGAACTGCTCGCCACCAGCCACGCCGGGGCGTACGCCGGAGTGGGCGCCCGGGGCGGCGGCGTGAACCTGCTCGACGCGCCCGCCTGGGACGACGCCCCGGCCACGCCGACCGCACCCGCGACCCGGCCGGCCGCCGTGCCGCGCGCCGACCCACCACCCGCGCCGCCCTTGCCGCCCGCGCGGACCATGCGGGAGATCTTCCGGCTGGGCACCAACGACACCCGGTACGGCCTGCTCTCGGTCGGCCTGTTCATCGTGATGACGGTGCTCGGCATGGACGGCGCGGTGCTGCCCTGGCTCTGGGCCGACCTGATCGGCGGAGGCGACCCGTGGCTGCCGGCGCTGGGCATCGTGGCCGCGCTGCTCGTGGTGCTGCCGCTGCCGTACCTGACCAATTTGTGGTTCCCGCAGTGGTGGATCCGGCAGATGCTGCGGATCAGCGCCCGGCTGGTGCACGGGCAGACCGGCGCGCGCCGGGTCAGCGGGCACACCCCGGCCGAGGTGGTGGCCCAGGGCGGCGACACCGACCGGGTGGTGCACCTGGCCGACAACCTGATGGACCAGTTCATCTCGCTGGTCATCGTGGTCGCCATGACGCTGGTGACGGGCAGTCTCGTACCGGCGATGTTCTTCGTCGGCACGATGGTGGTCTCCGGGCTGGCGGCGACGCTGTTCGCGCCCCGGCTGGAACGCACCGCGGCCGGCACGGTGAAGGCGCGCGCCGCGTTCGCCACCGCGCTGGTCTCCGCGCTGTCCGCCGCCCGTACGGTCAAGCTGGCCGGCGCGACCCGCCCGGTGCTGCGCCACCTCGCCCGGCTGGACGAGGTACGCAGCGAGCGGCAGCGACGCGAGATCGCCATGCAGGTGTGGGCCCGGTCCACTCCGTCGGTCGCCAGCGGCCTGCTGCCGATCGGCGCGTGGGCGCTCTACCTGGCCGGGGAGCTGTCGGCGGGTGCCACGCTGGTGGCCGTGTCCACCCTGGCCGCGGCCCGCTGGTTCGCGTGGACCACCGCGTCGCTGGTCTCGCAGTACCCGTCGGCGCGGGTGTGGACGAAGCGGACGGTGGCGATGACCGGCGAGGCCGTGTACGCGGCGCCGGTGCCCGGCCTGGACCTGGTCGCCGGCACCGCGCCCGCGCCCGAGCCGCCGCCCCGGCACCCGCTGCGCCGCCTGGAGCTGGCCGGCTTCGGTGCGCTGCACTCCGACGGCACGCTCGCCGTCCGCGACGTGGACCTGGTGGTCGAGCGCGGGCAGTTGGTGCTGGTCGTCGGCCCGGTCGGGTCCGGCAAGTCGTCGCTGCTGCGCGCGCTCGCCGGGATCGTGCACCACGTCGGCGAGCTGCGCTGGAACGGTGACCCGGTGACCGAGCCGGAGATGTTCCTGCGTCCCAACCAGGTCGGGTACGTGGGCCAGATGCCCCGGGTGCTCTCCGGCACGGTGGCCGACAACATCGCGCTCGGCCACCAGGTGGACGCCGCCGGGGCGGTCACCACCGCCCAGCTCGAACACGACCTGGCCGCGGCCGGGGGCGGGCTCGGGTTGCTGATCGGGCACAAGGGCACCCGGCTGTCCGGCGGTCAGCTCCAGCGGCTGGCGCTGGCCCGGGCGCTCGCCCCGCGTACCGAGCTGCTGGTGGCCGATGACGTGTCGTCGGCGCTGGACGTGAGCACGGAGCTGGCTCTGTGGGCGGCGTTGCGCGAGCACGGGGTCACTGTGGTCGGCTCGACCGCGAAGCGGGCCGCGCTGGTCCGGGCGGACCACGTGGTGGTGCTGATCGACGGCACGGTGGCCGACCAGGGCACCTGGACCGACCTGGAACCCCGCTGGAACCACCTGGCCGGCTGACCGCGTTTTCCCGGGCTTCCCCGCCCCGTTGATCATGAAGTTGGCGGCGACAAATCGGACGCAGAACGCCGCCAACTTCATGATCAACGCGCGGGGCGGATGGTCAGAAGGCTCGGGTGTACTGGTTGGGCCAAGTTGGGGTGGCGTCCAGCTTGGCGGCGGCGCGGTGCGGCCAGTACGGGTCGCGCAGCAGCTCCCGGCCCAGCAGCACCAGGTCCGCCTCGCCGCCGGCCACGATCTGCTCGGCCTGCTCGGGCTCGACGATCAGGCCCACCGCGCCGGTCGGCACCCCGGCTTCGCGGCGGATCCGGGCGGCCAGCGGCACCTGGTAGCCGGGTCCGACCGGGATGGACGCCCGGACCGCCGCGCCGCCGGAGGACGTGTCGACCAGGTCGACTCCGGCGGCGGCCAGTTCGCCGGCGAGCACCACGCTGTCGTCGACGGTCCAGCCGTCGTCGGTCCAGTCGGTGGCGGAGATCCGGGTCAGCACCGGCACCGACTCGCCGACGGCGGCGCGTACCGCGCGGGCCACGTCGAGGGTGAGCCGCATCCGGGCGGCCCGGTCACCGCCCCAGCCGTCGGTGCGCCGGTTGGTCAGCGGGGACAGGAACTCGTGCAGCAGGTAGCCGTGCGCGGCGTGGATCTCCACGGCGGCGAACCCGGCGTCCAGCGCCCGCCCGGCGGCGGTCGCGAAGGCGTCCACCACCGCCGCGATGCCCGACTCGTCCAGCGCGGTCGGCGTGCGGTACTCCGGAACGAACGGCTGGTCACCGGGGCCGACCGGGGTCCAGCCGCCCTCGGCGTCCGGCACGCCGCCGCGCGCCGGCGCCCACGGCCGGTACGTGGACGCCTTGAACCCGGCGTGCGCGAGCTGCACGGCCGGCACCGCACCCTGACCGGCGACGAACGCGGTGATCGGCCGCCACGCGTCGACGTGCGCGCCGGACCACAGGCCGGTGTCCTGCGGGCTGATCCGGCCCTCGGGCACCACTGCCGTCGCCTCGGTGATGACGAGCCCGGCCCCGCCGACGGCGCGGGAACCGAGGTGGACGCGGTGCCAGTCGGTGGGCAGGCCGTCCGGTCCGGCGCTGTACTGGCACATGGGCGCCAGCGCGATCCGGTTGGGCACTGTGGCGCCGCGCAGGGCGAGCGGGGTGAACAGGGCGCTCATTGGCGAGGATCCTCCGGTCATGACTTCGGGTGCGCCCCGTTGCGCGGGACGCACCCGAAGAGGTGTGGATCAGGCGGGTACGGGGTCGAGCCGCTCGGTCTCGACCGGCTCGATCAGGTCGCGCTTGCCGGCCGAGTCGTACGCGGCCCGGTCGAGCGTGCCCTCCCGGGCGGCCACGATGGTCGGCACCACGGCCTGCCCGGCCACGTTCGTGGCGGTACGGATCATGTCCAGGATCGGGTCGATGGCCAGCAGCAGACCGGCCCCGGCCAGCGGCAGGCCCAGCGTGCTCAGGGTCAGCGTGAGCATGACGATCGCACCGGTCAGGCCGGCGGTCGCGGCCGAACCGACCACCGAGACGAACGCGATGAGCAGGTAGTCGGTGACGCCCAGGTTCACGCCGAACACCTGCGCCACGAAGATCGCGGCGAGCGCCGGGTAGATGGCGGCGCAGCCGTCCATCTTCGTGGTGGCGCCGAACGGCACCGCGAAGGAGGCGTACTCGCGGGGGACGCCGAGGCGCTCCACCGAGCGCTGGGTCACCGGCATGGTGCCCACCGAGGAGCGGGAGACGAAGGCCAGCTCGATGGCAGGCCAGGCGCCGGCGAAGAAGCGCAGCGGATTGAGCCTGCCGGCCACGGCGAGCAGCACCGGGTAGACCACGAACAGCACCAGCGCGCAGCCGACGTAGACGGCCGTGGTGAACTTCGCGAGCGGGGCGAGCAGGTCCCAGCCGTACGAGGCGACGGCGTTGCCGATCAGGCCGAGCGTGCCGATCGGGGCGAGCCGGATGACCCACCAGAGCGCCTTCTGCACGATCGACAGCAGCGAGCGGTTGAGCGACACGAACGGCTCGGCGGCGTCGCCGACGAGCAGCGCGGCGGCGCCCACCACCAGGGCGAGGAAGACGATCTGCAGGACGTTGCCCTCGACGAACGCGCCGACCGGGTTGGTCGGGACGATGCCGGTGAGGAAGTCGATCCAGGAGCCGGTGGTCTTCGGTGCGGTGGCGCCGGCCGGGTCCAGGTCGACGCCCCGCCCGGGGTCGGTGAGCAGGCCGATGCCGATGCCGATGCTCACCGCGATGAGGGCGGTGACGGCGAACCAGAGCAGTGTCTTGACGGCGAGCCGGGCGGCGTTGGCGACGCCGCGCAGGCTCACCACGCTGACCACGATGGCGGTGAAGACAAGCGGCGGCACGGCGAGCTTGAGCAGCTGGACGAAGAGGCCGCCGACGGTGTCGAGCGTGCTGGTCAGCCAGGCGAGGTCGGCGGCGCGGGCGAGGAAACCGAGCGCCACGCCGAGCACGAGGCCGAGCAGGATCTGGACGGAGAAGGGAATTCTGCGCAGGGCGGAAGTCATGGGGACGGATCCAAGGTCTGGAGAGGGAAGGCGGGCGTCGGGGGCGTGGAGCTACGCCGGACAGACGCCGCTGGCCTGCCGTCGGAGATCGACGTACAGGCGCTCGGTGAGGCACCAGACATTGGTCATCGTCGCGACACGTTACTCCCGTCCCGGGTCGGAACGGAAGGACCGTCGCCGGTGAGGCTCCTTACAGCCAGGTAGCCGGAGGTGATCAGTCCCCAGGCGGCCACCACGACCAGCAGCACCCGTTCCGACACCCCGAGCAGCGCGCTGCGGCCGACCAGCAGCAGCGCCGCCGCGACCACGACGGCCACCGGCAGCGCCAGTGCCGCGCCGACCGCCGCGATCCGCCGCAGCCCCCGGTCCGCGGCCGGGGAGAACAGCACCACGAGCATGGCGAGCACCACAGCGGCCGTCGCCGCGATGCTGGCCCCGCCGTGCACCAGGTCGGCCACCGTGGGCGCCTCGAACGGCGGCAGCGGGCAGCCCTCGCTGCACGTGACAGCGCCGGAGAGCACAGTGGCGACCGCGCCGACGCCGAGCAGCCCGGCCGCCCCGCGCAACCCCGGCGGCAGCGCCCCGGCGAGCAGCAGCAGCGACGCGGCCACCGAGAAGATCCCGATCCGGTACGCCCCGGCATACCCGCTGTCGGTGATGCCCGCCTCACTCACGTACCCGGCGGGGCCCGGACCGGGACCGGCGACCACCGCAACGGTCACCGCGGCGACGCCTGCGGCCAGGCAGACGCCGGCGAACGCGGCGGCGATCCGGCGGGCCGTGTCCTCAGCCACGTCCGTGCGGGGTGGTCCAGCCGGACAGATCGGGGCCGAGCGGCACGATCCGGGTCGGGTTGATCATGTCGTGGGTGGCGTAGTAGTGCCGCTTGATGTGGCCGAAGTCCACCGTCTCGCCGAAGCCCGGCGTCTGGAACAGGTCCCGCGCGTACGCCCACAGCACCGGCATCTCGGTGAGCTTGCGCTCGTTGCACTTGAAGTGGCCGTGGTACGCCACGTCGAAGCGCACCAGCGTGGTGAACAGGCGCACGTCCGCCTCGGTGATCGCGTCGCCCATCAGGTAGCGCCGACCGGACAGCCGCTCGCTCAGCGCGTCCAGGCGGGCGAACAGCGCGGTGAACGCCTCGTCGTACGCCTCCTGGGAGGTGGCGAAGCCGCACCGGTAGACGCCGTTGTTGACGTCCCGGTGGATCTCCGCCATCAGCGCGTCCATCTCCGGGCGCAGCTCGACCGGGTAGAGGTCGGGCGCGTCCGGCGCGTGGAACCGCCGCCACTCGGTCGAGAAGTCCAGCGTGAGCTGCGGATAGTCGTTCGTCACCACCCGCCCGGTGAGCGTGTCCACGAGCGCCGGCACGGTGACCCGGCCGGTGTAGTCCCTGTCGGTGGACAGGTACGCCTCGGACAGGAAACCGATGCCGAGCACCGGGTCGAAGCCGTCCGGGTCGAGCGCGAACCGCCAGCCCCGCTCGTCCCGGATCGGGTCGACGGTGCCCAGCGAGATCACCTCGTCCAGGCCGAGCAGGCCGCGCACGATCCGGGCCCGGTGCGCCCACGGGCAGGCCCGGCACCAGATCAGCCGGTAGCGGCCCGCCTCCAGCGGCCAGCGCCCCGCCTCGTCCGGCCCGCCGCCCTCGGGTGACGTGGAGTGCGGGGTGACCCGGCCGGTGAACCGGTTGGGCTGGCGGACGAACGCGCCGCCGCCGCTTGTCTCTGCGCTGAACTGGGCCCCGGACATGCGGCAAACCTATCCGCTCCGGTCACGGATATCCTGGCGCCGGGTACCCCCACCGACCCCTTCCCACCCCCGAAGGACGTACGCGCGATGACAGTGGCCTATCTCGTTGCCGGAGTCCGTACCCCGATCGGCCGGTACGCCGGCGCCCTGGCCGGGGTCCGCCCGGACGACCTGGCCGCGCACGTCGTCCGCGAGCTGGTGGCCCGCCACCCGTCTGTCGACTGGGCCCGCACCGACGACGTGATCCTGGGCTGCGCCAACCAGGCCGGTGAGGACAACCGCAACGTGGCCCGGATGGCGGCGCTGCTCGGCGGCCTGCCGGAGGAGGTGCCGGGCAGCACCGTCAACCGGCTCTGCGGCTCCGGCCTCGACGCGCTCGCCTCCGCCGCCCGCGCGATCGTCGCCGGGGAGGCCGACCTGGTGGTGGCCGGTGGCGTGGAGAGCATGAGCCGGGCGCCGTTCGTCATGCCGAAGGCGGCCACGCCGTTCGCCCGCACCGCCGAGGTGTACGACACCACGATCGGCTGGCGGCTGGTCAACCCGCTGATGCGCAAGGGCTGGGGCGTCGACTCGATGCCGGAGACGGCGGAGAACGTGGCGGCCGAGTTCGGCGTGGACCGGGCCGCGCAGGACGCCTTCGCGTACCGGTCGCAGCAGCGGGCCGCCAAGGCGCAGGCCGACGGCCGGCTGGCCGAGGAGATCGTCCCGGTGACGGTGCCCGCCGGCAAGCGGGAGTCGAAGCTGGTCGAGGCCGACGAGCACCCGCGCGAGACGACGCTTGCGAAGCTCGCCACGCTGCCCACCCCGTTCCGCGAGGGCGGCACCGTCACCGCAGGCAACTCCTCCGGCGTCAACGACGGCGCCGTCGCGCTGCTCGTCGCCTCCGCGGCCGCCGTCGAACGCTATGGCCTCACCCCGCTGGCCCGGGTACGCGGCGCCGCGTCCGCCGGCGTACCGCCGCGGATCATGGGCATCGGCCCGGTCCCGGCGACCCGCAAGCTGCTCGACCGGACGGGCCTGTCGCTCGTCGACGTGGACGTGATCGAGCTGAACGAGGCGTTCGCCGCGCAGTCCGTGGCGGTGCTGCGTGAGCTGGGCCTGCCGGAGGACGCCGAGCACGTCAACCCCGGCGGCGGTGCCATCGCGTTGGGTCACCCGCTCGGTGCCAGCGGCGCCCGGCTGGCGTTGACCGCCGCGCTGGAACTACGCCGGCGGGGCGGCCGGCGGGCGCTCGCCACCATGTGCATCGGCGTCGGCCAGGGCATCTCGCTGCTGCTGGAATCGGCCGGCTGAACCGGGCCGCCGGCATCGCCCGCTGTGGATCTCCCGAACCCCGCCGTACCGGCCTAGAGTGGTCTGGACCACATGATCCGCCATCGACGGCGGACGACGACCTGGGGGACCGAGCGATGCAGACGCCGGAGAGCCTGCCCACCGAGATCGACCTGAGCCGGCCGAGCGCCGCTCGGGTCTACGACTACTTCCTCGGTGGGGCGCACAACTTCGAGATCGACCGGCAGCTCGCCGAACAGATCGCGGCCATGACGCCGAACCTGGCCGCCACCATGCGCGCCGGGCGGGAGTTCCTGCGCCGGGCCGTACGGGTGCTGCTCGACGCCGGCATCGACCAGTTCCTCGACATCGGCTCCGGCATCCCCACCGTCGGCAACGTGCACGAGGTCGCCCAGGCCGCCAACGCGGACGCCCGGATCGTGTACGTCGACATCGACCCGGTCGCCGTGGCGCACAGCCACGAACTGCTCGCCGGCAACGACCGGGCCACCGCGGTCCTGGCCGACCTGCGCGAGCCGAAGCTGATCCTGGACCACGCCGCCGCCAGCGGCCTGATCGACTTCGACCGGCCGCTGGGCATCCTGCTCGCCGGCGTGGTGCACTTCGTGCCCGACGCCGACCGCCCGGCCGACATCCTGGCCACCCTGCGCGCCGCCGCCGCACCCGGCAGCTACCTGGTCATCTCCCACTCCACGTTCGAGGACCAGCCGCAGGAGATGCTGGACGCGCAGCGGCTGTCGGCGCGTACCGCCACCGAGATCACGCTGCGCTCGCGGGCCGAGATCACCGGCTTCTTCGGCGACTGGACGATCCTCGAACCGGGCGTGGTGCACATGCCGCTGTGGCGGCCCGACTCCCCGTCGGACGTGGACGAGCACCCGGAGCGGTTCGGGGCCTTCGGCGGCGTCGCCCGGCACGACCGCGCCGCCGGCTGAACCCCATGCGCGCCCCGGACAGCGACGGGGGAGACGTCAGCCGGCCCGGCGCCGCCGCGTACGCCGCCGAGTGGGCTCGCGCGGTGCGTCGCATCGGGTTCGTGCCGCTGAGCGCGGCCGAGACCGAGCGCCTGCTGGTGCCGCTCACCGAGCGGCTCGGCGAGGCCCTGCTCGCCCCCACCTTCTCCGCCGGCCCGGCGGAGGAGGTGGGGCGTGCCCTGGTCCAGGCGCACCTCACCGAGCCGGGCGTGCTCGACTGGTCGGTGCAGGCGCTCGGTGACCGGTTCCTGCCCTGGGTGCT
The DNA here is from genome assembly GCF_015354395.1 of Micromonospora sp. ANENR4. Classification (NCBI taxonomy): domain Bacteria; kingdom Bacillati; phylum Actinomycetota; class Actinomycetes; order Micromonosporales; family Micromonosporaceae; genus Micromonospora; species Micromonospora sp. ANENR4. The sequence goes on from NZ_JADKYQ010000003.1 coordinate 414,978, forward strand.
GCCGTCACGCACCGAGTCGCCGGAGCTGCGCGAGCGGGTGGCGCTGCTGCAGGGCGCGTTCGCTGCCGGGTTCGCCCGCGCGCTGCGCGACCGGGTCTTCAGCCAGCAGGAGCGGATCGCCCGGTCGGCGTGGCAGGCCCGGGACACCGTCGAGCAGGCGCTGCGCGACAGCGAGGCCCGCTTCCGGGCGGTCTTCACCGGCGCCGTCATCGGCATCGGCATCGCCGGGGTGGACGGGCAGATCATCGAGGTCAACCAGGCGTTCGCGGACATGCTCGGCTACACCGTCGCGGAGATGCGGCGGATGAACGTGTCGGCGCTGGCCTATGCCGACGACGCGGCCGGGATGTGGGAGCTGTACAAGGAGCTGATCGAGGGCAAGCGGGACAGCGCCCGGGTGGAGAAGCGCTACTACCGCAAGGACGGCAGCGTGGTCTGGACCGACCTCGCGGTCTCGCTGATCCGGCACGACGACGGCCGGCCCCGGTTCACCGTCGCGATGGTGGAGGACATCACCCAGCGGTACGAGCTGCAGCAGCGGCTGCGCTTCCAGGCGCTGCACGACCCGCTGACCGGCCTGCCCAACCGGACGCTGTTCTTCGAACAACTCGGCGAGGTCTTCGACGGCGCCGGCCCGGACCAGCGCGTCGGCCTCTGCTTCATCGACCTGGACGGCTTCAAGGCGGTGAACGACAGCCTCGGCCACGACCTGGGCGACCGGCTGCTCAAGGTGATCGCCCGCCGGCTCAGCGACTGCGTGGCCGGGCGCGGTCACCTGGTGGCCCGGATGGGCGGCGACGAGTTCGTCATCCTGGTCGACTCCGACGGCGGCATCGACGACGCGGTGGAGGTCGCCGAACTGGCCCTGGCCGCGGTGTCCGCGCCGGTGCACGTCGGCGACCAGCAGCTGGCCGTATCGGCGAGCATCGGCATCGTGGAGTGCCCGGCGGCGGAGACGAGCGTCGGTGACCTGATGAAGGCCGCCGACACCACGCTCTACTGGGCCAAGGCGGAGGGCCGGGGCCGCTGGGCGGTGTACGACCCGGAGCGCAGCGCCGCCGACATCGCCCGTTCCGCGCTGGCCGCGAACCTGCCCGCCGCGCTGGACCGGGGCGAGTTCGTGCTGCACTACCAGCCGATCGTGTCGCTGCTGGACGGCACGATGGTGGCGGTCGAGGCGCTGGTGCGCTGGCAGCACCCGGAGCTGGGACTGATCGGGCCGGACCGCTTCATCGGGCTGGCCGAGGAGACCGGCCTGATCGTCCGGCTCGGCGCCTGGGTGCTGCGTCAGGCGTGCCGCGACGCCGAGTCGTGGCGGCGTGCGTACCCGGACACCACGCCGGTGGTCAGCGTCAACCTGGCCGCCCGGCAGGCCGACGACCCGGCCATCGTGGAGACGGTGGCCGAGGCGTTGCAGCACACCGGCCTGCCGGCCGAGCTGTTGCAGCTGGAGCTGACCGAGAGCGCCGTCATGGGCAGCGCCGGTGAGCCGCTGCGGACGCTGCACCAGCTCGCCGGCCTCGGGCTGCGGCTGGCTATCGACGACTTCGGCACCGGCTACTCGAACCTGGCGTACCTGCGGCGGCTGCCGATCCACTGCGTGAAGCTGGCCGGCCCGTTCGTCGAGGGGATAAAGGGTGACGGCGGGGACGTGGCCGCCGACCACCGGGACGAGCGGATCGTGGACGCGCTGGTCCGGCTGGCGCACGCGCTGGAGCTGTCGGTGACGGCCGAGGCGGTGGAGACCGAGGTACAGGCCGAACGGCTGCGCGCGCTGCGCTGCGACACCGGGCAGGGCCGGCTGTTCGGCGCACCCGTGCCCGCCGACGGCATCCGCGCCCGCCTGGGCGGGTAGGAGAGAACTGTGAGCCTTACCGATTCGCAGGCCGTGGTGTCGGTGGTCGCCGCGCTGGCGATCGTCGCCGGCCTGGCCGGAGTGATCGTGCCGGGGCTGCCGGCTCTGCCGCTGTGCTGGGGCGGGGTGCTGGTGTGGACGCTGTTCGGCGACGCCGGGCCGGGCCGCTGGGCGGTGCTCGCCGCCGCCACCGCGATCGCCGCCGGCGGCACCGTGCTCAAGTACCTCTGGCCGGGGCGCAACCTGAAGCGGACCGGCGTGCCCACCACGTCGCTGCTGGCCGGCGGACTGCTCGGCGTGGTCGGGTTCTTCGTGATCCCGGTGATCGGGCTGCCGATCGGCTTCGTCGGCGGGATCTTCGGCGCGGAACGGCTGCGGCTGGGCGATACCCGCCTCGCCTGGCCGGCCACGGTGCAGGCACTCAAGGCGGCCGGGCTGTCGATGGTCCTGGAGTTCACCGCCGGCCTGATGATCGCCGCGCTGTGGGTCGCGGGGCTGCTGTTCGTCTAGAGGTGCGGCGGCGCGGGGCGTCCGGAGGGTACGGCAGTTCGCCGTACATCAGTGAGAGAGAGGTGGACGCCGCGCGCCGCCGCGGACCGGGCGTTGCCGAGCGCCCGGTGCCGGCCCGTCGGGTCGGGCCTGGTCACGCCCACAATGATGCCCCGGGTGGGATCGGGCGACAACGCAATTACCGGGGTACGTATTGACCACCTTGATCGGCCGGGAGCACACTGCGAGCACTCGCACGAGCATCGCCTCGAGGAGGTGTGCAGTGGCCACGACGCCCGCGCCGACCGCCGAGCAGCCGATGGACGACGACGCCCGACGACTCGCCGAACTCGGCTACAAACAGGAGCTGCGCCGCAAGTGGAGCGGCTTCTCCAACTTCGCGATCTCGTTCTCCATCATCTCGATCCTGGCCGGCTGCTTCACCACGTTCGGTCAGGCGTGGAACAACGGCGGCCCGGTGGCGATCTCCTGGGGCTGGCCGCTGATCTCGCTGTTCATCCTGATCATCGGCTTCTGCCTGGCCGAACTGGTGTCCGCGTACCCGACAGCGGGCGGGATCTACTGGTGGGCGGCGACGATGGGCCGGCCGGTGCACGGCTGGTTCACCGGCTGGCTCAACCTGATCGGGCTGGTCGCGGTGACCGCGTCGGTCGACTACGGCTGCGCCACGTTCCTCAACTTGACGCTGTCGGCGTTGTTCGACGGCTGGGCCGGCACCGGGCACCAGACGTTCGGGCTGTTCGTGGTGATCCTCGCGCTGCACGGGCTGATCAACATCTACGGGCACCGGATCATCGACGTACTCCAGAACGTCTCGGTCTGGTGGCACGTGGCCGGCGCGGCCGCCGTGGTGCTGATCCTGGTCCTGGTCCCGGACAACCACCAGAGCTTCCAGTTCGTGTTCACCGAGCGGTTCAACAACTCCGGCTTCGGGGACGGCGACACCGGCGGGCTGGCGTTCTGGTTCTACGTGCTGCCACTGGGTTTCCTGCTCACGCAGTACACGATCACCGGCTTCGACGCCTGCGCGCACGTCTCCGAGGAGACCCGGGGCGCGTCCAAGGCCGCCGCGCAGGGGCTGTGGCGGTCGATCTTCTACTCGGCGGTGGGTGGCTGGATCCTGCTGCTGGCGTTCCTGTTCGCGGCCACCGACGTGGACGCCATAAACGAGGCGGGCGGCTTCTCCGGGGCGATCTTCGAGAGCGCGCTGACGCCGTTCTTCTTCAAGGCCGTCATCATCATCTCCACCATCGGGCAGTTCTTCTGCGGCATGAGCTGCGTGACGTCGATGTCGCGGATGGCGTACGCGTTCAGCCGGGACCGCGCGGTGCCCGGCTGGAGACTCTGGTCGAAGGTGAACCGCAACGGCACGCCCGTCAACGCCATCATCGGCGCGACGCTGGCCGGGCTGGTGCTCACGCTGCCCGCGCTCTACCAGCGTGGCGGCATCCCGGTCGCGTTCTACGCGGTGGTGTCTGTCGCGGTGATCGGGCTGTACCTGTCCTTCATCATCCCGATCTTCCTGCGGCTGCGGATGGGCGACCGGTTCACCCCGGGCCCGTGGACGCTCGGCCGCCGCTACAAGCTGCTCGGCTGGATCGCGGTGGTCGAGATCGCGGTCATCTCGGTCTACTTCGTGCTGCCGATCGTCCCGGCGGGTGTACCAGGCAACCCCGACTTCAGCTGGACGGCGGTGAACTACGCGCCCATCGCCATCGGTGGCGTACTGCTCGGCGTCGCCATCTGGTGGTACGCCTCGGCCCGCAAGTGGTTCACCGGCCCGCGCCGCACCGTCGACCAGGCCGAACCCGAACCCGAGCCCGCCGAGCCGTCGTAGCTGTCGGTGGGTCCTGCCATCATCCGGTAATGGACTCGGAAGCGGTGGTACGCGCGTTGTGGGAGCGCATGCAGGCCCGGGACTGGGCCGGCGTCGGCGAGCTGCTGGCCGACGACGTGGTGGTGGAGTGGCCGGCCAGCGCCGAGCGGATCGTGGGCCGCGACAACTACGTGAAGATCAACGCCGAGTACCCGGAGGGCTGGTCGATCCGGGTACTGCGGGTGGTGGCGGCGGGCGAGACGGTCGTGTCCGAAGTGGAGGTGCCGCACGAGGGGATGGGCGTGCACCGGGTCGCGTCGTTCTGGACCGTGCGCGACGGGCGGATCGTCGACGGTCGGGAGTACTGGACGAGCCTCGGTGCGGACCCGTCCCCGCAGTGGCGGTCCGCCTGGGTCCGGCCGATGTGACGCGTCAGCGTCGGCACCTCGGATCGCGGCGAGTCAGTCGCGATCCGTGGAGGCGTTCGCGCGGGCTTCCAACCGCCGGAACTCCGGCGAGCTGACCGTACGCAACGTCACCGCGATCACCAGGGCACACAGCGCTGCCCCGCCCCAGAAGACCGCTCTGACGCCGATCAGTTCCGCGGTGAAGCCGGCGAGCAGAGCCCCGAGCGGCATCGATCCCCAGCTGGTCAGGCGACTCACCCCGCTGTAGCGCCCCATCATCGCATCGGGGACGACGAGCGCGCGCAGTGAGCTGTAGGTGACGTTCCAGGCGCCGCTGCCGGCGCCGCCCAGGAGGGTGGTCACGGCGATCAGCGGGGGTGACGAGGAGATCGCCGGTGCCGCCAGCAGCACGGCGAAACAGGCCATCGACGCGGTGAGGACGACCGGCCTTCCCAGCCGGCGGGTGAGCGCCGGCGCGACACCGGCGCCCAGCACGCCGCCCACTCCCAGGGCGCCGATCAGCAGTCCGTACTCCGAGCGGCTGAGGTCCAGCGGTCCGGGCGCGACCGCATAGACGACGATGACCGACATCCACGCCGCCCAGCAGCCACTCGCCGCGCCGGCTACCAGCAGCAGCGTCCGCAACACCCGCTCCCGCCACACGTACCGGACGCCCTCCCGGATGTCGGCACGAAGGCCGGACGCGCTCGGCGTCGAGCCGGGGTGGCGGTTGCTGCGATAGGGACCGGTCATGAGCGCCAAGGCGAGCAGCGCGCCGGCGTAGCCGACGCCTCCGGCGCCGAGCGCGACGGCCAGCCCGGCGGCAGCCAGCAGCCCGCCCAGAGGAGGCCCGATGAACTCGTTGGCGACGGTCTCGGTCGCGGTCAACTTGGCGTACGCGGACTCCATGCGGTTCCGGGGGACGACCATCGGCACCACCGACATCCGGGTGGTGTCGGTGAACACCTCGGCGATGCCGAGTGCCAGTGCTCCCGCGTACAGGCCGGCCAGCGGCAGCGCGTCCGCGAGGAAGCCGGCGACGAGCACGGCCAGGATCAGGGCGCGCACGACGGTCGAGGCCATGATCAGGCGTCGGCGGTCGACCCGGTCGGCGAGGACGCCGGCGGGCAGCGAGAACAACAGCCAGGGCAGGGTGTTGGCCAGAGTGGTGCCGGCGACCAGTGCGGGGGAGTCCGTCATCGACACGGCCACCAGGGGCAGGGTCAGCTTGACGACGCCGTCGGCCAGGTTGGTGATCCCGACACCGGCCCACAACGCCCTGAAGTTCCGCCCGCCCACGGTCCGCGGTTCGGTCGACTGAATGACGCTCTGCATGGCCGGCAGCTTGAGGTATCGCGCGGTGCGACCCTAGAGTTTCGACTGGAGGCGAAACGTGGCGGTGTTCCTGGTCGACGCAGAAGTGATGGCGCAGGCACGTTTCGGCACGTCACAACTCACCGAGACGTTGGGGGCGCTCAACATCCTGCGCCGAGGTCAGCCGCTTCCGTGGCACCGGGCCTGGCGGGACCAGCACGCCGACGCATTCCGAGGTTTCCTCGACGGCGACCCCGTGACCGCGGCCATCGTGGCGCACGCCATGTCGCCCTCCTGGATGGCCGACTTCATGACGGTGCCTCCCGCCCGTCCGAACATGACGCTCGACGACGAGATCGTGGCGCTGGAATCGCTGCCGGACGAGCGGATCCGAGCGGATCTGGCCCGCGTACGCTCCCCGCTGCCCCCCGAGTTGCGCGGTCCAGGGTTGGCGGGCCGGGCTGCTGCTCTGCTGCGCTGGGTCTGGCACCACACGATCGAGGCGGACTGGCCGCGCCGGCAATCGGTACTGCGCGCCGACGTGGTGTCCCGGATCTCCCGCCTGGGCAGGGACGGATGGGCCGGGGTCATCGACGACATGCGGCCGGGCATGTGCTGGCTCGGCGACGGCCGGTTGCAGGTCGAGGAACGGCCCTACCCGCCGTTCGACGTACGGGGCGGGGAGCTGACCTTCTTCGCGGCCCACTGCCGGGGAGGCTGGGTCTCCTGGAGGTTGCCCGACCGGTTCGGGATCGTCTATCCGGTGACGGGGATCTTCGCCGGGGCGCCTCTCGGCACGCCGGATCCTCTGCGGCGTCTGCTCGGTGACGCACGGAGCCGGATCCTGGTGCAGGCGGCCGAACCGATCAGCACCACCGCATTGGTCGCCGCGACCGAACTGCCACTGGGCACTGTCGGGGGTCACCTGCGCGTGCTGACGGAGGCCGGCCTGCTTCAGAAGCGCCGGTCGGGCCGCGAGGTCTTCTACTGGTGGACCGACGCGGCCCGGGCGCTCGTGGCCGGTGCCTCATCGTTCTGACGTGACTGATCCCGGGCCGCGCTGTCCGCGTACCCCCGGGTCAGCTCGTGGGGCGACGGTGGGTGAGCGGTAAACGGAGGACGCGGTCGTCGGCCGCCGTCGTGCCGCGACCGTCGAGGTTGCTCGTCGCCACCCACAGCGGGCCGCCCTGCGGCGGCTGAGCTGGGCCCCGCCTACCGCAGAAATGGGCCCGACCCGCGTGCTCGCCGGTCGGGCTCTCGTTCACGGCACGCGGCTTGGTCCGGTCACAACCGGCCGCACAGCGCGTTCTGGATCAGCGTGTCGGCGCCGCGTTGCTGCCCGAGCATGTGGTCCAGCGAGTCGCCGAGCGAGGCGGACATGGACACGACGGCGCTGCGCCGGCCGTCGTCGCTGACGCCGGTGACGGTGATGTAGCCGCCGTCGCCGCCGTCGTGGCCCCAGTAGACGCCCCCGCAGGGCAGCGGGCGGCTGACCAGGCCGAGCCCGTAGCGGCCGCCCGGCCAGATCGCGCCGATGTCCTCGTTGATCTCGACCGTGCGTCTCATCTCGGCCAGTTGTGCGGGGCGCAACAGCCGGCCGCCCAGCAGGGCCCGGAAGAACCGGTCGAGGTCTCGGGTGCTGGAGACGATGGAGTCCGGGTCGACCAGAACCTGCTCGGTGACGTCCACCAGCTCACCGGTCTCGAACAGTTGGTATGCCCGGGCGTGCGGGCGGGGCAGGGACGGCGAGGTGCCGGGCCAGGTGGTGTCGTGCAGGCCGAGCGGACTGACGATCCGGTCGGTGGCCTCCTGTCGCAGCGACCGGCCGGTGACCCGCTCGATGATCATGCCAGCCAGGACGAAGCCGGTGTTGGAGTAGTTCCAGCTCGCTCCGGGTTCGAAGTCCGGCCGGTGGTTCATCGCCCGCGCCACGAGTTGCTCGCGTGTGTAGACGTCGTACCGCTGCTGGAGGTATTCCTCGGGTGTGGTGTAGCCGGGCAGGTCGTCGTGGATGCCGCTGGTGTTCTGCAGGAGGTGACGCACGGTGATCCGGTGGCCGTCGTTGCCGTTGCCGCGGACCACGCCCGGTAGCCACCGCTCGACTGTGTCGTCGAGGGACAGCCGGTGCTCCTCGACCAGTTGTAGGAGGACGGCGGCTTCGAACGCCTTGCGGGTACTCGCGATCCGGAAGCGCCCGGTCGGTGGCACCGGGCGTCCGGTGGCCCGGTCGGCGACGCCGCTGGTGGCGACGAGGTGCCGGCCGTCGGCGGTGGTCACCCGGGCTTGGACGCCGGTCACCCCGAGGGCGTGGATCGCGTCGGTGTCCCGTTGCAGCCGCCTGTCCGGGTGACCCGGACGGGTCGCCGATCCTTCCGCGGGGCCGAGCCCGGTGACCGCGACTCCGAGGGCGACAAGTCCGGCCGCCGCACCCGACGCGACTCGTCGTAGCGAGGGAATTCTGCTGTTCGATCTCATGCCGTCGACGCTAGGAGCGGCTTCGGCGCGGGCCGATACCTCGTACCACCGCATTTCAGGTACAGCTGCCTGTAGTGCCCCGGGCGGCAGTCGCCGGGCAGACTTGGCGCCGGGCCGGGACACCGCCCCGCCGGTACGCGGAAAGGCATGCTGTGACGTCAGGACGACGATGGGTGCAGGTGTGGCGTGCTGGCGTGTTCCTGCTGGCGGCACTGGCCACCGGAATCGCGACGTTGTGTGCGCTGCCGCTGCTGTGCCATCCGAGGCTCGCCCGGCGGTGGGCGAACTGGCACCGGAGCCGAGCCGGCCGCCTGCTCGGGACGCCCTTGGCGGCACGTCCCGCCCTGCCCGTGCCGGGCCGCCGGGCCTGGGCCGATCCGGCCACGCTCCGCGACCTGCTCTGGCTGCCGGTGAACGCCCTCACCGGGACGGTGTTCGGTCTGCTCACGCTGTTGTGCGTAGGCAACCTCGTGCCCGCCGCGGTCGCCACACCGCTGTGGTGGGCGTTCGCGCCGGAAGAACGGCCCCGGCTGTTCATCGACATCCCGGTTACCGGCTGGACGTCGGCTCTCACCCTCGGCCCCCTGCAGATGCTCCTGCTCGCGGCGCTGGCGTACCTGGCCCTGCCGCCGATCGCCCGCGCGCACGCCCGGATCTGTCTGGCGGTGCTGTCGCACTCCACGACCGAACAGCTCGCCGACCGGGTCGCCGTGCTGACCCGTACCCGGGCGGACGTGCTCGACGCGCACGGCGCGGAGCTGCGCCGGATCGAGCGCGACCTGCACGACGGCACCCAGGCCCGGCTGGTGGCCATCGCCATGCGGTTGGCCGTGGCCCGACGGGCGCTGTACGACAACCCCCGGAACGAGCAGCTCCTGGAGGATCTTCTCCGGGACGCCCACGAAGGAACCGAGGAGGCGATGACCGAACTCCGTGAGGTGATCCGCACCGTCTACCCGCCGATCCTCGCCGACCGCGGCCTGACCGGGGCGTTGACCGCGGTGACGGCCCGCTGCGGCGTGCCGACCCGGCTGGACGTCGGCGACCTCGACACCGTGCCGGCGGCGGTGGAGGCCGTCGTCTACTTCGCCGTTGCCGAGGCGCTCACCAACGTCACCAAGCACAGCCGGGCGACAGCGGCCGGCATCACGGTGACCCGCAGGGCCGACCGGTTGTCGGTGGCGATCACCGACAACGGCGTCGGCGGCGCCGACGATCGGGTCGGCACCGGCCTGGCTGGAATCCGTCGCCGCGTGCTCGCGCTCGACGGGGCCGTCGACGTCGACAGCCCGGCCGGCGGGCCGACGACGATCACCTTGGAGCTGCCGTGCAGGTTGTGATCGCCGAAGACAACGTGCTGCTGGCCACCGGGCTGAAACTGCTGCTCAACAGCGTCGGATTCGACACCGTCGCCATCGCGGGCGACGCGGCGGGCTTCCTCACCGCCGTGCGGGACCACCGGCCGGACATTGTCATTGTCGATGTCCGGTTGCCGCCGTCGTTCCGCGACGAGGGCATCCGGGCCGCACTGAAGGCCCGTCGACAGCATCCCGACCTGCCGGTCCTGGTGCTGTCGCAGTACGTCGAGCAGCAGTACGCCGCAGAACTCCTCGCCACCACCGGCGGCGGTGTCGGCTACCTCCTCAAGGATCGGGTCAGCCGGGTGGACGAGTTCGTCGACGCGCTGCGCCGGGTGGCCGCCGGTGGCACCGCCATGGACACCGAGGTCGTCGCCCAACTCCTGGCCCGCCGCCGGGACCCCATCTCCGTCCTCACGCCCCGCGAACGCGAGGTGCTCGCGCTGATGGCCCAGGGACACGACAACACCGCCATCGCCGACCGGCTCGTCATCACCGACAACGGCGTACACAAGCACATCGGCAACATCTTCACCAAGCTGGGCCTCGCCGTGACCGACAGCGGCCACCGCCGCGTCCTGGCCGTTCTCACCTACCTCAACGGGGCGGGCGGGCCTCCGCCCTCGACCGATCGCGTTTGCGACGGTGGCCGCAGGGGGCATTGACGGTGATCCGGTTCTGCCAGTAGACCTTGGTGATGGAGGCGCGTCGATGAGGAAAACTCCGTTCTCGCTGGAGCAGCTGCGGGTCGCCGTCGCCGAGGGTGAGATCGACACGGTGGTGCTCGCGCTCACCGACATGCAGGGGCGCTTGCAGGGCAAGCGGTTCCACGCGCCCTACTTCCTCGACCAGGTGGTCTCGCACGGCAGCGAGGGCTGCAACTACCTGCTCGCCGTGGACGTCGACATGAACACCGTCGACGGGTACGCGATGTCGAGCTGGGAACGCGGCTACGGCGACTTCGCCATGCGCCCCGACCTGGATACGCTGCGCCGGATGCCCTGGCAGCCCGGCTCCGCGCTGCTGCTGGCCGACCTGGAGTGGCTGGACGGCTCCGGCCCGGTGGTCGCCTCGCCCCGGCAGATCCTGCGCCGCCAGCTCGACCGGCTGGCCGCGCACGGGCTGACCGCGTACGCCGGCACCGAGCTGGAGTTCGTGCTCTACCGCGACTCGTACGAGGAGGCGTGGCGGCGCGGCTACCGCGACCTGACCCCGGCCAACCAGTACAACGTGGACTACTCGCTGCTCGGCACCGCCCGGGTCGAGCCGCTGCTGCGCCGCATCCGCACCGAGATGGCCGGCGCCGGGCTCACCCCGGAGAGCGCGAAGGGCGAGTGCAACCTCGGCCAGCACGAGATCGCCTTCCGGTACGACGAGGCGGTGCGCTGCGCCGACCACCACGTCATCTACAAGAACGGCGCGAAGGAGATCGCCGCCCAGGAGGGCATGGCGATCACGTTCATGGCCAAGCCGAACGAGCGGGAGGGCAACTCCTGCCACATCCACTTCTCGCTGCGCGACGCCTCCGGCTCGTCGGCGATGCTGGGGGACGGGCCGGCGCACCTGAGCGTCACCGGGCAGCGGGTGCTGGCCGGGTTGCTCGCCACCATGCGCGAGTTCAGCCTGTTCTTCGCGCCGAACATCAACTCCTACAAGCGCTACCAGCCCGGCTCGTTCGCGCCGACCGCGTTGCGCTGGGGCACCGACAACCGCACCTGTGCGTTGCGGCTGGTCGGGCACGGGCAGGGGATGCGGGTGGAGAACCGGGTGCCGGGGGCCGACGTCAACCCGTACCTGGCGATCGCCGCGCTGGTGGCCGGCGCGGTGCACGGGATCGAGAACGAGCTGGAACTGGGCGACGAGTGCACCGGGAACGCGTACGACGACCCGGACGCCGAGCGGGTGCCCACCACGTTGCGTGACGCGCTGGACCTGTGGCAGCGCTCCGAGGTGGCCCGGGAGGCGTTCGGCGACGAGGTGGCCGCCCACTACGCCAACCAGGCGAAGGTCGAGCTGACCGCCTTCGACGCTGCGGTGACGGACTGGGAGCTGACTCGTGGCTTCGAACGCCTCTGACCCGCCGTCGCGCCCCGCTGTCCACGTCGATCTTGCACTTGCGGCCCCCGGCCGGGGTGTTGTGCGGCTTTTGCCGGGGCAGCAACTGCAAGATCGGCGGGGAGAAGGGGAGGGGCGCGCGTGGGTGAGGTGATTTCGCCTGTCGACGGGGCGGGGATCGGGGTCGTTCCGGGGTGCTCCGTCGAGGACGTGGATGCGGCGGTCGCGCGGGCTTCCGCGGCGTTCGAGACGTGGCGTCGGGTGGCGCCGGGGGATCGGGGGCGGCTGCTGCGGCGGTTCGCCGCCCGGGTCGACGCGCATCTGGATGAGCTGGCGCTCCTGGAGGTGCGCAACGCCGGGCACACCATCGGCAACGCGCGCTGGGAGGCGGGCAACGTCCGCGACGTGCTCGACTACTACGCGGGCGCGCCGGAACGGCTGACCGGGCACCAGATCCCGGTGCCCGGCGGGCTCGACGTGACCTTCCACGAGCCGCTGGGCGTGGTCGGCGTGATCGTGCCGTGGAACTTCCCCATGCCGATCGCCGGCTGGGGGTTCGCCCCGGCACTGGCCGCCGGCAACACGGTGGTGCTGAAACCGGCCGAGCTGACCCCGCTCACCGCGCTGCGCCTGGCCGAACTGGCCCGCGACGCCGGCCTGCCCGACGGCGTGTTCACCGTGCTGCCCGGTCGGGGCAGTGTGGTCGGCGAGCGGTTCGTCACCCACCCGGCGGTCCGCAAGATCTGCTTCACCGGCTCGACCGAGGTCGGCACCCGGATCATGGCCGGCTGCGCGGCCCAGGTGAAGCGGGTGACGCTGGAGCTGGGTGGCAAGTCGGCGAACATCGTCTTCGCCGACGCGGACCTGGAGAAGGCGGCGGCGACAGCGCCGTACGCCGTCTTCGACAACGCGGGCCAGGACTGCTGCGCCCGCTCCCGGATCCTGGTCCAGCGCCGGGTGTACGACAGGTTCCTGGAACTGCTCGAACCGGCCGTACGGGCGGTGCGGGTGGAGGACCCGGCCCGGGACACGGCCGAGATGGGCCCGCTGATCTCCGCCGCGCACCGGGACCGGGTCGCCGGGTACGTCGACGGGGCGGACGTCGCATTCACCGGCTCGTGCCCCGACGGTCCCGGCTTCTGGTACGCCCCGACGGTGCTGCTCGCCGGCTCCCCGGCCGATCGGCACTGGCGGGAGGAGGTGTTCGGCCCGGTCGTCTCGGTGCTGCCGTTCGACGACGAGGCGGACGCGATCCGGCTCGCCAACGACACCGAGTACGGGCTCTCCGGCTCGATCTGGACCCGGGACGTCGGGCGGGCGGTGCGGGTGGCCCGCGCCGTCGAATCGGGCAACCTCAGCGTCAACTCGCACTCCTCGGTGCGCTACTGGACCCCGTTCGGCGGGATGAAGCGTTCCGGCCTGGGCCGGGAGCTGGGTCCGGACGCGCTGCACGCCTTCACCGACGTCAAGAACGTGTTCATCGGCACCGAGGAGTGATCACAGTGCAGGGACGGCTTTCCGACCGGGTGGCGGTCGTGACCGGCGCGGGCAGCGGCATCGGGCTGGCCACCGTACGGCGTTTCGCCGCCGAGGGCGCCCGGGTGGTGTGCGTGGACATCGACGCCGACGCCGGTACCCGGGCCGCCCAGGAGGTGGGCGGCGAGTTCGTCGCCGCCGACGTGGCCGACGAGACGGCCGTGCGTGACCTGTTCGACGGGGTGGTGCAGCGGCACGGCCGGGTGGACGTGTCGTTCCACAACGCGGGCATCTCGCCGCCGGACGACGACTCGATCCTGGAGACCGGCCTGGACGCCTGGGAGCGGGTGCTGCGGGTCAACACCACGAGCGTCTACCTGTGCTGCAAGTACGTCATCCCGCACATGCGGCGGCAGGGCAAGGGCTCGATCATCAACACCGCGTCGTTCGTGGCGCTGATGGGCGCGGCCACCTCGCAGATCGCGTACACGGCGAGCAAGGGCGGGGTGCTGGCGATGACCCGGGAGCTGGGCGTGCAGTTCGCCCGCGAGGGCATCCGGGTCAACGCGCTGTGTCCCGGGCCGGTGGCGACGCCGCTGCTGCTGGAGTTGTTCGCCAAGGACCCGGAGCGGGCTGCCCGGCGGCTGGTGCACGTGCCGATGGGCCGGTTCGGCGACCCGACCGAGATCGCCGCCGCGGTGGCGTTCCTCGCCAGCGACGACGCCTCGTTCATGACCGCCGCGCAGTTCGTCGTCGACGGCGGCATCACCGGCGCGTACGTCACTCCGCTATGACGCGACCTGTCATCGGCATCACCGCATACGTCGAGCCGGCCGGCTGGGCGGTGTGGCGGGACGTGCCGGCGACGCTCGTGCCGCACGCGTACGTCCGGGCGGTCACCGCGGCGGGCGGCCGGGCCGTGGTGCTGCCCCCGGACGACGCCGACGCGGACGTGCTGGGGCTGCTGGACGGGCTGCTGCTGGCCGGCGGCGCGGACGTCGGCCCGGAGCGGTACGGCGAGCCGCCGGACCCGCGCACCGAGAGCCGGCCGGAGCGCGACGCGGGGGAGACGACGCTGTTGACCGCCGCGCTCGCCGCCGACCTGCCGGTGCTGGGCGTGTGCCGGGGGATGCAGCTGCTCGCGGTGGCGTACGGCGGTCTGCTGCACCAGCACCTGCCGGACGTGGTCGGGCACGACGGGCACCGGCCCGCGCCGGGCGTGTACGGGTCGCATCCGGTGCGCTTCGCCACCGGCAGCCGGGCCGCCGAGGTGATGACCGGGGTGGACCGGGTCAACTCGTACCACCATCAGGCGGTGGCCGACCCCGGCGGCCTGGCGGTGACCGGCTGGGCCGACGACGGGGTGGTCGAGGCGGTGGAGGATCCGGCGCGGCGCTTCGTGCTCGGGGTGCAGTGGCATCCGGAGAACGAGGCCGATCCGCGGCCGGTGGCCGCGCTGGTCCGGGCCGCGATGTCGGCCAGATCACACACCCGCGTTTCGTAGGTGCGCGGACAGCCGAATCGGCGGTCCCGCCGACCCTGCGAGGTCGCCCGAGTCGCCCCGGAGCGTCGGTTACGCCAGGATGACACGGAGGTAAGCAGCGTCGAACGGTGCGGGTGCGTTACGTTGCTCGACCGTCGGGGTAGTAGGCGGGGACGGTCGGCGTGACAGCGCCGACCGTCGTGATCATGGCCGGAGCGGGAGGCTGCATGAGCTCGGCCCAGGGGGGCGGGGGCGACAGTCGTTCGTCCCCGGCGGCCGGCGAGGCGTCACTGTCGCCGCTGCTCGCCGCGGCGTTCGCGGCCGGCGGCGAGATGGGCGAGCGGCTGCGCGCCTTCGACTGGCGCGCCACCCCGCTCGGCAGCCCGGACCGCTGGCCCGCCGCGCTCAGCCACGCGATGAGCACCATGCTGTCGTCCCGCGCCCAGATGGTGGTGTTCTGGGGCGAGGAGCATCTCGCCTTCTACAACGACGCCTACCGGCCCACCATCGGCGACAAGCACCCCGCCGTGATCGGGCAGGCCGCGCACCGGCACTGGGCCGAGACCTGGGACGTGCTCGGCCCGCTGCTGGACGGGGTGCGCCGCACGGGCGTGCCCTACCGGGGTGAGAACCACCCCTTCGTGCTGAACCGGCACGGCTTCCTGGAGGACGTCTACTTCGACGTCTCGTACGACCCGATCCGCGACGTCGACGGCAGCGTCAGCGGGATCTTCTGCTTCGTCAACGAGACCACCGGGCGGGTGCTCGGCGAGCGCCGGCTGCGCGCCCTGGCCGAGCTGGGCAACGAGCTGGGCGACGTGCCGAGCATGCTCGAACTGGGCCGGGCCGTCACCCGTGTGCTCGACGCCCACCGCGCCGACGTGCCGTTCAGTGCGCTGTGGTTCCCCGACGAGCGCGGCACGCTCGTGCCGGGCGGCTGCTCCGGCGTGGATCCGGCCACCGTCGCCGATCCGCCGCCCGGCCTGCCCGAGGGCGAGCCGTTCACCGAGCCGCGCTGGATCGCCACCGCCGACCTGCCGGGCGCGATGCCGCCGGACGCCGCCGGCCAGGCGCTCCTGCTGCCGCTGACCGCGACGAACGAACCGGCCGGTGTGCTGCTGCTCGGGGTGTCCCGGCGGCTGCCGTTCACCGACGACTACCGGGACTTCGTCGACCTGGTCGCCGCGCAGGTGTCCCGGGCCGTGGGCAAGCAGCGGGCGTACGAGCAGGAACGCGCCCGCGCCGCCGAGCTGGCCGCGCTGGACCGCGCCAAGACCAGCTTCTTCGCCAACGTCAGCCACGAGTTCCGGACTCCGCTGACGCTGGTCCTCGGGCCGATGGAGGAGATGCTCGCCGACCGGGAGCTGCCCGAGCGGTACCTCGACCTGCTCACCGTCATGCACCGCAACGGGCTGCGTCTGCTCAAGCTGGTCAACACGGTGCTCGACTTCTCCCGGCTGGAGTCCGGCCGGTTGGCCGCCCGCTACCAGCCCACCGACCTGTCCGACTACACCTCCAGGCTGGCCAGCACGTTCCGCTCGGCCACCGAGCGGGCCGGGCTACGCCTGGTGGTGGACTGCCCGCCGCTGCCCGCGCCGGTCTACGTCGACCGGGACATGTGGGAGAAGATCGTCCTCAACCTGGTGTCGAACGCGGTCAAGTTCACCTTCGACGGCGAGATCCGGGTCCGGGTCCGTGCCACCGACGGCGCCGCCGTCCTGGAGGTGACAGACACCGGCGTCGGCATCGCCCCGGAGGAACTGCCGCAGGTCTTCGAGCGGTTCCACCGGGTGGCCGGTGCCCGCTCCCGTACCCACGAGGGCACCGGGATCGGGCTCGCCCTGGTCCGCGAGCTGGTCGAGATGCACGGCGGCACTGTCACCGCGCACAGCGTCGTCGACCGGGGCACCACCTTCACCGTGACCATGCCCTTCGGGTACGCGCACCTGCCCGCCGACCGGGTGGCCGCCCTGTCGCCGGTGCCGCTGAGCGAACCGGAGCAGGCCCGCCTGTACGTCGCCGAGACGGCGCTGTGGACCGACGAGGTGGCCCGCCCCACCGGGCTGCCGGAGCCGTCCGGCTCACCCGGCGGGTCCGGCCGAATCCTGTTCGCCGACGACAACCCCGACCTGCGCGAGCACGTCGTCCGGCTGCTCTCCCCGGCGTACGAGGTGGTGGCCGTGCCGGACGGCGTGGAGGCGCTGCGGCTGGCCGTGGAGACCCCGTTCGACCTGGTGCTGACCGACGTGATGATGCCCCGGCTGGACGGCTTCGGGCTGGTCGCCGCGCTGCGCGCCGAACCGGCGACCCGGCACGTGCCGATCGTGCTGCTCTCCGCGCGGGCCGGCGCCGCCGAGGAGGTCGCCGGCCTGTCAACCGGCGCGGACGACTACCTGACCAAGCCGTTCTCCAGCCAGGAGCTGGTGGCCCGGGTGCGGGCCAACGTCGAGCTGGGCCAGTTGCGCGGGCAGATCATCCGCCGCCTGCGGGCCCTCGCCGACGCCGCCGTGGAGATCAACACTGCCCGGTCCACCGCCGAGGTGGTGCGGGTGGCCGCCCGGCACGCGCTGCGCCTGGCCGAGGCCGGACGCGTCCGGGTCACCGCCACCGGGGCGCGCCACGAGGAGGACGCCGGCGGCGACCTGCCCGTCGAGCCGACAGTGGTGCTGCCGCTCACCGGCACCGCCGGCGAGCAACTCGGCGAGCTGCGGGTGTGGCGCCGCGAGGGCGGCGGCACCGAGGAGGCGGCGCTGGCCCAACTGGCCCGGCTGATCGGCGTACGGCTGGAGAACGCCCAGCTCTACGAGGCCGAGCACCACATCGCCACCACGCTCCAGCACAGCCTGCTGCCGCGTACGCTGCCGCAGTTGCCCGGCGCGGTGGTGGCCAGCCGCTACCTGCCCGGCAGCGCCGACGTGGAGGTCGGCGGCGACTGGTACGACGTGATGGCCACCGCCGACGACGACCTGGTGCTGGTCATCGGTGACGTGGTCGGCAAGGGCGTGCGGGCCGCCGCGGCGATGGGCCAGCTCCGCAACGCGCTGCGGGCGTACGTCCTGGAGGGCTACGACCCGGGTGAGGCGCTGACCCGGCTCAACCGGCTGGTCCACTCCGCCGGCAGCGGCTCCTTCGCCACTGTGGTCTGCCTCGGCTTCTCGCCGCGCACGGGCCGGATCCGGTACGCCAGCGCGGGTCATCCGTCACCCCTGCTGATCCGAGGAGACGACGTGGCGTTCCTGCACGATCGGGCCCTCGGACCGCCGATCGGGGCGATCCCCGGCGCCGTCTACCCGGCCGCCGAGGGCGAACTCGCACCGGGCAACCGGCTCCTGCTCTACACCGACGGCCTGATCGAGGACCGGTCCGCGGGCATCGACGCCGGGCTGGGCCAGTTGCGGGCCGACGCGACGGCGCGCGCCGGGCACGTGGCGGACCTGGTCGACGCCGTCATGGCCCGGGTGGCCGAGCGGTCCCGGCACGACGACGTGGCGGTGCTCGCGCTGGAGGCGGCCGAGCTGAACCGGTTCGCGCTGCGCCTGCCCGCCGACCCGACCCGGCTCAGCGTGCTCCGCAAGCGGCTGGAGGACTTCCTCGTCGCCCACCACGTCGGCGAGACCGACCTGTTCGACCTGACCGTGGCGGTCTCCGAGGCGGCGGCGAACGCGATCGAGCACCCGGTCGACCCGGTGGACCCGACGATCGAGGTCGAGGTGACTATCGCCGACCGCACGGTCACCGCGACCATCCGGGACAGCGGACGCTGGCGGGAGTCGAGCGGGTCGAGCTTCCGGGGACGCGGGCTGGCGCTGATCCAGGCGCTGGGGGAGATGGACGTGACGCGTACGGAGGCGGGCACCGAGTTGACGCTGCGCCGCCGGCTGACCGACCGGAACTGAGGGCTGTTGTCGCGTAAAGCGGATCAAATACGGCGAAGTCCCTAGGATCGCCTCATGGGGCGTGAGTCGTTCCGTCCTTCCCGCGGCAGCGGGGACGACCCGGTAGGTGCGGCGTGGACGGCGATTCGCCGCACCGGCCGGGCCACTGCGCGGGATCGGCTGCGGCGGGTGCGGTTGAGCCTGCTCGTGGCGGTGCAGTGCGGAGTGGCCGCCGCAGTCGCGTGGTGGGTCGCGAAGGATCTGATCCACAACCCGCAACCGCTGTTCGCGCCCGCCGTCGCGGTCGGCACCATCGCCAGCTCGGTGAGCCAGCGCTTCCGCCGTACGCTGCTGCTCATCGCCGGCGTGGCGGTGGGCATCGCGCTGGGCGACCTGCTGGTCTCCTGGATCGGGCAGGGATACGTCCAGATCGGCGTCATCGTCGCCGCCGCGATCCTCGTCGCCGTCCTGCTCAGCGACGAGGGGGCGTTCGTCACCCAGGTCGGCGGCAGCGCGATGGTGATCGCCGTGCTGTTCCCGGCCCGGACCGACATCGCGCTGCCCCGCTTCGTCGACGGCGTCGTCGGTGGGGCGGTCGGCATCCTGGTCGCGGTCGTGGTGCTGCCCCTGCACCCGATCCACCGGATCCGGCGGGCCGGCCGGCCCCTGCTCGACCAGATGGCCGCCGAGCTGGACCGTCTCGCCGACGCGGCCCTGGCCCGGGACGCCGAGCTGGCCCGTCAGGGTCTCGACAGGCTGCGCCGGCTCGACACCTCGGAGGTGGAGGCCGCAATGTCGGGCGCCGACGAGGTCGTCCGCATCTCGCCGTTACGGTGGCACAACCAGAGCGCGCTGCAGGGATGGCGGCACGGCGCCATCCTCATGATCCGCTCCCTGCTGCACAGCCGCGACGTCGCGCTCAACCTCGAACGCGCGATCCGTGACGACGAGCCCGTCCCGCCGTCGCTCGCCGAGGCCGCGCGGTGCCTGGCCGAGGCCGCGCGCACCGTCGGTGCGGGCTGGTCCCCGTCCGCCGGCCGGCCCTCCCGTTCCCAGCGGGCCGCGATGTCGGCCCTCCGCCTGGTTCAGGAGGCATTGCGCAGCGGCCTGCGCGTCAGCGGCATCAACGTGGCGAACGAACTCACCATCATCGCGGTGAACACGATCCGGGCGAGCGGGGTGCGCAAGCGCGACGCCGAGTCGCTGCGTCGTGATCTCGCCCCGGACACCGCGGGGGAGACGGGAGAGCGGCACCCCGCGTCGGATCGCGGGCGGCCGGAACCGGGGCCGGGCCTGTCGCCCGGGATGGGAGAGGCCTCCTAGCCGGAGGGCGCCCGAGTCGGTCAGGGCCGGGCGAGCCAGTCCTGGTCGCCGAGGCCGGAGATGTCCAGCACGCGCCGGACCTGCGGGGACGGCAGCACGGTGAGCGCGGCCGGGAACCGCTGGGCGAGCCGGACCACGGCGTGGATGGCGGCCGAATCGAAGAAGGTGACCGCCCGCAGGTCGAGCGTGAGCTGCTTGGCGGGCTCGCGGAGCGCGGTCTGGAACATGGTGTCGGCGGTCGCCATGTCGACCTCGCCGGTCACCTGGACGCGCAGTCGGTCGCCGTCGACCTGCGCCGTCACGGAGAACACGGGCGCCGCGCCCCCTTGATCCACGGAGCAACAATGGCACAGCGTTTGCGGCACGGCAACAACCTGCCCGGCGGGCCTGTGGCGGGGGGCACACCACCCCCGGCGATAGGCTTGGGCCATGACCGTCCGTGCGCCGCTGACCCCCGGCACGCTCTCCCCGTGGCGAGCGGTCCCCGCCCACATCCCGCGCCCGGAGTACGTGGGTAAGAAGCGTCCCCAGGAGTGGCGCGGATCGCACGTGCAGACGCCGGAGACCATCGAGAAGATGCGCGTGGCGGGGCGTCTCGCCGCCCAGGCCACCCAGCTCGCCGGTGAGCACTGCAAGCCCGGGGTGACCACCGACGAGATCGACAGGGTGGTGCACGAGTTCCTCTGCGACCACGGCGCCTACCCGTCGACGCTCGGCTACCGGGGCTTCCCCAAGTCGTGCTGCACGAGCCTCAACGAGGTCATCTGCCACGGCATCCCGGACACCACGGTGCTCCAGGACGGCGACATCATCAACGTCGACGTCACCGCCTTCCTGAACGGCGTGCACGGCGACACCGACGCCACGTTCTGCGTGGGCGAGGTGAGCGAGGAGGCCCGCCTGCTGGTCGAGCGGACCCACACGGCGATGATGCGCGGCATCAAGGCCATCGCGCCGGGCCGGCAGATCAACGTCATCGGCCGGGTGATCGAGTCGTACGCGAAGCGCTTCGGCTACGGCGTGGTCCGCGACTTCACCGGACACGGCATCGGCGAGGCGTTCCACAGTGGCCTCTACGTGCCGCACTACGACAGCCCGCGCCCCACCGACGTGATGGAGCCCGGCATGACGTTCACCGTCGAGCCGATGATCACGCTCGGCACCTACCAGTACGACATGTGGGACGACGGCTGGACCGTGGTCACCAAGGACCGCCGGTGGACGGCCCAGTTCGAGCACACCATCGTCGTCACCGACGACGGCTACGAGATCCTGACGCTGCCGTGACCGACACCCCTGCGGCACTGCGCGAGGCGCACCACGCGGACGTCTCCGGCGGCTGGCTGCGCCCGGCCGTCTTCGGCGCGATGGACGGACTGGTCACCAACATCGCGCTGATCGCCGGTGTGGGCGGCGGCGGGGTGTCGCCGCGCAGCGTGGTGCTCACCGGCACGGCCGGCCTGGTGGCCGGCGCCATCTCGATGGGTCTCGGCGAGTACACGAGCGTCCGGTCCGCGAACGAGCAGGTCGCCGCCGAGGTGGCCAAGGAGCGGCGCGAGCTGGAACGCCACCCGGAGGCCGAGGCCCGGGAACTCGCAGACGCCTGGGTCGCCCGTGGACTGTCCCGCGAGCTGGCGACGCAGGTCGCCGAGGCGGTACGCGCCAACCCGGAGGAGGCGCTGCGGGTGCACGTACGGGAGGAACTGGGCGTCGACCCCGACGACCAGCCCAGCCCGTGGGCCGCGGCGATCTCGTCGTTCGTCTGCTTCTCGATCGGCGCGCTGGTGCCGCTGTTGCCGTACCTGCTCGGCTTCACCAGCCTCTGGCTGGCGCTCGGCGTCGGCGGCGTCGGCCTCTTCGTCGCCGGTGCGATCGTGGCCCGGTTCACCAACCGCGCATGGTGGCGTGCCGGTCTGCGGCAGTTGCTGCTCGGCGGGCTGGCGGCCGGCGCGACCTACCTGATCGGCGCGCTGATCGGCGTCAGCGGCGGTATCGGCTGAGGCTGAGCCACCCCGGCCGTCAACCGGACAGCAGGTCGTCGATCGTGCCGTCGACCGGCCGCCCCCGGGCGGCCAGTTCCTCGGCCTGGCGGGTCAGCGCCGCGCCCACCTCGGTCATGTCCGCCCCGGCCAGCCCGGTACGCCGCACCGCGTCCCCGGGATCGCGGAAGTAGGTGCGGCTGAACAGTCCCTGCACGGTGGCGGCGGCCAGCCGCGCCTCGCCGAGCATGAGCAGCGCCTGGTCCGTCTCGTACCATTCGGCCAGCCGCAACGCGCGGGCGTGCGCCGCGCTGCCCCGGTACCACGCCTGCCGCGCCGCGCTCGTGAACTCCGCCGGCCGGGCGCGTGCCAGGCGCGCCAGGTGCTCGTCGCGCAGCTTCCGCAGCCAGCCGGTCGGATCGTGCAGGGCGCGGGTGGTGACGTACCGGTCCGCGGCCAGCGGCCAGCGGGACGTGATCGTCGTCGCCCGGCGCAGGTAGTCGTCCGCCCCGGCCACCGTGAGGTCGACGAGTACGCCGTCCACCCGCCGGGTGGCGGGCGGCGGTCCGGCGCCGGGCCGGTAGGTGACGACCAGCAGGCCGACCTCGCGGTCCCCGCCGCCGTCGTCTTCGCCGTGCGCGAGCGGACCGTGTACGGCGACCGCCAGCACGTCGGCCGGGAACCGCCGCAGGACGGCGTCACCGACCCGCTCGGCCACCTGCCACCGTGGATCGTCCAGACGCCGCTCGGCGTCCACGTCGAGCGCCACGGTCCACCTCCGACAGATCGCCTGCGGCAACCCTAGCCAGATCGGGACCGGCAGCCCCGGTGGCGCGGATGTCGGATTGTGCGCGTCTGCGGCGGGGCGCTCAGGCGTTCGGGGCCAGGCGGAACACGCGGATCTCGCGGCCACCGGCCCGCTCGACGTACGTGCGGTACGCGGGCCACTCCTGCACCAGCCGCTGGAACAGCCGTTCCCGTTCCTCGCCGGTGACCTGCTGGGCGGTGACCGGGATCCGGCGTCCCTTGACGTCCACCTCGGCGGCCGGGTTCGCTATCAGGTTGAACGTCCAGGACGGCTGGTGCTGCTGCCCCCAGTTCGAGCCGATCACCACGTAGGCGTCGCCGTCGGGGACGTACACCAGGGGGTTGCTGCGGGGCTTGCCGGAGCGGCGGCCGGTGGAGGTGAGCACCAGCGTGGGCACGAGCCCGAAGGCGACCACGCGGCCCTTCGTCATCCGGCCGACCAGCCGGTCGGCCGGGACGAGCAGGCGCATGGTGGCGCCGAACCAACGCTGGTGACCGAGACGGCGGGTGAGGGTTCCCAGGGCTGACATCCGACAAGTGTGCCGCCCACACCGCGCCCCGTCACCCCCTCGGACGGTCAGTCCGCCCCAAGGTCGACTCCATCTCCCCGAAGTGGTGGCATCCACCCCGCCGCGATGCCGCCACTCCGGCGGAATGGTGTCGATCATGATCGGGTGGCCCGGGCGGCCGGCTCAGTCGAGCCGGCGTTCGATCGGCAGGCGGGACCGGGTGAGCAGCGCCGCGCCGCCCATCGCCACCAGCGGCACCACGACCAGCACGGCGAGCGTCACGCCGGGCACCGTCACCGGGTACGGCGGCTGCACCGGCCATGATTCGGCGTACCGCTGGTTGAGCGAGGCCAGGACGACCACGGCGGAGCCGAGCCCGGCGACGATGCCCAGCGCCGAACCGAGCACCGCGATCACCCCGGCCTGGCAGAGCGACAGCAGGCGGCGTACCCGGGGATCGGCGCCGACCGCCGCGAGCGTGGACAGGTCCCGGCGGCCCTCGGCCGCGGCGAGGCCGGTGGCGACCGCGGCGGCGCCGAGCGTGATCACACCGGAGGCCACCGCGAGCAGGAGCAGCATCGGGCGCTGGTCCGACGGCGGGTCGGCGGTCGCCAGCTGCGCCGACATGGGCCCGATGTCGAACAGCTCGTCGGCCAGCATCTCCATCTGCCGGTCGGTGGGGGAGCCGGCGGTGTCCAGCAGGTAGCCCATCGGCACGGCGGTCAGGCCGAGCGCGTCCGCGGCGGCGGAAGAGAGCACCAGCCGGTCGACTGTGAGACCGCCGCGCAGCGCGTACGCGGGCAGGAGACGCCCGGTGGGCGGACCGCCGGAGTTGTCGTTCACCTCCACCCGGACCTGCCCGTCCACCACCCGCCGGGCGTCGGTGACCACCACGCCACCTGCGGCGAGCGTCCGCCGCGCGGCGGCCAGTTCGTCCGCCGGCGCCCCGGTGAGCGCGGCCAGCGCGCCGCCGTCGTCCACGAGCGCCGGCAGGTAGACGTCGACCGGGTCCTGGAAGGGGCTCACGCAGCGCGGATCCCGCCGGGCCGCGTCGGGGACCGGGCCGGCGGCGTCGTACGGGCAGCGCTGCTCGGGCGGAACGAGCGCGTACGCGGTGCAGTCGTTCTTGTCCCGGACGTCGCCGACGCATCCGGGGGTCGCGACGGACACCACTGTGGCGTCGGGCAGGACCACGCGGGCCCGGCCGGCGACGACCTCGGCCGACGGCGGGTCCGCCGGGGTCTCACCGGAGTGGGTGAGCAGCACGTTCCCCGGCGGCAGGCCGGGTTGCCAGAGCTCTCGCGACCGCGTCTCGTCGCTGGCCACGTAGACGCCGAGCGCGACGCTTCCGGCCACCGCCGCCATCACCGCCGAGATGGCGGGCGCGGCCGAGGACCGGTTGCGGCTGGCGTCACGCAACGCGAGCCGGGGGGTCAGCGGCAGCAGCCGGCCGGCCCGGCCCAGCACGCCGACCAGCGACGGGGTGCAGAACACCAGCCCCAGCTCGCCCAGCGCGACACCGGCCAGCACTCCGGTCTGCGAGGTGCGGCCGGCGGCGAACGCGGCGATCGCGGTCCCGGCGACGGTGAGCGCCACCCCGACCAGCAGCCAGCGGCGGCGTGGCCGGGTCGCGTCGCGCCGGCCGGCCAGGCCGGTCGCCACGTCCTGCCGGGCCGCCGCCCAGGCCGGCGCCATCGCCGCGAGCACCCCGGCCAGCACCGCCGTCGCGGCGATCGCCACCAGCGCGGCCGGGAAGATCCGGTACGCCCCGAGGCGTTCCCCGAGCAGGTACTGCTCGACGATCGGCCGGCCCGCGAACGCCGCCCCGATGCCGAGCAGCATGCCCAGGGCGGCCCCGCCGGCACCGAGCACCACCCCGTCGGCGAGCACGATCCGGCGCAGGTGGGAGGCGTCGCCACCGGCCACCGCGACGAGTGCGAGGTCCCGCCGCCGGCGCCGGACGCTCACCGCGAAGGCCGGGCCGACAAGCAGCACCACCTCCAGCAGGCCCAGCCCGCCGACCACTCCGACGACGCCCGCCTCGTCGGCGTCCGGTACGGACATGCCGCGGCTGAACTCCTGCCGTCCCGGCAGCGGGCTGCGGACGACGACCTGGACGCCCTGCGCGTTCAGCCGGTCGGCGAGCCCCGGTTCCAGCGGGCCGGGCAGGTCCACCAACCAGGTGTCGCTGCCGGCCGTGCCGTCCGGAGTCACCCCGGGCAGCGTGATGACGTCCCGGAGGTTGTCCGGATACTCCACCACCCCGACCACCCGGTATGTGGTGCCGTCGATGGTGCGTACCGGGTCGCCGATGCGGGTCTCCAGCCGGCGCAGCGCCGTCGGGCTGACCGCGATCTCGTCGGGGCGTACCGGCGGCCGGCCGTCGCGTACCCGGGCCAGCGGCCGGGTGAGCGGGTCGGTCAGGTCGACGGCGCGCGCCTCGATCGACTCGACGTGCCGGTCCACCCGTGTCGAGAACGTCATCCACCAGCGGGTGCGAGCCAGCCGGCTGCCCTCGGGCAGCAGCGCGCGCACCTCCTCGGCGGTCGCCGGACGGGTCCGGCCGACCCACTCGCCCTCGACCGGCCAGGCCGACTCGCCCCAGGCGTCCTGCGTCACCGGCGTCAGGCTGTCCCAGCGCAGGGCGACGTCGGCGCCGCCGAGCTGGCGCTCGATGCGCTCGGCGCGGGTCAGATCACCCATGTCGTAGCTGACCGCGGCGAAGCTGAGGCCGAGAACCGGCAGCGCGATCATCACCAGCACCAGCAGCGTGCGCCGCCGGGACCGCCGGGCCTCCCGGCGGGCGATCCGCAACGCGGTCCGCCACGATCCGCGTACGGCGGCGAGGCGGCCGCCGGTCACCGGCTGCTGCCGCTGAGCAGGTGGTCGACGCCGATCAGCGGGGCGGTCGAGTCGACCATCACCCCGTCGCGCAGGAAGACCACCCGGTCCGCCCAGCCGGCGTGCCGGGCCTCGTGGGTGACGAGCACCCCGGCCGCGCCGGCGTCCACCCGGCGGCGCAGCAGGTGCAGCACCGCCTCGCCGGTCTGCGAGTCCAGCGCGCCGGTCGGCTCGTCGGCGAGGACCAGGCGGCGTTCGCCGACGAGGGCCCGGGCGATCGCCACCCGCTGCTGCTGGCCGCCGGACATCTGGTCCGGGAAGCGGTCGGCCAGGTCCTCCAGGTCGACCTCGCGCAGCGCGGCCAGCGCCGACTGGCGGGCCGCCCGTACGCCGGTGCCGTCCAGTTCCAGCGGGAGCGCCACGTTCTCCACGGCGGTCAGGCTGCCGAGCAGGTTCAGGTCCTGGAAGACGTAACCGATCCGGCGGCGCCGCAGCCGGGCCAGCTCGCGGGCGGACAGCCCGACCAGCGCCTCACCCTCGACCACCACCTCGCCGCCGGTGGGCCGGTCCAGGCCACCGGCGAGCGCCAGCAGCGTGGACTTGCCGGACCCGGAGGGGCCCATCACGGCCACGAGTTCGCCGGCCCGCACGGTCAGGCTCACGCCGCGCAGCGCGTGCACGGCGGCCTCACCGGCGCCGTGGGTCCGGCGGACGTCCCGCAGTTCCAGCACCCCGTCGATCGGGTCCATCAGCGCCTCCCGTGCCGGGTCACCGGCGGGCTTCGTCGCCGGCCCGGTCCACCGCCTCGGGGTGGTCGACCGCCCGGATCGGCGCCGGGCGGTGCCGGACCAGGCTCGTCTCGCAGTGGTCGAGCCACCGCACCTCGGCCTCGGTCTGGAAGATCATCGCGTCCAGCACCAGCCGCCAGGGTAGATCCTCCGGCTTGTCGCTCGTGTACTTCAACCGGGTGAACTCCTGGAGCGCGCGCATGGTGGCGGTGCGCTGGGTCTGCACCACCGACCGCACGTCGACGCCGGGGGTGGTCAGCGCCAGCGCCAGTTTGATGGACAGCTCGTCCCGGGGCCGGTCGGCGCGGCTGATCGGCGTGGCGAACCACAGCGCCAGGTCCGCCCGTCCGGCGTCGGTGATCTCGTACGGCCGCTGCCCGCTCTCGTTCTCCGGCAGCGGGCGGACCAGTCCGTCACGTTCCAGCCGGGCCAGCGTCGTGTAGACCTGTCCGATGTTCAGCGGCCACGTCGACCCGGTCGACTCCTCGAACGCGGCGCGCAGCTGGTAGCCGTACATCTGGCCGCGTTCGAGCAGGGCGAGCAGGCCGTGACGGATGGACATGACCGCGAGTATGCATACCTGGTATGCGCAACGCAACCGGAGGGTTCCGCCGGGTGACCGGCGCCGCGCTCAGGCCGGGCGGCCCGGAAACGGAACGGTGACCGGCGTCACTCCAGCCGTACGCCGCCAGCGGGTGGCGCGCAGCGCGCAGTCGGTGAGCGCGGCGAGCGCGGTGTTCCGGTCCGCGCCGGTGGTGTGCGGCAGCGCGGCCCGCCAGTGCCCGGCCGTCCGCTCCTCGATCTCCACCGCCAGGCGCAGCGCGCTCGCCCGGTCCGTCACCGGGTAGGGCAGCGCGTATCCGGCCCGGTCGGCGGGCACCTGCCCGGAGCCCTCGGCGAGTTGGAGCAGCAGCGCGTCGCGGCGGGACCGGTGGGCCGCCTCGGCGGCACGGGCCGCGGTGCGCGCCGCCTCGGTCAGGTGCACGCCGATCACCCCGTACGCCCAGATCGCCGCGTACTCGGCGGCGAGCGCGTCGGCGAGGGCCTGGGCGGGGCTGGGGCTCTTGGTCGGGTTCACTTGAGCGCCTCCACGTGTGTGGCCCGCGCGGCCGCGATCGACCCGAGCAGCGCGGCCCGCTCGGCCGGCGCTGCCGCGCAGGCCTTGGCCGCGTTCGTCCGGCCCTCCTGCTCGGCCCGGCGCAGCTCGGTGAGCACGGCGTCGGGCGCGCTCGCCGAGCCGGCGGCCGCCGGTGTGCCGGAGGGTGCGGGCCGCCCGATCACGCGGCGTAGCTCCTCGGCGTGCGCCCGGTGCGCGTCGGCGATCGGGGTGAGCCGGTCGGCCAGCGCCGGGTCGGCGGTGGCGGCGGCCCGGTGGCGGGCCTCCAGCGCGAGCGCCTCGGCCACCAGCGGCTCCAGCGCGTCCGGCTCCGGTGGTTCCTCGTCGCGGTCGAAAAGATCACAGCCGGTCAGCGGCGCGGTCGCGCCGCCGAGCACCACGAGCCCGCCGGCGCGCAGCAGCCAGCGCCGGGAATGCCCCGCTCTGACCTGGTCGGATGGTGTTCTGCCGATCCCCACCTGACAGAGTCAACACCATTCGCGCCGTCTCGTGGGTCAGGGTCTCGGTGCGCCGCCGGGTCCGTCGGCGGTCGTTAGCGTTACGCTCTGCGCAACCACCGGGCGCGGACGCCCCGGTGGCGCGCCGGTATGGCGGGCCGATCGCCCGCACCGGCCAGGGACAACACGGCCCGCGGGTCGTGGCAACAGCAGGAGAGGTGCGCGCAATGACGCAGCGTGGCCGTGCCACCCGGTCGACGGGGCCCGCCGGGCGGCCCCGCCGCTCCGACGGCCCCCGCGGCACGGACCGGAGCGGCGCACCCCGCGGCGATCTCGCCGCCCGCCGCAACCGGCTGCGCGAGGTGATCGAACCGGTCGTCACGGCGGCCGGTTACGACCTGGAGGATCTCTCCGTCTCCCGCGCCGGCCGCCGGCACGTGGTCCGGGTGATCGTGGACGCCGACGGCGGGATCAACCTGGACGCCGTGGCGGACGTCTCCCGCGCGGTCTCGGCGGCGCTGGACGCGGCCGAGGAGGCCGGCGGCGACATCGTGGCCGGCGAGTACCAGCTGGAGGTCAGCTCGCCCGGCGTGGACCGCCCGCTCACCCTGCCCCGGCACTGGCGGCGCAACGCCGGGCGGCTGGTCAAGGTCACCGTCCGCGGCGACGCGGGGGACCGCCAGCTCACCGGCCGGATCACTGCTGCCGACGACGAACGCGTGGTGCTGGAGACCGACGCCGGCCCCGCCGAACACCCGTACGCCGAACTCGGGCCCGGCCGGGTTCAGGTGGAGTTCAACCGCCTGGACGACCTGGCCGACGAGGACTTCGGTGACGACACCGACGACGACGAAGATCTGGAGGACGAGGAGAGGTGAACATCGACCTCGCGGCGCTGCGCGCCCTGGAGCGCGAGCGGGAGATCCCGTTCGACACGATCCTCGCGGCGATCGAGACCGCGCTGCTGACCGCCTACCGGCACACCGACGGCGCCGAGCCGCACGCCCGGGTGGAGATCGACCGTAAGAGCGGGGCCGCCTCGGTCTACGCGCAGGAACTGGACGCCGATGGCTCGGTGACCCGGGAGTGGGACGACACCCCGCACGACTTCGGGCGGATCGCCGCCATGACCGCCAAGCAGGTGATCCTCCAGCGGCTGCGGGAGGCCACCGACGAGGTGCACTTCGGCGAGTACGTCGGCCGCGACGGTGACCTGGTCACCGGTGTGGTGCAGGCGCACGAGACCCGCCGGGAGAAGGGCATCGTCAGCGTCGACCTGGGCAAGCTGGAGGGCGTCCTGCCGCAGTCCGAGCAGGTCCCCGGCGAGCGGTACGAGCACGGCGAGCGGATCCGCTGCGTGGTCGTGCACGTCGCCAAGGGAATGCGCGGCCCGCAGATCACGCTGTCCCGGTCGCACCCCGCGCTGGTGAAGAAGCTGTTCGCGCTGGAGGTGCCGGAGATCGCCGACGGCACCGTGGAGATCGGCGCGATCGCGCGTGAGGCAGGTCACCGTACGAAGATCGCCGTGCGCTCGACCACCTCCGGCGTCAACGCCAAGGGCGCCTGCATCGGCCCGATGGGCCAGCGGGTCCGGGCCGTGATGAGCGAGCTGCACGGCGAGAAGATCGACATCATCGACTGGTCGGACGACCCGGCCACCTTCGTCGGAAACGCGTTGTCGCCGGCCAAGGCGCTGCGGGTCGAGGTGGTCGACCTGGCCTCCCGTACCGCCCGGGTGACAGTGCCGGACTTCCAGCTCTCGCTCGCGATCGGCCGGGAGGGGCAGAACGCCCGCCTCGCGGCCCGCCTGACCGGTTGGCGCATCGACATCCGGTCCGACGCGGAGACCGCCGCCCCGCAGAGCCGGGGCGGAGCTGATCACGTACCGGAGCCGGGCGGCGCGATCTCGGGAAGCTAGGGGTAGACTTTCTCAGTGGTACGACGCGCGCTGCCGGAGCGCACCTGTGTGGGCTGCCGGAAGCGAGCGCCGGCCAGCGAGTTGTTGCGGGTCGTCGCGATCGGTGACGAGGCTGGTCACACCAGTCTCCGGCCCGATCCGGCCCGCAGACTGCCGGGTCGGGGAGCGAACATGCACCCTGATCCGGCCTGCTTCGCGCAGGCGTTGCGGCGTCGCGCCTTCGGGCGAGCACTGCGCCTCACCGGGGTCCCCGACCACGGTGCGCTTGCGGAGCACGTCGACGCGCAACCCCCGACGACCGGTCAAGCCCGACCGGTCGAGGGTCGCTAGCAAGGTAGGACGACCGACATGAGCACACGATGAAGTCCCTGAAATGACCAGGCTTCAAGTGCACGAGTGAGGTCGCTGCGGGTGCTGCCCGCACGACCTCGGAGTGAGGAGTGCAGTGGCAGGAAAGGCCCGCGTACACGAGCTCGCCAAGGAGCTCGGGGTCGAAAGCAAGACCGTTCTCGCCAAGCTCAAGGAAATGGGCGAGTTCGTGAAGTCCGCGTCCAGCACCGTCGAGGCGCCTGTCGCCCGGCGGCTGCGTAGCGCGTTCGTCGCCGGTTCGTCGGCGCCAGCCGGCCCGCCGGCTGCCGCGCCCAGTGGCCCGGCACCGACCCCGACGCCCACCCCGACCCCGGGTGCCCCCCGGGTCTCGGCCAAGCCGATGCCGCCCCGGCGTCCGGCCGCGCCGACCCCTGGACCGAAGCCCAAGGGCCCGGTCCCCGGCCCGCCGCAGCCGGCGACTCCGGTCGCCAAGCCGGCGAGCGCGCACGACATCGAAGTGGCGGCCGCCGAGGCGCGTGCCGCCGCGCTCAAGGCTGAGCAGGAGGCCGCGGTCAAGGCCGCCCAGGCCGCCCGCCAGCAGCAGCGCGAGACCGTACGCCGGGAGCCCCCGGCCGAGGGCGGTCCGCGTCCCGGTCCGCGTCCCGGCCCGAACGCCATGCCGCCGCGTCCGGGCTCCCCGGCCGCCGGTCGTCCCGGCGGTCCGGGCCAGGGTCAGGGCCCCGGTGCCCGGCCCGGCGGTCGTCCGCCGGCGCGCGGCGCCGGTAACAACCCGTTCGGCATCCAGGGCGGCCAGCAGCAGCGGCCCCCGGCCGCCGGTGCGGGCGGTCCCCGTCCCAGCCCGGCCGGCATGCCGCCGCGGCCCAGCCCGGCGTCGATGCCGCCGCGGCCGAGCCCGGCCTCGATGCCGAGCCAGCGTCCGACCACCGGCCGTCCCGGCGGCCCCGGTGGCGGTCGTGGCGGACCCGGCGGTGGCGCCGGTCGTCCCGGTGGCGGTGGCGGTGGCTACCGCGGTGGACCCGGTGGTGGCGGCGGTGGCGGTGGCTACCGTGGCGGTCCCGGTGGTGGCGGCGGTGGCGGTGGCTACCGTGGCGGTCCCGGTGGTGGCGGCGGTGCTCCCGGCGGTGGTTTCCGTCCGGGTGGTCCCGTCGGCGGCGGTGGCCGTCCCGGCGGCGGCGGCCGTGGTCGTGGCGGTGGCGCGGCGGGTGCCTTCGGGCGTCCCGGCGGCCGGCCGACCCGCGGTCGCAAGTCCAAGAAGCAGCGCAGACAGGAGTTCGACAACCTGTCGGCCCCGACCATGTCCTCGGGCGCGCCCCGCGGTCAGGGTCAGGTCGTCCGGTTGTCCCGTGGCGCCTCGCTGTCGGACTTCGCCGACAAGATCAACGCCAACCCGGGTTCGCTGGTCCAGGAGATGTTCAACCTGGGCGAGATGGTGACGGCGACCCAGTCGTGCTCCGACGAGACCCTGCAGCTGCTGGGTGAGCACCTCGGCTTCGACGTGCAGATCGTCAGCCCGGAGGACGAGGACCGCGAGCTGCTCGCGCAGTTCAACATCGACCTCGACGCCGAGGTCGCGGCGGACCGCCTGGTCAGCCGTGCGCCGGTCGTGACCGTCATGGGTCACGTCGACCACGGTAAGACCAAGCTGCTCGACGCGATCCGTAAGGCGAACGTGGTGGCCGGCGAGGCGGGTGGCATCACCCAGCACATCGGCGCCTACCAGGTCCACGTCCCGCACGAGGGCGAGGACCGCGCGGTGACGTTCATCGACACCCCGGGTCACGAGGCGTTCACCGCCATGCGTGCCCGTGGTGCCCAGGTCACGGACATCGTGATCCTGGTGGTCGCGGCCGACGACGGCGTCATGCCGCAGACCATCGAGGCGCTCAACCACGCCAAGGCGGCGGACGTGCCGATCGTGGTCGCGGTCAACAAGGTCGACAAGCCCGAGGCGAACCCGGACAAGGTCCGCCAGCAGCTGACCGAGTACGGCCTGGTCGCCGAGGAGTACGGCGGCGACACCATGTTCGTCAACGTGGCGGCCAAGCCCGGTATCGGCATCGAGGAACTGCTCGAGGCCGTGCTGCTGACCGCCGACGCGTCGCTGGAGCTGACCGCTCCGATCGACGGGCCGGCGCAGGGTGTCGCGATCGAGGCGCACCTGGACAAGGGCCGTGGCGCGGTGGCGACCGTGCTGGTGCAGAAGGGCACCCTGCGTGCCGGTGACTCGATCGTCGCCGGTGGGGCGCACGGCCGGGTCCGGGCCATGCTGGACGAGAACGGCAAGCCGGTCGACGAGGCCGGTCCGGCCCGTCCGGTCATGGTGCTGGGTCTGACCACGGTGCCGGGTGCGGGTGACACCTTCCTGGCCGCCGAGGACGACCGCACCGTGCGGCAGATCGCCGAGCAGCGGCAGGCACGGCGGCGGGCGGCGTCGTTCGCCAACTCCCGTGGCCGGGCCACTCTCGAGACGCTCATGGAGCAGCTCAAGGAGGGCGAGAAGACCTCGCTCAACCTGGTGCTCAAGGGCGATGTCTCCGGTTCCGTGGAGGCGCTCGAGGACGCGCTGTTCAACCTCGACATCCCGGAGGAGGTCCAGCTTCGGATCATCCACCGGGGCGTGGGCGCGATCACCGAGAGCGACGTCATGCTCGCGAGCGCCTCGTCCGAGGCGGTCACGATCATCGGCTTCAACGTGCGGGCCTCGAACAAGGTCCGCGAGATGGCCGACCGCGAGGGCGTGGAGATCCGGTACTACACCGTCATCTACCAGGCCATCGAGGAGATCGACGCCGCGCTCAAGGGTCTGCTCAAGCCGGAGTACGAGGAGGTCGAGCTGGGCACCGCGGAGATCCGCGACGTCTTCCGCTCGTCCAAGATCGGCAACATCTCCGGCTGTATCGTCCGGTCCGGCCTCATCCGCCGCAACGCCAAGGCGCGGCTGCTGCGGGACGGCGCGGTCGTGGCGGACAACCTCACGATCAGCTCCTTGAAGCGGTTCAAGGACGACGCGACCGAGGTCCGCGAGGGCTTCGAGTGTGGTCTGACGCTGGGCGGTTACAACAACGTCCAGGTCGGCGACGTCATCGAGACGTTCGAGATGCGCGAGAAGCCGCGCGCCTGACGACCACGCGTACGACCGGCCGGCGGCCGGGGCCTTCGGGCCCCGGCCGTCGCCGTTTCCCCAGGCTGCGACAATTTCCGGCGTGATCCGGTACGCACTGCTCCTCGCCCCCTCCGCCAACCGCGTCTACGCCGACGCGGCGGCCCGGCTGGCCCGCGCCGAACTGGCCGTGTTCGCCGGATCGGGCGTGCTGGACGCCGTACCGGCCGACGCGGAGGTGACGCGGATCGGCGGGGTGGAGTACCTGACGTTCACCGCCCCCGAGCCCGGGCTCGGCGAGCGGGACCTGGCCCACCTGGCGAACCTGTCGGCCGCGTACGCGCTGTTCGAGCGCGTCGGCGACGACCTGCTGCGGCCGGTGCCGCTGCGCCCGCTGGCCCGGTACGACTCCGACCTGATCACCATCCCCAAGTACGCCGGCAAGACCAACGAGCAGTTCACCCGGCTGCTGCTCAACGTCACGGTGCTCGCCTCCGCCTCCGCGCCGCGGATGCTGGACGGGCCGGTGGTGGTGCTGGACCCGCTCTGCGGCCGGGGCACCACGCTCAACCAGGCGCTGATGTACGGCTACGACGGCATCGGCATCGAGCGTGACAGTCAGGACGTGGAGGCGTACGCGGCGTTCCTGCGTACCTGGCTGCGCCGCAAGCGGCTCAAGCACACCACCGAGTCGACGTCGGTGCGCCGGGACCGCAAGCTGGTCGCCCGCCGCTTCGAGGCCGTCGTCGCACCGTCGCGGGACGAGCACCGGGCCGGGGCCACCCAGCGGGTCACCGTGCTGAACACCGACACCACCCGGGCCCGGGAGGCGTTGCGCGCCCGCTGCGCGGACGTGATCGTCACCGACGCGCCGTACGGGGTGGCGCACGGCAGCCGTACCGGCCAGGGGTTGTCCCGCAGCCCGCTGGAGCTGCTCACCGCGGCCGTGCCGGTGTGGCGGGAGCTGCTGCGCCCCGGCGGCGCGATCGGGCTGTCCTGGAACACCCACGTGGCGCCGCGGGCGCAGGCGGAGGCGGTGCTGGCCGCCGCCGGGCTGCGGGTGCTCGACGGCCCCGGCTTCGGTGACTTCGCCCACCGGGTCGACCAGGCGATCGAGCGGGACGTGCTGGTGGCCGTCGCGCCTTAATCGCGTGCCGGGCCGGGCCGCCCGGCGTACCGTTGCTCGCCGTGTATACCGGAACCGCACTGTTCGACCTGTTGCTCCCGGGTGACTCCCGGTCCCTGAAGGCCAAGCGGTCCTACGTCCGGCCGATCGTCGCCGCGCTGCGCAAGTTCGAGGTCTCCGCCGCCGAGGTGGGGGCGCTGGACCTGCACGGCCGGGCCGAGATCGGGGTGGCGGTGGTGGCCGCCGAGCCGGCCCACGTCCGCGAGGTGCTCGACTCCTGTGAGCGGCTGGTCGCCGCCCGCCCGGAGACCGAGCTGCTGTCGGTGCGCCGTCGCCTGTACGGCGCGGACGACTGACGGCGCGTCGCGCCGCACTCCGGCCGTGCCGCGCGACGGCCGGCGGCGCGCGGGTAATGTTCTTCAGCGTTGGGCGGTCGGACCCGGCGGCGCCCACGCGCCCGCCGTCTCCGGCCGGCGGCCCGGGTCACATGATGATCCGGCGTCGTCATGGGTACAGGTGATCCCGGAGGTGGGGGACATGACGGATCAGGCAAAGGTTCGCCGGCACGCGGAGCGCATCCGGGAACTCGTCGCGTCGGTGGTGCGCAGCCAGATCAAGGACCCCCGGCTCGGCATGATCACGATCACCGACGCCCGGATCACCGCCGACCTGCGCGACGCCACCGTCTTCTACACGGTGCTCGGCGACGCGGCGGCCCAGGCGAGCACCGCCGCCGCGCTGGAGAGCGCCAAGGGCATGCTGCGCAGCACCGTCGGCAAGGCACTCGGGCTGCGGCACTCGCCGACGCTGACCTTCGTCCTGGACGACGTGCAGGACCAGGTCAAGCACATCGACGACCTGCTGGCCGCGGCGCGTACCGCCGACGCCGAGGTGCAGCGGCTGGCCGCCAAGTCCGCGTACGCGGGCGACGCCCAGCCGTACCGGGTCGAGGACGACGAGGACGCCGACGACGCCTCGGCGGAGGACGAGGACGACGACGAGCCGCGCGCCGGCGAGCGCCGGTGACCGAGGCGGCCGGGCCCACCGAGACCGCGTGGGCGGCCGCCGTCGCGGCGGTACGCGACCTCCCCGCCGACGCGCGGGTGCTGCTGATCTGCCACGTGAACCCGGACGGGGACGCGCTGGGCAGCATGCTCGGCTTCGGGCTGGGCCTGCGCCGGCTCGGTGTCCGCGATCTCCAGGCCACCTTCCCCGGCCCGCCGGAGGTGCCCGAGCCGTTCCGGTGGATGCCCGGCATGGACCTGCTGGTGCCGCAGGACGACGCGTACCCGGCTCCGGACCTGGTTATCTGCTTCGACGCGGCGAGCGAGTCCCGGCTGGGCGAGCTGGCCGACCGGCTGGACACGGCGGGCGTCTCGCTGGTGCTCGACCACCACGCCTCGAACAGCGGCTTCGGCCGGATCAGCCTGGTCGACCCGCACGCCGCCGCCACCTCGGTGGTCGCGCTGGAGCTGCTGGACCGGCTCGGCATCACGCTGGACGCGGAGATCGCGACCGGGCTGTACGTCGCGCTCACCACCGACACCGGCTCGTTCCGGTTCGAGGCGACCACCCCTGCGGTGCACGAGACGGCGGCGCGCCTGATCGCGACCGGCATCCGGCCCGGCGACATCTCCCGGCGGATCTTCGACACCCGCCCGTTCGGCGCCGTCCGCCTCTTCGGCGAGGTGCTGGGCCGGGCCGCGCTGGAACCGGCGGCCGCCGCCGGGCACGGGCTCGTCTGGACGTACGCCACCCGCGAGGACCTGGTCCGCCACGACCAGCCCGCGTACGTGCTGGAGGCGCTGATCGACTCGGTGCGCTGCACCGCCGAGGCGGACGTGAGCTGCGTAATCAAGCAGGCCGGCGAGGCCGAGTGGGCGGTGTCGCTGCGCAGCAAGGGCGCGGTGGACGTGAGCCGGGTGGCGGTGACGCTCGGCGGCGGCGGGCACCGGTTCGCGGCCGGCTTCACCGGGCGGGGATCGCTCGACGAGGTGGTCGGCCGGATCCGTGCCGAACTCGCTGCCGCCCCTTAAGGGCGGATTGTCCCTTAATCTCCGTGGTGCCGAGGCGTGTCGGCACACCGAGATGTGAGCTGATCGGCGGCTTTTCCGGGGATTACGAGGCGTGCCAGCCTTTCCGCCGTGCGTGACGCTGGGGACAATCGGGTGATGGATCATCCCCGTGAGCTCACCGTCGAGGCGCCCCGGGCCTGGGACCGGCCAGTCGTATCCGTGCCGGTGCTGATCTGCCTGTCCCTGGTCGGCGGCCAGCTGCCGTCCTTCTCGACCGCGGCGAATCTCTACATCCTCACCACCGGCGGCGGGTTGATCTGGGTCGGGCTGAGCAACCGGGTGCCTCGGCGACCGGCACCGCGCCGGCTGCCGTCGGTCGCGCTCTGGTGGCTGGTCCCGGTGACCGTCTTCGGGGTCTTCGAGGGGGCGACGTTCGTGATGGCGGCGGGCGACGACTTCCCCACCTTCTCCCGGCTGGCCGATCCGCTGCTGGAGGACAATCTGGCCCGGTCGGCGGCCTGGTTCGCGTGGCTGTCCGCGTTCTGGGGACTGGTGCGCCGATGATGCGGGCACTGGCGATCGGCGGGTTCGGAGTCTCGATCGTGCTGTTCGCCGTGGTCGAGTGGGCCGCGCGCCGGGAGGGGTCGCGGATCCCGTCGCTGGCCGACGTCTGCGCGTTCGTGATGCGGTACGAGGTGGGCCCGGTGCCGGTCGGCCGGATCGGGCTGTTCGGTTTCTGGTGGTGGCTGGGCTGGCACTTCCTGGCGCGCTGACAGCGGCCGGCCGAGCGGGACGATGACGTTGATCTTTCCGCATTTCGGGAACTGTGGGCAGTATCCGGAAAGTGAACGTTAATTTGGGTGCGGGATCGGCGCTTCGCGGCGCTGGTCACGGGCGGTGGTGCCGCACCCGGCGCCGCCTCCCTCCAGGGTCGGACCGACCCCGGGCTCCCGCTGCCAGGCGAGCCGCTCCGGTGATCCCGGACCGCTGCCAGGCGCTCAGCCGCCGACGACTTCCGGTCGCGGCGCGATTCGCCGTCGCGCCGATCCGGAGCGCCGGGCGCCCGTAGGGCCGCCACGTCCCGGTGGTCCGCACCCTGGAAGGACCTCAGATGCCCAGCAAGCGCAAGCCGCAGACCGAGACCACCACCGACGAGGCGCGCGAGCAGATGCGCCGCGCGCTGCAGACCTCGATGGACACCCGTCAGTGACGGACGCCGTCCGGCGGTGACGCCGGCCGGGCCTGCGGTCCACACCCCGGCCCGACGCCGACGTCACCGCCGCTCGGGGCGCATCGCCGCCCCGCGCGCCGTTACCGTCGCCCGGTGAGACGCATCCTCGTGGTCGGCAGCTCCGGCGCCGGCAAGAGCACGCTCGCCGGTGAACTGGCCCGGCGACTCGACCTTCCCCTGATCCACCTTGACCGGCACTACTGGCGCCCCGGCTGGACCGCCTCCGCCCAGGCCGACTTCCGCGCCGAGGTAGCAGCGCTCGCCGCCCGCCCGGCCTGGGTGATGGACGGCAACTACGCGAGCACGCTCGACCTGCGGCTGCCCCGCGCCGACCTGCTGGTGCTCTGCGACACCTCCCGGCCGCGCTGCCTCGTCCGGATCGTCCGCCGCCGGTGGGCGCATCGCGCCGCGTCCCGCCCCGACCGGCCCGAGGGCTGCCCGGAGCGGCTCGATCTCGACTTCCTGCCCGACGTCTGGCGTTACCCCCGCGACTCCCGGCCCCGGGTGCTGGCCGCGCTGTCCGAGCACGCCCCCGGGCTGCCGGTGCGCCGTCTGCGCGGGCGCCGTGACACGGCCCGGTTCCTGG
Source organism: Micromonospora sp. ANENR4 (assembly GCF_015354395.1). NCBI lineage: Bacteria > Bacillati > Actinomycetota > Actinomycetes > Micromonosporales > Micromonosporaceae > Micromonospora > Micromonospora sp. ANENR4. The sequence continues at coordinate 453,709 of NZ_JADKYQ010000003.1, forward strand.
CCGACGTGAGTAAGTAGTCCGCCGCCTTGCGGACCTTACTGGGCGCGTGCCAGGATCGGCGGCGATGAGCACCACCGCCACCCCCGTCACCGCCTCACCGCGGCGGATCGCCGCGCTCGCGCTCCCAGCCCTCGTGGTGCTGGCCGCCGAGCCGCTCTACGTCCTCGTCGACACCGCTGTGGTCGGTCACCTGGGCCGGGTGCCGCTGGCCGCGCTCGCCGTCGGCGGCACCGTCATGACGCTCACCGCCTGGGTCGGCACCGTCGTCGCGTACGGCACCACCGGCCGCTCGGCCCGTCGGTTCGGAGCGGGGGACCGGGCCGCCGCGGTGGCCGAGGGCGTCCAGGCGTCCTGGCTCGCGCTGGCCACCGGAGTGCTGGTGGCGATCGCCATCGGCATCGGCGGCGGCGCGCTGGCGCGTACCCTCGTCGGCGGCCCCGGCGAGGTGGCCGACGCCGCCGCCGGATGGCTGCGGATCGCGGCCCTCGGCGCGCCCGGCCTGCTGCTCGCCGCCGCCGGCAACGGCTGGCTGCGCGGCATCCAGGACACCCGCCGCCCGCTGCTGTTCGTGCTCGGCCCGAACCTGCTCTCCGCGGTGCTCTGCCCGCTGCTGGTCTATCCGGCCGGGCTCGGCCTGGTCGGCTCGGCGGTGGCGAACGCGATCGCGCAGACGCTCTCCGGTGTCCTGTTCGCGGCGGCGCTCGTGCGCGAGCGGGTCTCGCTGCGCCCCCGGCCCCGGGTGATCGGTCAGCAGCTCGTGCTCAGCCGGGACCTGCTCGTGCGTGGTGTCGCGTTCCAGGCCAGCTTCCTGTCCGCCACCGCCGTCGCGGCCCGCTTCGGGGCTGCCGCGGTCGGCGCGCACCAGATCGCCCTGCAACTGTGGTTCTTCACCGTGCTGGTGCTCGACGCGCTGGCCATCGCCGCGCAGTCGCTGGTCGGCGCCGCGCTCGGCGGCGGCGACGCGGCGGCCGCGCGGTTCCTGGCCCGCCGCGTCGCGTTGCTCGGCGGGCTGTGCGGCGTGGCGTTCGCGGTGCTGATCGCCGCCGGCGCCGGCGTGGTGCCGTCGTGGTTCAGCTCCGATCCGCAGGTACGCGAGCAGGCCATGACCGCCTGGCCCTGGTTCGTCGCGCTCCAGCCGATCGGCGGCGTGGTGTTCGCGCTCGACGGGGTGCTGATCGGCGCGGGCGACGTGCGCTACCTGCGGAACCTCACCATCGTGTGCGCGTTCGGCGGGTTCCTGCCGGCGATCTGGCTGGCGTACGGGCTGGAGCTCGGGCTGGGCGGGATCTGGGCCGGGCTGATGCTGTTCGTGGTGCTGCGGCTGGCCGGCCTGCTGCTGCGGATGCGCTCGGGCGCGTGGGCGGTGGTCGGCGCGGTGCGCTGACGCCGCTCAGCAGGGCTGGAACGAACCGGGACCGCCCATCCACGGCTCGACCACGAAGAAGCCCGCACCCAGCCGCGCGCAGTCGACGTTGCTCGTGCTCGCCTGAGCCGAGACGAGCCAGAGGCCGCGCTTCGCCGCCGGCAGCCCGTCGGGGTGGGGGACCTCCCAGACGACCCGGTCGCGAATGGTGGCGATTCCGGCCCGGCCCGGCGTCGTCCGCGGCACGTCGAACGCGTACATCCAGACGTACTCGGTGGTGATCCGCAGGAGCGGCCGGCCGTCGTCGCCGGTGACGGCCCGGTAGCGCATCTCACCCCGGACCCGGATCTCGTCGGCGCGGTCCTGCGAGCCGATCCGGGTGGCGTAGTTGAGGAACGACGAGTCCTCGAAGTCGGTACGCATCTGCGCGCGCGAGGCAGGCGCCAGCAGCGCCAGGAACGGCTCCGTGTCGCCGAGGATCATGGACAGGTCGAGCCGGGCCTGGATCAGCGCGGCCCGGACCCGGCCGAGCGCCGTGGCCACCTGGCCGGCGGTGAACGGCGGTCGCGCCGTGGCCTGCGGCAGGACGATCCCGGCCTCGCCGATCGCGAAGTCCGCGCCGAGTGTTCCGGCGAAGAGGTCGCGCGGCTCGCCCACCCGGCTGAGCGGAACCGGAGACGGGCTGGCCGAGGCCGAGGCCGCGGCGGCGGTGCCGGACCGCACGCGATCGACGGTGACCCGGCCGATCACGGCCGTGCCGCCGATCAGCACCAGGGCGAGCACCACCACGAAGGCGACGTGGCGCTTGCCGCGCTGCCGGGACCAGACCATGCGGAAGCGTTCGGCGCGGGTCAGCGGGACGTGCGTGTCCGCGCCGGTCATCCAGCTCGGCAGCCGGATCTCCTCGCCCCGCGAGGCGACGGCGTAGGGATCCGGCTCGGGTGGGGTGGTCCCGTCTTCGGTACTCATGCGGCGTTCCAGAGGGGGTGCAGGGGCAGGGGGCGCATGATCATTGCACCCGGCCGCCGATCCGGCTGTCCCGTTCCGTGCCGGTCAGATCCGCCCCTGCCGGATCGCCCACGCGAGGTAGAGCGTGCCGACGACCAGCAGCGTCGCGGTCACCAGGACGAACACGAACGCCCCGATCGCGGCCATCGTGGGATGCCGCTCGCCGAACCGGGTCCGGCCCTGCCAGGCCCAGATCCGGCGGCGCGCCGCCGCCAGCGCCGGTACGCCGTCGACCAGGTCGGACAGGCGGCGGCCGAGGGTACGGCGGGGCGGCTCCGGATTGCGCATCCAGTCCGGCAGGTCGACCCGGGCACGGTGCGGTGGCGGGGGCGGGGCGTCGCTCATCGAAAGGCTCCTACCGTGGGGCGGCGTGGTGAGGCGGGGCGGGTCAGCAGGTGTCCGGCAGGTCGACTGTCTTGTCCGGGTCGAAGACGGCGTCCGGGTCCGGGTCGGCCGGCCCGCCGAACGACGGCTTGCCGAGCTTGAGCAAGCCCTTGTCGAACGCCGCGCAATCGATGTTGGAGGCGTACGAGTCGGCCTTGTCGATCCACAGCCCGGCCGAGCTGCGGTCCACGTCGTCCGGATGCGCGACGCTCCACACCACCGTGTCGTGGACCACCACGACGCCGTCGCCCGGCTCGGTGCTCGCGGTGGGGAACGCGTACGCCCAGACGAAGTTCGTCGTCACCTCCAGCAGCCGGATGCCCTGGGAGTCCTTCGTCGCGCGGTAGCTGATCCGCCCCTTGACCCGGGGCTGGTCGGCGGTGAGCTGGGCGCCGGGTGCCAGCCGCGTCGCGTAGGTGCCCGCCTCGCCGGTGGGGAAGTCGTCGCGCAGGTCGGCCCGCGCGTCCGGGGCGAACTGGCGGACCAGCCGCTCCGGGTTCTTCGCGGTGAAGAACGTGCGGTCCAGCCGGGCGGTCACCAGCGCCGTGCGTACCTTGGCCAGCGTGTCGGCCACCTGCTTCTCGCTGAACGCGCCGGTCTGCTTGGCCCGGGGCAGCGCGATCCCCGCCGTGCCCTCCGGGAAGGCGGCCGCCGGGGTGCCGTCGAACGGGCCGGCGGCCGGCGGCGGGGACGCCGACGAGGACGCCTGCTCACCGACCGGCAGGCTGACCGTGGGGTGTTCGGCGGCCGGTTCCCGCCAGCGCTGGAAACCCTGGTAGCCGAGGCCCCCGACGAGCCCGAAGAACGCGAGCAGCACCAGCACGACCACGCCGCCGAGCAGCTTGCCGGAGTGCCCGCCGAGCGCGATCCGCAGGCGGTCGCCGCGGCCCGGCTCGACCTCCGGCGCGGGCCGGCGCAGCCACTCGGGCACCCGTCCCAGCTCGTCCTCCGTCGGACGATCGGTGGCGTACGGATCGGAGGCGGAGCGGTGATCGGTCATCGGACTTCCCGGGCAGACGGGTCGGGGGCGCACGATCTTGACACCCCGCCGAAGCTGGGCGGTATCCCCCGCAGGGCCGATCACCGGCGTCTGGCAGGCTTGGCGGTCGTGAGCACAGACGGTCTGATCGTGGTCGACAAGCCCGGCGGCATGACGTCGCACGACGTGGTGGCCCGCATCCGGCGGCTGGCCCGTACCCGCCGCGTCGGTCACGGCGGCACGCTCGACCCGATGGCCACCGGCGTCCTCGTGATCGGTGTGGGCCGGGCGACCCGGCTGCTCACGTACGTGATCGGCGCCGGCAAGAGCTACGCCGCGACGATCCGGCTGGGGCAGGTCACCGTCACCGACGACGCCGAGGGCGAGGTGGTCGCGACCACACCGGCCGGTGCGGTCACCGACGACGGGGTACGCGCCGCGCTGGCCGCCCTCACCGGCGAGATCGACCAGGTGCCGAGCGCGGTGAGCGCCATCAAGATCGACGGTCAGCGGGCGTACAAGCGGGTCCGTGACGGCGAGGCGGTCGAGCTGCCCGCCCGCCGGGTCACCGTGTCGCGGCTGGACGTGCTGGCGATCCGCCGGGACGTCCCGGACGTGGTGGACGTGGACGTGGACGTGACCTGCTCGTCCGGGACGTACATCAGGGCGCTGGCCCGCGACGCGGGCGCGGCGCTCGGCGTCGGCGGCCACCTCACCGCGCTGCGCCGGACCGCTGTGGGCGGCTTCACGCTCGACGAGGCGGCCACGCTCGACCAGCTCGAGGAGCGCGCACCGGACGTGGTGAACCTGCCGCTGGACGCCGCCGCCGCGCGGTTCTTCCCGCGCCGGGACGCGACCGCCGACGAGACCCGGGTGCTCTCCCACGGCGGGCCGCTGGCGCCGGCCGGGATCACCGGGCCGTACGCCGTCTTCGACCCGGCGGGCGGGCTGATCGCTATCGTCAGCGAGCGGGACGGTCGGGCCCGCGCGGAGATCGTGCTGGCCCCGGCCTGAACGGCGCGCGGGCGGACAGGGGGAGGAACGGCATGCAGCGGTGGCGGGGGTACGAGGCGGCGCCCGGCGGCTGGGGACGCTCGGTGGTCACCATCGGCGTCTTCGACGGCGTGCACCGGGGGCACCAGGCCACCATCGGGCACGCCGTGGCACGCGCCCGGGAGCTGGGCGTCAAGTCGGTGGTGGTGACGTTCGACCCGCACCCGGCCGAGGTGGTGCGCCCCGGCTCGCACCCGGCCGTGCTCACCGAGCCGGCGCGCAAGGCCGAGCTGATCGAGGCGCTCGGCGTGGACGTGCTCTGCGTGGTGCCGTTCACCGTCGAGTTCTCCCGGCTGCCACCCGAGGCGTTCGTGCACGACGTCCTGGTGGCGCACCTGCACGCCGCGCTGGTGGTGGTCGGCGACAACTTCCGGTTCGGGCACCGGGCCGCCGGTGACGTGCCGCTGCTGGAGCGGCTGGGCCGTACCTTCGGGTTCGCCGTCGAGGGGGCGCCGCTGGTCGCCGAGGCGGGAACGGTCTTCTCCTCCACGTACATCAGGTCCTGCGTCGACGCGGGCGACGTGGGCGCGGCGGCGGCGGCGCTCGGCCGCCCGCACCGGGTCGAGGGCGTGGTGGTCCGCGGCGACCAGCGCGGACGTGAGCTGGGTTACCCCACCGCCAACCTGCTGACCCACAGGTACGCGGCGGTGCCCGCCGACGGCGTGTACGCGGCCCGCCTGGTGCGCCGCGACGGTGAACCGCTGGCCGCGGCGGTGTCGATCGGCACCAACCCGACGTTCTCCGGCCGGGAACGGCGGGTGGAGGCGTACGCGCTGGACTTCAGCGGCGACCTGTACGGCGAGCGGCTGGCCCTGGACTTCGTGGCGCACCTGCGTGAGCAGCGGACATACGACGCGATCGAACCGCTGGTGGCCCAGATCGCCGAGGACGTGGAACGCACCCGCCGGGCGGTGCTCTGACCGGCGCGGGGGCACCTTGACCGGCCGTCCGTCCCGAGGGCTGGTAGGCTGACGGAGACGTCGGCTGACCGACGGGGGCCTCGCGTGCCTGCACGACGCCGCGGGTGCGAGGAACCGGTCCGTTGCACCGGTCACCACGACCGCTCCGGACCTCATCGAATGACCCACGAAACAGGGAGAACATGGCGCTCGACCAGGAAGCCAAGGCCAAGATCCGCCAGGAGTACGCCACCGCCGAGGGCGACACCGGCTCGCCCGAGGTGCAGGTCGCGGTCCTGACCAAGCGGATCGCGGAGCTCACCGAGCACCTGAAGGTGCACAAGCACGACCACCACAGCCGCCGTGGGCTGCTGCTGCTGGTCGGCCGGCGCCGCCGGCTGCTGAACTACGTCCAGAAGAAGGACATCAACCGCTACCGGTCGCTCATCGAGCGGCTCGGCCTGCGCCGATGACCTGACGGGGGAGTGGCCGCCTGGCTGCTCCCCCGTTCCGGTACCACCGAAGAACCCGGCCGCGCGACACCCGAAGAGGGAGCCGGTCAGCACCGGTCTCCGGTAGTGGCCCCCGGGAATCCCGGCACGACGCCGGCCGTCCCGGGCGCTTCGATCGAAGACCGGCCGCCTGAGCAGTTCCCGTGTCGTCGGCCGACGACGCGAAGGAGCACCACAGCACATGACCGAGACCAACCTCGGCACCGAATCCCGCACCGCGGTGATCGACAACGGGGCCTTCGGCACCCGTGAGATCACCTTCTCCACCGGCCGTCTGGCCCGCCAGGCCGCCGGCTCCGTCGTCGCCCAGCTCGGCGAGACGGTCGTCCTCTCCGCGACCACTGCCGGCAAGCAGCCGCGCGAGTCGTTCGACTTCTTCCCGCTGACCGTGGACGTCGAGGAGCGGATGTACGCCGCGGGCCGCATCCCCGGCTCGTTCTTCCGCCGCGAGGGCCGGCCCAGCGAGGACGCCATCCTCACCTGCCGGCTGATCGACCGGCCGCTGCGCCCGTCGTTCGTCAAGGGCCTGCGCAACGAGGTCCAGGTCGTCGAGACCGTGCTGGCACTCGACCCGCAGCACCCGTACGACGTAGTGGCGATCAACGCCGCCTCGATGTCGACCAAGCTGTCCGGCCTGCCGTTCTCCGGCCCGATCGGCGCGACCCGGGTCGCGCACGTCGACGGCCAGTGGGTCGCCTTCCCGACCCTGGAGGAGCTCGAGCGGGCCACCTTCGACATGGTCGTGGCCGGCCGCACCCTGGCGGACGGCGAGGTCGCGATCATGATGGTCGAGGCCGAGGCCACCCCGAACGCCGTGACCCTGATCTCGGGCGGCGCGACCGCGCCGACCGAGGAGATCGTGGCCAGCGGCCTGGAGGCCGCCAAGCCGGCCATCCGCGAGCTGTGCCGGGCGCAGAGCGAGCTGGCCGAGGTGGCCGCCAAGCCGGTCGCCGAGTTCCCGATCTTCCTGGACTATCAGGACGACGCGTACGACGCGGTGGCCGAGGTGGCCCGCGCCGAGGTCGCCGAGGCGCTGAAGATCGCCGGCAAGGCCGACCGCGAGGAGGCCCTGGACCGGATCAAGGCCAAGGTCGCCGACGAGCTGACCGGCCGGTTCGAGGGCCGCGAGAAGGAGCTCTCCGCCGCGTTCCGGTCGCTGACCAAGTCCGAGGTCCGCAACCGGGTGCTGCGCGAGCAGGTCCGCATCGACGGCCGCGGCCCGCGTGACATCCGTCCGCTGACCGCCGAGGTCGGCGTGCTGCCGCGGGTGCACGGCTCGGCGCTGTTCGAGCGCGGCGAGACCCAGATCCTGGGCGTCACCACGCTGAACATGCTGCGCATGGAGCAGATGGTGGACACGCTGTCGCCGGAGAACCGCAAGCGCTACATGCACAACTACAACTTCCCGCCGTACTCGACCGGTGAGACCGGCCGGGTCGGCTCGCCGAAGCGGCGCGAGATCGGCCACGGTGCGCTCGCCGAGCGGGCGCTGATCCCGGTGCTGCCCTCGCGCGAGGAGTTCCCGTACGCCATCCGGCAGGTCTCCGAGGCGCTCGGCTCCAACGGCTCCACCTCGATGGGTTCGGTCTGCGCCTCGACGCTGGGCCTGCTCTCGGCCGGTGTGCCGCTGAAGGCGCCGGTCGCCGGCATCGCCATGGGCCTCATCTCCGACGAGGTCGACGGCAAGACCCAGTACGTGACGCTGACCGACATCCTCGGTGCCGAGGACGCGTTCGGCGACATGGACTTCAAGGTCGCCGGCACCCGTGACTTCGTCACCGCGCTCCAGCTCGACACCAAGCTGGACGGCATCCCGTCGGACGTGCTGGCCGCCGCGCTCCAGCAGGCGCACGAGGCCCGGCAGACCATCCTCGACGTGATGCAGCGGGCCATCGAGGCGCCGGCCGAGATGTCGGACTACGCCCCGCGGGTGACCACCGTCAAGATCCCGGTCGACAAGATCGGCATGGTGATCGGCCCGAAGGGCCAGACCATCAACGCGATCCAGGACGAGACCGGCGCCGAGATCTCCATCGAGGACGACGGCACGATCTACGTCGGCGCCACGAACGGCCCGTCCGCCCAGGCCGCAGTCGACCGGATCAACGGGATCGCCAACCCGACGCTGCCCAAGGCCGGCGAGCGGTTCCTCGGCACCGTGGTGAAGACCGCCGCGTTCGGCGCCTTCATCTCGCTGCTGCCGGGCCGCGACGGCCTGCTGCACATCTCCAAGGTGGGCGACGGCAAGCGGGTCGAGAAGGTCGAGGACTACCTCAACGTCGGCGACAAGGTCGAGGTGGAGATCGCGGACATCGACGCCCGCGGCAAGATCTACCTGGACAAGGTCCGCCCGGAGGGCGCCGAGGCGCCGGCCGCCGCCGAGGGTGGCGACCGTCCGTCCGGCCGGGACCGTGGCGGCGACCGCGGCCCGCGTGACCGGGGTGACCGGGGTGACCGGGAGCGTCGTTCCGAGGGTGGCGAGGGCGGCGGCGAGTCCCGTCCGCGTCGCCGGACCCGGCACAGCTGATCCACCGACCGGCCCGGGTGACGTCCGCGTCACCCGGGCCGGCCCACGGCTCCAGGTCGCCCGCGCGAGCTGGAGCCGTCGTACGTCCCGCCGTTCCTCGTCATCCGGAGAGCAGGTTCTCGTGAGTTCGTCAGGCGCCTCGACGGGACGGGGGGTGGCGCCGATCGGCTCGGCGGCCCGCGCGGTCACCCGTACGCTCAGCGACGACCCGCTCGGCGGCACCGTCCGCCGTACCGTGCTGCCCAGCGGGCTGCGGGTGCTCACCGAGGCGATCCCGGCGATGCGCAGCGTGTCGTTCGGCATCTGGGTGGCGGTCGGCTCCCGCGACGAGACCGGCACGCAGGCCGGTGCCGCGCACTTCCTGGAGCACCTGCTGTTCAAGGGCACCAACAAGCGCAGCGCGCTGGAGATCTCGGCGCAGATCGAGGCCGTGGGCGGCGAGACGAACGCCTTCACCACGAAGGAATACACCTGCTACTACGCGCGGGTGCTGGACGAGGACCTGCCGCTGGCCATCGACGTCATGTGCGACCTGGTCGCCGACTCGGTGCTCGCCCCCGCCGACGTGGAGACCGAACGCGGCGTCATCCTCGAAGAGATCGCCATGCACGACGACGAGCCCGGCGACGAGGTGCACGACCTGTTCGCCCGCGCCGTCTACGGCGACCACCCGCTGGGCCGGCTCATCTCCGGCACGGAGGAGACGGTCACGCCGATGACCCGGCGGCAGATCCAGAGCTTCTACCGCCGCCGCTACACCGCGCCGCAGATCGTGATCGCCGCCGCCGGCAACCTCGACCACGCCGCGGTGGTCAAGCTGGTCCGGCAGGCGCTGCGCGGCACCCCGCTGGACACCGACCCGGCGTCGCCCGCGCCGCACCGGTCGGCCACCCCGGCGGTACGCACCAAGCCGGCCACCACGCTCGTCGAGCCGAAGGAGACCGAGCAGGCGCACGTCATCCTCGGCTGCCCGGGGATCGACCGCACCGACGACCGGCGGTTCGCCCTCGGCGTGCTGAACAACGTGCTCGGCGGCGGCATGTCCAGCCGGCTGTTCCAGGAGATCCGGGAGCAGCGGGGCCTGGCGTACTCGGTCTACTCGTACGCCAGCCAGTACGCCGACAGCGGCGTGTTCGCCGTCTACGCCGGCTGCGCGCCGGGCAAGGTGGACGAGGTGCTGGACCTGACCCGTGCGGGCCTGGCGCGGGTGGCCGCCGAGGGGATCACCGAGGCGGAGCTGGCCCGGGGCAAGGGGATGAGCAAGGGCTCGTTCGTGCTCGGGCTGGAGGACACCGGCTCGCGGATGAGCCGGCTCGCCAAGGGCGAGCTGCTCTACGGCAACCTGATGCCGGTGGACGACCTGCTGTCCCGGGTGGACGCGGTGACGCTCGACGACGTGAACGCGCTCGCCGCCGACCTGCTCGGCCGGCCGATGTCCCTGGCGGTGGTCGGCCCGTTCGACTCCGGGAGCTTCGCGGTCACGAGCTGAGCGGCCCGCCGGTCCGCCGGACCCCGTGCCGGGCGCTGGGATAGGTTGTGGGCCGTGACTGAGCAGCAGAAGACGGCGGCCCGGGTCGGTGTGCTTGGTGCCCGGGGCCGGATGGGCATGGAGGTCTGCAAGGCGGTCGACTCCGCCGCCGACCTGGATCTGGTCGCTGCAGTCGACCAGGGCGACGACCTGGACGCGGTGGCCCGGGCGGGCGCCGGGGTGGTCGTCGACTTCACCACCCCCGACGCGGTCATGGACAACCTGCGCTGGTGCGTCGAGAACGGCGTGCACGCGGTGGTCGGCACCACCGGCTTCACCGAGCAGCGGCTCGCCGAGGTGCGCGGCTGGCTCGCCGACCGGCCCGGCGTGGGCGTGGTGATCGCCCCCAACTTCGGCATCGGCGCGGTGCTGATGATGCAGTTCGCGGCGCGCGCCGCCCGCTACTTCGAGTCGGTCGAGATCGTCGAGCAGCACCACCCGCGCAAGCTGGACGCGCCGAGCGGCACCGCCACCCACACGGCCCGGCTGATCGCCGCGGCCCGCGCCGAGGCCGGTCTGGGGCCCGCGCCGGACGCCACCCGCGACGAGGTGGCCGGCGCCCGCGGCGCCGACATCGACGGGGTACGCGTGCACGCGGTACGCGCCACCGGCCTGGTCGCCCACCAGGAGGTGCTGTTCGGCACCCTGGGTGAGACGCTCACCATCCGGCACGACTCGTACGACCGGGTGTCGTTCATGCCCGGCGTGCTGCTCGCGGTCCGCGAGGTGGGTCGCCGGCCCGGTCTGACGGTCGGCCTGGACGCCCTGCTCGACTGACCGGCAAAACGGTTTCCCCCGGCCCGCTGGGGGAAACCGTTTTGCCTGGTCGGGGGCGTCGACCTAGGCTACTTTCCATGATCGATTCCGGACACTCCGACCGCACCGGCCGCCGGGTGACGCTGCGCCCGGTGGACGACGACAACTGGCGGGCCGTGGCGGACGTCGCGCCGCACGACGACCAGCGCGCCTTCGTGGCCGCGCTCGCCGCCCGCTACCTGCTCCTCACGGAACGCTCGGACGTCTGGAACTCGCTGGCCGTCTACGCCGACGAGACTGTCGTCGGCCACGTCATGTGGGGCGTGGACGACGACGGGTCGCGCTGGATCGGCGGCATGGTGATCGACGCCGCCGAGCAGGGCCGGGGCCTGGGACGCGCGACGGTGCGGACGCTCGCGGACTGGCTCGCCGAGGCGGGCCGGCCGATCCGCCTCAGCTACCACCCCGACAACAAGCCCGCCGCCGCCCTCTACACGTCCCTGGGCTTCCACCCCACTGGCGTGATGGAGGACGACGAACTGGTAGCCGAACTCCTTCCCGCCTGACCCTCACCCCCGGGCTTGCCCCCGGTCGATCATGAGGTTGGCGGCCTTCTCGATCTCCCCGACTGCCGACAACTTCATGATCGACCGGGTGAGGACGGGGGTGCGGCGGGTGGGGTGGCGGTCCTGCCCCGTGCCGGGACCGCCGGCCCACCCACGCGAGGGTGGACCGGCGAGACGAGCGGAACTCATCGCTGCGGCGGAAGATTTTCCTCCGGGACCGCCACGTGGAAGCGGAGCTGGGGGACGAGCATGTCGTCCACGTCCAGCGCCCGGGCCGCGCCGTCCGGCTCCCAGCCGGTCGAGCCGAGGAACTTGCGGGTCGCCGCGTCGGCGTCGAACGTCCACGCCACCGCCCGGGTCAGCACGTCGGACCGCCAGTGGTCGACAGCCGCGGCGAGCAGCCGGCTGCCGTGCCCGCGCCGCCCCCACCGGGGCTCGACAAGCAGGTCCGTCACCGCCGCGACGCCCGAGCCGAGCGCCTCGGCCGGCTCGTCCGGGGCGAGCGCGTCGGCGTCGGCCGGACCGGAGGCGACGAACCCCACCAGATAGGATTGCGCCGCCTGTTCGACGGCGACCAGCACCCGGTGCGCGCCCGAGGGCGGCTCCTGCACCGCCGCACTCCACCGCCGCGCGAGGTACGCCTCGTCGAGGTTGTCGAGCACGTGCCGGGGCAGGATCCGGCGGTACGCGACCCGCCAGGTCGCGAGCTGGATGCGTGCGATCTCGCCGGCGTCCTCGGGACGCGCGGGCCGGACGTAGCCTGCAGCCATGACACGTGAGCCTACGCAGGGCGAGGAGGGTGACGGTGGCGCAGGGTGCCGGGCGGACGATCACGCAGGTCGTCGCCGTGGTGGCGCTCGCCGCGGCGGTCACCGTGTTCCTCTCCGTGGCGGCGGTGCGGCACGGCTTCTTCGACCTGCAGGTCTACTACGGCGCGCTGACGTACTGGGCGCGTGACGGCGGAGAGATCTACGACTTCCTGCGCCCCGGGACGCAGTACGGCTTCACCTACCCGCCGTTCGCCGCCCTGGTGATGCTGCCGATGGCCTACCTGCCGTGGAGCGCGGCGATCGTGGTGAGCGTGACCGCGACGGTGCTGGCGAGCGCCGTGGTGATCTGGCGGCTGCTCGACCCGGTGGCCCGCCGGTCCGGCTGGACGCGCTGGTTCGCGCTCGCTGTCGCGCTCTGCCTGGTCGCCGCGTACGAGCCGATGCGCGAGACGGTCAACTTCGGCCAGGTCAACATGCTGCTGCTCTTCCTGGTGGCGGTGGACCTGCTGTGGCTGCTGCCGGCGCGCAGCCGCTGGGCGGGCGTGGGCATCGGCCTGGCCACCGCGATCAAGCTGACGCCCGGCATCTTCATCGTCTACCTGCTGGTCACCGGCCGATGGCGGGCCGCGCTGACCACTGTCGGCACGGCTGCCGTCGCCACACTCGTGGCCGCCGGTCTCTTCCCCGACGCCTCCCGGGAGTTCTGGACCGAGGCGCTGTGGAACACCGACCGGGTCGGCGAGCTGGCGTTCGTCTCCAACCAGTCGCTGCGCGGGGTGGTGGCCCGGCTCGACCCGCAGCACCCGAGCACGATCGCCTGGCTGGCGCTCGTACTCCTGACGCTCGTGGTGTGGGCGTGGCGGTCGCGGGCGGCGGTGGCCGCCGGCGACGAGGCCACCGGCCTGGCCCTCACCGGCGCCGTGATGTGCCTGGTCAGCCCGGTGACCTGGGTGCACCACCTGGTCTGGCTGCTGCCCGGGCTGATCCTGCTCGTGGACAACGGCATGGCGGCGCCCGCGCGCAGCCGCCGGCGCCGTCTGCTGCTGGCCGCCGCCTTGATCGGGTACGCGCTGCTGTGCAGCCGGATCGTCTGGTCCTGGGAGAAGGACTTCACCGGCGTGGACGGTTTCCTCGGCAGCAACACGTACGTGTGGATCAGCCTGGCGCTGCTGCTCGGGCTGCCGGTCCGGCGCCGGCTCATGCCGGCCGGCGGTGGGCGTCCCGGCGACGGTGTCCCGGCCGGGTCAGCCTCCGGTGGTGTACCGCAGCTCGCGGAGCAGGATCGGGGTGCGCCCGCCGGAGAGCGGCACCGGATAGGTGGACTCCTCACCGTCCGGTAGGTGCCCGGCCCGTTCGTAGAAGCGGCGAGCCCGGGTGTTGTCGGCGAGCACCCAGAGCCGGTACCCGGTCCAGCCCCGCTCGGCCAGCCCGTCGCGAGCCGCCGCGAGCAGCGTCCGCGCGGCGCCCGAGCCCCAGTGCGCCGGCTCCAGGTAGATCGCCAGCAGCTCGCCGTGCGCCGGGTCGAGGTCGCCCCGGTCCTGGTTGTTCCGGTACGGCCCGAACGTGGTGAACCCGACGATCGTGCCGCCGTCCTCGGCGACGAGCGTGGTGAACGGGTGTTCCGGGTCGGCGGTGCCGAGGTCGCGGCGGCGCTGCGCCCAGGCGCGCGGGTTCAGCCGGGTCAGCACCTCCTCGGGCATGATCCCGGCGTACCCGGCCTGCCAGCCGTGGACGTGCACCCGGGCGATCGCCTCGGCGTCGTCCGGTTCCTCCCGGCGAATGGTGAGCACCTGTCCGTTCTATGCCCCGGCGGGCGATCGGTCCAGCCGCCGCTCCCGGTGTCGTACCGCTGGATTAGGGTCGCCGGCGATGGCCGTACCGGAATCGCTCTCCCTCGCCCAGGCCCGCCGGATCGCCCTGGCCGCCCAGGGCTTCGCCGACCCGGCGCCTTCAGGCGTGCCCACCCGCCGCCATCTGCGCCGGGTGCTCGACCGGGTCGGGCTGATCCAGATGGACTCGGTGAACGTGCTCCAGCGGGCGCACTACCTGCCGCTCTACAGCCGGCTCGGGCCCTACCCGACCGCGCTGCTGGACACCGCCGCCTACCGCCGCCCGCGTGAGCTGTTCGAATACTGGGCGCACGAGGCGTCGCTGGTGCCGGTGGGGCTGCATCCGGCCTTGCGCTGGCGGATGGCCAAGGCCCGCGACGAGGCGTGGGGCGGGATGCGCCGGATCGCCGAGGAGCAGCCCGAGCTGGTCGCCTGGGTCCGTGACGAGGTGGCCGCCCGGGGGCCGCTGACGGCGGCCGAGATCGAGCACGACGCCCCACGGGAGACCGGAAACTGGGGCTGGAACTGGTCGGCCGTGAAGCGGGCGCTGGAGTTCCTGTTCTGGGCCGGCGAGGTCACCGCCGCCGACCGCACCAACTCGTTCGCCCGCCGCTACGACCTGCCCGAGCGGGTGCTCCCGGCCGCCGTGCTGGATGCGCCCACCCCGACCGACGCCGAGGCGCACCGGTCGCTGGTGTCGATCGCAGCCCGCGCCCTCGGTGTCGCCGCCGAGCCGGAGCTGCGCGACTACTTCCGGCTGCCGGTCGCCGGGGCGCGGCGGGCGGTGGCCGAACTGGTCGAGGCCGGCGAGCTGACCCCGGTCACCGTGCAGGGCTGGCGGCACCCCGCCTACCTGCACGCCGACGCGCGGCTGCCCCGCTGGGTCCGCGGCAACACGCTGGTCAGCCCGTTCGACCCGCTGGTCTGGGAGCGGGCGCGCACCGAGCGGCTGTTCGGCCTCACCTACCGGATCGAGATCTACGTGCCGGCGCCCCAGCGGGTCTACGGCTACTACGTGCTGCCGTTCCGCCAGGGCGAGCGCTTCACCGCCCGGGTCGACCTGAAGGCCGACCGGAAGGCCGGGGCGCTGCTGGTGCCCGCCGCCTGGGTCGAGCCGGGCGCCGACCCGGGGGAGACCGCGGTGGCGCTCGCCGCCGAGCTGTACCGGCT
Source organism: Micromonospora sp. ANENR4 (assembly GCF_015354395.1). Lineage (NCBI taxonomy): Bacteria > Bacillati > Actinomycetota > Actinomycetes > Micromonosporales > Micromonosporaceae > Micromonospora > Micromonospora sp. ANENR4. The sequence goes on from NZ_JADKYQ010000003.1 coordinate 469,053, forward strand.
CGCCGGCTGGCTCGGCCTGGACGCGGTCGCCTCGCCTGCCGCGGGCGACCTCGCGGGGCCGCTGGCCGCCGCGTTGGTGGGCGTGGCCGGTGTACGGTGAGCGCGTGACGAGCGTTGACCGGCCTGCCACCGCGCCCGACCCGCACACCGAGCCGCACCCGCACGGGCCCGCGCAGCCGGAGTCCGGGCCGCAGGGCGAGGCGCACGCTTACGCGTACGCCGGGCAGCCTTCGCACGCCGAGACGCACGCGCACGCCGGTCCGCACGCTCCACCCGGAGCACCCGGAGCACCCGGAGCGCCGTGGCCGGGTTACCCGGCGGCGTACCAGCCGGTCGAGAGCGACCGGCTCACCCGGCTGGTGATGCGCCTGCACGCCCGCGCCCCGCGCTGGGCGGTGCCGCTCGCAGCGCTCGGCTGCGTCGGCCTCGGCATCGCGTACGCGCTGGTCAGTGACCCGACCCGGAGCGACCCGGACGCCGCGCCGACCTGCCTGCTCAAGCTGACCACGGGGCTGGACTGCCCGGGCTGCGGCGGCACCCGCGCGCTCTGGTACGTGCTGCACGGCGACCTGCCCGCCGCAGCCCGGCACCATTTCCTGTTCGTCTTCGCGCTGCCGTTCCTGACCTGGCTCTTCGTGGCCTGGGCCGGCAACCGGGCGTTCGGCTGGAAGCTGCCCGAGGCCCAGTTCAGCCCCAAGGTCATCGGCGTGTTCCTGGCCGCCTGGGGGGTCTTCTCGGTGGTCCGCAACCTGCCGTGGGCCCCCTTCACCTCGCTCTACGTCTAGCCCGGAGCCCAGCCCTGGCGAGATCTTGGTACGAAACGGCCCCCGGAGGGGCGCTTTCCTACCAAGATCTTCTTCGGGGCCGATCGCCGAGCCGGCGGTGCGGCCGCGTGGCCGATTTCCACGGTGGGGGGCGGGGCCACTACAGTCGCAGGAATGCCGGAGATGGTTCAGCCCCAGGTCAAGTTGATCGCGTGGACCCAGTTCCAGGCACCCGAAGAGGTGCCCTGGTCCACCGACGCGGACGGTGGGCAGGCGCTCGCCGAGTTCGCCGGCCGGGCCTGCTACCAGAGCTGGAAGAAGCCGAATCCGGCCACCGCCACCAACGCCGGCTACCTGGCGCACATCCTGGAGGTCGGCCACCTGAGCGTGCTGGAGCACGGCTCGGTGAGCTTCTACTTCAGCGGCGTCTCCCGCTCGTTCACCCACGAGCTGATCCGGCACCGGCACTTCTCCTACTCGCAGCTCTCCCAGCGCTACGTGCCCGAGCGGGACGCCGCGATGGTCGAGCCGTCGGTGATCGCCGACGACCCGGAGCTGCACAAGAAGTTCGTCGAGGCCACCGACGCGGCGGTGCGGGCGTACACCGAGTTGCTGGAGGGGCTGGAGAGCCGCTTCACCGACGAGCCCAACCCGACGCTGCGCCGCAAGCAGGCCCGCCAGGCGGCCCGGGCGGTGCTGCCGAACGCCACCGAGACGCGGATCGTGGTGACCGGCAACTACCGGGCCTGGCGCCACTTCGTGAAGATGCGCGCCACCGAGCACGCCGACGTGGAGATCCGCGAGCTGGCGGTGGAGTGCCTGCGCCAGCTCAAGGGCGTCGCGCCGAACGTCTTCGCCGACTTCGAGATCTCCACCCTGCCTGACGGCACCGAGGTGGCAGCGTCGCCGCACGCCGAGTGACTCGTCGCCCTTCGCCGCCGGGCCACCGGCGGCCGTCCGCTAGGTTGTGAGCATGACGCACGACCACTCCGCCGCCCCGAGCCGGGGCGCGTCGCGCCCGTTCGGGCGAGTGATGACGGCCATGGTGACCCCGTTCACGCCGGACGGCGGCCTGGATCTCGACGGCGCCGCCCGGCTGGCCGAATACCTCGTCGACGAGCAGGGCAACGACGCGTTGGTCCTCAACGGCACCACCGGTGAGTCCCCGACCACCACGGAGGCGGAGAAGGAGTCGCTGATCCGCACCGTGGTCGAGGCGGTCGGCGACCGGGCCCGCATCGTCGCCGGGGTGGGCACCAACGACACCCGGCACACCGTCGAGCTGGCCACGCAGGCCGAGAAGGCCGGTGCACACGGCCTGCTGGTGGTCACGCCGTACTACAACAAGCCGCCGCAGGCCGGTCTGCTGCGTCACTTCACCACGGTCGCCGACTCGACCGGCCTGCCGGTCATGCTCTACGACATCCCGCACCGGTCCGGGGTCGCGATCGCCACCGAGACGCTGGTCAAGCTCGCCGAGCACGGCCGGATCGTCGCGGTGAAGGACGCCAAGAGCGATCTGCTCGCCACCGCGGAGGTGCTCGCCCGCACCGACCTGGCCTACTACAGCGGCGAGGACGCGCTCACCCTGCCGATGCTGTCGATCGGCGCGGTCGGCGTGGTCGGCACCTCCACCCACTTCACCGGCGCGCTGACCAAGCAGATGATCGAGGCGTTCGAGGCGGGCGACAACGCCCGGGCGCTCGCCCTGCACCGGCGGTTGCTGCCGCTCTACACCGGCATCTTCCGCACCCAGGGCACGATCCTGGTCAAGGCCGGCCTGGGGACGCAGGGTCGCCCGGCCGGTCCGGTGCGGCCGCCGCTCGTCGACGCCACCGGTGACGAACTGGCCCAGCTGCGCGCCGACTGCGCCGCGGCGGGCCTGCCCCTGCCCGAATGAATCAACGACACGACGGACGCCGCGCGACGGCGTCGCAGAATGAGGTGACGCGTGACCGAGGCGCACATCGAGGGTGAACTGCCCCCGCCGCTGCCCGAGGGCGGCCTGCGGATCATCCCGCTCGGCGGACTCGGCGCCATCGGCCGGAACATGACCGTCTTCGAGTACGACGGCAAGCTGCTGATCGTCGACTGCGGGGTGCTGTTCCCCGACGTCGAGCAGCCGGGCGTGGACCTGATCCTGCCCGACTTCGGCCCGATCCTGGATCGGCTGGCCGACGTGCAGGCGATCGTGCTCACGCACGGCCACGAGGACCACATCGGCGCGGTGCCGTACCTGCTCGCGCACAAGCCGGACATCCCGCTCGTCGGCTCGCAGTTCACGCTCGCGCTCGTCGAGGCGAAGCTGGCCGAGCGGCGGATCCAGCCGTACACGCTGACCGTGCGGGAGGGCGGCCGGGAACGGCTGGGCCCGTTCGAGTGCGAGTTCTTCGCGGTGAACCACTCGATCCCGGACGCGCTCGCGGTGGCCATCCGTACGCCGGCCGGCCTGGTGCTGCACACCGGCGACTTCAAGATGGACCAGCTACCGCTCGACGGGCGGATCACCGACCTGGCCGGGTTCGCCCGGCTCGGCGCCGAGGGCGTCGACCTGCTGCTGTCCGACTCGACGAACGCGGAGATCCCCGGGTTCGTCACGCCGGAGAAGGAGATCGGCCCGGTCCTCGACTCGATCTTCGCGAAGGCCAAGGGGCGGATCATCGTCGCCTCGTTCGCCTCACACGTGCACCGGGTGCAGCAGGTCTTCGACTCGGCCGTCGAGCACGGCCGCAAGGTGGCGCTGATCGGCCGGTCGATGGTCCGCAACATGGGCATCGCCCGCGACCTGGGCCTGCTCAACATCCCGGCCGGGCTGGTGGTCGGGATCGAGGAGGCCACGAACCTGCCGCCCGAGCAGATCGTGCTGATGTCCACCGGTTCGCAGGGCGAGCCGATGAGCGCGCTGGGCCGGATGGCCAGCGGCGACCACCGGCACATCACCATCGCGCCGGGCGACACCGTGGTGCTGGCGTCCTCGCTGGTGCCGGGCAACGAGACCTCGGTCTACCGCGTGATCAACCGGCTGGCCCGGGCCGGTGCCGTGGTGGTGCACAAGGACGTCGCGAAGGTGCACGTCTCCGGCCACGCCCCGGCCGGTGAGCTGCTCTACCTGCTCAACGTGGTCCGCCCGAGCAACCTGATGCCGGTGCACGGCGAGTGGCGGCACCTGCGGGCGCACGCCCGGCTCGGCATCGAGTCCGGCGTCGCGCCGGACCGGGTCGTGCTCTGCGAGGACGGCGACGTGGTCGACCTGGTCGAGGGCCGTGCCAGCCTGGTCGGGCGGGTCAAGAGCCGGTACGTCTACGTCGACGGTCTCGCCGTCGGTGACGTCAGCGAGTCGCTGCTCACCGAGCGCCGCATCCTCGGCGACGGCGGGTTCATCGCCGCGACGGTGGTGGTGGACTCGGTCACCGGCAAGGTGGTCGCCGGGCCGACCGTTTCGGCGAAGGGCTTCTCCGAGGACCCGGAGGCGTTCAACCCGGTGGTCCCGCTGGTCACCGAGGCGCTGAACCGGGCCGCCGCGGACGGCATCACCGACCCGCACCAGCTCCAGCAGATCGTCCGCCGCACGGTGGGCCGCTGGGTCAACGACGCGTACCGCCGTCGGCCCATGATCGTCCCGACCGTCGTCGAGGTCTGACCCGACCGCGCCGCGCGCCGGTCCACCGTCCGCGGTGGGCCGGCGTCGTCGCTTTCCGGGTACGCCCCGGCACGGCGCGTCGAAACATGCCGCCGGTACTCATCCGATCGGCGTCCGTCTCCGTACCTCCCGACGGCCGGCGTGCCCCTGCGCCGGTCGGGAGGAGCGTGGCGGATGGACCGCAGACGGATGACAGTCATCGGCGTACTGGTGGCGGCGGCCGGGTTGACGGCGGCGGTGACCGTACCGTCGTTCGCCGGTGAGGAACCCCGGCGGGCCGCGCCGGCGGCCGACGGCGTCGCGCCGGAGGTCCTCGACGCGATGGGCCGCGACCTCGCGCTGACCCGCGACCAGGCGGCGAAGCGGCTGCGGACCGAGCGGTGGGCGGCCGGCACCGTCACCCGGCTGCGCGGCGAACTCGGCGCCGGCTACGGGGGCAGCTGGCTCAGCGCGGACGGCGCCACGCTCACCGTGGCGGTGGCCGACCCGGCCGGCGAGGCGCGGGTACGGGCGGCCGGCGCGGTCCCGAAGCGGGTCGCGCGGGGCGTCGCCGAGCTGGACGCGGTCAAGAGCCGGCTGGACGCGGCGGGCGCCGACGCCAGCCCGGACGTGGCCGGCTGGTACGTCGACGTGGCAGACAACGCCGTGGTCGTGATCGCCCGGCCGGGCGCGGAGGCCGACGGCCGCCGGCTCGCCGCCGCCGCCGGGTCGAAGGCCGGGATGGTCCGGGTGCGGACCGCCGACGAGGCCCCGCGTCCGCTGTTCGACGTGCGGGGCGGCGACGCCTACCTGATCAACAACGCGGGCCGCTGCTCGGTCGGTTTCTCCGTGGTCGGCGGGTTCGTCACCGCCGGGCACTGCGGCCGGCCGGGGGACCGCACCACCGGATCCAACCGGGTCGCCCAGGGCACGTTCGCCGCGTCCTCGTTCCCCGGTGACGACTGGGCGTTCGTGCGGGTGAACGCCGACTGGACGCCGCAGGGCGTGGTGACCGACTTCGCCGACGGCGGCACGGTGGCGGTGAACGGCTCCACCGAGGCTCCGGTGGGCGCGTCGATCTGCCGGTCCGGCTCCACCACCGGCACCCGCTGCGGCCTGATCCAGGCGAAGAACGCCACAGTCAACTACCCGGAGGGGACCGTCACCGGGCTGACCCGGACGAACGTCTGCGCCGAGCCGGGTGACTCCGGCGGCGCGTGGCTCTCCGGTGACCAGGCGCAGGGCGTCACGTCCGGCGGATCCGGCGACTGCACCCGGGGCGGCATCACGTTCTTCCAGCCGGTCAACGAGATCCTCCAGCGCAACGACCTGACGCTCGTCACCGCCGGCGACCAGCCCGCGCCCACGCAGCCGCCGGCGGGCGGCGGCGAGACCACGCCGCCGGCGACCGCCGAGCCCACCCCGCCGACGGGCGACACCGAGTGCTCCGGGCAGGTGAGCCGGACCGGCCGGATCGCCGCCGGACGAACCCAGATCCAGCCGGACGGGCGCTTCTACCGGGTGCCCGACGGCACGCAGGAGGCGTGCCTGTCCGCGCCGGGCGGCGCCCGCATGGTGCTGGAGCTGCAACGCTTCACCGGCGGCGCGTTCCGCACCGTGGCCCGCGCGGCCACCGCCGACGGCACGGCCCGGCTGACCGCCGAGACGTCGGCCGGCGCCTACCGGTACCGCGTCGTCGGGTTGTCCGGCTCCGGCGAGTACACGCTGGCGTTCTCCGCCCGCTGACCGCCGCACCCAGATCGCGGCCCCCGACCACCACCGCCCGGTGGTCTGGGGCCGCGCCGCGTCGGCGGCACGGTTCCTCCGGGAGCCACCACCGCCCGGTGGTCGGGGGCCGCGCCGCGTCCGGGTACTGCCACCTCGGTGGGGCTCAGGGCAGCGCGGCGACCGCTTCGGCGTACGCGGTGCCGGTGCGGATCGCGGCGGCCACCAGCACGGCGAGCTGTGCCGGGGCCACCCCGCAGGACAGGTCGGTGGAGACGCCCGCGGCCAGTACCAGCGTCCCGTCGCCGGGCTCGTGCACGTACGCGGCGGGCAGCAGCCGGTCGTGGTTCCAGGCGTTGCAGAACGCGTACGCCTCGGCGCGCCGCCCGGCCGGCAGCCGCCGCTGCGCCACCACCCGGGCGTGCAGCACGTCGCCGTCCCGGCCGAGCAGACGGAACTGGATCGTGGCCTCGCCCCACCGCCCGGCGAGCGTGCCGTCCGGCTCCACCGCGTACGGCTCGCCCCGGGCGTCGAGCGCGGCGGCGAGCAGCGCCGCGTCCAGCGGTGCCGGTTCCTCCGGCCCGGGCGGCAGGGGTTCGGCCGGATCATCGGCGTCCGGCTCCTCGTCGAACTCGCTCTCGGCAGCCAGCGACACCGGCGCGGCGAGCGGCCGCTCGGCCAGCCAGGAGGCGATCCGGCCGGACTGGTGCCCGGTGCCGTTGCGGGCGTCGAAGCTGCCGGCGAGCGCCGTCGCCAGTGCCTGCAACTGCGTACCGAGCGTCGCCACGTCCACCTCGGCCGCCGGCCGGGAACCGTGCCCCGGGCGGTGGATGCGCCGCCCGCCCAGCCCGGCCTCGGCGGCCAGTCCGCACAGCAGCGCGCCCGCCGCCGCGAACTCCATCGCGGACAGGTCGTCGGCCGGGCGGTCCAGCTCGGGCAGCTGTTCGGTGAGGATCTCCAGCCCACGATGCAGGTAGCCGCCCAGCGCGCAGAAGCGCAGGTGCGCGGCGAGCAGCGGGAACGCCGTCTTCTCGCCGCGGTGCCGGCGGTACGCGTACACGTGCGCCCGGGCGGCCCGCGTCACCGCGCCGGTACGCAGCCACGGCAGCAGCCCAACGGTGAGCGCCCGTTCCGGCTGGTCGGTGCAGGCCGTCGCGCCGGCCGCTGCCGCCTGCCGCTCGCCCCGCCGGGTCGGTGGCGCCTGCGGCTCGACCCAGCCGATCAGCGCCGGTGCCAGCGCCGCCAGTGCCGCGTCCGGCTCGCCCCAGCCGGCCAGCAGGTCGGCCCGTCGCGCCGGGGCGCACCCCGCACAGCCACCCACCGGGTCGTTCGCGTCCGCCGCCGACCAGCGCTCGTACGCCCGCCGGGCCGCCGGCTCGTCGCCGAGGTGGTCGGCGAGCCGGCAGCGCAGCTCCGCCACCGGCGCCGCGTCCTCGCCCAGCTCCCCGGCGAGCGCGTCCAACAGGGACCGGGCCTGGTCCAGGCCCACCCGGGGAGTGCCGAACGACGCCTCCACCGCCTGCCGCTGATGCCGGCGCAACCGGGTCAGCTCGTCCGGGCGGGCGTCCAGCAGTCCGGGGTGCCCGTCCAGCGTGGCCCGCATCCGCCGGACCGGCTCCACCGCCCGCCACCGTTCACCCCGGTGCAGGTACGCCTCGACCAGCGCGAACCGCGCCGACACCGCGGTACGTGGATCGCCGGTGGCGTCCGCCCGCGACGCGATCCGCTCCAGCTCGGCGCAGCGCTCCGCGCCGTCGGGCCGGTCCCGGGCGTCGGCGAGCGCGGCGGCCAGCCCCCTGTCGCGTGCCGTGGTCACCGGAGCGTCCCGCCGGCCAACTCGTCGACGGCGGCGGCGAGCTGGCACCCGGTGGTCACGCCACAGTCGACGAGCCGGTCGAGCTGGTGCGGCGTCACCCCGCGCTCCAGGTCGGTGGTGACCTCGCCGCACACCTGGGCGGACCCGTCGTCGGCGACGTGCACGTACGCCTTCGGCCAGAGCCGGTCGTGGTTCCACGTGTTGCAGAACGCGTGCAGCTCGGGCACACGCTCGATGCCGAAGTGGTGCGCGACGACGGTGCGCACCTGGAGCAGCTCACCGGCCGCGCCCCGGCGGTGGAACCAGATCAGGTTCCGCTCCCAGCGGCCCACCAGCGCGCCGTCGGGTTCCTCGGCCACCGCGTACCCCCGGTGGCCGAGCACGGCGGCGATCAGCTCACCGGTCAGCGGACGCAGTTCCTGCGGGTGTCCGGCCAGCGGACCGTCCGGACCGTCCTCGATCTCCGGCGACGCCATCGGGCATCCCTTCTGAGGCGAATAACACAAACGACGGTCCGACCCGTGCTGCGACGCGCGGACACGACCCGGAAAAGCGGCGATCCACCGGGTGCCGCCGTTACCGTGACTCTATGGCGGGCCGTACCTCTCAGGCGAGCCGGCGGCGCGGCGCGTCGCCGCGTGGCACCACGAACAACCGCGCCCGGCAACCGGCGAAGAAGGCGGCGGCGCGGAAGCCGGCGCGGCGGCGACCGGCTCCCGGGCCGAGCCCGGCCGCGTTCGTCGGCCGGGCGGTCGGCGCCGTCTGGATGGGACTGGCCCACACGGTCGGCTGGACGTTCCGGGCCGCCGGGCGGCAGGCCGCGTCCACGAGGGAGCTGGATCCGGAGCACCGCCGCGACGGCGCCGGGCTGCTGCTGTTCGGCCTGGCCATCCTCAGCGCGGTGGGCATCTGGGGCGGCGGCGCCGGGCCGGTGGGCCGGCACCTGGCCGACACCGTACGGCTGTTCATCGGTGCCATCTCGATAATCCTTCCGGTGCTGTTCATGGTCGGCGCGTGGCGGCTGATGCGGACCCCGGCCGATCCTGAGCACCGCGGTCGCGGCCTGGTCGGCTGGGGTTCGATGATGCTGGCGACCGCCGCGATGCTGCACATCGGGCAGAACCCGGTCGACGAGGTCCAGCGCGACTTCGCGGGCGGCCTGATCGGCGCGGGCGTGGGCGACCTGCTGAAGTCGGCGGTGACCGCCTGGGTGGCTATGCCGCTGCTGCTCCTGCTGCTGGTGTTCGGCCTGCTCGTGGTCACCGCGACGCCGATCAACAAGATCCCGGAGCGGCTCGGCCTGCGCGCCGACCCGGCCGGAGCGGACGTCGACGAGGAGTTCGCCGAGGACGAGGCGCCGGCGAAGCCGGCCCGCAAGCGGCCCGCGAAGCGGATGCCGCCGCCGTTGGAGCCGCTCGATCCGGACGACGAGCTGGCGGGCGTCGACCTCCAGGAGACCCTGGTCCTGCCGCGCAAGCCGCCCAAGGTGCCGGCGAACCGCAAGCCGGTCGAGCCGCCGGAGCACTCGCCGCTGCCCACCCGCGCCGAGCAGCTCGCGCTGACCGGGCTCGCCGGCGACTACACGCTGCCGCCGGCGAACCTGCTCGGCAGCGGCGCCAAGCCGAAGAGCCGCAGCAAGGCCAACGACGAGGTGATCGCGGCGCTCACCGGCGTCTTCGAGCAGTTCGACGTGGACGCCGCCGTCACCGGCTTCACCCGCGGCCCGACGGTCACCCGCTACGAGGTGGAGCTGGGTCCGGGCGTCAAGGTCGAGCGGATCACCCAGCTGTCCCGCAACATCGCGTACGCGGTGAAGTCGCCGGACGTGCGCATCCTCAGCCCGATCCCGGGCAAGAGCGCGGTCGGCGTGGAGATCCCGAACACCGACCCGGAGAACGTGTCGCTCGGCGACGTGCTGCGCTCCCGCGAGGCGACGAGCGACCACCATCCGATGGTGGTGGCGCTCGGCAAGGACATCGAGGGCGGCTACGTGGTGGCAAATCTCGCGAAGATGCCGCACATCCTGATCGCGGGCGCCACCGGCGCGGGCAAGTCGTCCTGCCTCAACTCGCTGCTGGTCTCCATCCTGACCCGGGCCACCCCGGACGAGGTGCGGCTGCTGCTGATCGACCCGAAGCGGGTCGAGATGACCGGCTACGACGGCATCCCGCACCTGGTCACGCCGATCGTGACCAACCCGAAGAAGGCGGCCGACTCGCTGGAGTGGGTCGTCCGCGAGATGGACATGCGCTACGACGACCTCGCCGCCAACGGGGTCCGGCACATCGACGACTTCAACCGCAAGGTGCGCAACGGCGAGATCAAGGCGCCGCCGGGCAGCGAGCGGGAGATGCGGCCGTACCCGTACCTGCTGGTGATCGTGGACGAGTTGGCCGACCTGATGATGGTCGCGCCGCGCGACGTGGAGGACTCCATCGTCCGGATCACCCAGCTCGCCCGGGCCGCCGGCATCCACCTGGTGCTGGCGACCCAGCGGCCCTCGGTGGACGTGGTCACCGGTCTGATCAAGGCGAACGTGCCGTCCCGGCTCGCGTTCGCCACCTCCTCGCTCGCCGACTCCCGGGTCATCCTGGACCAGCCGGGCGCGGAGAAGCTGCTCGGCCGCGGCGACGGCCTGTTCCTGCCGATGGGCGCGTCGAAGCCGCAGCGCATCCAGGGCGCCTGGGTGACCGAGCGCGAGATCGCCGACGTGGTGAAGTTCTGCAAGGACCAGCGCGAGCCGGAGTTCCGCCCGGACGTGCTCGCCCCGGCGCAGGACAGCAAGAAGAAGATCGACGAGGACATCGGCGACGACCTGGACCTGCTCGTGCAGGCGGTCGAGTTGGTGGTCACCTCGCAGTTCGGGTCGACCTCGATGCTCCAGCGCAAGCTGCGGGTCGGCTTCGCCAAGGCGGGCCGGCTGATGGACCTGATGGAGACCCGGGGCGTGGTCGGCCCGTCCGAGGGCTCCAAGGCCCGCGACGTGCTGGTCAAGCCGGACGAGCTGGAGGAGGTCCTGGCCGGCCTGCGCGGCGGCGAGGACTGACGGCCCCGCAACGGACGACGGCGGCCCCACCCGAGGGTGGGGCCGCCGTCGGCGGTTCGCGGGTCAGTTGTTGAGCAGCGCGGCGACGAGCACGGCGCCGATGATCGCGCCGACCACGCTCGCGGCGGCGGCGTACCAGCCCAGCGGCTTGTCACCGAGGACGGCGCCGACGATGCCGAGGATCAGGCCGAGGACACCGAAGATCAGCGGGGACAGGAAGATCGCGAGGGCCGCGAAGACGAACGCGATGATCGTGCAGATCCGGGCGGCGTTGCTGCGCGGACGGGCGCTGGCGTGGATGTCGGCCATGGGGTCCTCCGTGATGATCGCTCTGTCGGTCAACGGGAGACCGGGTACCCCGGGCGGTGCATCGTCCAAACCGGATGCGTGCGATCAGCTGAACAGCTTCAGCCCGATCACGCCGGCCACCACCAGCAGCAGGCAGGCCACGCGCGGCAGGTTGACCGGCTCGCCGAGCGCGAGCATCCCGACGAGCGCGGTACCCACCGCACCGATGCCGACCCACACCGCGTAGCCGGTGCCGACCGGGATGTCGCGCAGCGCGTACGCCAGGCCGGCCATGCTGCCGACCAGGGTGACGGCGAAGACGGCGGAGGGGAGCGGACGGGTGAAACCGGCGCTGCGATCAAGGGCGATCGCCCACGCGGTCTCCAGGAGTCCGGAGATCACCAGCACGATCCAGGCCACGGGACATCACCTCTGACGGGCGGGCCCGGCGCGGAGCGGGCCGGGCGACGGTTGGGTCACACGGGGCGTCTTGGCCTGACCGGGTACGCCCACCACTCGTCCGGGACGGCCCGCGGGCCGTCGTGGCCGACGGTAGCACCGGGCGGGCCGGACCGGCGGCGGGGTGAGAAAGCCCACCATGAGTGGAGTTGACGTCAACTTCAGGTTGCACGATGGAACACATGACCCTGCTCTTCTCCGACGACGACGTCGCGGCCGCCGTGGACGCCCCGCTCACCGTCGCGGCCATGCGGGACGCGCTGCTGGCCGCGCACGCCGGGCGGCTCATCGCCCCGCCCCGGGCGTCCGCGCCGCTGGGCGGGGGCCGGATGGTGCTCACCGCCGGGCACCTCACCGGGCAGTGGTATGGCTTCCGCTCGTACGACACGTTCGGCCACCCGGAGAGCGGTCAGCTCGTCGTGCTGCACGACGCGAGCACCGGCGCGGTACGCGCCATCGCCGTCGGCGAGGAACTCGGCTCCCGGCGTACCGGAGGACTCGGTGGCGTGGCGGTGGACGCGCTGGCCCGCGCGGACGCCGCCACAGTCGGCGTGGTGGGGTCCGGCCGGCAGGCGTGGACCCAGGTCTGGGCCGCCGCGGCGGTGCGGCCGCTGCGCGAGGTGACCGTGTACAGCCGCTCGGCGGCCCGGCGGGACGCGTTCGCCGCGCGGGTCCGCGCCGAGCTGGGCGTGCCGGCCCGCGCCGTCGGCTCGGCCGCCGCCGCGGTACGCGACCGGGACGTCGTGGTGCTCGCCACCACCAGCACCGTCCCGGTGCTCGACGCCGCCGACCTGGCCCCCGGCACCCATGTCAACACGGTCGGCTTCAAGCAGGTCGACCGGCACGAGTTCGGCCCCGACCTGCTCGACGCCGCCGACCTGCTGGTCACCGACTCACCCGGGCAGGCCGCCGCGTACGTCCCGCCGATGCTCGCCGCCGTCGAGCCGTACGCCGGGCGGTTGCGCGACCTGGGCGCGGTGCTGGCCGGCGCGGTTCCCGGCCGGACCACCGCGGACCAGATCTCGGTCTTCTGCTCCACCGGCCTGGCCGGCACGGAGGTGTTCCTCCTCGATCGGCTGGCCCGGGTGGCCGTGTCCGCGCGCTGACCCTGGCCGGACGGGTGCGCGGCGCACCGGAACCGGCCCGGTACCCTCGGATGGTGTCTGCCTCCTCCTCCACCCCGCGATCCGACGGGCGCCGCGTCGCCCTGCTGACCCTCGGCTGTGCCCGCAACGAGGTCGACTCGGAGGAGCTGGCCGCCCGGCTGCACGCCGACGGATGGCAGGTCACCACCGACGGTGAGGGCGCCGACGTGGTGGTGGTGAACACCTGCGGGTTCGTCGAGAAGGCCAAGCAGGATTCGATCCAGACGCTGCTGGCCGCCGCCGACACCGGCGCGAAGGTCGTCGCCGCCGGGTGTATGGCCGAGCGGTACGGCCGTGAGCTGGCCGACAGTCTCCCCGAGGCGCAGGCCGTGCTCAGCTTCGACGACTACCCGGACATCGCCGCCCGCCTCGACTCGGTGCTCGCCGGCGAGGCGATCGGCGCGCACACCCCCCGCGACCGGCGGGAACTGCTGCCGCTGACCCCGGTGAAGCGCCGCGACGCGGCGGTGTCGCTGCCCGGGCACGGCACCCCGGCCCGGGTCGCACCGGAGACCGACGCGCACACCCCGGCCCACCTGCGGCAGGTGCTGCGGCACCGGCTCGACACCGGCCCGGTGGCCTCGCTGAAGCTCGCCAGCGGCTGCGACCGGCGGTGCGCGTTCTGCGCCATCCCGGCGTTCCGCGGCGCGTTCGTCTCGCGTACCCCGGACGAGCTGCTCGCCGAGGCCGAGTGGCTGGCCAAGACCGGCGTCCGCGAGTTGGTGCTGGTCAGTGAGAACTCCACCTCGTACGGCAAGGACCTGGGCGACCCGCGCGCGCTGGAGAAGCTGCTGCCGCAGCTCGCCGCGATCGACGGGATCGTGCGGGTCCGCGCCAGCTACCTCCAGCCCGCCGAGACCCGGCCCGGCCTGGTCGAGGTGATCGCCACCACGCCGGGCGTGGCCGCCTACTTCGACCTGTCGTTCCAGCACTCCAGCGAGCCGGTGCTGCGCCGGATGCGGCGCTTCGGCTCCACCGACCGGTTCCTGGAACTGCTCGCCTCCGCTCGCGCGCTGGCGCCGGACGCGGGCGCGCGCAGCAACTTCATCGTCGGCTTCCCCGGCGAGACGAAGCAGGACGTGGCCGAGCTGGTCCGGTTCCTGACCGAGGCGCGGCTGGACGCGATCGGCATGTTCGACTACAGCGACGAGGACGGCACCGAGGCCGCCGGACTCACCGGCAAGGTCTCCGCCGCCACGATCAAGCGGCGGTACGACAGGCTCAGCGCGCTGGCCGACGAACTCTGCTCGCAGCGCGCCGAGGAACGCCTCGGCGCGACGGTGGAGGTGCTCGTGGACTCGATCGCCGACGGCGCGGTGGAGGGGCGGGCCGCCCACCAGGCGCCCGAGGTCGACGGCTCGACCACGCTCGTCGCGCCGGTCGGCGGCGGCGTCGATCTGGCCGCGCTGCGCCCCGGTGACCTGGTCCGGGCCACGGTGACGGCGACCGAGGGCGTGGACCTGGTAGCCGTACCGGATGAGATGATCTCGGCGGCGCCCGGCGCGGTACGGTGACGGCGGGCCCTGATGGAGCGGGGAAGCCACGTGGGGCGATGCGGGACATGACGGGAGCGGAGTCGACGGCCGCTGCCCCCGTACCGCTGCTCAACGCGGCGAACGTGCTCACCGGCGCGCGCCTGATGCTGGTGCCGGTCTTCGTGGCCACCGTGATCGCCTCCGGCATGAGCCACGCGGGCTGGCGGATGACGGCCTGCCTGATCTTCGTGGTGGCCTCCGCGACCGACCTGGTCGACGGCTGGATCGCCCGCCGGTACGAACTGGTCACCTCGCTGGGCAAGGTCGCCGACCCGATCGCCGACAAGGCGCTCACCGGCGCCGCCCTGCTGCTGCTCTCCGTCTACGACCTGCTGCCCTGGTGGGTGACGGTGGTGATCCTGGCCCGCGAACTGGGCATCACCGGGCTGCGCTTCTGGGTGATCCGGCACGGAGTGATCGCGGCCAGCCGGGGCGGCAAGGTCAAGACGGCGCTGCAGATCCTGGCCATCACCTGGTACCTCTGGCCGATGCCGGAGGCGCTCGCCGCGGTCGGCCCGTGGATCATGGGCGCGGCCGTGGTGGTCACCGTGGTCACCGGGTTCGACTACATCGCCCAGGCGTTGCGGCTGCGCCGCCCGGCCCGTTGAGCCGGTCGGCGGGCCCGTCGGTCCGGGCGGCGGACGAGTAAGCCGGCGTGGGGCGGGAAATGGGGGCGGGCATGGACACCGACGCGAGTAACCAGCGGCCCGCCGGCAGCCCGGCGGCCGCCGTGGTGCACCGCCTGCACGAGTGCGGCGAGACGCTGGCCACCGTCGAGTCGCTGACCGGCGGCCTGCTCGCCGCCGCGATCGTGGAGATCGCCGGGGTCAGCTCGATCTACCGGGGCGGCATGGTGGTCTACGCCACCGAACTCAAGGCGACGCTCGCCGGCGTACCGGAGGACCTGCTCGCCGACCGCGGCCCGGTCGACCCGGACGTGGCGGCGGCACTGGCCGAGGGCGGACGGCAGCGCTGCGGCGCTGACTGGGGCCTGGCCACCACCGGCGTGGCCGGTCCGGAACCGCAGGACGACAAGCCGGTCGGCCTGGTCTACGTGGCGGTCGCCGGACCGGACGGCACCGAGGTGCGCCGGCTCGACCTCGAGGGCGGCCGCGACCACATCCGCTCGGCCGCGGTGATCGAGGCGCTGCGGCTGCTCGCCGACCGCATCCAGCTCCCCGCCGACGCCGCCACCGAGGCGGCGGGGGCCGGCCGCCGGTGAGCCCGCGCGGCGCCGACACGCCCGGCGGCGGGATCGCCGGACCTGTCGATCCGCCCGGATTTTCAGAGGCGGGGTGGGATGTCGTCGTGGCGACCAACGGGTACGGTTGCGGGAAGGCTCCGGCGGTCACCGTCGGCGCCGGAGCGGTCCACCGCGTCCGGCGCGACGCGTTCCGGCCGGAGATGGTGGTCCCGTTCAGGGGGAGGTGCGATGGTCCTGCTACGCCGGGTGATCGGTGACGCGCTGCGAGCACGCAGGCAAGGGCAGCACCGCACCCTCCGCGAGGTCTCCTCCGCCGCCAACGTCAGCCTCGGCTACCTCTCCGAGATCGAACGCGGCCAGAAGGAACCCTCCAGCGAACTGCTGGCCGCGATCTGCGACGCGCTCGGCGCCCGCCTGTCCGAGCTGCTCCGCGAGGTGAGCGACACCGTCGCCCTCGCCGAGCAGATGCCCGGCGTGCTGGTTCCGGTGGCCGACGAGCCGGCCCCGGTGACGCCGGCCGCCGTCCGCAAGGCGACAAACAGGAGTGTCCGGCAGGTCACCTCCGACGGCGGCGTCGCCGTCCAGGTCCGGCAGGACTCGCCCCTCAAGGCCACGCTGCGCAGCACCCGCGTACGCCCCGCCGAGCGGGATGTGGTCTGCGCCGCCTGACCCCGGCTGTCACGTCGTGGGCAGTGCTGGCGTTCGCGTCGTACTGTTGATCAGGAGCGTACGGGTGCCGGAGTGGCGTCCGGCTGGGACGATGTAGGCGCGACGCTACTGAGGGGACGAGGCGGAGATGGCTAACCCGTTCGTCAAGGGTTGGAAGTACCTGATGGCGCTCTTCGGCGCGAAGATCGACGAGCACGCCGATCCCAAGGTGCAGATCCAGCAGGCCGTCGAGGAGGCACAGCGCCAGCACCAGGCGCTGGTGCAGCAGGCGGCCGCGGTGATCGGCAACCAGCGCCAGCTGGAGATGAAGCTGTCCCGGCAGATGACCGAGGTGGAACAGCTCCAGGGCAACGCTCGGCAGGCGCTCGCAGTGGCCGACCAGGCCCGGGGCCGGGGCGACGAGACCGAGGCCGGGCGCTACGAGCAGACCGCCCAGATGCTTGCCACCCAGCTGGTCTCCGCCGAACAGGCGCTGGAGGACCTCAAGACCCTGCACGACCAGGCGCTCGGCGCGGCGGCGCAGGCCCGCAAGGCGGTCGAGAACAACTCGATGATCCTCCAGCAGAAGCTGGCCGAGCGCACCAAGCTGCTCAGCCAGCTGGAGCAGGCCAAGATGCAGGAGAGTGTGGCCCGCTCGCTGGAGTCGATGTCGTCGCTCACCGCGCCCGCAAACACCCCTTCGCTGGACGAGGTACGCGACCGGATCGAACGCCGCTACGCCACCGCCATGGGCCGCGCCGAGCTGGCCGGCAACTCGGTCGAGGGCCGGATGCTGGAGATCCAGAAGGCCACGCTCGACTCGGCCGGATCGGCGAGACTGGAACAGATCCGGTCGAGCATGGCCGGCGAGCAGCTCGGCAGCCGGTCCGAGACCCCCGCCGTGGGGCAGCCGGCCGACCCGGCCGCCGCCGCCCGGCTCGACGAGATCCGAGCCAGCATGAGCCGGGAGCGTGGCACCGGGGAGACCACTACCGGCTGACGGAGGGGCGGACACGATGGCGGACGAACGGGCCCGGCACTTCCGCAGGCTGCGCCGGCTACGCAACTCGGCGCGGCGGTGGAGCGTACTGGCGGGAGGGCTCGGCGGCGCCGCCGCGGTGCTGACTCCGTACGCCGGACTGGGTCTGGCGGATGCGGCCTGGGCCGGCGCCGCGGGCAGCGCGATCGCGGTGGCCGCCTGGCGCTGGGTCGACCACCGGGCGCTGGCCGCCGTGCCGCCACCGCCCGCCCTGGATCCGGCCGAGGCCGCGGCCCGCTCCCGCGCCCGGCTGGTCGCCGCCGTCGAACGGCTCCCAGTCGGGCCGGGCGTCGTGGCGGAGGTACGCCGGGTCCGCTCCCGCCTCGCGCTGCGCGGCACCGCCGCGGCCGAGCCGTGGGCCCGGCTGGACCGGGCCGCGCTCACCCTGGCCGGGCTGGCCGGACGGCTGACCGGGCTGGCCGAGCCGGCGGTCCGGGAGGCGGCCGAGGCCGACCGGTCCCTGCGTGAGCTGGCGAACCGGGTGGCGGGCGTGGAACGCGCGGCGAAGCTGACCCCGCAGAGCACGCTGAACGAGGTGCACGCCACGCTGGTGGCCCAGTTGGAGGACGGGGTGGCCGCGTACGAGCGGCTGGTGGTGGCCGCCGCCGGTTACGTGGCCGAGGACGCGCGCCCGAACACCGAGCACCCGTCCGCCGCGCGCCTGACCGAGGCCACCGACCTGCTGCACGGCGTAGCCTCCGCCCTGGCCGAACTGCGCACCCCGCTCCGCGCCCCCTGACAGTCCCTCCCCGCCCGGCGCGCCCGACCAGCGCGGTCGATCATGAGGTTGACGGCATTTTCGATCT